>NZ_LQOY01000233.1 GCF_002101675.1 Mycobacterium gordonae | reverse complement strand
CACCCCCGCCCAACGCTTAGCAGCCCTGCTCGATCAAGCCGCCTAACCGCGTTGCACTAACCACTTGACATTGAGCGTCGAGCGTGACTGTGACGTCACCCTCGGCGACGGTGGCCGACGGAAGCTAGGCCGCCAGGTCGTCGTCGGTGGGCGCGGCCACCGACCGCTTGCTACGCCGCCAACCGCGCACGGTCGCGATCGCCGTCTTGAGGCCGCGCCGGCGCCCGGTCGTCGGGTCGGTGCCGGCGAAATCCGGTCCCAACTCGGCGAACATCCGCTCGCTGCGCGTCTCGGGCGCATTGTCGGCGCCGTCGCGCAGGTACTTGTCCGGCAGCGACAGCTTGGCCAGCGTGCGCCACGTCTTGCCGTATTGCATCAGGAATGACCCCGTCGTGTAGGGCAAGTCGTACTTGTCGCAGACCTCCCGGACGCGCACCGAGATCTCGTGCAACCGGTTGCTGGGCAGATCCGGGTAGAGATGGTGCTCGATCTGATGGCAGAGATTGCCGCTCATGAACCGCAGCAGCCAGCCACCCTCGAAGTTGGCGCTGCCGAGCATCTGCCGCAGGTACCACTGGCCCTGCGTTTCACCGATCATGTCCGTCTTGGTGAACTTCTCTGCACCGTCCGGGAAGTGGCCGCAGAAGATAACGGCATTCGCCCAGACATTGCGGATCACGTTGGCCAGCGCGTTGGCCTTCAGCGTCGAGGCATACGTCGCGCCGGGCGACAGCGAGGTGAGCGCCGGAAACGCGACATAGTCCTTCACGACCTGGCGCCCGGCTTTGAGCAGGAACTCGTCGATGCGCTCGCGGGCCTCCGCGTGGTCCATCCGCTTCTTGGCGATCTTGCCGATCTCGACGTGCTGCAGGCCGACACCCCACTCGAAGAGCAGCAAAAGCAGGGTGTTCCACACCAGGTTGAAGATGTTGAACCGCTTCCACGGCTGGTCGCGGGTGACCCGCAGCAGTCCGTAGCCGACATCGTCGTCGATGCCCAGGATGTTGGTGTACTTGTGGTGCACGAAGTTGTGGGTGTAGCGCCAGTGCTTGGACGACCCGCTCATGTCCCACTCCCACGTGGAGGAGTGGATTTCGGGGTCGTTCATCCAGTCCCACTGGCCGTGCATGACGTTGTGGCCGATCTCCATGTTCTCGATGATCTTGGCCACGCCCAAGGTCGCGGTGCCGGCCCACCAGGCCGAGCGCCGTGAGCTGGCGGCCAGAATCACCCGGCCGGACAGTTCCAGCGCGCGCTGGGCGGCGATGGTGCGGTGGATATAGCGGGCGTCCCGTTCACCGCGCGAGTCTTCGATGTCGCGGCGGATCGCATCCAGTTCGATGCCGAGATTTTCGATATCGGCATCCGTCAGGTGCGCAAATACGTCGACGTCCGTGATAGCCATGGTCTCCTCATGGATTGTGAATAACCTACGTACCCGTAGGTTACCCGGGGGTAACTCTAGATGTCGACCGCACAGTCGCCCGATGCGGCCGACACGCACGTCTGTACGCGGGTGCCAGGATCGTGCTGCTCCCCCGTCCGCAGGTCACGGACATGACCCTCCACCAAGTCGACGACGCAGGACTGACAAATACCCATCCGGCAACCGAACGGCATCTGCACACCGGCCGCTTCGCCGGCGTCCATCACCGACGTCGCCGCATCCGCGGCCACCCTCTTACCGCTGCGGGCGAACGTCACCGTCCCGCCCGAACCGGCCGGCGCGGCTTTGGCCACCGCGAAGCGCTCCAGGTGCAACCGATCGCCGACGCCGGCGGCGGTCCACATCTTGGTGGCCCGGTCGAGCATGCCCGCCGGCCCGCACGCCCAGGTCTGACGTTCACGCCAGTCGGGCACCTGCTCGTCGAGCCGGGACAGGTCGAGTCGACCCTGCACCCGGGTCTCGCGGATCGACAGACGATAGCCGGGGTGGTCGTCGGCGAGTGCGGCCAGCTCGGCGGCGAACATGACATCGGCAGCCGTAGGCGCCGAATGCAGATGCGTGATGTCGCCGATCTGGTTGCGGCGCAACAGGGTTCGCAACATGGACATCACCGGGGTGATTCCCGACCCGGCGGTGAGGAACAGGATCGCCGGCGGGGCGGGGTCCGGCAGCACGAAATTGCCCTGGGGCGCGGCCAGCCGCACGATGGTCCCCGGTTCCACACCGGCAACCAAGTGGGTGGACAGGAAGCCCTCCGGCATCGCCTTGACCGTGATCGTGATCGTGCCCGCGCTGACCGGGCTCGACGTGAGCGAGTACGACCGCCAGCGCCAGCGTCCGTCAATGAACAACCCGATTCCGATGTACTGGCCGGGCTGGTAGTCGAAGCTGAATCCCCAGCCGGGTTTGATCACCAGCGTGGCGGAGTCCTCGGTCTCGCGACGCACCTCGACGATGCGACCGCGCAGTTCCCGTGCCGACCACAAGGGGTTGGCCAGGCGCAGATAGTCATCCGGGAGCAGCGGCGTGGTGATACGCGCGGCCAGTTTGCGTAGTGCGTGCCAGCCTGGATGGCGATCGGCGCCGGCGACGGTCGGGCGCCTGGTGTTGACGACGTTGGCGGACAGGACCGCGTTTTTGATGCCCATAACAAAAGCTACGGTACCGTAACTTACGGTCCCGTAGCTAGTTCAGAGCAGCTCGAGCAGGAACGGCAACTCCTGGGTGGCGTACCACGCCAGGTCGTGATCCTGGGCATCGCCGACGACCAGTTCGGCATCCTCGTCGCCCAGGTCCGCATCGTCGATGGCCTCGATGGCCGCCCGGACCGCCTGTTCGGCGGCGGCGTTGTCCACATACGCCGCGATCACCCGGTCCATGGGCACCGAGCCGGACAGCCTGACCACCGCGTCGTCGAGGTCGGGCCGGAAGGCGAGGTCGTCGACGTCGGCGGCCAGCACCGCCCGTCGCGGCGGCAGCTCACCACCGGCCTCCACCGCGAGCAACCGCAACGACGCCAGCGCCGCCTCCCGCAGTGCCACCTCCGCGAGTTCGTCGTCGTCGCCTTCGGCGTAGGACTCCCGCAACGTCGGGGTCACGGCGAAGGCGGTGCCACCGACCGGGCGCAGGGATCCATCGGAGACGAGTTGCTGCAGCATCGCCAGGGTGGCCGGGATGTAGACCTGGGTCATGCGCCGCGCATCAACCTGGCTGCGTAGTCGTCGACGTAGGTCGACAACTCGCGGGGCGGCCGCTTGTAGTCGCCGCTCACGATCGGCCTCTCCGGAATGTCGACCTTGGGCCTTTTCACTTCTTCGTATTCGATGGTGGACAGCAGATGATGCATCATGTTGAGCCGCGCGTGCTTCTTGATGTCCGATTCGACCACGTACCAAGGGCTGACCGGGGTATCGGTGTGCACCATCATCTCGTCTTTGGCGCGCGAGTATTCCTCCCACCGATAGATGGCTTCCATATCCATCGGACTGAGTTTCCATTGCCGCACAGGGTCGTTGCGTCGCGCCTTGAATCGCCGCAGCTGTTCGGTCTCCGAGACCGAGAACCAGTATTTGCGCAGCAGGATGCCGTCGTCGATCAGCATCTGCTCGAAAATCGGCGTCTGGCGCAAGAACAGCACGTACTCCTGCGGTGTGCAGAATCCCATGACCTTTTCCACACCGGCGCGGTTGTACCACGAGCGGTCGAAGAGGACGATTTCTCCCCTGGCCGGCAGATGGGCGATGTAGCGCTGGTAGTACCACTGACCGCGTTCCCGGTCGGTAGGCGCGGGCAGGGCCGCGATGGTGGCCAGCCGCGGGTTCAGGTATTCGGTAATCCGCTTGATGGCGCCGCCCTTGCCCGCCCCGTCGCGTCCCTCGAAGATGACCACGACGCGTGACTGAGAGTGCCGCACCCACTCTTGAAGCTTCACGAATTCTGTTTGGAGCCTGAATAGTTCGGCCTCATAGAGCTCACTGGAGATCTTCGGCTCGGCCGCCGATTTCTTCTTCTTCGGGGTGCTCACATCAATGGATGGTATCGGTACCCGCGCCGAACTACCGGGAAGCTTCCAGCAGCTCGTCCAGGGCCTGGCCCAGCAGCCCGGGCAGCAGGTCGACGTCGCTCATGGCGTCGCGGTCGGCGTTGATCCCGAAATACAGCATTCCGTTGTAGGACGTGACGCTGATGGCCAGCGCCTGATTGTGCAGCAACGGCGGAACCGCATACGTCTCCAGCAGTTTCGTGCCGGCGATGTACATCTGCGATTGAGCTCCCGGTGCATTGGTGATCAACAGGTTGAACAAGCGGGCGGAGAAGCTGGTCGCCACCCGGATGCCCATGGCGTGCAGGGTCGGCGGCGCGAAGCCGGACAACGTGACGATCGTCCTGGCGTCGACCCGGCTGGATGCTCCCGGATTCGACTCGGTGGCATGCGCGATCTGCGACAGCCGCACCACCGCGTTGCCCTCCCCCACCGGGAGGTCGACGAGAAAAGGAGTCACCTCGCTCATCGCCTGGCCCGGGCCGGTCGAGTCGAGTTGTTCGTCGGCGTACACCGACAGCGGCGCGAGCGCCCGCACGGTCGCCGTCGACGAGACGGCCTCGCCGCGCGACATCAGCCAGTTGCCCAGCGCCCCGGTCACCACGGCCAGCACCACGTCGTTGATGTCGCACTCGTAGCGGGCCCGTACCGCGCGATAGTCGTCGAGCTTGCCGCGGGCCACCGTGAAGCGGCGATTGCGTGACACGGTGGCGTTGAGCGGACTGCTCGGTGCGGTGCCCCGCGCCGCCGTGCGCGCGATGTCGAGCACCCGGCGACCGGCGTCGACCAACTGGCTGGAGCTGGTCACCAACCCCGCCAGGGAGGACCCGACTGCCCGCAACTGGGCACCCGGACCCCCGATCCAGTCACCGATGGCGCCGATCATCAACCTGGTGCTGCCGGGATCACGTTCGGGGACCCAGATGTCCTCGGGGAATGCCGGCGGGCGGCGCGTTCGGTCGGCGATCACATGGTTGAGCTCCAGCGCACCCATGCCGTTGATCAGCGCCTGATGCGACTTGGTGTACAGGGCGATGCGATTCTTGGCCAGCCCCTCGACGAGGTACATCTCCCACAGCGGCCGCGACTTGTCCAGGGGCCGCGCGGCCAGCCGGGCGATCAGCTCGTGCAGTTGCTCATCGCTGCCCGGGGACGGCAGCGCCGAGCGGCGCACGTGATAGGTGATGTCGAAGTCGCGGTCGTCGATCCACACCGGCCGGGCCATCCCGAACTTGACCTCGCGCACCTTCTGGCGATACCGCGGGATCTGCGGCAACCGCTGCTCGATGGTGGCCAGCAGCGTCTCGTAGCTCAGGCCGGAGCGCGGGCGCCGCAGGATCGACAGCGACCCGACGTACATCGGCGTCGCCGTGTTCTCCAGCCGGTAGAAGGACGCGTCCGCAGTGGACAAACGAGTCACCATCGCGGGTCGGTCCTCCTCGTCAACTCGTCCCCTTTTCGTTTCAGGGATCACGCTTCGCCCACGGTAACCGCATTTGCGGGTCTGCGAAGGTCGGGCTGGCGCTGACCACGGTTGTGGATGAACGCCGGTGGGTGAATTCCGCAGACCGGCGCTCGTCTGCCACTCTCCACGGGTGCCCGTTTCCGACACCGCCGTAACGCCGGTGATCGACTACGAACCACCGACCCGCGCACCCGGTCCCAACCCGCCGCGCTGCCTGCCCTCGCCGCCGACCGCACGCCCGCGGGTCCGTGCGGCGCCGAAGACGCCGCTGTCGCCGCGAATGCGTCAGGCGGCCGCCTTCGCAGATGCCGCGTTGCGCCGGGTGCTGGAGGTGATGGACCGGCGCCGCCCGGCCACACAATTGGGCGCGGTGCTGGCTCCGGGCCTGGTGGACTCCGTGCTCGCGGTCAGCCGGGCGTCAGCGGGAGCGCCGGGCGCCGCGGTGTTGCGAAGGATGCGGGTTCAGCCGGCCGTCGGTGATGACGCCGCCGAGGTGTCCGGCTCCTACAGCCGCGGCGAGCGAATCCACGCGATCGCCTGCCGGGTCGAACAGCTGCCTGCCGGCCGATGGTTGGTGGTCGCGCTGCACATCGGTTGAGGGCTACGAGGTTTCCGCCGGCACCCGCCCCCCGGTGTAGCGGGTCAGCACCGGGCCGGCGATGGCCATGATGAAAACATAGGACGTTGCCAGCGCGTCGACCGCGGGGATCGACGTGGCGACCAGCCCGATGATGATCAGGGAGAATTCGCCCCGGGCAACCAGTGCGGTTCCGGCTCGCACCTGACCGCGGCGGGCCACTCCGTCGCGGCGCGCGGCGAACATTCCGGTGAGCACCTTGGTCGCCGACGTGATGACCGCCAGAGCGATCGCGACCGGGAGCATGGGCAGCAGCTCTTTGGGGTCGACGGTCAGTCCGATAGCCAGAAAGAAGATCGCGCCGAAGAGATCGCGCAGCGGCCCAAGGACTTTGCGAGCCCGATCAGCCGTTTCACCGGTCAACGTGAGTCCGACAAGGAAGGCGCCCACAGCGGCCGACGCCCGCAGCGTTTCGGCCACGGCGGCGACGATCAGGGTGATGCCCAGGACTCGCAGCAGCATCTGCTCGGCATCAGGATGCGCCACCAGTCGCCCCATGTGATGGCCCCAACGATAGGAAGCCGCGAACGCCGCGAGCAGCGCGCCGATCGCCGCCAGCATGCCACCCAGCGCATCCACCCAACTGCCCCGCGCAGCCAGCACGGCGAGCAGGGGCAGGTAACCCGCCATCGCGAAGTCCTCGAGTACCAGGACGGCCAACACCGCCGGCGATTCGCGGTTGCCCAGCCGTCCCAGGTCTTCCAGCAGCCGCGCGATGATGCCCGACGACGAGACATAGGTGACGCCTGCCAGCGCCAACATGGCTACCCCGTTCAACCCCAAAAACCAGCCGGCCAGCGCGCCCGGCGTCGCATTGAGGACGATGTCCACGCCGGCCGACGGCAGATGGTGGCGCATGCTGGAGGCGAACTCCGTCGCGGAGAACTCCAAACCCAACGTCAGCAGCAACAACACCACGCCGATGGGGGCAGCGGTGAGGACGAAGTCGTCGGCAGCGGCCACCGGCAGTAATCCGCCCTTGCCGAGCGACAGCCCCGCCATCAGATACACCGGTATCGGGGACAGCCCCAACCGGCGCGCGACGGCGCCGAGCAGCGCCAGCATGGTCAGAAGTGCGCCGAGCTGAAACAGCAGGGCGCTCGAGATTTCCACCGGGTCAGCCCTTGTCGATGATCTGCTCGACCGCGGCGATCCCCTGCTGGGTGCCGATCACGATCAGCACGTCTCGTGCCCGCAGAATCTGCGCCGGACCGGGCGACGCCAGCACCTCGTCATCACGCACGATGGCCACGATCGAGGCGCCGCTGCGGGTCCGGGCGCGGGTGTCACCAAGGGGACGGTCGACGAACGGACTGCTCACCGTGACGTGGACCTGCCCTGCTTCCAGTCCGGGTACCTCGCGGGTCAGTTCGGCGAACCGCTCGGCGATCCTTGGCGCACCGAAGATCTGGGCTACTGCTTCGGCTTCGTCCTCGGCCAGGTGGAAAACCGGCCGGGCCTGGTCCGGGTCCTCCGCGCCGTACACCACGACGTCGAAGTCGCCGTTACGCCGAGCCACGATGCCGATCCGTTCACCATGATGGCTGGTGAATTCATACCGCAGACCGACACCTGGCAGCAGCACCTCCTTGACGTCCATGCTCTCCATCCTTGACTAATCGCTGCCTCGACGGAACCGGGATCAACATCGGCACCCGGCGTCGGTAGTCGCGATAACTCTCGCCCAGTTGCGCGGTCAGGTCGCGCTCCTCCAGTTGCAGGGCAATCAGGATGTAGGCAGTGGTGCCGATCGAGAACAGCAGGCGCCCCGCCGTCATCGTCGGCGCCGACCAGAACGCCACCAGAAATCCCAGCATGAGCGGGTGGCGGACCAGCCGGTACAGCAGGTGCGTGCGAAAACCCAACTCGCGGTAGGGCTTTGCGCGCCAGGCCAGATACACCTGGCGCAGGCCGAACAGCTCGAAATGGTTGATCATGAAGGTCGAGGACAACACTATGGCCCAGCCGAGCCAGAACACCGCCCACAGCGCCCAGCGCCCCGCGGGTTGCCCCACCTCCCAGATCTGACCCGGCAGCGTCCGCCACTGCCAGTAGAGCAGCAGCAGCACCGCGCTGGCCACCAGCACGTAGGTGCTGCGCTCAATCGTTTTGGGCACCAATCGAGTCCACCAGCGTTTGAAGGCCGGCCGGGCCATCACGCTGTGCTGGACGCCGAACAGGCCGAGCAGCACCAGGTCGATCACCAGTGCCTGCCCCGTGGGCGCGGCGATCCCGTCGTCGACGTTGCGCGGCACCAGGATTGCGCCGACGAAGCCGACGGCATAGAGAAAGGCCACCAGGAACATCAGGTAGCTCAGGACGCCGTAACCGATTGTCAGATAGCGTTTCATGGCCTGATTGTCGGGCGCGGGCACAGGGGTGGGCATGGGGCGGATGCCTCAAACACGGAGCACCGGCCCGTAGGGTGGTTCAGATGGCACTCTTGCTCGGCCCCGCCTTGCGGCACGTATCCGACACGACGGCGTTGGTGTGGGTCCAGACCGACGGTGCGGCAACGGTGGAGGTGCTGGGCGCATCCGCCCGGACGTTCGCCGTGCAGGGTTATCACTACGCTCTGGTGACGGTGACGGGGCTGGCCCCGGACAGCGTCACCGAATACGACGTGAAGTGCGACGGCGACGTCGTCTGGCCGCTGCCCGACTCGCCCTTCCCGCCCAGCGTCATCCGCACCCGGGGGCCGGCCTCCACCCATCGGCTACAGGCGATCTTTGGATCGTGCCGATACCCCAAAACCGACGACCCGAGCATCGAGTCCAAGCTCGAACTGGACGCGCTGGACGTCTACGCCGCCCGAATGGCGACGCGGCCGATCGACGACTGGCCCGAGGCGGTCATCATGCTGGGCGACCAGCTCTACGCCGACGAACTCACCCCGGAGGCGAGACAGCGGCTGGCCGGCCGGCGCAGCCGAACCAAGCGCGCCAAGCGCCCCCCGGACGAGGTGGTGAGTTTTGCCGAATATGAACGGCTGTATCGCCATTCGTGGAGCGACCCGGAGATCAGATGGCTGATGTCCACGGTGCCCACCGCGATGATCTTCGACGATCACGACATCAGGGACGACTGGAACACGTCGGCGTCCTGGCGGGCCGACATGAAACACCAGCCGTGGTGGCGCGACCGGATCCGGGCCGGCCTGGCCTCGTACTGGGTGTACCAGCACCTCGGCAACCTGAGCCCGGCCGAGTTGGCCGACGACGAGGACTACCGGCGACTGGTGACGACCGAGGGCGACTGCTGGCCATTTCTGGTGGAGCTGGCCGACCGCGCCGACGAAGAGGTGGACCACACCAAGGGAGTACGGTTCAGCTACCGCTGGGATTTCGGCCGCAGCCGGCTCATCATGATCGACTCCCGCAATGGGCGGATCCTGGATACCGGTCAGCGCATGATGATCGGCGAGCGCGAGTTCAGCTGGGTGGAAGCACAGGTCGCCGACGGCTTGGAGCAGTTGGACCACCTGATGCTGGCCTCGTCGGTTCCGTGGCTGATGCCGCCTGCCCTAGGAGACCTGGAGGCGGTCAACGAACGCAACGCCGACCGGGCCGGGCTGCGCGGCAGGCTGGCCGAAAAGACCCGCAGGGCAGTCGATTTCGAGCACTGGCCGGCGTTCTACAAATCCTTCGAGCGGCTCGCCGAGATGATTTACTCGGTGGCCAGTCATCCGCACGGACCCGCCACCGTCAACGTTTTGTCCGGCGACGTGCACCACAGCTATGCCGCACGCGTCGAGTGGGCCGGTGAGTCCGCCGGCGCGACGGTGCATCAGCTGGTGTGCTCGCCGGTGAACAACTACGTGCCGGCGTTCGTCAAGCCGGTGTTCACGTTGGCCTGGACGCGTCCCGCCGCGAAGCTGGCCCGATGGTGGGCGCGGCTGCATCGCGTCCCTGACCTGCCGTTGTCCTGGACGAACACCTGCGGGCCGCTGTTTGGAAATACCATCGCCACTCTGCTGATCGACGGCCGCGGTGCCGAGGTGCTGTTCGAACAGCCCCGCGGCACCGCGGCCCTGGACGAGGTGGGCCGGGTGCGGCTCAGCCGGCCGAGCTGACGGCGGACCGCCGGTCCAGCACCCACACCGTGGCCAGGGTGAGGGCTACGGCGAACGAACCCAGCGCGATGAGGCTGCCGGCGGTGCCGCCGCTGAACGTCTCCCGGTAGGCGGACATGGCCGGCAGCGTGTTCGTGAACCGGTCCAGGTTCAGGTCGCGCCCCAGCGCTTCGAATGCGTGGCGGTTGGACAGGCCGAAGCTCATCAATCGTCCCGGCAACGCCATCTTGTCGACGGGCACGATGGCGCCGCCGAACAGCACCTGCGGGAAGCACAGCATCGGCAGGGCGAGTGCGGCCTGAGCGGCGTTGTGCACCGATGCGGATGCGAGCAGACCCAACGCCAGCGCCGAGGTCGCCTCGACGAGCATCGTCACGAACAGCAGCCCGTAGACGTGCCACCCGACCGCGGGCAGCCGGCCGAGACCGCGCAGCACGACCAGCAGCACCGCACTCACCGCGGCCAGCACCGGCAGCAAGGCGGCGACCTTGGACGCCACGTAGGCGCCCACACTCAGCCCGGCGAGGCGCTCGCGCCGGAAAACGGCGATCTCCCCGACGATTTGGAGCAGGCCGTAGGTGAGTCCGAAGAAGAAGCCGTCGAAGGCGATCCAGAACACGATCTGGGCGGGGCCGACGTCGGCCGCGGCACCGGTGTCGAAGGCGCCGCGGCGAAACAGCGTCGCCATCATCGCGGTGACCAGTACCGGTGAGCCGAGCAGCACCGCCAGGGTCAGCCGGTTGCGGACCAGCACATCGACATTGCGCCGCGTCAGCAGCCACCACTGCCGGAAAACGTTCGGGCGCTTGATATGCAGGGCAATAGCTGGCGCCGGGGCCGGCCTGGTCGCGATGCGCCCGGTCATCGGCGGGTACTCGCCGGTCAGTCGCTGGTAGACATCCGCGAGATCCCTGACCCCGAAATGGCGCCGCGCATCCGCGGGGCTGCCGCTGAAAGCGAGATGGCCGTTGCGGGAAAGGAAGATCACCCGGTCACATCGCTGGATGCTCGCCGGCTCATGCGTGGTCAGCACCACGGTCACCCCGCGCTCGCTCAGGCCGCGCAGCAGCCTCATCACGTCGGCCGCCGTCGAGGGATCGAGCCCGGACGTGGGTTCGTCGAGGAAGAAAAGGCTTGGGCGGGTGAGCAGTTCGACGGCGATGCTGGCGCGCTTGCGCTGCCCGCCCGACAGCGACCGGACCGGCACCTCGGCCCGATCGGTCAGGTCGAGATCCGCCATGGTCTGCTCGACGATGCGATCCGCTTCGGCGGCTGTGGTACCCGCCGGCAGCCGCAGCCGGGCCGCGTAGCGCAGCGTCCGGCGCAGCGGCATCTCCAGGTGGATGATGTCGTCCTGCGGCACGTAGCCGATGCCGGTGTCACGCCCGGCCAGGTTGTGTGAGACGGCCCCGCCGGACGGTGGCTGCAGTCCCGCAAGGATTTTCAGCAGGGTGGTCTTCCCCGCTCCGCTGCCGCCGGCGATGGCAACCAGCTCGCCCGGTTCTATCGACAGCGAGAGCTTCTGCAGGATTTGTCGTGCGCCGACCCGCCGGCTCACGTCTATGGCATCAACACAAGTAGTCATGGTGGACGATCATCGGCCGGCACGGGCACCGTTACATGGGGCGCTTGCCTCAAATGAGGCCGCGGTCGATCGCGGCGAGACTGGCCTGCGTGCGGTTGTTGACGCCGAGTTTCGTGTAGATCCGCTCGACGTGATTACGGGCGGTCTTCTCGGCGATGAACAACTCGGAGGCGATCTCACGGTTGGACCGGCCCTGCGCGACGAGCCGAAGGACCTCGACCTCGCGGGCGGTGAGCCCCGACGACCACGAGGCGCGCCGTGTACTCCGATGCCCGGCCGCGGCCAGCACGGCTTCCACCGACTCCGCGTCGAGGCGACCGTCGCGCGCCTCCTGGCGCAGTTGCCCGGCCGCCGCGTCGGGATCGAGGGCGGCCCGCTGCGGGCGCGGCTCGAGTAGTTGGTGATAGGCCGCGACCGCGGCGAGCAGCCGGTCCTGGGCCGTCAATTCGCTCCCGGCAAGCCCCCGCGGAAAGCCGGACCCGTCGATACGCTCCTCGTGCTTGGTGGCGACGGACACCACCGACTCCAGACCCTGGATCCGGCTCAGTATGCGTCCGGTCAGGTAGGGGTACATGCGCAGCCGCTCCCACTCGGCCGTGCTGAGGGGGCCCTTCTTCTCCCAGATCTGGTTGGACACTCCGAGCCTGCCGAGCCCCTGGACCAGACCGGCCCGGTACAGCCGGGTGATATCGGCCGGCGGCATCCCGCAATGCCGCGCCGCCGCGGCCGCAAGATCGGCGACACCGCGCGAGTAGCCCGGCGAGCAGGGACACTTCAGATCGACGAAATCCGCCATCGCCCTCAGTAATTCGTTGATCTCCTCGGCACCGATGATGCGGTCGCGATCCGGCGCCTGCGCCAGAGCCGCTGTCCATACGTCGACTTCGAGCAGGCCCTCGACGATGGCGGCGCCGTTGCGGATGAAAACATCGGCCACCGCGGGGCTGAACTGCGTGCCACGCCGGGACCGGGCGACCTCGACCGCGTGGTCCAGGCCACCCGTCCGCAATTGCACCTCGATGATGTCGGCCAGGTGGACGATATGGATCTCAAGCGGAATACCTTCTCCTGCAACACCATTGGGCATCCCCCGGCCGTCCCAGCGTTCGAAGATGTAACCGAGCGCCGTCCCGACCTCACTGTCGAGTCCGATCCGGTCGGACAGCAGCCCGGCAGACGTACAGTGCGAACTGATGAGGTTGGCCACCTGGTTGCGGGCGGTGAGCAGGAAGGCCGCCGAGCGCAGACCACGTTCCCAGGCCGGCAGTCCGCGTCCCACATGACTGACCATCAGACGCAGGAAAGGCAGCCCGGCCATATCCACGCCGTAGGTGTCGGCGCGGAAGGCGATGTCGTCACCGAACAATGTCGACAGCTCGTGGGAATCGGCGTGACAGCCGATCCAGCCCAGCAGGTTGGCGTAGTACACGGTCGCGCGCTGCCCCGCGTCCAGGCCCATACGCTCGGCGACGCGGGAGGCGATCAGGGTGGACCGCAGCATGTGTTCCATCGGCTGGCCCAGTCCGAGATCGATCGCCAGGGATATGGCCGCCAGCAACTCGGCTTTGCGTAGGCCCGATGGCGAGCCGTGCAGCGTCCGGGTGGGGTGCACGCCATCATTCTGCACTTTTTGGGGCAGTTGCCCCATGCGATTGGCCGTCGCGCCGCCCTAGCCTTTGGCAATGGTCACGATGATCGAGCACAACCCCTGGGCCAGCGTCCTGACCGACGGTCACGCGTCCCTGGTCAAGGCGCGTCGGGTGTTTCGCTACCTGCCCTCGGCCCCACGCTGCAAGCTGTGCAACAACCCGTTCGGCGGCCCCGCCGGCCGGTTGCTCGCCGTCGCCGGGTTCAGCCCGTCACGCAAGAACCCGAACCTGTGCAGCCGTTGTTGCGATGCGCTGCCGGCAGGGGGCGCCGAGGTGGACGTCGCGGTGCTGTTCGCCGACGTCCGGGGCTCGACTGCGCTCGGCCGGCGCGGTGCGGCGACGGACTTCGCGGCGTTGCTCAACCGGTTCTACGGCGCCGCGACGCACACGCTGCTGCGTCATGACGCGGTGATCGACAAACTCATCGGCGACGAGGTGATGGCGTTCTTCGTCCGCGGCATCAGCGGGTCGCGATACCGCGAGCAGGCCGTGGCGGCCGGGCGCGACCTGCTCAGAGCCGTCGGATACGGCAGCGCCGAGGGACCGTGGCTGGAGTTGGGAGTGGCGGTCAACGCCGGGGTCGCGTACGTCGGCAACGTCGGCGGCGCGGTGGTCGACTTCACGGCCCTGGGCGATCCGGTCAACGTCGCGGCACGGATGCAACAACACGCCGCCGGCGGGGAGCTGCTCGTCGCGGCCGGAGTGGCCGACGAGTGCGTGGTCGAAGGGCGGCACCGCCGGCTGAACCTGCGGGGTTGCCCCCAGCCCGTCGATGCCTTCGTGCTCGGCGTTTAGCGCTTCTTCACCGATTTCGGCGGCTTGGTGCCGCGGCCCTGCTGCCGTGCCGCGGCCCGCCGTTCCCGGCGGCTGCCGCCCGCGGCCGCGCCGGCCGAGGTCTTGGCCGCGCCGCCACCGTTGCGCTGGACCTGCGCCGAGCCGTCCTCCGACGGACCCGAATAGGTTAGTGCGGGGGTATCGCTGTCGCTGCTGTCGTCGATTCCCTTCGCGCGCAACGTACTTACCGGCTCTTTAGCGCGCTCGCGCTCGTCTTCACCGGTGGATCCGCCTGCGGCGGCAGCGAACTCGGCCAGGCCTTCGGGCTGCTCGACCGGTGCGACGTCGACCTGGGGCGCTGGGACCGCCTCCACGCTGACGTTGAACAGGAAGCCGACCGACTCCTCCTTCATGCCGTCGAGCATGGCCATGAACATGTCGTAGCCTTCCCGCTGGTACTCCACCAACGGGTCGCGCTGCGCCATCGCCCGCAGCCCGATGCCCTCCTTGAGGTAGTCCATCTCATAGAGGTGTTCACGCCACTTGCGGTCGATGACGTTGAGCAGCACGTTGCGTTCCAGCTGCCGCATCGCGCCCTCGCCGGCGATCTCCTCCAGCTCGGCTTCCCTTGCGGCATAAGCCTTGTCGGCGTCCTCGAGGAGCGCGTCGAGCAATTCCTCGCGGGTCAGGTCGTCGCGGTCGGAGTCCTCGTCCGGGTGGGTGAGCGACTCGTGGCTGATGCCTACCGGGTAGAGCGTCTTGAGCGCCGTCCACAACGCGTCCAGGTCCCAGTCCTCGGCGTAGCCTTCGACGGTCGCCCCGTTGACGTAGGCGGTGATCACATCCGTGAGCATCTCCTTGGCCTGTTCCTTGAGGTTCTCCCCCTCCAGGATGCGGCGGCGCTCGGCGTAGATGACCTTGCGCTGCTGGTTCATCACCTCGTCGTACTTCAGGACGTTCTTGCGCATCTCGAAGTTCTGCTGCTCGACCTGCGTCTGGGCGCTCTTGATGGCGCGGGTCACCATCTTGGCTTCGATCGGCACGTCGTCGGGCAGATTCAGCCGGGTCAGCAAGCTCTCCAGCGCAGCCCCGTTGAACCGCCGCATCAACTCGTCGCCGAGCGACAGGTAGAACCGCGACTCACCCGGGTCGCCCTGGCGGCCGGAGCGGCCGCGCAGCTGGTTGTCGATCCGGCGCGACTCGTGGCGTTCGGTGCCCAGCACGTACAGGCCGCCGGCCTCGATTACTTCGGCGGCTTCCGCGGTTGCCTCTTCCTTGACCTTGGGCAGCTCCTGGTGCCAGGCCTCTTCGTATTCCTCGGGCGTCTCCACCGGATCGAGGCCACGCTCGCGGAGCCGCTTGTCGGTGAGGAAGTCGACGTTGCCGCCCAGCACGATGTCGGTTCCGCGTCCGGCCATGTTGGTGGCCACGGTGATGCCGCCACGCCGGCCGGCCTCGGCGATGATGCCTGCTTCCTGCTCGTGGTACTTGGCGTTGAGGACGTTATGCGGAATGTGCCGCTTGGTGAACTGGCGCGACAGGTACTCCGAGCGCTCCACGCTGGTGGTGCCGATCAGGACGGGCTGGCCCTTCTCGTAGCGCTCGGAGACGTCGTCGACGACCGCGATGTACTTGGCCTCTTCGGTCTTGTAGATGAGGTCGGACTGGTCGGTGCGGACCATCGGCTTGTTGGTCGGAATCGGCACCACGCCGAGCTTGTAGATCTCGTGCAGCTCGGCCGCCTCGGTCTGGGCGGTGCCGGTCATGCCGGCCAGCTTGTCGTAGAGCCGGAAGTAGTTCTGCAGGGTGATGGTCGCCAGCGTCTGGTTCTCGGCCTTGATCTCGACGTGCTCCTTGGCCTCGATGGCCTGGTGCATGCCCTCGTTGTAGCGGCGACCGATCAGCACGCGGCCGGTGAACTCGTCGACGATGAGCACCTCGCCGTTGCGGACGATGTAATCCTTGTCGCGGTTGAACAGCTCCTTGGCCTTCAGCGCGTTGTTGAGATAGCTGACCAGCGGCGAGTTGGCGGCCTCGTAGAGGTTGTCGATGCCGAGCTGGTCCTCGACGAACTCCACGCCCTTCTCGTGCACGCCGACGGTCCGCTTGCGCAGGTCCACCTCGTAGTGGGTGTCCTTCTGCATCAGCGGCGCCAGCCGGGCGAACTCGGTGTACCAGTTGGACGCGCCGTCGGCCGGGCCGGAGATGATCAGTGGGGTGCGGGCCTCGTCGATCAGGATGGAGTCGACCTCGTCGACGATCGCGAAGTTGTGCCCGCGCTGCACCAGGTCGTCCAGCGAGTGGGCCATGTTGTCGCGCAGGTAGTCGAAGCCGAACTCGTTGTTGGTGCCGTAGGTGATGTCGGCGTTGTAGGCGACGCGGCGTTCCTCGGGCGTCATCTGGGCCAAGATGACCCCGACGTCCAGGCCGAGGAACCGGTGTACGCGGCCCATCCACTCGCTGTCGCGTTTGGCCAGGTAGTCGTTGACGGTGACGACGTGCACGCCCTTGCCGGCCAGTGCGTTGAGGTAGGCCGGCAACACACAGGTCAGGGTCTTGCCCTCACCGGTCTTCATCTCGGCGACGTTGCCCAGGTGCAGGGCGGCCGCACCCATCACCTGCACGTCGAACGGACGCTGGTCGAGCACCCGCCAGGCGGCTTCGCGGGCCACCGCGAACGCCTCCGGGAGCAGGTCTTCGAGATCCTCACCCTCGTCGAGGCGCTTCTTGAACTCGTCGGTCTTGGCCCGCAGCTCCGCGTCGGTGAGTTTTTCGACGTCGTCGGACAACGTGTTCACATAGTCGGCCACCTTCTTGAGGCGTTTGACCATGCGACCTTCACCAAGGCGCAGCAATCTCGACAGCACAGCTTTGTCCCCTGTTGGGTAGGAGTCTTAAGGCGACCCCCATCCTAGGTGACGGCGAGTCAAGCCAGTCTGATCAAGCCGTAGTCGTAGGCATGACGACGGTAGACCACCGACGGCCGTTCGGTCTCCTTGTCGAAGAACAGGAAGAAGTCGTGCCCCACCAGCTCCATCTCGTAGAGCGCGTCGTCGACCGACATCGGCTTGGCCGGATGTTCCTTGGTGCGCACGACCTTGCCCGGCTCGTGGTCTTTGTGATCCGCGCCGATGTGGTCATGCGCATCGGCCGGTTCGGCGTCGAAGGCCTTCTCCGGTGGCGGCAGCACGGCGGTGGCCTCGGCCAGTGACACCGGCGTCTTGTCGCCGTAGTGCACCTTGCGCCGATCCTTGCCGCGCCGCAGCCGGTTCTCCAGCTTGGCGACGGCGGATTCCAGCGCGGCGTAGAAGCTGTCCGCGCAGGCCTCACCGCGCACGACGGGGCCGCGCCCCCGGGCGGTGATCTCTATGCGCTGACAGGCCTTGCGCTGGCGACGGTTGCGTTCATGATCGAGCTCGACGTCGAAAAGGTAAATGGTCTTGTCTAATCGCTCGCACCGGGCGAGCTTCTGCGAAACGTAGATGCGGAAATGATCGGGTATCTCGACGTTGCGTCCCTTGAACACGATCTCGGCGTGGGCCGTCGGTTCGGCCTGATCTTCGGTTCCGGCGGGAGCTAGGACCTGCTCGGAATCCGCTGTAAGCCTTGGCATTCGTGACAACTCGTTTCTCTTTTCACGTCACACGCGACCTGCGTGCCCGGCACTGATTCAGATACGCGCCGACGGGGTTAGAGCGGTATGGAGGAGCCACCGCCGCAGGCTGCCCGCCGGAGCAAGAGATCGTATTCTCACCTCCTACCGCGGGTGCTGCTGGTGTTGTCGACGTTAGCCCTTGTTCGCCTTACCGTGCCACCCCATTCGCAGACCCGTTGCGAGTTCTTCACGCGGCGGCGACCGCAAGAACCGCGGCTACCTGCACGCCGGCGGCTTGCAGCCCCCGAACCGATTCGCGTGCGGTGGCGCCCGTGGTGACCACGTCGTCGACGAGCAACACCTCGGTGCCCGGGCGGGCGCCGCACAGCCGCACCCGGCCGGCGATGTTGCGTTCACGCGCCGAGGTGTCCAAACCCACCGAGTCGCGGGCCAGGGCACGCATGCGTAACGCGGCGGTGACGGTGATGTCCGGGTGATGCGCGACGGCCGCCTTGGCGATCCGGGTGACGGGGTCGCCGCCGCGCCGGCGCGCTGCAGAGCGCCGCGTGGGAGCGGGCACGAGCGTCAGCGGGGTGTCCACCATGCCCCAGCACAAGAGCCGATGAATACCGACGGCCAGGGCGTGGGCCAGGGGTGCGACGAGGTCGGTGCGGCCACGCTCCTTGAGCGCCAGGATGGCCTGGCGACGGACGCCGGTGTAGCGACCGAGGGCGAAGACCGGGACTTGCGGATCCATGCGGGGACTCACCACCAGCGGTTCTCCGGGTTCGACACCGAGCGCGTCGGCGCACTGCGGGCACCATCGGGTTGCGGGGGCTCCGCAGCCGCCGCACAGCAGCGGCGCGACCAGGTCAAGCATGTCGAGCATGACCTTCAGTGTCACCGTCGGGGGTGACAAGTCCGGATGGAGACCGACTTGTGACCAAACACTGACCGACTTGCGTTCGCGCGCTTCCATTTTCGCGAAGGTAGCGGCCCTACCATTCCAGCAGCGACGTCTTATTACCCATCCGACTAATTACCCGAATGTGGAGAGAAAGCCATGCGGGCGGCAATCCGGTCTCTGCTGGTGTTCATCGGCATCACTTCGACAGTGGTCGCCGGGCACGCCGGCGTAACGCTGATGGCGGCGAGCAAGCCGAGCGGCTACTCCGACATCGTCGCGATCCTGCCGGTGCGCGGTTCCGTCGTGGGTGTCGCCCACCCGGTCGTCGTGACGTTCGGTGCTCCGGTCGCGAATCGGGAGGCCGTCGAGCGTGCGATCGAGGTGACGTCGGAGCCCGCGATGAGCGGCAGGTTCGAGTGGCTGGACAGCAACGTCGTGCAATGGGTTCCGGACCGGTTCTGGCCGGCCCACACCACCGTGGCGCTTTCGGTGGGCGGTCTGCGCACCGAGTTCAAGACGGGTCCGGCCGTTGTCGGCACTGCGGACATCACCAACCACACCTTCACCGTCAGCATCGACGGCGTGGAAGCCGATACGCCTCCGCCGGCCCTGCCGGCGCCGCATCACCGATCGCACTTCGGCGAAGCCGGCGTGCTGCCGGCGTCGATGGGCAGGCCGGAGTACGAAACTCCGGTCGGCACGTACAGCGTGCTTGGTAAAGACCGTTCGGTGATGATGGATTCGAGCAGCGTGGGCATCCCCGTCGACAACCCCGACGGCTACCGGCTTCAGGTCGACTACGCCGTCCGCATTACCAACCGGGGCCTGTACGTCCATTCGGCGCCCTGGGCGGTCAACGCGATGGGCGTCGAGAACGTCAGCCACGGGTGCATCAGCCTGAGCCCCACCGACGCCGAGTGGTACTTCAACACAGTCCATGTCGGTGACCCGGTCATCGTCAAGGAAGGCGTCCCCGCCGTGGACAGCGGCAAGGAAGCCGACGCGAAACCGATGCAGCCGTCGACGCTCAACCCCGACCGGCCGCCCAGCTAAAAGGGTGGGGGTTCGTTGTCGGGTGGGCCGGTGGCGGCGATGCGGGTTTGGCGGTTGTGGCGGCGTTCGGCGGCCACGCGGTGGGCGCGGTCTTGGGCGCGGGTGCGGCGGCGGGTGGG
>NZ_LQOY01000232.1 GCF_002101675.1 Mycobacterium gordonae | reverse complement strand
CCGCCGATCTATTCGCTGCCCTGTTAGTCTCGAGTGATCCGTCGGTGTTGCGACGTTGAGTAGAACCCACCCCGTCGTCAACACCTCACACCTCTGCCGCGTGGACCGGCCCTAAGTCATTACGTCACGATCGGCGGTGCCCTTGCCGCCGCGAGTGTCCTCACGGGCAAGACACTGCGAAAAGACCGCGCTTCGGCTCCATCACCGCGAATCGTGCGTCGGGCACGGCCACTCGGATGTCGGTGGAGCTCAACATCTCGAATCCGCCCGCCACGCAAGTGCCGTTGACCGCGGCGATGATCGGCTTGTACACGGGGAAGCGATGCAGGACGGCGTGGATTGCGTCGAGCTTGTCCAGAGAAGAATCCGGTTATTTCCGCCTGCATCCTGCGAGTCCGAGGCGGTCGGCGGCATCTCGCTGCCAGATGTCAAGACCCGGGTGTGTGCCAAGTGATAGGTCGACGGTTCGGCGTGTTCGTTGGTCGCCTGTCTACCGGATGGTCATGAGGCGTTCGGTCGGCCCGGTGCCTGTAGGTGAGGGCGGGGTGGCAGCCGCGGTGTTTCTGTGGGACGGTGCGGCGCTCGATTCGATGCGGCTGCGGCCGGTGCTCATTGCGGCGATCCCCTCTTCGGGTGCGTTTCAGTAGATCTGCATATCAGTACGCGGATCAATGAGGGGTCCTGCACTTGGGCCCAAGGTGAGGCGCGGCACCCCTCGCGCGTCGTCGGCGATGAGTTGCCGGCGGGCGTCTGCTGAGGCCCTGTGTTGGGGACGGTCTAGGTGCACGCGGCGAGGTGTGACTGCTGATCGGACTACGCAGGGAGCGATTTTTGGCCAACAGCGATACTGAATTCTAGGAAGAAAGGTTTCTGCAGATATCGGGCACCAACCGAGTAAGTCTAGTTTGCTGGCACCTTGAAACTCTGATAATCGTAATCAAGTCAGACTCTGGCCTGAATGATTCACGTTGTGCTCGATATCAGTAAGTACGCAGACGCGAATTGGCGCATGTCAGTACACCAGTACATGGTTGTTGAACTGCTGCAATATACGATTGTAGGTGTGGAAGTCAGTGTCTACTGAAACACTGAATTTATGAATATGAATCACTTTGCAAACAAGGTAGCCCAATTGGCTTGACGCTCACTTTCTGTAGTAGCTAAGCTGCATTGCATAGCCAAAGTTCATACAGCTGGTGGCATTGCTATCACCAGTTGTGGGAATCCAGTTGTGGGAATGGAGGTGAGCCCCATTACCACCTAAGTGACTGTGCAACGCACGACAAGTGCGCCGATCATAACGCGATCATCTAATGATCCATGAATTCGGAGGGGAACATGACTTGCAAGACACGACGCCGCGGTATCACGATCAAGCTCGGCATGGCCGCAGGTGCAGCTTTGGCCGCCGGGCTCATCCCGATAGCCAGCGCGGGCGCTGCCTGGGCGGATGAGCCAGACCCAGGGATCACAGTTGGGGGCGGCGGGTCTGGTGGAGTGTCCACCCCGATCGGTGGGGGCAGGGCGTCGACCGGCGGGTCCGGTGCTTTCAACGACAATGGCGGCGGCTTCGGTACTGGCACGTCGGGCGGTTTGACCGGTCCGGGCGGCGCTGGGAGCGGCGCTTCCACCGGCGCGGGCGGTGGTTTCACCCTGCCGGGATTGCCGGGATTTTGAGGTAGGCACCGCAGCGGGAATCGACATTTGACTGGCGTGGCCGCTAGCCGCGCAGCAACGGATGTCGACATGCGGGGCAAGCGGATGACGCACCCCGAAGCCTCGGGAGAGGACGTTTGCTTGGTGATTGGGACCGGTCGCCCGAGTCGCGCACATCGTGGCCGGGCGACCGCTCGTCGGCGGGTATGACGGTCGGCTGCCGAACACGCCTGGCGCCTGAAGCGGCCACCCATGATGCCGAGCATGAAGTGTTGGTGCGCGCGCCCAGTCGCAAAGTTCGTGATTGAGGCGTGACGGGCGGTCCACCACGCAACGCACGATGTCTTGCGGTCACCATCTTCCACCATCTTCGAGCCAGCGCCCGTTCACATCCGGCCACCAGGTCGGCAACGGGTCGCGGCGGGCAAGGCGGGCGGTTCATCGCGCTGCGCGGCGCACCAGACAGCGCGGTCGCCTGGCGTTTCTGCCGCGCGCTCGCAACGCCGTGCTGCGCCGCTTCATCGAGGCTGCAGTGCGCTTCATCGCGTCGATGAGGTCCTTGGCCTCGCCGATCGATTCCAAAATGGCCACCCGAGCTTGGCCGGCCTCCTTAGTCAGTGGTGTGCCCAGGAGCTGCCAGTCCGAGCGCAGCCAGTCGCGCGCCGCGCTGAGCGCTGATCTCACTTCGTCGATGCAGGCGCGGGCGTTCTCGAATAGTTCGGGACGAGTTGGCAGGTCAGCCATGGGTTGTCCTTTGCGGCGGGTTGTAGCGGGAAGCCGTGGGAGTGACGGCCGGCGAGGTTTTCACCAGCCGGCGTAGGCAAGGGGCAGGTCGGCGATGACTTGTCGGCGTGATTCGTCGAGGCTGGCAGCAATGTCGCTGAGGCCATTTGCGCCAAGTGATCGCAAGAGTTCGCCGCCGGGCTCAGAGTTGTAAAAGCTCACCATCGCCGCAAGGAACATCGCTTCGCCCGAGGACAGCCATCCGATAGCTGATCGGATCTCGTCGACCCTCGGCGAGAGATCCCACTTGCTGGTCGCGCTGTCCGGGGAAGTCTGGCCGTCGGCGAACCATCGGGGACCGGCGATCTCTACACCGCGCTGCCACGCTTGAAAAACGGTCTCATCATAGAAACGTGCTGACATGTGTTCTCCTCCTGAGCCGTTCATGAGTTTCTTCCAGGTGTGACAATCGTTATCCCGAGGGCACGGGCGGCGTCGCTGAGTCGACTGTCATAGGCGACCATGGCGGTCAATGGTGCTGTGGATGCGGCGATTTGAGCGGTGGCCAGGTGTATCGCATCGAGCGAGCGCAGCGCCGGATCGGGGTAGGCGGCCGCGGTGGCGCGGATGACCTGGTCGATTTCGAACCGATCCAGTCTGGCCAGCACAGAGGGGACAGCAGATAAGCCATTTGGGGCGACTGCGCGGATGGCTCTGGGGAGCTCCACTTCAGCCAAGGCAGATGTTATCCAACGTGTTTCGGTGCGTTCATCGAGCCAGTCAGCTAGAGCATCAGATTCGACTTCGATCCGGATCAGCTTGACCAGAGCCGAGGTATCCAGGTAGATCACCGGCTAATACCTTTCCTCGGCGCGCAGACGTTGCAATAGCGCGCCGGCGTCGAGATTGTCGTGCATCGGAACGGTCGGCCGCGGGGCTGGGCCGGCCAGCGTCGCCGGTTGCACTCTGCCGGCAGTGATCAACGCATCCAGTGGGCCGGCGGTAGCGGGGATTATTCGGGCGATGACTTCCCCGCGCTCAGTAAGCGTGATCTCTTCGCCACGCTTGACGCGGGCCAAGACCTTTGCCGTCTCTTGGTTGAGCATTCGGAGAGGTACTTCACTCATACCAATAATGTACTACATAGTTGTACTACATGCTATGGTGGCGCAACTGGGTGGGTTTCGGAGCGCCGGCGGCCCATGTCCACACGCCCGCCCCCGAGAATCAACCTATCGACGAAGCCGTTCAGGAACTCCGCGCCGGCCTCGTCGTCAGGCTCGCGGCCATCGGTGCTCACAAAGGGACCTATCCGTCTCTAGCTGCCTTGTCAGCTCAATTCTCACAGGTGGGGCAGAGATATGCGACGGTCAGCGCGTGGTTATACGGCCGAGCCATTCGCTTGATGCCGGCGGTCTGCGGGCGGTGCCGCTCAGTCAGTGCCGTCGTCCCGACCATTGGTGGCGCCAGCCACTCGGCCAACCTAGCCTTGACCTGCTCCGCCTGCTCCCGACTGTGGCACATGTCGTTTGCCATCTTTCCGAGTGTTACGCGGCAGGGGAGAAGGTCAAGTCCAGGGACGTGGTGTACGACGTCGTCGTGTGATTCTTCGACTTGGTGGTTTAGGCGGTCAGTGCCGCCG
>NZ_LQOY01000231.1 GCF_002101675.1 Mycobacterium gordonae | reverse complement strand
GCCGGTGGGCAGTTCTTATTGGCCGCTACTGGGCACTTTCATGTCCGCCAGTGGGCAGTTTTTCATGTCCGCCGACAGTCGTGCTGGTCGAGCCGGCGTTTTGCGGCGCGGTCATCGTTCTGGGACATCCGCGGCCACAGCGCCCGGCTGTGGTCTTATGCGGGGTCGTTCCCCTGCTTATCGACAGCGTTGATACGGCTCCAGCCGGGTTGGGCTTACCGCCCGCCCGAAGAGCCAACAGACTGCGCAACAAGGCGCTCGCCGTGATGTCCCGCCGGATCCTGCTGCGGGCCAACGGCATTATCGATGATGTCCATCAGCAGGTGCACGGCAGGCCATTTTCCGGTTCCTTCATCGACTTGGGCGCACGGGCCGACGCGGCAGTGCAATTCACCGTTCCCGCATTTGAGTACCCGCGTTCGGACGCGCCCGCGACGCTTCATTTCGCGGGGCCACTCGGCGCCGCCGGTTCGCACGCCGCGTTGCCGGACTGGTGGTCCGATCTCGATGGCACCCGTCCCGTCGTCCACGTCACTCAGGGCACCGTCGCGAATATGGACTACGGCCAGGCCATCGCGCCGACGCTTCAAGCTCTGGCCGGCGAGGACGTACTGGTGGTCGTCTCCACCGGCGGCCGACCGCTCGACACGCTGCCCCCGTTGCCCGAAAACGCCCGTGCGGCAACTTTTCTCCCGTACGACGAACTGTTGCCCCACACCGACGTCTACGTCACCAACGGCGGCTACGGGGGAGTGCAGTACGCGTTGCGCTACGGCGTGCCGATCGTGGCCACCGGAGGCAAGGAGGACAAGCTCGAAGTGGGCGCGAGGGTGGCGTGGTCGGGCGTAGGACGCCGGATGCGCACCGAGCGGCCGTCGGTCAGGGCGTTGCGGCGCGACATTCTCGCCGTGTTGCACCAACCGCGCTACCGCGAAGCCAGCCGCCGTATCGCCGCCGACATGGCCGCAGCGCGCGGATTCGCCGGGCTGTCCGACGTTGTCGACCAACTCGTCGCAACGGCGCCCGAACCTGCAAATTTGCAGCGAAGAAGCGAGTAGCGGTCTGACGATTTACCGGATAGGTGCGATCCGGGTCAGCTGGGAGTCACCTGGACCGAGACCCGGCCACGCTCGTCGCGGCGTGCTACGGCGTGACATGCCCGGTCGGCACCGTCGAAGTTCAGCAGAGTGAGGGGCCGCCCGGAGCCGAGGAAGTTGCGCCACCACGATTTTCCATCCGGCGCGGCCACGTTGATCACCACGCCGCCCGCCCGGCGGCGGTAACCGACCGGGATTTCGAAGGTCTTGCCCGAGCGGCGGCCCTCATAGCGGATGACGACAAGACCGCGACGAACCACGCCCCCGATAACCGGCGCGTTGATGAGCGCGACGGCAACTTTGTTGACGGTGCGGACAAATGGCGAGTCAGACATTCCGGGAGCCATGAATTCTCCTGGGGGCGAGCGGTGGATGAGTTCAGGCTAGCCAACTGCTGCCGAAGCAGGGCCGGAGTGGGGTTACGGCGACCCGTCCAAGCCGCTGTGCCCGAACGGCCCGGCGCTACCCGCGTTGCCGCCGGCCTTGCCACCGGTGCCGTCGCCGCCGTTGCCGCCATTGCCGATGAAGAGGGCGTTGCCGCCGTTGCCGCCGACGGCGCCAGTGCCAAAACCGTTGGTGGGTCCGGCGTCGCCGCCGTTACCGCCATTGCCGATCAATCGGCCACCGGCGCCTCCGTCACCGCCTCCTCCCGCGGTCCCCGAAGCGATCGCACCGGCGCCGACGCCGCCGGCCCCGCCGTCCCCGATCAGTCTGGCCGCACCGCCGGCTCCGCCCTTGCCTCCGACACCGTTACTGGCCAACCCGAAACCGGCCTGGCCGCCGGTTCCGCCCGCTCCACCGCCGCCCCACACGCCGCCGGCGCCGCCGGCGCCGCCGGCGCCCCCGTCGCCGCCGTTGTCCGCGGTGGTCAGGCCGCCCGTCCCACCGTGGCCCCCGGCGCCACCGGTCCCGCCGGCGCCCAACAGCTGGGCGGAACCCCCGGCACCACCAGCGCCGCCGGCGCCTGCGGTACTCGCGGGTGTGGCAGCGGCCGCACCGCCCTGCCCGCCCTGCCCGCCGGCGCCCCCATTGCCGAACACTCCACTGCCGCCGCCGGCGCCGCCCATGCCGCCGGCACCGCCCACCGCGGTCGTCGAGCCCTGGGCGCCGCTCCCGCCATAACCGCCGGCTCCGCCATCACCGAAAAGACCCGCGGCGCCACCGGAGCCACCGTGGCCGCCGTTCCCGGCGGCCGTGCCGGCATTTCCGCCGGCCCCGCCC
>NZ_LQOY01000230.1 GCF_002101675.1 Mycobacterium gordonae | reverse complement strand
CCCGCCGCTGCCCCCAGCACCGCCGCCGCCCCAGACCAGTGCACCGTCACCGCCGACCCCGCCGGTGCCGCCTCCGGAGCCGCCCGCGCCACCGTCACCGGCCGCGCCGAAGAACCATTCGCCGCGGCCGCCGGCACCCCCGGTGCCGCCGCCGATCCCGCCGGTGCCGCCGGTGCCGCCGCCGCCCCACCACAATCCGCCGTTGCCGCCGGCCCCGCCGGTGCCACCGCCGGTCCCGCCCATTCCGCCGGTGCCGCCGACGCCTAAGAGCCACCCCCCGTTGCCGCCGGCTCCACCACTGGCCGTCGCGCCGCCCGCGCCGCCTGGGCCGCCGTTGCCCCACAGGCCCGCAGATCCCCCGGCGCCACCAGCCTGACCAACGGCACCAGCGGCTCCTGCACCGCCGTTGCCGAACAAGATCCCGCCGTCACCACCGGCACCGCCCGGGACGGTGGCGTTGGCGCCATCACCGATCAGGGGCCGGCCCAGCAGTGTCATCGTCGGCGCGTTGATCACTCCCAGTACCGCGCGCTGGGCGTTCTCGACCTCGGTCCACACATACGAGCCCGCGCTGGCCCGCAACGTCTGGGTGAATTGAGCTTGAAGCTCCTCGACCAGCGCGCTGACGGCCTGATATTCGCGGCCGTGCGCGCCGAACAGTGCGGCAATGCGCAGTGATACCTCGTCAGAAGCGGCAGCCAGCACCTGGGTCGTAGGGACGGCTGCGGCCGCGTTGGATGTGGCAACCGATGAGCCCAGTCTCGACAAGTCCGTGGCCGCGGCGGCAACGCTGTCGGGGGAGACCCAGAGGAACGACATCTCAACGGCTCCAGACAGCAGGGAACTAGTTCGCAATACCGCCTAGGTCGGGATCGCTAGCCCGGATCTTATGGTTCTGCGAGATCTATGTCACGGTTTTGCACAATATCGATACTTTGAGTGTGATTTGTATTCATTAACGCAGATACGGGTCTGAAGTCATCTTTCGTAATCTGACCTGCAATGACGTTCTGCGGATACGACTAGGCAGCCGGTTGCAGGTGGATAAAGCTCGCCGCGACGGTCGAGCCGCCTGGCAGCAAACCTGCGTGAGTTTGCGGTCGCCCGCGCTGGACGCGTCAAACCGTGGGATTGCCGGAGTAACCGATTCACCGATAGCGCCGACATTGGCCCCACCGGCACCCGTTACCGCCGAAACCTCCATCGAGGCGTTTGTGTCCGTTCCGCCTGGCGTGCCGATCCCGGTGCCGCCGGTGCCGCCGCCTGTGGGCGCACCGGGTAAGGCCGCCCCTGTTGCCCCTGAGACCACACCGTTGCGCCATTCCCGATGGGCGAACCACCCTTACCGCCGACGCCGATTGCTCCGCTGCGACCACGGCCGACGCCGCCGCCGCTGGCGTTACCGCAGACTGCATCGGCGCCCCGACAACCCTTGCCACCGTTGCCGCCAGCGCCTCCCGCACCCCCGGCGCCGAAACCCGACCCGGCGTCAGTCAAACCGTCGCGGAATATTGACGCGTAGGGCGGAATCATATTCGGCGCAAGTCCACAAAATCAGGGGCGTTCGGCGACTAATTCGAGGCAAGTTGCCGAACGAGATTTGAGAACGCTCAATAGATTTCGTGTCCCCATCGCGGTCCTAAAGCGGTGCCGTCTACAGTCCGGACACATGCGGTCGACGAGTCCTTCGGAGTCCACGTGACAGATTTCGTCAAGCGGAACCCGGCAGCGCCAGCCGGCTTCTTCGCCTGCGAGGCCGCCGGGCTCCGGTGGCTGTCGCAAGTCGAAGGGGGAGTGGCCTGCGCGCAGGTGCTCGACGTCGACGCCGCCAGCCTGACCCTGCGTCGGCTCGAGTCGGTGCCTCCCACCGCGGATGTGGCGCTCGAGTTCGGCGCCCGGCTGGCGGTCATGCACGACGCGGGCGCGCCGGCGTTCGGCGCCGGGCCCGACGGGTGGGACGGGCCGGGATTCTTCGGTCCGCTGTCGCAACCACTGCCCATGTCGTTGCGCAGCCACCCGAGCTGGGGCGCCTTCTGCGCCGAGGAGCGACTGGTCCCGATGGTTGAACTGGCGGCCAAAGAGCTCGACGCGGCGACGCGGCAGGCGATCGATGCTGTGGTGGCGCGGTGTCAGGCGGGGGACTTCGACGACGACGACCCGCCGGCCCGACTGCACGGAGACCTGTGGAGTGGCAACGTTATGTGGACGCGCCGCGGCGCGGTGCTGATCGACCCGGCCGCGCACGGCGGCCACCGGGAAACCGACCTGGCCATGCTCGCACTGTTCGGCTGCCCCCACCATGACGCCGTCCTGGCCGGCTATCAAGAAGTCCGACCGCTGAAAGCGGGCTGGCGCAACCGCATCGGACTGCACCAGCTCTATCCCTTGCTAGCGCACGTGGTGCTGTTCGGAGGTGGGTACGTGGGGCAGACGCGCGCCGCTGTCCGCTCCGCGCTGAGCGTTTGAAGACCGAGGACTCTGCATTGCCCGCTTCCTCCTCCCGGCACTCCGCGCCGGGCATCGTCAGCGGGCTAAGCCCGGATGGCCCGCTTCCTCCTCCCGGCACTCCGCGCCGGCATCGTCAGCGGGCTAAGCCCGGATGGCCCGCTTCCTCCTCCCGGTACTCCGCGCCGGGCATCGTCAGCGGGCCCGCCGGGCATCGTCAGCGGGCTAAGCCCGGATGGCCCGCTTCCTCCTCCCGGCACTCCGCGCCGGGCATCGTCAGCGGGCTAAAGTCAAACCGCGATGACTATCGATGTGTGGATGCAACATCCGACGCAGCGGTTCCTGCGTAGCGACATGCTGGCCTCGCTGCGCCGCTGGACCGGTGGATCCATGCCAGACGCCGAAATTCCGATCGACGTGACCGTCGCTGCCATGGACGCCGCGGACGTCGAACTCGGGCTGATCAGCGCATGGCTGGGGCCGGCGGGCCAGGACCTGGTGTCCAATGACGAGGTAGCCGAGTGGATTGACCTGCACCCCAAACGATTTAGCGGACTGGCGACGGTCGATCTGGACCGTCCGATGGCCGCAGTGCGCGAGTTGCGGCGGCGGATAACCCAGGGCTTCGTCGGGTTGCGGGTGGTGCCGTGGCTGTGGGACGCCCCGCCTACCGACCGCCGCTACTATCCGTTATTCGCCCAGTGCGTCGAGTCGGCAGTGCCGTTCTGCACGCAGGTGGGACACACCGGTCCGCTACGGCCATCGGAGACCGGACGCCCGATTCCCTATATCGATCAGGTGGCGCTTGACTTTCCGGAGTTGGTGATCGTGTGTGGGCACGTCGGCTACCCGTGGACCGAGGAAATGGTCGCGGTGGCCCGCAAACACGAGAACGTCTACATCGACACCAGCGCATACACGATCCGGCGCTTGCCGGACGAGCTGATCCGGTTCATGAAAACAGGTACCGGGCAACGGAAAGTTTTGTTCGGCACCAACTATCCGATGATCGCCCACGCACACGCCTTGGCGGGTCTTGACGAACTCGGGCTCAGCGACGAGGCTCGTCGGGACTTCCTGCACGACAATGCCGAGCGGGTCTTCAGGCTGCAACGAAAGGCGGACACGTGAACGGTGCGCAGGCTCTGATCAACACCCTGGTCGACGGCGGCGTCGACGTGTGTTTCTCCAACCCCGGCACCTCGGAAATGCACTTCGTCGCGGCACTGGACACCGTGGACCAAATGCGAGGCGTGCTAACCCTTTTCGAAGGCGTGGCCACGGGTGCGGCCGACGGTTACGCCCGCATCGCCGGCCGTCCGGCGGCGGTGCTGCTGCACCTCGGACCCGGTTTGGGCAATGGCCTGGCCAACCTGCACAACGCCCGCCGTGCCCGGGTGCCGATGGTGGTGGTCGTCGGTGACCACGCGACCTATCACAAAAAGTACGACGCCCCACTGGAATCCGACATCGACGCGGTGGCGGGCACCGTATCGGGTTGGGTGCGCAGGACCGCGACCGCGCAAGACGTCGGCGCCGACACTGCCGAGGCCATCGCTGCCAGCACATCCGGGTCGTTCGTCTCGACGCTGATCCTGCCCGCCGACGCCTCCTGGTCCGAAGGTGCCCAGCCGGCCACGGTGACCGCGGGCACGCCGGCCGCCTCGAGCACCGACACCGACGCGGTCGCCGACGTGCTGCGCTCCGGTGAACCGACCACAATTTTGATCGGGGGAGACGCCACCCGCGAACCGGGATTGTCCGCGGCCGCGCGGATCGCCCAGGCCACCGGCGCCCGGGTGCTGTGCGAGACCTTCCCGACCCGACTGGAACGGGGCGCCGGCGTGCCCGCCATCGAACGGCTGGGCTACTTCGCCGAGGCCGCAGCGGCCCAACTCGACGGCGCGAAGCATCTCGTGCTGGCCGGGGCAAAGTCGCCGGTCTCGTTCTTCGCTTACCCAGGCATGCCCAGCGACTTGGTTCCGTCTGGGTGCACGGTGCATGTTCTGGCCGAATATGGCGGTGCTGCAGCGGTTTTGGCCGAGTTGGCCGACGCACTGGCACCTGGGACGGCGGCGCCGCTCGCGCCCGCCTCCCGTCCCCAGCTGCCCTCTGGTGCGCTGACGTCCGCGTCGGCGGCCGAGGTCATCGGGGCGCTGATGCCTGAACGGGCCATCGTCGTCGACGAGTCCAACACCTCAGGACTGCTGTTGCCGGCAGCGACCGCGGGCGCGCCGGCGCACGACTGGCTCACGCTGACCGGCGGCGCGATCGGTTACGGGATTCCGACGGCGGTCGGCGCTGCCGTGGCCGCACCCGATCGCCCGGTGCTGTGCCTGGAATCCGACGGGTCGGCGATGTACACGATCTCGGGGTTGTGGAGCCAGGCCCGGGAACTGCTCGACGTCACCACCGTCATCTATAACAACGGCGCCTACGACATTCTGAGACTCGAGCTGCAACGCGTCGGCGTCGAAGCCGGGCCCGGCCCTAAAGCCAAAGACCTCCTCGACATCTCCCGTCCCACAATGGACTTCGTCAAGATCGCCGAAGGCATGGGGGTGCCGGCCCGGCGTGCGACGACGTGTGAAGAACTCGCCGATGCACTGCGCGACGCGTTCGCCGAACCCGGTCCGCACCTGATCGACGCCGTGGTTCCGTCGTTATTGGGTTAGCCGCGCTGGCGGGGAATGGCGAATACCGGTTCGCCACAGTCGACACCCTCAGCAGAGAGTTGTCGTTTCAGCACCTTGAACGTCATCGTGCCGGGTAGCCCGGCGCTCACCCGCACGTACGACGGCCACTGCTTGCGCCCAAGGTCGGCCTGTCCGGACAGAAAGTCTCGGAACTCCTGCGCGTCGAACTGCGCACCGGGCTTCAAAACGACGGCCGCCATCACCTGGTCGCCGACCACCGGATCCGGCACCGGGTACACCGCCGCCTCGGTCACCGCGGGGTGGCGTAGCAGCACCCGTTCGATCGGCGCGGTGCCCAGGTTCTCGCCGTCCACGCGCATCCAGTCACCGAGCCGGCCGGCGAAATAGACGTAGCCCGCGTCGTCGCGATAGGCCAGATCGCCGCTGTGGTAGATGCCGCCGGCCATCCGTTCGGCCTCGGCGGCCGGGTCGTTGTAGTAGCCCTCGAACCCGCCGGCGCCTTTGGTGTTCACCAGTTCGCCGACCGTTCCCGAAGGGCAGGGCGCGCCGGTTTCGGGGTCGACGATCTCCACACCGTCCGGCAGCGGGCCAAGCGAGCCCGGCGGGGTGTCCGGCGTGCGGGCGATTGCCACACCGAGCTCGGTCGAGCCGAAGCCGTCCTGAACACGGCAGCCGAATCGGGTCGCGAACCGTTCGATGTCCCGGGGCACGCCCTCGTTGCCGTAGACGGCCCGCAGCGGATTGTCGGCGTCGTCGGGCTGCTCGGGGGTGGCCAGCACGTAGGACAGCGGCTTGCCCACATAATTGGCGTACGTCGCCCCATACCGCCGCACATCGGGCAGGAATCCCGACGCCGAAAACCGGCGCCGCAAGGCCATCGACCCCTGGCATGCCGCGGCTACCGCCCAACCGACCAGCACCGCGTTGGAATGGAACAACGGCATCGACACATAGCAGACGTCGTCGACGCCGAGCCGGAACCGTTGGGCCATCCCCATTCCGGCTCCCGCCACCTTGCCGTGGCTGCACTTCACCGCCTTGGGCTCGCCGCTGGTTCCCGAGGTGAAGATCAGCATGAAAAGGTCACCGGGAGAGGAGGGTTGAAACTCCAAAACGGCTTCCCGATGCGCGGCAACCTCGTTGGCCCACGCAGCCGAGTCGACATTGACGTGATCGATGCCGTCCAGTGCCGCAGCGGAATTCGTATCGGCCAGCACCAGCTGGCAGTCGGCGTGGTTGATGTCTCGGGCCAGCGCCGCGCCACGGCGCACCGGGTTGAGGCCGACCGGCACGATGCCGGACAGCCCGGCCGCAACCAGCACCGCCGAGAAGAACGGCGTGTTCTCCAGCAGCACGCCGACATGCGGCGGCCGCGCCGGGTCGAGGCGCTCCCGCAGTGTCGCCACCAGAGCCGCGGCATCACGCAGGTGCGCACGCCAACTGGTGAACGAGTCCTCGAAGTACACGCCGCGGTCGTCGATTTCGGCCAGTGGGCGCAACAGTGCGGTTACCGTCGGTTCGCTCACGTCACTCCCTCTTCATCGCAATTGTGAAGTGGGCTGCACGCCCGTCGGAGGAGGCGGACCGGCTCAAGCAGGAGTCTCCGCAAGTTCCCGGCCGATCTGCCGCAGCTGTCCGGTGGCGCCGCCCAGGGCGAACTCGGTTTCCTTGGCGGACAAGAAGTATCGGTGCACCGGGTGGTCGGTGTCGACGCCGACACCGCCGTGCACGTGCACGATGGTGTGCGCCACCCGGTGTCCGGCGTCGGCCGCCCAGAACGCCGCGGAAGCCACGTCGATCTCGGCCGGGATGTCTTCGGCGACCTTCCACGCGGCCTGGGTCAACGTCAACCGCAGGCCCTTGACGTCGATGTAGCCGTCGGCCAGCCGCTGACCCACCGCCTGGAAGCTGCCGATCGGGCGGTCGAATTGCTCCCGGGTACGGGCGTATTCGGCCGTCATCTGCAGACCGCGCTCCAGCACACCGAGCTGGTAGGCGCTGCGGCCCAGGGTGGAGATGGTGCGCAGCCAGGTGACCACCTCGGCGCCCCCGACGCGGCGCGCGGCGTCCACCGAAACACCGTCGAGCGCCAGATGGCCGACGCTGCCCAGCCCGGTGGTCTCCAGTGGCGTCACCGTCACCCCTGGGTCGTCGGCCGCGACCAGGTAAACGCTTGTCCCGGAATCGGTTTCAGCGGGCACCAGGAACCCGTCGGCGACGGGGCCGTAGAACACCTGGGTGCGACTGCCCGTCAGCCGGCCGTCAACTGCCTGCACCGGCCCGTCACCCATCTCGCCGTCCAGCGCGACGGTCAGAATCTTCTCGCCGCGCACCGCCGCCGAGCCCCAGCTGCCCTGCAACTCCTCGGAGCCGAACCGCGCCAGCGCGCCCGAGCTCAGCACGATCGACTCGAGATAGGGCACCGCCGCCAGCTGGTGCCCGAGCGCGACCAGGATCGCCACCTGCTCGAGCACCCCGAAACCATCGCCGCCGACCTGGGTGGCGGCCGCGCTGGTCAGGATGTCGCTGTCGACGAGCTTGCCCCACAAATCGCGGTCGAAGCGTTGGTCAAGCTTGTCCAGCTCGCGCTGGTGCGCGGGCGTGCACACCGAGTCGACGATGGTGTCGACCAGTCCGCCGAGGTCCTGCGCCGCTTCGGTTGTCGAGAAGTCCATTGATGTCCGTCCTCTATCCGGAGAAGTCAGCGATTGGCCCGGGGCAGCCCGAGGGCAACCATGCCGATGATGTCGCGCTGCACCTCGTTGGTGCCGCCGCCGAACGTCAAAATCAGGCACGCCCGGTGCATCCGTTCGACGCGGCCGCGCAGCAGCGCGCCGGGGGAGTCCTGACGCAGCGTGGCCGCCGTGCCCAGCACCTCCATCAGCAGCCGGTAGGCCTCGGTGGCCAGCTCGGTCCCGAACACCTTGGCCGCCGAGGCATCCGCGGGCGACAGGTTTTCACTCGACGACGACGCCAGCTCCCAGTTGATCAGCTTGAGCACCTCGACCTTGGCGTGCACCCGGGCCAGGTTCAGCTGCACCCATTCGGAGTCGATCAACCGGCCGCCCCCGGCGTCCTTGGTGTTCTGGGCCCACTCCCGAACTTCGCGTAGGCACATGAAGATCGGGGCCGGTGAGACAAGCGCGACCCGTTCGTGGTTGAGCTGGTTGGTCACCAGCTTCCAGCCCGCGTTCTCCTCACCGATCAGGTTGGTCACCGGCACCCGCACGTCGCTGTAGTACGTGGCACTGGTGTCGGGACCGGCCATGGTGTGCACCGGCGTCCAGGAGAAGCCCTCGGCGGTGGTGGGCACCACCAGCATCGAGATGCCGCGGTGCTTCTTGGCCTCCGGGTTGGTGCGCACCGCGAGCCAGACCCAGTCCGCATAGGCGATCAGGCTGGTCCACATCTTCTGGCCGTTGATCACGTACTCGTCGCCGTCGCGGACCGCGGTGGTGCGCAGGTTGGCCAGGTCGGTGCCCGCCCCCGGCTCCGAATAGCCGATGGAGAAGTGCAGTTCACCCGCGGCGATCTTGGGCAGGAAGAACTTCTTCTGCTCCTCGGTGCCGAACGCCATGATCGTCGGCGCCACGCTGTTGATCGTCAGGAACGGCACCGGAGCACCCGCGATAGCCGCCTCGTCGGTGAAGATCAGCGAGTCCATCGGCTCCCGGTCCTGACCGCCGTACTCTTTGGGCCAGTTCAGGGTGAGCCACCCGTCTTTGCCCATTTGCGCGACGGTCTCGCGGTACACGTTGCCGGTGCCGTATTCGCCCTGTACCGAACTCAGTGCCTCGCGCCGCTCCGGAGTCATCAGCTTGGTGAAGTAGGACCGCAGCTCGCGACGCAGCTCCTCCTGTTCGGGGGTGTAACTGATGCGCATTCCCGCCGCCTCCGATCGAGCGATCGTTTGTGTGTGCCGGCCGCCGAAACCCACGCCGGCGGCCACCCATTCGTTCTCCCGGTTGTAACACGTTCTAGTCTGGGAATCCAGCGACCGTGTGGTCACGTGACGCTGTCCTAGGGTGGTGCTACATACTGATCGAGTCCGACCGCAGGGGTGTTTTCTAGCTTCAGCCCAGTTTCAAGGAGGGTGCCGTGCGAGTGATTGTCGACCGTGACCGGTGTGAAGGCAACGCGGTGTGCTTGGGAATTGCACCCGATATCTTCGACCTGGATGACGAGGACTACGCCGTGGTGAAGACCGATCCGATCCCGCCGGATCAGGAGGATCTGGCCGAGCAGGCGATCGCGGAATGTCCGCGCGCGGCGCTGTTGCGCGAGGACTGACCCAGAAACTAGAGGTATTCATAAATTGACTGACGTGAATGATCCTGCTTCTCCTCAGGCGACTACCCGGCCTGCATCGTCGCCGGGCGAAATTACGAACGCGACCGATCTGTCCGGCAAGGTCGCGGTGGTGACCGGTGCCGCGGCGGGCCTGGGACGTGCCGAGGCGATCGGCCTGGCGCGGCTGGGCGCCACCGTCGTCGTCAACGACATCGCCTCGGGCCTGGACGCCTCAGACGTGCTCGACGAGATCAGCTCCGCGGGTGCCAAGGCGGTGGCAGTCGCCGGAGACATCAGTCAGCGCGAAACCGCGGACGAACTCGTGGCCACCGCCGACGGTCTGGGCGGACTGAACATCGTCGTCAACAACGCCGGCATCACCCGTGACCGGATGCTCTTCAACATGAGCGACGAAGACTGGGACCAGGTGATCGCCGTGCATCTGCGCGGTCATTTCCTGCTCACCCGCAACGCCGCCACCTACTGGCGCACCAAGGCCAAGGAAGCCGACGGCCGGGTATTCGGCCGCATCGTCAACACCTCCTCGGAGGCCGGTCTGGTCGGTCCGGTGGGGCAGGCCAACTATGGCGCCGCCAAGGCCGGGATCACAGCGCTGACGCTGTCCGCGGCGCGGGCGCTGGGCCGCTACGGCGTGTGCGCCAACGCGATCTGCCCCCGGGCCCGGACCGCAATGACGGCCGACGTGTTCGGTGCCGCACCGCAGGACGCAGACATCGACCCCCTGTCGCCGGAACACGTGGTGAGCTTGGTGCAGTTCCTGTCCTCGCCGGAGGCCGCCGCGGTCAACGGTCAGGTGTTCATCGTCTACGGTCCGCGCGTGACCCTGGTGGCCGCGCCCACCGCGGAGCATCAGTTCGACGCGGGCGCCCCGGCCTGGGATCCGGCGCAGCTGAGCGCGACGCTGCAGGGCTACTTCGCCGAGCGCGACCCGGAAGTGAACTTCGCCGCAACCGGTTTGATGGACTGACGCCCCCGGCGGCGGCACACATAGAGGGGAAGTACCAGCTAGGCATATTTGCCACAAAATTTTTCGAGCTTCATCGACACTCAGAACTTGTTCTAGTTAGTATGAGCCGGCTCACACCAAGCAACGAGTCATCCAACGGTGTGTTCAGGGCAGACAACACTTCGCCGCGAGCAACAGATTGGGGGGACCGGGCTTGTTGCAGAAAGTAGCCGTGCCGGCCCGCGCTGTCGGCGGCTTCTTCGAGATGTCGATCGAGACTGCACGTGCCGCCTTCCGGCGGCCGTTTCAGTTTCGGGAGTTCCTGGACCAGACGTGGATGGTCGCGCGGGTCTCGCTGGTCCCAACGCTGCTGGTGTCCATCCCCTTCACGGTGCTCGTCGCGTTCACCCTGAACATCCTGCTGCGCGAGATCGGCGCCGCCGACTTGTCAGGCGCCGGAACGGCATTCGGCACCATCACCCAGCTCGGCCCGATCGTGACCGTGCTCGTGGTGGCCGGCGCCGGTGCCACCGCGATCTGCGCGGACTTGGGCGCCCGAACCATCCGCGAGGAGATCGACGCGATGCGGGTGCTCGGCATCGACCCCATCCAGCGGCTGGTGGTGCCCAGGGTTCTGGCGTCCACGCTGGTCGCCTTGCTGCTCAACGGGCTGGTGTGCATCATCGGCCTGTCCGGGGGCTACGCTTTCTCCGTCTTCCTGCAGGGCGTCAACCCCGGCGCGTTCATCAACGGGCTGACTGTGCTCACCGGGCTGCGCGAGCTGATCCTCGCCGAAGTCAAGGCGCTGCTGTTCGGAGTCATGGCGGGTCTGGTGGGCTGTTACCGCGGCCTCACCGTCAAAGGCGGTCCCAAGGGAGTCGGCAATGCGGTCAACGAAACCGTCGTCTACGCGTTCATCTGCCTTTTCGTCATCAACGTCGTCATGACCGCCATCGGCGTCAGAATCTCGGCCAAGTAGGGCGGGGTAACACATGACGGCGAACGAGCGATGGTGAACATGCGATGAGTTACGACGTCACCTTTCGCTTCAAGCGCTTCTTCACGAGGTTCGCCCGACCGGTGGACAACTTCGGCGAGCAGGCGCTGTTCTACGGCGAGACCGTGCGCTACATCCCCAACGCCGTCACGAAGTACCGCAAGGAGACGATCCGCCTCATCGCGGAGATGACGCTCGGTGCCGGTGCCCTGATCATGATCGGCGGCACCGTCGGCGTCGCGGCCTTCTTGACGCTGGCCTCCGGCGGTGTCATTGCCGTGCAGGGCTATTCGTCGCTGGGCAACATCGGCACGAGGCCCTGACCGGCTTTCTGTCGGCGTTCCTCAACGTCCGCGTGGTCGCACCCGTCATCGCCGGCATCGCGCTGGCCGCCACCATCGGCGCCGGCGCCACGGCCCAGCTCGGTGCGATGCGGGTCTCCGAAGAGATCGACGCCGTCGAATGCATGGCGGTGCATTCGGTGTCCTACCTGGTATCGACCCGCCTGATCGCCGGGCTGGTGGCGATCATCCCGCTGTATTCACTGTCGGTGCTGGCGGCGTTCTTCGCGGCGCGCTTCACCACGGTGTTCATCAACGGGCAGTCGGCGGGCCTCTACGACCACTACTTCAACACCTTCTTGATCCCGTCGGACCTGCTGTGGTCGTTCCTGCAGGCCATCGCCATGTCGATCGCGGTCATGCTGGTGCACACCTATTACGGCTACAACGCCAGCGGTGGGTCGGTCGGCGTCGGTGTAGCCGTCGGCCAGGCGGTGCGCACCTCGCTGATCGTCGTCGTGGTCATCACCCTGCTCATCTCGCTCGCGGTTTACGGAGCGTCCGGCAACTTCAACCTTTCGGGGTAGTGGCGATGGCAGCGATGGGATCACGACGAACCGCGGGCCGGGTGGCCGCGGCGGTGCTCGCGGGATTAGTGGTGGCGGCGGCGGTCCTGACCTACCTGTCCTATACCGCGGCGTTCACCTCCACCGAGACGGTGACGGTCGCCTCCAAGCGCGCCGGTCTGGTGATGGAGCCCGGGGCGAAGGTCAAGTTCCGGGGCATCCAGATCGGCAAGGTGGAAGACATCAGCTACAGCGGCGACCAGGCGCGCCTGAAGCTGGCCATCTACAGCGACGACCTGCATTTCATCCCGTCCAACGCCACGGTGCATATCGCCGGCAACACCATTTTCGGCGCCAAGTCGGTGGAGTTCATTGCGCCTCAGAACGCGGCCAAGACGTCATTGCGCCCGAACGCCATGGTGGACGCGTCGGCCGTGCAGCTGGAGGTCAACACGCTCTTCCAGTCGCTGACCAACCTGTTGCACAAGATCGACCCGGTCGAGCTGAACGGAACCCTCAGCGCGCTGTCGGAAGGCCTGCGAGGCCACGGAGATGACCTCGGGTCGCTGTTGTCGGGTCTCAATACGCTGACGCGCCAAGCGAATCCGAAGTTGCCCACCCTGCAGGAGGATTTCCGTAAGGCCGGCATCGTGACGAACATCTACGGCGACGCCGCACCCGATCTCAACACGGTCTTCGAGAACCTGCCGACGATCAACAAGACGGTCGTCGACGAGCAGTCCAATCTCAACACCACGTTGCTGGCCGCGATCGGCCTGGCCAACAACGGCTACGAGACGCTCGCACCGGCCGAGCAGAATCTGATCGACACCGTCAACAGGCTGCGCGCCCCACTGAAGGTGGCAGCGGATTACTCGCCGGAATTCGGCTGCCTGCTGGCCGGCATCGATCGCGGCATCAAGGAGTTCGCCCCGTTGATCGGTGTCCGCAAGGCGGGTCTGTTCACCTCGTCGAGCTTCGTCATCGGTGCTCCCTCCTATACGTATCCGGAGAGCCTGCCCATCGTGAACGCCTCCGGTGGCCCGAATTGCCGTGGCCTCCCAGACATTCCGACCAAACAGACCGGTGGCTCCTTCTACCGTGCGCCGTTCCTGGTGACCGACAACGCGCTCATTCCCTACGAGCCGTTCACCGAGTTCCAGTTCGACGCGCCCTCGACGTTGCAGTTCCTATTCCACGGCGCCTTCGCTGAACGGGACGACTTCTGATGGCCGCCGGCAAAATGCCGTCGCACCGGTCGATGGTGATCAAGGTCGGCATCTTCGTCGTGACGATGGTGCTCGCGAGCGCCGGCCTGGTGGTGGTCTTCGGCGACTTCCGGTTCGGTTCGGAGAGCACGTACCACGCCACCTTCCTGGATGCGTCCAAGCTCAAGGGCGGCCAGAAGGTGCGTATCGCCGGTGTGCCGGTCGGCGCCGTCTCGGGCGTCAAACTCAACCCCGACAACACCGTCGACGTCGAATTCGGGGTCGACGCCCGCTACACGCTGTACTCGTCGAGCCGGGCGGTGATCCGCTACGAGAACCTGGTCGGCGACCGTTTCCTGGAGATCACCTCGGGCCCCGGCGAACTGCGCAAATTGCCGCCGGGCGGGACCATGAACTCCCAGCACACCCAGCCGGCACTGGACCTCGACGCGCTGCTGGGTGGGCTCAAGCCGGTGCTCAAGGGCCTGGACGCCGACAAGATCAACACGATCAGTAGCGCCGTTATCGAGCTGCTGCAGGGTCAGGGCGGCGCGCTGGCCAACGTGCTCGCCGACACCAGCAGTTTCTCGAACGCCCTGGGCAAACGTGACCAGCTGATCGGTGACGTGATCACCAACCTCAATACGGTGCTGGGGACCGTCGATCAGCGCAGCGCGCAGTTCTCGGCCAGCGTCGACCAGCTGCAGCAGCTGGTCGAAGGGCTCGCCAAGAACAAGGACACCATCGCGGGCGCGATCCCGCCGCTGGCCTCGACCACGACGGATCTGACTGAGCTGCTGCGTAATTCGCGGCGGCCGCTGCAGGGTGTGCTGGAAAACGCGCGGCCCTTCGCCACCGAACTGGACACCCGCAAGGCCGAGATCAACAACGACGTCGAGCAACTCGGCGAGGACTACCTGCGGCTGGCCGCGCTGGGCACCTACGGGTCGTTCTTCAACATCTACTTCTGCTCCGTGACGATCAAGATCAACGGGCCGGCGGGTTCCGACATCCGGATCGGGATGGGCGGCCAGGTGGATTCCAGCAAGGGGAGGTGCGCGTTTGCCAAATAAGCCAGGCAGTAAGCGCGACCAGGATCCGCTCCGCACCGGCATCATCGGTCTGGCGGTGGTGACCTTCGTCGTCCTTATCGCATTCGGTTACGCGGGGTTGCCGTTCTGGCCGCAGGGCAAGACCTACACGGCGTACTTCGGCGACGCGGGCGGCATCACGCCCGGCAACAACGTGCTGGTCTCCGGCGTCAAGGTGGGCAAGGTGTCCGACGTCGCCCTGGCCGGCGACTCCGCCAAGATCACCTTCAGCGTCGATCGCCACGTGGTGGTCGGCGACCAGTCGCTGGCCGCGATCCGCACCGACACCATCCTGGGTGAGCGCTCCATCTCGGTGAGTCCGGCGGGCTCCGGCAACGCGACCACCATTCCGTTGAGCCGGACGACCACGCCCTACACGCTGGCCGGCGCGCTAGAGGATCTCGGCCAGAACGCCAACAACCTGAACAAGCCGCAGTTCGAGCACGCACTGAAGGTGCTCACCGAGACACTGCATGACGCCACCCCCGGGTTGCGCGGCGCGCTGGATGGCGTGACGTCGCTGTCGCGCACCCTCAACAGCCGCGACGAAGCGCTGCAGGGTCTGCTGGCGCACGCGAAGTCGGTGACGGCGGTGTTATCCGATCGGGCCGGGCAGGTCAAGAAGCTCGTGGACCAGGGCGATCAGTTGTTCGCCGCGCTGGATGAGCGCCGATCGGCGTTGAGCGCGTTGATCGCCGGGATCGACGACGTCTCCGCGCAGCTGTCCGGTTTCGTCAACGACAACCGCAAGGAGTTCGGCCCGGCTCTGACCAAGATCAATCAGGTGCTGGCTAACCTGAACGAGCGCCGCGACTACATCACCGAGGCCCTCAAGAGGTTGCCGACGTACGCCACCACGCTGGGCGAGGTGGTCGGTTCCGGTCCCGGCTTCAACGTCAACGTCTTCGGCGCCATCCCGGCACCGCTGGTAGCGACCATGTTCGACGCCGTCTTCCAGCCGGGCAAGCTGCCGGACAGCTTCGCCGACTATCTGCGCGGCATGATTCAGGAGCGCTGGACGATCAGGCCGAAATCACCATGACGACACCGAAACGCTTCGGCAGCAGGGGCCTGCGGACCGTCACCATCATCGCGCTGGTGGCGGTGCTGGTGGGCGGCGCCTACGTGCTGTTCTCGGCCGGCGGCGGCGGCCGCAAGCTCACCGCCTACTTCACCTCGGCCGTCGGGCTCTATCCCGGTGACCAGGTCCGCATCCTGGGTGTGCCGGTGGGAGAGATCGAGTCGATCGAACCGCGGCCGTCGGACGTCAAGATCACCATGAAAGTCTCCGACGGCGTCAAGATCCCCGCCGACGCCAAGGCCGTGATCATGTCGCCGAACCTGGTGGCGGCCAGGTTCATTCAGCTCACCCCGGCGTTCACCGGCGGCCCGGCGCTGCCGGACGGCGCCACCATCGATCTGACCCGCACCGCCGTTCCCGTGGAGTGGGACGAGGTCAAGGAAGCGCTCACCCAGCTGTCCGTCTCGCTGAGCCCGGCGGCCGGTGAGATGCAGGGCCCGTTGGGCGCGGCGATCAATCAGGCCGCCGACACCCTCAACGGCAACGGCGACTCGTTCCACAACGCCCTGCGCGAGCTTGCGCAAGTCGCTGGGCGCCTTGGGGATTCGCGCGGCGACATCTTCGGCACGGTCAAGAACCTGCAGGTCCTCGTCGACGCCCTGTCGCAGAGCAACGAGCAGATCGTGCAGTTCGCCGGCCACGTCGCCTCGGTGTCGCAGGTGCTGGCGGACAGTTCGCGGGACCTGGACCACACCCTGGGTTCGCTCAACCAGGCGCTCTCCGATGTCCGTGGCTTCCTGCACGAGAACAACTCGACGCTGATCGAGACGGTCAACCAGCTCACGGACTTCACCCAGACCCTGAGCGACCAGAGCGAAAACATCGAGCAGGTCCTGCACGTGGCGGGTCCCGGCATCTCCAACTTCTACAACATCTACGACCCCGCCCAGGGCACCCTGAACGGTCTGCTGTCGCTGCCCAACTTCCTGAACCCGGTCCAGTTCATCTGCGGCGGTTCCTTCGACACCGCGGCCGGGCCGTCGGGGCCGGAGTACTTCAAGCGCGCCGAGATCTGCCGCGAGCGACTGGGTCCGGTGCTGCGCCGGCTCACCGTGAACTTCCCGCCGATCATGTTCCATCCGATCAACACGATCACGGCCTACAAGGGGCAGATCATCTACGACACCCCGGCCACGCAGGCCAAGGCGGAGACCCCGGTGCCGGAGCTGACCTGGATTCCGGCCAAGGGTTCCGGTCAGCCGGCGCCGAGCAATGTCACGGACCTGCAGAACCTGTTCGTCCCGACCGCGCCCGGTCCCGGCCCGGGGTACGGACCGGCGCCGGGGCCGGCGACCGGTTCCGCGCCCGCGGCACCGGCTGCGGCACCCGGCCCAGCGCCGGGACCGCTGCCTGCCGAGCAAGGAGCGGGTCGATGAAGCGAATCCTGTTGCGCGCCGGCGTATTCCTCACGGGCAGCACGCTGCTCGCCGGTTGCTCGTTCGGTGGACTGAACTCCCTGTCGTTGCCCGGCACCGCCGGCCACGGCGGCGGTGCGTACACAATCACGGTCGAACTGCCGGATGTGTCGACGTTGCCGCAGAACTCTCCGGTGATGGTCGACGACGTCACGGTGGGCAGCGTGTCCGGAATCTCGGCAGAGCAGCGTTCCGACGGATCCTTCTACGCCGCGGTCAAGCTGGCGCTGGACAAGAACGTGGTACTCCCGGCGAATGCGATCGCCAAGGTCGCTGAGACCTCTCTGCTGGGGTCCTTACACATCGACCTTGCTCCGCCCACCGACCAAGCCCCGACAGGCCGGCTGGGCAACGGATCTCGGATTCCGGAGTCCCGCACGGGCCGCTTCCCGACCACCGAAGAAGTCTTCTCGGCGCTCGGGGTGGTCGTCAACAAGGGCAATGTCGGTGCGCTGGAAGAGATCACCGACGAGACCTACCAGGCCGTGGCCGGACGGCAGGGCCAGTTCGTCGACTTGGTGCCGCGGCTGGCGGAGTTGACCTCAGGCCTGAACAAGCAGGTCAACGACATCATCACTGCGGTCGAGGGGCTCAACCGCGTCTCGTCGGTGCTGGCGCGAGGCAAGGACAACCTGGGCCGCGCGCTGGACACGTTGCCCGAAGCGCTTCGCGTGCTGAACAAGAACCGGGACAACATCGTCGCGGCCTTCAGCGTCCTGAACAGGCTGGCGACGGTCACCTCGCACGTGTTGTCCAAGACCAAGAGCGACTTCGCCGCCGACCTCAAAGACCTCTACTCGGCGATCAAAGCGCTCAACGACAACCGGAAGAACTTCGTCACCTCGCTGCAGATCATGCTGACGTTCCCCTTCCCCAACTTCGGCATCAAGCAGGCGGTGCGCGGCGACTACCTGAACGTGTTCACCACGTTCGACCTGACGTTGCGCCGGCTCGGTGAAACGTTCTTCACCACCAGCTACGCCATGGATCCCAACATGATGCACATGGACGAGGTCCTCAACGCGCCCGACTTCCTGACGGGCGAACTGGCCAACCTGTCCGGACAAGCGGCCGACCCGTTCAAGATTCCGCCCGGCACGGCGTCGCAGTAGAGGCGGGGAAGATGATCGACAGACTCACCAAGATCCAGCTCTCCATATTCGCGGTCATCACCGTGATCACCCTGACGGTGATGGCGATCTTCTATCTGCGCCTGCCGTCCACCTTCGGCATCGGAACCTACGGCGTGAGCGCCGATTTCGCCGCTGGTGGCGGCATCTACAAGAACGCCAACGTCACCTACCGCGGAGTCGCGGTGGGCCGGGTGGAGTCGGTGCAGCTCAATCCGAACGGCGTCACGGCCGAGATGCGGCTCAACAGCGGCACCCCGGTCCCGTCGAACGTCACGGCGACCGTCAAGAGCGTGTCGGCGATCGGCGAGCAGTACATCGACCTGGTGCCCCCGGCCAATCCGGCGCCCGGCAAATTGCGCAACGGAGCCAAGATCGACCGGGCCAACACCCGTATCGGTCAAGACGTCGCCGACCTGCTGAAGAAGGCGGAGACGCTGGTCAACAGCCTCGGCGACACCCGGCTGCGCGAGGTGCTGCACGAGGCGTTTCTGGCGACCAACGGGACCGGTCCGGAGCTGGCCAGGCTGGTCGAATCCGCCCGGCTGCTGGTCGACGAGGCCAACACCAACTACCCGCAGGTCTCGCAGTTGATCGACCAGGTCGGCCCGTTCCTGCAGGCTCAGGTCCGCGCCGGTGCCGACATCAAGTCCCTGTCCGACGGGCTGGCGCGCTTCACCTCCGAGGTGCGCCGGGCCGACCCGCGGTTGCGCGACACGCTCGCCACCGCGCCCGGCGCGCTCGACGAGGCCAATGAAACCTTCTCCGGCATCCGCCCGTCCTTTCCGGCGCTGGCGGCCAACATGGCCAACCTGGGCCGGGTGGGTGTGATTTACCACAAGTCCATCGAGCAGCTGCTGGTCGTCTTCCCGGCGCTGTTCGCCGCGATCACCACCGCCGCCGGCGGTGTGCCGCAGGATGAGGGCGCGAAGCTGGACTTCAAGCTTGACCTCAACGACCCGCCGCCGTGCAGCACCGGCTTCATTCCGTCGCCGCTGATGCGCTCGCCCGCCGACGAGACGGTGCGGGAGGTCCCGCGCGACATGTACTGCAAGACCGCGCAGAACGACCCGAGCGCTGTGCGTGGTGCCCGCAACTACCCGTGCCAGGAGTTCCCCGGCAAGCGGGCACCCACGGTGCAGATGTGCCGCGACCCGCGCGGGTATGTCCCGGTCGGCACCAACCCGTGGCGCGGGCCGCCGATCCCGTACGGAACCCCGGTCACCAACGGGCTGAACATTCTGCCGCCGAACCACTTCCCGTACATCCCACCGGGAACCGACCCCGATCCGGGCATCCCGATCGTCGGTCCGCCCCCGCCCGGGGTGACGCCCGGCCCGGGGCCGGCTCCCAACCAGCCGGCCTACGACCCGCCGCCGCCCAACAACGTCCCGCCGCCGCCGGGTAACCCATCGTGGATGCCGCCGAACTATCCTCCGGTGCCGCCGCAGCTTCCCTACCCCAAGTACATCGAGCCGCCCGGGCCGCCGGTCGGCACGGGCCCGGCGCCCGAAGCCAACGGGGCCGGCTACACCGCCACCTACGACCCGTCTACCGGCCGGTTCAGGGATCCGGCGGGCGGCACTGGTATCTTCGCGTCCGGCGTTGCCGGGACCTCCGGCGCCGAGAGTTGGGTGGACCTCATGCTTGCTCCGAAAACCTCTTAGTGGATCCAGTGTTGACAGAAGAACAGGCGACGACTCCGCGCGTCCGCCGCCGGGCGTCGCGCGCTGCCGGTCCGCCGAAGGGCGCCTCGGTCAGCGCCGCGGATGACGACAGCACTGAGGCGGCGCCGAGCGCGGGCACGGCCGTCAAGGACAAGCCGGCGCCGAAGCGGACTCCCAAGAAGGCCAAATCCATCGGCGCCCGGCCACCGCGGCGGCGCCGACCGCACACCGCGATGGTCGGTTGGGTCAGTCTGGCGGCGTCGGTGCTGATGATCGCCGGACTGGTGTGGGGCGTCGCGGTTCTGGTCGGCCAGCACCGTGCGGCCCAGGCGCGGCAAGCGCGCGAGCAGCGCTTCGTCGACACGGCCTCGCAGACCGTGGTCAACATGTTCTCCTACACCCAGGACACCATCGACGAGTCGGTCAACCGGTTCGTCAACGGCACCAGCGGGCCGCTGCGCAGCAAGTTCGGCGCCGAGAACGTCGAGTTTCTCAAGCAACTGTTCCGCAAGACCAACGCGACCTCGGAAGCGGTGATCAACGGCGCCGCCCTGGAAAGCATCGACGATGTCAGCGACAACGCCTCGGTATTGGTCGCGGTGCGGGTGACCGTCGCCGACATCGACGGAGTCAACAAGCCGTCCCAGCCGTACCGGCTGCGGGTCATCGTCCACCAGGACGAGCGCGGCCAGATGACCGGGTATGACCTGACCTATCCCGACGGGGGCAACTGATGTCCCGGCTGCGGTGGCTGCTCACCGTCGCCGGCGCCCTCGCGGCCGCGGTCGTGGTGGCGTTGTCGGCCGCCGGTGGCTGGTTCTACTGGGACCGGGTGGAGACGCGGGGTGAACAGGCCGCCCGGGCGGAGCTGCCGAAGCTGGCCGAAAAGGAGATCCCGCAGTTCTTCGGCTACGACTTTCAGACCATCGAGCGCAGTCTCAACGACGTCTACCCGCTGCTGACGCCCGACTATCGCCAGGAGTTCAAGAAGGTCGTCAATGCCCAGATCATCCCCGAGGCGAAGAAGCGGGAGATGGTGGTCCAGGCCAACGTGGTCGGCGTGGGAGTCATGGCGGCCAAACGCAATTCGGCGACCGCGATGGTCTACATGAATCGCATCGTGACCGACAAGTCACGCGAGCCGCACTACGACGGCAGCCGGTTGCGAGTCGAATTCACCCGCGTCAACGGTAAGTGGCTGATCTCCTACATCACGCCGATCTAGAAGCAGATCGCAATCTCGTTGCAGTCCATGGGATAACGCTGCACCGGGCTGGGCGGCGGGCCGACCAGCGCCAGCGAGAACGGTTCCTTCTTCATGTCCGGCTGCAGCCCGCACACCGCGCCGTGCAGGGTGGTGTGGGTGCCCGTGAGGGTTTCATCGCTGAACGCATAGGTTTCGCTGGTTTCACCGAAGCCGCCGCCCGGGCAGGACACTCCCTCGGGCTTGCTCACGGTGAAGGTCCACAGCATGCTGCTCATCCGGGCCCTGGCGCTGAAGTTCTGCAGATGTTCGGCACGGCTGTTGTTCGCCGGAGTCGTACTCACCACGTTCAGCGCGCAGTTCATCGCGAAGACGATCGGGTCGGAGTAGTCGTTCATGTTGCGGGTCCCCGACGGCTGAGCGCACAACGCCGTGATGGTCCAGGTGGCACCGGAGATGCCCGCCTCATTCAACGTGTAGGCGCCGTCCGCGGGAGGGCCGATCGCATACGCCGGGCTTTCCGATTCCAGAGCCATGCCTGCTGCGACAGCCGAACCGATGGCGGCACCGGCGGCCAGCCCGCGACGGATTTTCACCCGTCCAGTAAAACAGCGATCCGATGGGAAAGCCATCGATTCGAACGCTCAGGTCCGCGCGCTCGGGTGCGACTCCGCCAGCGCGTCGAGAAATGAACGGGCCCAACGGTCTACGTCGTGGGCAAGCACCTGGCGGCGCATCGCGCGCATCCGGCGCCGGCCCTCTTCTTCGGTCTGGGTGAGCGCCGCCTCGATCGCGTCCTTGACGCCCTCCAGATCGTGCGGGTTGACCAGGTAGGCCTGCCGGAGTTCGGCTGCGGCGCCGGTGAATTCGGACAGGACCAGAGCGCCGCCGAGGTCGCTGCGGCAGGCGACGTACTCCTTGGCCACCAGGTTCATCCCGTCCCGCAACGGGGTGACCAGCATGACGTCACTGGCGACGAAGAACGCGATGAGCTCGTCGCGGGGGACCGGGCGGTGCAGGTAGTGCACAACCGGGTGGGCGACCTCGGCGTACTCGCCGTTGATATGGCCCACCTGACGCTCGATGTCGTTGCGCAGGATCTGGTAGCTCTCGACCCGCTCTCGGCTGGGCGTGGCCAGCTGTATCAGCACGGTGTCGTCCCGCTTGGCGCGACCTTCTTCGAGCAGTTCGTTGAAGGCTCGCAGCCGGACGTCGATGCCCTTGGTGTAGTCGAGCCGGTCCACGCCGAGCAGCACCTTGCGCGGGTTGCCGAGTTCGGCGCGGATCTCGCGGGCCCGGCGACGGATGTTGCGGGCCCGGGCGGCATGGTCGAGCGCGCCGGAGTCGATGGAAATCGGGAACGCGCCCACCCGAACCACCCGGGAGTCGTATTCCACCTCACCGAATCGCGACCGTACCCCGACCGAACCCCGGGACGTGTTGGCGCCGATCAGTTGCCGAGCGAGCACCAGGAAGTTCTGGGCGCCGCCGGCCAGATGGAATCCCACCAGATCGGCACCGAGCAGACCCTCGACGATCTCGGTGCGCCACGGCATCTGCCGGAACAGTTCGACTGGCGGGAACGGGATGTGCAGGAAGAAGCCGATGGTCAGGTCCGGACGCAGGGTGCGCAGCATTTTGGGCACCAGCTGCAGCTGGTAGTCCTGCACCCAGACGGTACCGTTCTTGGCGGCCGCGCGTGCGGTGGCTTCGGCGAAGCGGCGGTTGACGTCGACGTAGCGGTCCCACCATTCGCGGTGGTAGATCGGTTTGACGATGACGTCGTGATAGAGCGGCCACAGGGTGGCGTTGGAGAAACCCTCGTAATACTGTGCGACATCCTCGGCGCTCAGCCACACCGGATGAAGCTGCAGCTCGTCCTGGACGATCGGCTCCTCGTCCGGCTCGGTGACGTCGTCACTGACCAGGCCGGGCCAGCCGATCCAGGCCCCGCGGCGTTTGCGCAACAGCGGCTCGAGGGCCGTCACCAGTCCGCCGGGACTGCGCTGCCAGGCGGTGGTGCCGTCGGGCAACCGTTCCATGTCGACGGGCAGCCGGTTGGCGACCACCACGAAATCGGAGTCACCGTAGGCCGCGGACTTGGCCTGCGAGGCTCGGCTGCCTCTGGCAGCCATTAGTTGTCGTGCTTCGCCGGACCAATACCGAGCATGGACAAGAAGACGCGGCACTCGTCGGCGTCGGTGGCGTAGGCGGCGACGACTCGCCGGGCCTGGCTTGCGGTGCTGTCGGCCAGCGGTTCCACGTCGCCGATGTCACCATGGTCCGTTTTTGTGGGCATTGGACAATGCTAAGCCAAGTCGGGTAGTGACCCCTCGCGAGTCCGCCAACCCAGCGGCAACCCGCTTACATACTCGCCGTAATGTGTAAAGCCCAAGCCCGTGACAAGTGAGGTGGGCGTAATGACACTTTCGGATCAGACGACGGCTGGCTCGGACACATCTGAGACCCCTCAGATGGTGGTCTACGAAACTCTGGACGAGGGCCGCATCGCGCGCATCTGGCTGAACCGGCCCGACGCCCATAACGCGCAGAACCGCACCCTGCTGGTGCAGCTCGACGAGGCGTTCTCGCGTGCGGAGGCCGATGACACCGTGCGGGTGGTAATCCTCGGGGCGCGCGGGCGCAACTTCTCCGCCGGCCACGACCTCGGATCGGAGGAGGCTGTGCTGGAGCGCACGCCCGGGCCCCACCAGCATCCGACCTTCCGCTCCCATGGTGCGACGCTGGAGCCGATCGTCGAGAAGCTCTACCACCAGGAGTGGCACTTCTTCTTCGAGAACACCCGGCGCTGGCGCGATTTGCGCAAGATCACCATCGCCCAGGTGCAGGGCAACGCGATCTCGGCCGGCCTGATGCTGATCTGGGCGTGCGACCTGATCGTGGCGGCCGACAACGCCAAGTTCAGCGACGTCGTCGCGGTCCGGCTGGGCATGCCGGGCGTCGAATATTATGCGCACCCTTGGGAATTCGGCGCCCGTAAGGCGAAAGAGCTGCTGCTGACCGGTGATTCGCTGGATGCCGACGAGGCGTACCGGCTGGGCATGGTGTCCAAGGTCTTCCCGCTTGACGAACTCGAGGAAAAGACACTCGAATTCGCGCGGCGCATCGCCGAACGGCCCACCATGGCCTCGCTGTTGGTAAAGGCGTCGGTCAACGCCGCTGCCGACGCCATGGGCTTCACCGAGGCGCTGCGCCATGCGTTCCATGTCCACGAACTCGGGCACGCGCACTGGGCGGCCCACAACGAGAACAGATTCCCCGTCGGCCTGCCGCCCGACGTCGAGGACTGGCGCACCGCCCGGCCCACCAAGGTCGCCCGCCGCGATACGCCGTAGCGGCCATGGTTCCATAGTTGGAACCTGTTTCAGTTTCAGCGGAAGGGCCGGCAGTGCAGCTTTCTTTCCAGGACCGGACGTACCTGGTCACCGGTGGTGGCAGCGGTATCGGCAAGGCCGTGGCCACCGGGCTGGCCGACGCGGGGGCGTCCGTCATGATCGTGGGCCGCAACGCTGACCGCCTGGCCGGGGCGGTCGCCGAGATCGAGGGTCTGCAACCGTCCGGCTCGGTTCGCTACGAACCGGCCGACGTGACCAACGAAGACGAAGTTGCCCGTGTGGTGGCCGCCGCCACGGCGTGGCACGGCCGGCTGGACGGGGTCGTGCACAGTGCGGGCGGCTCGCTGACGATCGGACCCATCACCCACACGGATTCGGAGGCGTGGCGCCGCACCGTCGACCTGAACGTCAATGGCACCATGTACGTGCTCAAGCACGCCGCCCGGGAGATGGTGCGCGGCGGTGGCGGATCCTTCGTCGCGATCTCGTCGATCGCCGCCAGCAACACCCACCGGTGGTTCGGGCCGTACGGGGTCACCAAATCGGCGATCGACCACATGATGCGGCTGGCCGCGGATGAACTCGGTCCGTCGTGGGTGCGGGCCAACAGCATCCGGCCCGGCCTGATCCGTACCGACCTGGTGGACGCCAGCGTCATCCAGTCGCCGGAGATCAGCGGGGACTACGCCCTCTGCACGCCGCTGCCCCGGGTGGGCGAAGTCGAGGACGTCGCCAACTTGGCCATGTTCCTGCTCAGCGACGCCGCGAGCTTCATCACCGGCCAGTGCATCAATGTCGACGGCGGCCACATGCTGCGGCGTGGCCCGGACTACTCGTCGATGATGGAGCAGATGTTCGGCGCCGACGCGCTGCGCGGAGTGGTGTAGCGCAGCCCTACCGGCGTCTATTGAGCACGACCGGCGATTTATCGCGTTGTGCTAAGTAAATTGCCGCGATCTATTTTGGTACGCGCGTTGCGCATCGCCGATAATTTGTGAACTCCTTTGACACCGAGGGGTCGCATGTTCAAATAACGAGTTTTCGTCCACCTCGTGGACCAGCACATGTTACGGTCTGGCCGACGCGTTCGTTATCCGTTCGATATATGACCGTTATAAGCGAATTTGTCGGCTGATCTAAGGAATTAGACATGTCATATCTGGTTGTCGACCCGGAACTGCTGGTGGCCACGGCGGCGGATGTCGCCGGTATCAGCTCGACGCTCAGCGCTGCCAACGCCGCGGCCGCGGCTCCCACGACCGGCCTGGCGGCGCTCGGCATCGACGAGATATCCGCGGCCATCAACGGCTTTCTCAGCCTGCAGGCCAGGCAGTACCAGGCGATCAGTGCCCAAGTGGTGGCGGCCGTCAATGCCCGGATCGCGCAGGCGCTGAGCGCAGGGGCGCAGTGGTACGCGGGCACCGAGACCGCCATCGCCACCTCGTTGCGCGGTGCCGAACAGCAGCTCCAGGGCGTGGTCAGCCTGTTGACGGGTCGCCCGGCACCCACCACGCCGTCCACGCCTTCCCCGTCGACACCGACCGAGCCCACCACGCCCACGACGCCGACGACGCCGACGACGCCCACCACCCCGACCACGCCCACGACGCCGACGACGCCCACCACCCCGACGACGCCCACCACCCCGACCACGCCCACCACCCCGACCGGGCTGTCGGCGACATACTCCACGGCCTCGCAGTGGGATGGCGGATATATCGGGAAGTACACGATCACCAACGCCAGTGCCACCCCGATATCCAACTGGCAGTTGCAATTCACCATGCCCACCGGGTCGGCGGTGACCAGCGCGTGGGGCGGCCAGCTCGTCTCGACGGCAGCCCCGCAGTACAGCGTGACCCCGGCGAGCTACAACGCGACCATTGCGCCCGGGACCTCCGTCGAAGTCGGCTTCCAGGCTGCAAACACCGGCACCTACGCGCCTCCGACCAATCCGTTGATCACTGGCACCCCGGGCACCAGCACGCCGACCGTCCCCACCACCCCGACCACCCCGACCACTCCGCCTACCCTGCCCACCGGCGGGACCGTCATCTCCAACCAGTACGGATCAACGACGATCACCGGCGGCTACGTCGTGCAGAACAACGCCTGGAACAACCCGGGCGGTCAGGCCATCACCGTCAGCCAAACCGGCTTCACGATCACCACCGAGAACGGCTCGGCTCCCACCAACGGGGCTCCGCTGGGGTATCCCTCGGTCTACGCCGGGGTGCACTACGGCAACGCGTCGACGGGCACCAACATGCCCATCCAGCTCGGCCAGATCAACAGCGCGACCACCAGCATCGACTACAACTACGTGCCGACCGGTACCTGGAACGCCTCCTACGACATCTGGCTGGACTCCACCTACACCACCACCGGAGTCAACGACCAGGAGATCATGATCTGGTTCAACCACCAGGGCCCGATCCAGCCGGTGGGCGCCCCGGTGGGCAGCACCACCATCAACGGCAAGACGTTCACCGTGTGGGACGGCAGCAACGGCCAGAACAACGTCATGTCCTACGTCGCCAACCAGCCCATCGAGGTGTGGACCTTCGACGCCATGGACTTCATCGACCACACCGCCACGATGGAGCCGATCACCGACTCCTGGTATCTGACCAGCATCCAGGCCGGCTTCGAGCCGTGGAACGGCGGCGTCGGCCTGGGCGTCGACTCCTTCTCGGCGACAGTGAATTGAGGCTCCTGGCCCGCGCTACGCTTCCGGCATGAAGCGACTGGACGGCCAGCGGATCCTGGTCACCGGCGCCGGGTCCGGGATCGGCCAGGCCACCGCCCTGCGCCTGCTCGACGAGGGGGCCACTGTGGTGGGCGCCGACATCGTGGTGGACGGCCTGGTCGCCACGCGGGACCGGGCGGCCGAGTCCGCCGAGCGATTCACCACCAGCGTCATCGACGTCGGTGACGAGCGCTCGGTCACCGCGGGGGTGCGCGGCGCCGTCGACACCCTTGGTGGGCTGGACTCTCTGGTCAACGCCGCCGGCATCCTGCGCGCCGCGCACACCCACCAGACCAGCCTCGAACTGTGGAACAGCATCCTCACCGTCAACCTGACCGGGACGTTCTTGACGGTCCGCGAAGCGTTGCCGGCTTTGCTGGACAACCCGCGCAGCACGGTCGTCAACTTCAGCTCGACCTCGGCGAGCTTCGCTCACCCGTACATGGCGGCCTACGCGGCCAGCAAAGGCGGCGTCCAGGCGTTCACGCACTCACTGGCGCTGGAGTACGCCGCGGCCGGTCTGCGCGCGGTGTGTGTGGCCCCCGGCAGCATCAAGTCCGGTATCACCGACGCCACCGGCGGCTACATCCCGAAGGACGCCAATTGGTCGCTGTTCAGTCGGTTGATGCCGATCCTGCCCACCACGGAGAAGTCCAGCGGTGCCGGTATGGCTGACCCGTCGGTGATCGCCGGCGTCATCGCCATGCTGGTGTCCGAGGACGGCAAGTTCATCACCGGGACCGAGATTCGCATCGACGGCGGCACGCACGCCTAACGGCGCGAGCAGACGCGTAAGCCCCCATTTCCTGCGGAAATAAGGGGCTTATGCGTCTGCTCGCCCCAAGCGTCCGAGCTAGTTCACGCAGGGCACGCCGCCGCCGTCGATCGGCTTCCCCTGGTCGGGCGTCGGGTAACTGGTGTAGGTGCCGTTGTAGTAGTAGCCGGTACTGCTCGGCTTGGTGGTGGTCGTCGTCGTGGTGGTGCTTGTCGAGCTCGTCGTATCCGACATCTCATCGGCGGCCGGCATGGAGAAGTTGGTGTCCACGGTCACCCGGATGTGCCCGGGCGCAATCGAGGAATCCGGTTGCTTGGGCGCGTCGACGCCGAGCAGGGTGGCCATGTTCTGTGCGTCGGCTTCCGCGCCTATGCCGTACTGAATGGTGGTCGTTGACGGGTCCCCGGATTCCCGGTCGCGAACCTGTCCGGCGGTGTAGCCGCGCTTCTTGAGCGCATTGGACACCTGGGTCGCCAGACCGCTGATGCTGCCGGCATTGACGACGTCAACGATGGTCGAGGGGTTTGGCTTGGCGCTTGTGGTGCCTGGTGCTGAGGTCGGCGAATCCGCTCCGAGGGCCGCCGCGACCTCGGCCTTGATCGCCGCCGGGTCGATGATGTTGACGTCCTGACCGTCGATGTTGTCGTAGCGCACCACGGGCAGCGTGCGGAACTCGACGTTCCCACCGGCCAGCTCGCCCATCCGGCGGAACAGCGCCTCGTCCCAGCCGGCGGACAGCACGACGTCCTTGCGCGCGACGGCCATCAGGCTGTTGAGCCGGTCGAAGTTGGTGAAGGTGCCCGAGTCCTGCAATTCATGCATGACAGATGACAGAAAGGCCTGCTGGCGGTGGGTGCGGTCCAGGTCGCCGTTTTCCAGGCCGTGCCGTTGCCGGACGAAGGAGAGCGCCTGCGAGGCGTCCAGCCGTTGGCGACCGGCCGGGAAGTCGGCCCCGGAATACGAGTCGTAGACGGGGTGGTTCAGACACACCTCGACGCCGCCCAGGGTCTGGGCCAGGTCGTAGAAGCCGGCCAGGTTGACCTCGGCGAAGTAGTCGATGGGAACCCCGGTGAGGCTGCGTACCGCGCGCAGCGTCGCGGCCCGCCCGGCTTCGCGGCCCCGTGTCTCCAGTTCGTGCTGGGAGCTGACGCCCTGGTTGGCGAGCTGATTGGCGACGTACTGCTTGGTGAGCCCGTACGCCTCCTTGATCTTGATGTGGTTGTAGCCCGGAACGCCGTTGAAGGGCACCCAGTCGTCACGCGGGATGGAGAACGCGACGACCTTCCCGTCCGCGCCGACGTGCACGACGATCAGGGTGTTGGTGTTGTAACCGCCCTGATCGGAATCGCCGGCGTGTAGATGCTTGAGGATCGACCAGGGCAGGTCGTTGCCCTCCTGGTCTTTGCGGGAGTCCAGCCCGATCAGCAGGATGTTCATCGTGTTGCCGGTGGACCGGGGGTCTTCGGCGGTCAGGGCCTGCGAAATGGTGATACCGCCGAGCGCGCCGTGCGCCACGTAGTAGCCCGCGCCGGTCATGCCCAGCGCCACCGCCGACACCAAGGTCATAAAGCCCCGCGACAGTCGCCGCCGCAGCTGCGAAGGCCGCTTTGATGCACGTTGATTCTTCTGTAGGCGGTGTGCGCCGCCGGAACGCCCCACTAGCGGCCCCGACCAAACACCAGCTCACCGGCCGGCGCCGGGCCGGCGGTTTGCGGTGCGGTCGTTCGGCGCATGCCGTCCAGTATGCGGTAGCTTGCTGCGAACCCCCCAACAAAAAGTTGCTGATGTGGGCAGATTCACCTGGACACGCCGCCCGTAACGGCGTCGCTAAAATGTCGCTACCAGCGGTTTCAGGCTACAATCCGCCAAGTTCGGCGGGCGCGGTGTCCCGTTGGCCGACGATCCGATCGGAAAGGCTTGTCAGGGATGGTTGCTGAGGAGGTCGACCCGGACTGGCCGCCCCCGGCATACGACCCGTCCGACGACCTGGACACCACCCGCCCCGGCACGGGCGGGCTTGCGCCGGGACGCACCGTCTGGCTGGTTGTCGCGCTGGTCGCGCTGGTGTGCCTTGCCGTGGTGGCGGTGTTCGCCTTCGGCGGCGACGACAAAGACCCGCGCGCGGCCAGATCGGGGCCATCCTCGAGCGCCGCCGCCCCGGCACCGACCACCGGAACCGCGTCGCCGACCGCATGCGGGCCCGACGAAGCCACGGCGCTGTCCGCGGCGCTCGGTCAGGTGCCACCGGACCGTAAGACCGGCAAGCCCTGGGATCGCAACGCGTCATCCAGCAACTACAACGCATGCGCGGACCTGTCCGCGATCGTGGTGACCGTCCAGGACGGCACCAGCAGCTCGCCCGACCTGGCCCTGATGTTTCACCGCGGCGCTTTCGTCGGAACGGCCACCCCGCGGGCGTACCCGTTCACCGAGCTGGAGGGCCCGGCTTCGACCAACGACATCGTCGTCCTTACCTATCGGACCCAGCAGAGCTGCTCCACCTGCACCGACGGCACTCTCACCACGGTTGGATTCCAGTGGAAGGGTGACAAGGTGCAGATGCTTGACTGGCCACCCGAATCGATGGATTCGCCGCCTTAACGGCGCCGTGATGTGCAGCCCCCACTTCCGCCGACCGAACGGAGCTTGACCGTGCCGACTGCACCGCCGGCAGGCTGGTACGTCGACCCCGACGGCTCGGCGGGTCAGCGTTACTGGGACGGTGAGCGCTGGACGACGCACCGGCGGCCGAAACGTCCGGCGCCGCCGGCTGGGGTGCGCCGGCGCTGGGGTGCCCTGCCGGTTCCGCTTCGGGTCGCGCTGGTGATCTCGCTGGTGGTGGTGCTCGCCGGTGTCGGATGGGCGCTCTTCACGGACTCCTCGCGCGATGATTGGGCCGGCCTGCCGAACCGACTGACGTGCGAGAGGCGGGATGGGCCGAAACCACCCGAGGGCATCACGGTGTCCGGGGTCGAGGTCAAACATCCCCGAAGCAGCGTGCTGCAGCTGACAATTCGCTTCGCCAAGCCGCTGCCGCCGTCGCCGACGGGGACGCAGTCCAGCAAATTCGTCGGGTATGTCCTGATGTACAGCGTCGCCAACAACGACGGCACTGGTGCCAAGAAGTTCGCCCAACTCGGACCCGAACACGGCAGCGACGACCTGGCCATCACCAGCACTCTCGCCGCCGAGGGCAACGACTCACGGGTGCGGCCGGACCGGGACACCAACGCCCGCAGGGTGGCGCCGGACACCATTCAGATCCTGCTCGACCTCACGCGGCTGGGCATCGACAACCAGCCGGTACGGCCGGAGCTGACACTCGACGCTCAGTTCGACACCCCGTCGACCACGACCGTCCGCTTCGCCACGCAGGTGTGTACCGGCTGAATCAGCAGTACTGGTAGTCGATGTGCCAACGGCCGTTGACGTAGTCGGCCACGAAGTGGCCGCCGAGCTGGGGGTTCGAGTCTTTGATGTTTCCCGATCCCCCGCTGTTCGGAGTGAAGCCGGGTGGATCCCAGATGACCGACTGCGGGTTGGCCGTCAGGTCGGGGGTGCACCCCGCCTGCTTGGCGACGTAGCCGTCGATGACCCGTCGCTCGGCGGTGGTTTGGTCGCCGCCGTCGGGAGCGGGATCCGCCGGGCACACCGAGCCGACTCCGCAAATGCTCTCCTGAGCGGTGACGAGCGCGATATCGGTCACCGGGACCGACGCGATGGCACCGCCGATCAACATCGCCGAGACGACCAATGCTGCTAGGCGCGCATGTCCTGCCATTCAGCGGACCCTCTCGATTTCCTCGCCGGACGTGTAATACAACGGGATATTCGAACCAGTAACACTTTCGATAAGGAATACGCCGAACGGCTCGACTTCGTAGAAATAGTGTACGTCGCCATTGGCGTCGACCGCGGTGGCGCAGGAGCGGCCCGGGGCCCCGCATCGTTGCTTGATCGGCATGGCCAGGGCAGCGATCACCACCAGTACGGAGATTCCGATGACCAGCGGCTTTGTCATCGAAGCGCGGAACCTCGCCATAGCTGCACCCCCGGGAGTGTAGGCGGTGACCGACCATCGGCAGTAGGTTGCTCAGCTATGGCCACCCCCAGTCCGGACGACGCGCCGCCGCTACCGAACGAGTCGCACACCCGCGTCGAGGTCCTGGGCAACATCGGGCCCAACTGGTTCGCCTCGGTGATGGGCACCGGCATCGTCGCCATCGCGGGTGCCACCCTGCCCGTGCACGTGCCCGGGCTGCGGGGGTTCACCTCGGGTGTCTGGGTGCTCGCGGCGGCCCTGCTGGCGATGCTGATCGTGTTGGTCGGCGGCCATTGGCTGCGTAACCCGACGGTGGCGCGCACCCACGCCCGCAACCCGCAGATGGCCCACTTTTACGGCGCGGCGCCGATGGCGTTGATGACCGTCGGCGCCGGCGCCGTGCTGGTGGGTAAGGACCTGATTGGCCAGCGCATCGCCGTCGATTTGGACTGGGTGCTGTGGACGGCGGGCACGGTCGGCGGGTTGTTCACCGCCGTCAGCATCCCGTTCCTGATGTTCACCCAACTGCGCGTCGAGCCCGACGCCGCATTCGGCGGCTGGTTGATGCCGGTGGTGCCGCCGATGGTGTCGGCCGCGACGGGCGCGCTGCTGCTGCCGCACATGCCGCCGGGCACCGGCCGCGAGACCATGCTGTACGGCTGTTATGCGATGTTCGGCCTGTCCCTGATCGCCTCGCTGAATATCATCGCGATGATCTGGAGCCGGCTGGTGCTCTACGGCACCTCCGGCTCGGCGCGGGTGCCGACGCTGTGGATCGTGCTGGGTCCGCTCGGTCAATCCATCACCGCCGCAGGGCTTCTTGCGACGGCGGCGGCAACCGGTGCCGTCGGTCACCAGCTGGCGGAGGCGATGGACGACTTCGCCGTCATCTTCGGCGTGCCGGTGTGGGGGTTCGCGGTGCTGTGGATAGCGCTGGCCACCTCGCTGACGGTGCGCACGCTGCGGCGCGGTATGCCTTTCGCCCTGACGTGGTGGAGCCTGACGTTTCCGGTGGGCACCTTCGTCACCGGCACCTCCCAGCTGGCCGCGCACACCCACCTTCCGGCGTTCAAGGTGGCGGCTGCCGTCGCCTATGTAGGACTGTTGCTGACCTGGGTCCTGGTCACCGTCCGCACCGCGCGTGGCAGCCTGCGCGGCAACCTGCTCACCCTGCCGCCGAGCTCGGCTCCGGTCAAAGCCCGCAAAGAAGACCCGATCGCGCGCGCACACCCGGTTTGACGGGTGATGGCGCGCGTTCAATGCGAAGATTGCTGCCCGTGACAGGAAATTGGGGCACGCTGCTTGCCACGCTCATTCCGCTGGCTCTGGTCATCGCGGTTTCTCCGCTGACGATCATCCCGGCAGTGCTGGTGTTGCACGCGCCGCGGCCACGGCCGACGAGCTTGGCCTTTCTCGGCGGTTGGATGCTGGGACTGACGGCGCTGACCGGCATCTTCGTCGCCGGATCGGGCCTTTTCGGCGGTTTGCACAAGTCCCCGCCGGGCTGGGCGTCCTGGTTGCGTGTGGTGCTGGGTTCGGCATTGATCGTGTTCGGTATCTATCGGTGGGCGACCCGCCACGGTCACGGCGAGGCGCCGCGGTGGATGCGGGCGTTCGACACCATCACCCCTCGGCGTGCCGGGATCACGGCGCTGGTGCTGACGGTGGTGCGGCTCGAGGTGTCACTCCTGTGTCTGGCGGGCGGCTTGGCGATCGGCACCAGTGGGCTGGGGGTCGGAGGCAAGTGGCTCTTCGCGGCGGTTTTCGTCGTTCTGTCCGGGTCGACGGTGGCCATCCCCATCCTTGGCTATGCCAGTGCCGGCGAGCGGCTGGATGAGCCGCTGAACCGCTTGAAGGAATGGATGCAGCAGAATCACGCGGCGATGCTGGCCGCCGTCCTGGTGCTGATCGGTGTGATGGTGGTCTACAACGGGATCAGCGCGCTGAAGTAACGCGGCGCTCTAGCGCAGTCACCGTCGGCCGGGTCTGGCGACCGCCGCCAGGGTGAAGGCCAGCCCGATCACGCCCACGGCGGCCAGCGGGTGCCACCACTGAGCACCCAGCCAGTAAGCGTGGGCACCTACCCAGCCGGGATGGGTCGCGTCGCCGAACAGCCTCTCGCGGACCGCTGGCGCAGCCAATGAAAGTGTCGCTCCCACAAGCGTTGTCGACAACAACGCGAACAGCGCCCGGCCGGAGAACTGCCAGGTGCCCAGGACCACCAGGTAGGCGCCGACGCCCGCCGCGGCGAGCCCCAGCCCCCCGAATGTGCCGGCCGACGCCATCGCGGCTGCCGTTCCGAGAACCAGCAGCACCGCGCCGGCGATCAACGTCCACTTAGCCACGCCGCGGGTCAGCGACACCACCCGGTATCCACCGAGCGTCAGCGTCCGCAGTGTGGCCAGCGGCGGCTTGACCACACCGGGCACTTGCCGGATCGAGCCGGCCGCCCCGGACGCGGTCGCCGCCGCCTTGGACACCGTATGGGCCATCAGCGGCGAACCCCGGTCACTGACGAAGGTCTCGCGGGCCACCGGATCCTCGTTCAGCAGAGCGTATTTCGCCGGGCCGGGCTCGGCGGCCAGGACCTTCTTGGCCCACTTTCGCGAGGTCGCCGGACTCCAGTCGGGCCGTTCGCCCGGCTCGGTGTCAATCACCGTGGCGGCCAGTTCATCCAGCTCTTCGTCGAGGACGTGCTGCTGCCACGCCTGCGCCAGCCACAGCGACGTCCGCGGCAAGCTACTCGGCACGGTCGCGGACGCGTCGTCGAGGAAGGCCAGTTCGGCCAGCAGCATGTCCTCGGTCAGCCGCTCCGATTCCGTACCGCCGACCGCAAGCCGATAGCCGGACTTCGGGAACGCCGGCGCGCCAAGCTCTTTGAGGCGATCGAGGAACCATCGCGCGCCGCTGCCGGCACGTTGCGCATCGTCGCCGGCGCGCTTTGATGGCGCCGCTCCTCCGCGCAACGCTTCACGTTGCGCATCGTCGCCGGCGCGCTTTGATGGCGCCGCTCCTCCTCGCAACGCTTCACGTTGCGCATCGTCGCCGGCGCGGTGGCTCACCATCCACCGCACCCGACGTGGGTCCAGCAGCGCGTGAACCAGCCAGCCGGCGCCGTCGAGCCGACCCCACATCCAGTCGTTGGCCCGCCACGACCGTTTGTAGAACGCTCCGAAATGGTGGAACTGCATACCAGTGAGCTTCTGCTGAGCGGTCTGCCAGTCCGGTGCGAGCAGGCTGCGCGAATCGGCGCTCACCTGCACGAGCTCCACCGATTGTTCGATGTCGGCCTCAGCGGGAAGCATCGCACGCTGCGTCGCGGCCAGGTCGAACAGCGCCACCGCGGTGGTCTGCGCATCAGTCGCCTTGTCCAGATACCGCAGATAGGTGTGCAGCCGGCCCTCCCCGTCCCCGGCGGCTGAGCCGTTGGACGCCAGCCTGGACAGCGTTGCGAAGCTGCCGAACAGAACTCGGCCGAGGTTGCTCCAGCTGTCGGCGGGCACCGTGATCTGCTGCAGATAGTCCGCGGCGATCAGGGCGGCCGCGCTCGTCAAGGACCCCTGCCGGACCGTGGCATTGGTGCATACGGCGCGCACCAGCACACCGAGATCGACCGGCGCCGGAGGCGGCCACGCCGCATGAATTCCGCGGGTGAGTTCGGCCAGTGCGGCGACATCGGCATCGGACCGGGCCTGCTCGTAGGCGGCCAGCACGACTGCCAGCGCGCAACTCTTGCCAAGGTCGTACGCAGGTTGCCCGAACCGGGCCAGGTCGCTGGTCCCTTGCGGCAGTGTCTGATGATTCGGCAGAGTCCAGCGGCTCACGATCGCCCCGGTGATCCGGCGCCGGCACGCCCGGTCGGAGTCACCGCCGACGGCGAGCTCGGGTTCCCAGTTGCGCGGAATGCTCTCGGCGAGATCACTGGGCGCTGCCGGCGCGGGCGGCCACGTACCCAGCTGGCGAAGAAACGCATCCGTCAGCATCTGTGCGAGCCGGGTGGCTTCCCGGGCCGCATAGTCGGCGAGCAGGCGAGCGGTGAGCAACCGCGAACCATGCGGCAGCGTCGCCGCCAGTTCGGCCAGTCGCAGCTTGGTGTCCGTGCGCGCTTCCATCCGGTCCTGATGGGCCCGGATCGCGCGCAGGTCGGCAGCGATCGACTGCGTCGTGATGGCGGCCAGGTCCTTGAGCAGTCCGTCGACCAGTCCCGGTGGCGCATTGACGTCGTCGGGAGCGGGCTCGGCCACCAGGTCCGGTGCCGGCCCGGCGGACGGCACGACGAACAGCAGCACCCGTCGCACCGGACGCCGGGCAGGCCGGTCGAAGATGCGCTTGAGCAGCACGTCGATCGGCCGGTTGTCGAGCAGGCCCCCGTCCGCGGCCCAGTGTGGCCGGGTGATGTTCGTGAACGGCGCCATCGCCGGCCGCGCCGGCACCTTCCCGGTGGCCGGAGTGCCCTGGGTGAAGGGCAGAAATGACGGTTCGAACGCGATAGGGAAGGAGGCGGAGCTGCGCGCGGCCAGCGCCAGGGCCGAAACGGTGCCAGGCCTGGCCAGGTCGTCCTCGGTAAAGGTGAACAGCCCGCGCCGGTCGACGTCCTGGACGAGGGTCCCGAAGGAGTCGGTGAACCGGCTGGCCTCGCCGGTCAGCAGCGTCGTCGTCACATACAGCGTGGTGGACGGGGCGCGCGCGCCGTGGGGAAACTCCGCCGGCGGAAAGGGTCCGGTAGCCAACTTGGGGATCTGCGTAGCCAGTGCGGCGAACATCCGCTCGTCGCCGTACAGCAGCGACGGGGTGTACTTGTCGCGCGGGTCGCGCAGTAGGTCGGTCAGGGCTCCCAGGTCGAGCCAGAGCTCACGCAACCCGCCCAGGTCCGCCCCCGACACTCGGGACGACGCCAGCAGCGCCGCGTTGATGCCGCCCGCGCTGGTCCCGGACAGGATGTCGACGTCGACAATCACGTCGAGCAGATCGATGAGGCCCGCGTAGAGCCGCAGCGACGCGGCTGCCTCATCGCCGAGGCTGCTGTCGGCGGGGAACGGGCCGCCCTCCCGGCGCCACTGCGACGCCTGCGCGAGCAGGTTGATTTCGCGGGCCACCCCGGCCATCCAGACGGCCAGGCTCACCCCTCCGGTCATGGTGGTCGCAAGGCGCAGTTCCTGCGTCAGTTCGGTGACCGGTGACGGTGTAGCGAATGTCATGTGCGCACCCCCTGGACCTACATCGGGAGTTCCCGGCTCCCCGTTTCAGTCTGCGCTTGTCCAGCCGTGCCGCGCCTGGCTATCCCGGCGTCAATCGTTTCGTGATTAGCTAGGCAATACTGCCGTGCATCCCCGCTGGTGCGGCTTTAATGTTTTTGCTGAGTATCCACCGAGACTTTCGCTGAGGGGGGCGGAGTGCAAGGTACGACATTCGGCCGCTACCAGTTCATCGAGTTGCTGGGTCGCGGCGGTATGGGTGAAGTGTGGCGTGCCTACGACACCGAGACCCAGCGTGTCGTTGCGGTGAAAGTGCTGCCCGCCAACCTTGCTAACGACCCGACGTTCGAGCAGCGTTTCCGCCGGGAGGCGCTGGCGGCGGCCGGGCTCAACGACCCCCATGTGGTGCCGATCCATCATTTCGGCGAAATCGAAGGCCGCTTGTATGTCGACATGCGACTGGTCGTCGGTCGCGACTTGCAGGCCATCATCGCCGAGGGCCCGCTCGACCCCGAACGCGCGGTCAACATCATCGAGCAGATCGCCTCGGCGTTGCGCGCCGCCCATCGGATCGGCTTGGTGCATCGCGACGTCAAGCCGTCCAACATCCTGGTCACCGAAGACGATTTCGCATATCTGATCGACTTCGGCATCGCCCGCGCCGCCGGCGATTCGCATATGACCGGCACCGGCAACGTCATCGGCACCTGGGCCTACATGGCGCCGGAACGCGTCACCACCGGCCAGACCGACCCGAGCGGCGACACCTACGCCCTCGGTTGCGTGCTGCACGAGTGCCTGACCGGCAGCCAGCCCTTCCCCGGCAACAGCCTCGAGCAGCAGATCGGCGGACACCTCAGCCTGCCGCCGCCGCGCCCGTCGGCCATCCGGCGCGGCATACCTGAAGAGCTCGACAATGTCGTGGCCACCGCGATGGCGAAGACTCCGCAGCAGCGCTATCCCACGGTGACCGACATGGCCGCGGCCGCCCGGGAAGCCGTCACCGGGACCCGGCCGATTCCGTTGCGCCGGCCCGAACCCGTGCAGCAGCGAACTCAGCTGGCGCCGCCGCCCAAGCACCCGCCGCCGGGTCCGCCGCCGCCGAGGCAGCCTCCACAGCGGCGCGGTGGCCCCGGCTATGTCGACCCGTCGCAGCGTCGGCCGCCGCCCGAACCGCAACGGCGCCCTGCGCCGGAGCCGACTCCGTACCGCCAGCCGTCGGACCCGAAGCTGTACCGGCCGCCCGTGGAGCCCAGCCCGCAGCGGCCCGCCACCGACCCGACCCAGCGTCGGCCCAACCTCGATCCCCATCAGCCGCGCCACCCCAACGAAGAGCCGACCCAGTTCCGGGTGAGCGGGGAGCCCGCACCACCGGCCGCCCCGCCGTCGGCGTCGGAAACACCGCCCGCCAAACCGGGCAATAAACGCCGCACCCCGTTGATCCTCGCGGGCGCGGGGGTGTTGCTGGTGGTCATCGCCGTCGTCGCCGGCATCGCGCTGAGCGGCGGAAACAAGAGCGGCGACAAGCCGGCGACCGATCATTCGGGCACCGGCGAGAGCTTCGCCGCCCCGAGCAACGGTGGTCCTTTCACCGGCACGTATACCGCCGACTTCGGCCCGAAGCTCTCGCTTGCCGGCAAAGAAGTGGCGAATTCCGAGCCGCCGGCCAAGGAGACCTGGGTGTTGCGGTCGGCCTGTACCGGCAACAACAACAGCGGATGCGTGGCGACCGCGCAGCGTACCGACGGGCCGTACAACCACACCCCGAAGCTGGTGTTCGACGACGTACGCGGACGCTGGATAGCGGTGGCACTCGAGGGCGGCAACTGCAACGACAAGCCGATCGAGAAGTGGAACTACGTCTGGCTGCAACCGCACGCGGACGGAACCATGGTCGGTGAATGGATCACCGATTCCCTGGATTGCTACAGCAAGCGGTCAGTGACATTCACCCGGGTCGGAGACGGCGACCTGGCCGACCTGCCCGACCCCGCCGAGCAGTCCGCCCGCGAGATCTCCCCGGCACAGGCGCTGCACGGCTTCTACCACTTGGTCACCACCTACACCGGGCCCAACGCGCCCAAGCCGCAGGAAGCGGACTACAACGTCGACACCATCTGTCTGCGCACCGGCGATCGTTGTCTGAGCCGGTTCGTCCGCAACGGCAGCAGCGGCACCCAACTGTTGTTGTTCGCCAACAACGTGTGGACGCGGGACGACGAGTATGACGCGTCTTGTCCGGCGGGCGGGACGTCGCACGTCAGGATCAAGGGCACCTTCCCGCTTCCGGAGCCGCAGCAGGACCCGATCATGGTGCTGACGGGCAGTGGCACCAAGGACGAGTCGGGAAGCGCCTGCAAAGGTGGACCCTACGACATGAAGTTCAACCGCACCGGCGGGTGATACCCGGTCGTCTCAGGACACGATGTTGGCCTGGACCAGGTTCTCAACCGCGTCCGCGCAGCCCCGGATGAAGTCGGGACCGGTGAGTTCCGGTGTGTCCACGACGGACTGGGCTTCATTGGCGCACACGGCAGCTATGCGGCCCGAAATGTCGATGTCTTCCAGAGCAAATCCCTCGGCGCGCATGCGGCTGGCGAGGATCTCGTAGTCGGTGAACGTCTGGTGGTAGCCGAGCTGATAGGCCGGGCTCGAGTTGCCGGCGCCGTCGGCGCGGGCGGTTTCAGCGGGGTCGGCATTCGCGCTGCTGGCCGCCATGACCGCTGCTCCTACCGAAGCGACCGCCAGGATCGTCAGCCGCCTGACGATGGGGCGCTTCGAAGACGACTGGGTGCGGCCGTCGCCGGAACGGTTCTGCATGGTGCCTCCCGCTGTGTGGTCCAGTAGTGGTCTGTCGTGCCGAAATCAAATCCTTGCTAGCAATATATAACATCTAGTTCCAAAAATGAAACAGTATGAGCAAAAAAAGTTAGAAGATCCGATCCGCGGTGCACATAGATCGCTGTAGGGCCCTTTGACTGCTTTCTGGCCGGGAGGTAGCGTTTTTGAGATGCCCAGGACGAACAAGGCCGGCAAGGACCTTCGCCGCGTCCTGGAGTGGTTGCTGAACCGGGATGTCCCCGACGGCGAAATCGGCGCGGCCCTCGACCTCGCAAAAGCCACCTACTCGCGGCGCAAAGAAGCCGCCGATTTTCCCAGCTACGCCGAGTTGATCGCGGTGGGCGAGGCCTTCGGCCTGTCTGCCCGGGTTCTGCAAATCGCCTTCGGCTGGCGCGGTGAGGACGAGCTGGTCCTGCTCGACACCGACGAGATACGGCAGTTCATGGACCAGGCCGGCGCGGCTTTGTTCGCCAACGAACGCGTCCGTCGCTACATCGAGTCACGCACGGACGGCGGCGACTACCCCCTGGCCAGCGTGGTGCTGAAGATGGGCGAGCCGCACGTGAAGTCGGACCCGGTTGTTTTGGACGACGGGCGCGACGGGTAGGCATCCGTAAGGCCCCGGCAGTGTCATGACGAGGCGCGCGGGAACGTCGAGGCCGTCATGGACACGCCACTACCAAGAACGGAGGCCGAGGATGCGCGCTGAAGAGGGCGACGAAAGCGTCAAGGACTATGCCATCGAGGGTGAGCAGACGCTGAACAGAATCAACGATTCACGGCGGTCCACGGGCAATCCGTTGGCCCGCATCGGCCGGCGCCTGCTGAAGCTGTTGCCCGGTTCGCGCGGCTGATCCGCGACCACCCCGGCGGCGACGCCGTCAGTCGGGCGGGCCTTAGGATCGCCACTGATGGCCATCGAACCCGAGCCGTTCGCCACCGAGGGGGCGGGTGGCGTCCGCATCGTCGCCGATCGCCACGGTGATCCGGCGGCGCGCGCGGTGGTTTTCCTGCACGGTGGTGGGCAGACCCGGCGGTCCTGGGGCCGGGCGGCCGCCGCCGTCGCCCGGCGCGGATATCAAGCGGTTACGGTCGATCTGCGTGGTCACGGCGAATCGGACTGGTCCAGCGACGGCGACTATCGGGTCACCAGCTTTGCCGCCGACGTCGTCGAAGTGCTGCGCGGCCTGCCACCCCAACCGGTGTTGGTGGGCGCCTCGCTGGGCGGGTTCACCTCGATGCTGCTGGCCGGCGAGATCGCGCCGGAACTCGCCAGCGCCGTCGTGCTCGTCGACATCGTGCCGAACATGGAGCAGTCCGGGGCGAACAGGATCCACGCCTTCATGTCGGACCGGGTCGAATCCGGGTTCGGGTCGTTGGAAGAGGTCGCTGATGCCATCGCCGAATACAACCCGCACCGCCCTCGCCCTACCGACCTCGAGGGGCTGACCACCAATCTGCGCCGGCGCGGTGATCGCTGGTACTGGCACTGGGATCCGCAATTCATCAGCGGCACAGCGGCTTTCCCGCCGTTCGAGGTCACCGACGCCGACCGCATGCATACCGCCGTCGCGGCAATCCTGCGAAATGGGTTGCCCATGTTGCTGATTCGGGGCCAGATGAGTGACCTGGTCAGCCAGGAACGTGCCGAGGAGTTCCTGGCCCGCTTTCCGCAGGTCGAGTTCGCCGACGTCCGGGGTGCCGGGCACATGGTCGCCGGTGACCGCAACGACATCTTCGCCGGAGCCGTGCTCGAGTTCCTGTCCCGTCATATCGGTGACTGAAATCGGTGGGTCCATAAAGCTGAGTTTGGGCTACGGTCACATCACGCCGTGAATCGCCAGACAAGGAGTAGTCCGTGAGCAAGACCGCCCGGCGGCTGGGTCCGCAAGACATGTTATTCCTCTACGGCGAGACCTCCAGCACGATGATGCACGTCGGTGGGCTGATGCCGTTCACCCCGCCTCCTGACGCACCGCGCGACTTCCTGCGCCAGCTCGTCGACGAGAGCAAGGCCAACGACGTCGTCGAGCCGTGGAATCTCAAGCTCAGCCATCCCGACCTGCTGCTCAGTCCGATTCAGTCGTGGGTGTATGACGACAAGTTCGACCTGGACTATCACGTCCGGCGCTCGGCGCTGGCCAGTCCCGGTGACGAGCGTGAACTCGGAATCCTGGTGTCGCGCTTGCACAGTAATGCGTTGGACCTGCGCCGCCCGCCGTGGGAGATGCACTTCATCGAGGGCCTGGAGGGCGGACGCTTCGCGATCTACGTCAAGATGCACCACGCGCTGATCGACGGCTACACCGGGCAGAAGATGCTGGCCCGCAGCCTGTCGACCGACCCGCACGACACCACGCACCCGCTGTTCTTTAACATCCCGACACCCGGCCGGGTCTCGGCGGTGAAGGCGGATGCCGGCGGCGGTATCGCGGGCGGGCTGCTCAACAGCCTCGGCGGTGCGGTGGGCAACCTGGGTGGTGTCATCAGCGGGGTGGGCAGTGTGCTCGGTTCCGTCGCGGGTGCGGGGCGGTCCACCTTCGACCTCACCAAGGCGCTGGTCAACACTCAGCTGCGCAGCGACAACGAGTACCGCAACCTGATCGGCTCGGTGCAGGCTCCGCACAGCATCCTGAACACCCGAATCAGCCGCAACCGCCGCTTCGCAACCCAGCAGTACGAACTTGATCGACTGAAAAAGATTGGCTCAGTTAATGATTCGACCGTCAATGATGTCGCGCTGGCCATCTGTGGCGGCAGCCTGCGGCGATTCCTCGACGAGCTGGGGGAGTTGCCCGGAAAGTCGCTGATCGCGATGCTGCCGGTCAACGTCCGCCCCAAGGACGACGAGGGCGGCGGCAATGCCGTCGCCGCGATCCTGGGTTCGCTGGGCACCAATATCGCCGACCCGCTGGAGCGGTTGGCGGCGGTCACCGCGACGACCCGCATGGCCAAGGCCGAACTGTCGAAGATGAACAAGGATGCCATCCTCGCCTACACCGCGGCGTTGATGGCGCCGTTCACCATGCAGGTGGCGAGCGCGCTGAGCGGGGTGAAAACGCCACTGCCGCACGCTTTCAATCTCTGCATCAGCAACGTGCCCGGCCCGCAGGACGTGCTCTATCTGCGGGGCAGCCGGATGGAGGCGTCGTACCCGGTCTCACTCGTGGCGCACAGCCAGGCGCTCAACATCACGCTGCAGAGTTACGCGAGCACGCTGAACTTCGGGTTCATCGGTTGCCGCGACACGCTGCCGCACCTGCAGCGGCTGGCCGTCTACACCGGCGAGGCACTCGACGAGTTGGAGGACGCCAGCTCCGGCGGATGACTATGACGGAAAGCAGCTTCGTCCGGCTCGGTCACCAGGCTGGCGTGTCGACCATCGAGCTGATCAATTCCAAACCGTTGAATATCATTGGCAGCCCCGCTATTTCGGAGCTTACCGAGGTGTTGCACACGGCCGGACAGGACAGCGAGCTGCGCGTCGTCGTGTTGCGCGGCTCGGGTGAGAAGGCGTTCATCGGCGGGGCCGACATCAACGAGATGGTCAACCTCGACCAAGCCAGCGGTGAAGGGTTCATCCGGCGGTTGTCGGGCCTGTGTGAGGCGATCCGCGAATGCCCCGTTCCGGTCATCGCCCGTCTCGCCGGCTGGTGTCTGGGCGGTGGACTGGAAGTCGCGATGTCCTGCGATCTGCGGATCGCCGAGTCCGGCGCCAAGTTCGGGATGCCGGAGGTCGCCGTCGGCATCCCCTCGGTGATCCATGCGGCGCTGATGCCGGCGCTGATCGGGGCCGGGCACTCGGCGTGGATGCTGCTCACCGGCGAAACGATCGACGCCGGTACGGCTCTCAGCTGGGGTCTCGTGCACGAGGTGGTCGCGCCCGACGAGCTCGATGCCCGCGTTGCGCAGCTCACGACGAGGCTGAGTGGGTTCGGGCCGGCTGCGGTCCGGCAACAGAAGCGGCTGCTCAACAAGTGGTTCGAGATGTCGGTCCACGCGGCGGTCGAAGACAGCGTGCAAGAGTTCGGAAGGGCGTTTCTGACCGGCGAGCCGCAGCGACATATGCAGTCGTTCCTTGACCGCAAGGGCCGAAAACCGCAGGCGTAACCGCGCACTCATCGTCTGTTCACGCAATTTCCCGATACGCGCTCTTTTTGCCGCGCGGTTCGCGATGATGACCCTAAGCGCGATACCAACGAGGGTGGGCGATGTCATATGTGACCACGGCGCCGGGCTTGTTGACGACGGCGGCGACAGACCTGGCACAGATCGGTGCGGCCCTGCGGGCCGGAAACCTCGGGGCAGTCCTCCCGACTACCCAGCTGGCGGTCGCAGCCGCCGACGACGTGTCGGCGGCCGTGGCGGCGCTGTTCGGCACCCATGGTTTGCAGTACCAGGCGGCGGCCGCTGCGGCGGCTTCGTATTACGAGCAGTTTCTGCAGCACCTCAGCGTTGCCGCGGCGTCGTACACGGGTGCCGAGGCCGCCGCCGCCCAGACCCTCGGTGGTCTGGATTCGGTTGTCGCACAAAGCTTTCAAAGCTTCGTCTACGGTCCGATCCACACCGCCGGCGACGCCTGGATCGCCAGCCCGGTGGGGCAGACGCTGGACCCGATCATCAACGCGCCCACGACGCTGCTGCTGGGTCGCGGGCTCATCGGCCATGGGGCAGCAGGCACGGCGGCCCGCCCCACCGGCGGGGCCGGCGGCATCCTGTTCGGCGACGGTGGCACGGGTTATTCGCCGACTGCCGGCGTGACACCGGGCGGGGCCGGTGGGAACGCCGGCCTGATCGGCAACGGCGGCGCCGGTGGTGCCGGCTTCGGTGGCGCGATCGGCGGCACGGGCGGCGTCGGCGGCTGGCTGATGGGCAACGGCGGTCTGGGTGGGGCCGGTGGCACCGGAGGTGCGGGCGGGCAGGCGCTGTTCTTCGGCAACGGCGGCGACGCGGGCGGCGGCGGGTTCGCCGGTCGTGGCGGGTTGTTCGTCGGCGCATCCGGCGCGGGCGCGCTTCCTGCTGCCGGTCCCAACACGCTCATCCAGATCGACTTCGTGCGCCACGCGCAGTCGATTGCCAACGCGCAGGGCTGGATCGACACCGCGGTCCCGGGCGTGGCGCTCACCCCGGAGGGTGTGCAACAGGCTCAGGCGATCGCCGCTGTTCTGGCTCCGCCGAATCAGTACGCCGGCATCTTCGCCTCCGAGCTGCTTCGGACCCAGCAGACCGCCAGTTACCTCACCGCGCCGGGGAACCCCGTCATACTTCCCGGTCTCAACGAGATCAATGCCGGGCTCCTGGAGGGCTTACCCCAGGTGCCCTTCGGCTTGCCTTATCTCGTCGGCCCGGCGGCGTGGGTGCTGGGGTTCCCCCTGGTCCCGATGTTGGCGCCGGGTTCCACCGACGTCAACGGCATCGTGTTCAACAACGCCTTCAACCAGTCGATGCAGACGATGTACAACACCGCGATGGCCAACCCGGTCGTCTCCCCGGCTACCGGCCACATCACCGAGGTGGCGTACTCGAGCGCCTTCACGATCGAGGCCGGCACCCTGATGAACGTCAACAACCCCAACCCCTTGCTGCTGCTCACCCATCAGCTCAACAACACCAGCGTCGTCGTCGTGCAGGGTGACCCCGAGGGCGGCTGGAACCTGGTCAGCTGGGACGGTGTTCCCGTGGGACCGGCGAACCTGCCGACCAAGCTGTTCGTCGACTTCCGGAACCTGATCGTGCCGCCGCAGGTCGCGGTGTGGAACGCGTTCGCAGGTCTGCTCTCCGGTGATCCGACGACGTTCGCGATCGCCGTGCGCGACGGTCTCGAAGGGGTGGGCACCGCGACGGCGAACTTCCCCATGGCGGTGGCCGAGGACTTCATCGATTTCCTGACCCACCCCAGCCTCAGTGGTCTGACCGGCCTGCCCGTTCCGGTCTAGCCGGCTCAATCCCGGATGCGGGTGAAGACCTGATCGTATGGGCCACCCTTGCACGCACTGCCCGAGACGTCTTCCATGCCGTGGCCGGAGAGCGACGTGACGGGGTCCGGAGCGGGCTTGGGCAACGGGAACACGCCGGTCATCCGGACGTGACTGGTGCCGCCGGCCGGGCAGGGGACGTCCTCCTCGGAGTTCTCCGTCCAGGCGTTGTTTGCAAAGATGAAGAGCTGGTGGTCGCTGAAATCGGTCAGCACGAAACGGCTCAGGCACCGGTCCCCGGCGCGCAGGCAGAACGTGTCCACACTGAAGTCCTGGTCGCCCAACTTGGGTTGGCCGGTCGCTGTTGTCACTCGCGAGCGATAGAAGCCGCGTAGTCCCAGTGCCGGGGACGCGACCCGGGCCGGCAGGGTCGCCGGGTCGGGCAGACCGGCGACGTCGGCGTCACCGGTGCGGGTGAAGGTCACGCTGCGTTTGCTGTAGCACTTGACGGAGTCGTCGATCCACTCACCGGCCAAGCTGCCGTCCGGACGCGGCAGAAGGTAGATCCAATGCCACTCTTCGATGTCTTCGTTGCCGCATCTCTCGGTGTCGAGAGCCACCGCGATCCAGCGTCCGTTGATGTCGTCGAACACCAAATTCGCCGGGTGTTTGAAGGACCCGGCATTTCTGGCCGCCGTAGCCACGCACCCCTTCGCGCCGCACACCGACCGCAGCTTCCACGTTTCCTGCCCGGGTGGCTCCGTGCCGGGTTCTGGCTTGCCGGACAGGCCGATGCTGGGGCCGAAACTGACGTTGTAGGTGCCCGTTATCGGTCCGGAATTGGCGAGCGGTGTAGTCGCGGGGCCGGTCTTGTCGTCTGGGATCAACGCGAAGACAGCGACCAGGGCGATCACGGCGATCGCCGCGACAATGCCGCTTGCCACGATTGCGCGGCGACGTTTTCGGTTCGGCGGTGGGGACGATGTCGTCGCTGGCGACCGGGGCGGGCTGCCGGGCGGTGGACTGGGGCTGACCGGCACATCGGAACCGGCCGGCGGCACATACTGCCGGTACTGGGTCGCATCGGTGTTGGAAACCGGCGCTGCGGGATAGTAGTTCCGCGGCACGCTGGCCTGCACCGGCGCCGGGGTGTGGTGTTGGGCGGGCGCCTTGCCCGGTTGGTTGATCGCCGCACGGGCCGCTGCGGCCATCTCGATGGGGGTCGAGTAACGCTGGTCGGGATTCTTGGCCATCCCGATCGCGATCACGCCGTCGAGTTGGATAGGCAGGCCTCTGCGGAAAGCTGAGGGCCGTGGCGTCGGCAATCCGAGATGGCCGCCGATCTGTTGTTCAATACTGGTTCCCGGGTAAGGCTGGCTGCCGGTCAAGCACTCGTGCAGAACGCAGGCGAGCGAATAGGTATCGCTGCGCGGGTCCGTCTGCCCTTGGTTAAGCCGTTCGGGAGCCATATAGGCCCAGGTCCCGATCACGCTGCCGGTATGGGTCATGCGTGCTTCCCCTGCGGCGCTGGCGATGCCGAAGTCGATCAGGTAAGCGAAGTCGTTGGCGGTGACCAGGATGTTGGACGGCTTGACGTCACGGTGGACCAGCCCGATCTGGTGCGCGCTGTGCAGTGCCGAGGCGATCTGTTCGATGATGGTCACCGCGCGTCCCGGATCCATGACGCCCTCTGCGATGATGCTCTGCAGATCACGGCCGTTGATCAGGCGCATGTCCACGTAGAGGCGGCCGTCGATTTCGCCAAAATGGTGAATCGGGATGACATGGGGGTCGTTGAGCCCGGCCGCGGCCAACGCCTCCCGTCGAAACCGCTGCACGAAAGTCGGGTCGTTGGCGAGGTTCGCCGACAGCACCTTGACGGCGACCACGCGTTGGGTCTCTGTGTCGAAGGCCCGCCAGACCTCACCCATGCCACCGCGGCCAATCAGCTCGATCAGCCGATAACGACCGAACGGCGTGCCTTCGTCGTCCACAACACTCCCTGAACCGAACGTCACGATCTTGCCAACAGATTGAAGCCGCAAAGTGAAGCCACTGCGCCGTAGCCGAGGGAACTCAGAGAATAATCATATGTTGCACACACGACTGGCTGCCGCCGAGGGGTGGGCGGAAGGTGCTCAGCCGCAGAGGGATTCGTCCGGCGCAGGCACCGCCTGCAGATGCCGGCGCGCGCGTCGCCGGCTGGCCCGCGGCGCGGCCGACCACTGCGTCAGCGACACGGCAGCCTCGGCGGGCTGCTCGCCGGACCCGAGGAAGTCGTCGATCAGCCCGGCCACCGTCTGGCTGCACTCGGTGTGCGGATGATGCGCGACGCCCGGGATGATGTGCAGCCGGCTGTGCGGCATGGCTTCGTGGGCGGCGTAGGCGTGCTCGACCGGGATCACCGGGTCCTGATCGCCGGTGATGATCAGCACCGGCCGGTCGGCATTGGCGTGCAAACGGTTCAGCGCGCAGACCGCCTGTCCGCGGCCGTCGACGACGGCGCGCAGCGTGCGCAGAAACGCCTGTCGGTTCTCCCGGTTGGCCAATGCGGTGTGGGCTTCCCAGTGGTGGCTGAGGTCTGACCGATTGCCGAGCGCCGCAAGGGCCATCCGTGCTTTGATCACAGGCTTGGCAGAGGCCAACTGCAGCAGGACACCCGAACCGGGCAGCGAGACCAGGCGCAATGTCCGGTTCACCTCGTTGCCCAGCCCGCCACTGCTGATCAGGATCAGCCGTTCGCAGTAGTCGCGGTGCTGGTGGGCGAACTGCATCGCGATGCCGCCGCCCAACGAGTGTCCGACGATCGTGACCCGCGGAATGCCAAGTGCGTCAAGGAAATCGCGCAACCACACCGCGAAGGCGCCCAGCGAGTAGTCACCCCGTGGCTTTGCGGTCTGACCGTGACCCAACAGGTCCGGTGCGATGACGCGGTACTTCTTGGCCAGGGCGGGGATCAGCTCGCGCCAGTTGTTGGAGTTGCCGCCCATCCCGTGGATCAGCAGCAACACCTCGCCGGTCCCTTCGTCGCGGTATGCGACACGGTCGCCGTGCAGATCGATGGTTCGAAGAGTGGTCATGTTGGCCTGCTTGTTCACTTCGGTGTGGACGGATTGTTCCTGGTGAAGTGAGTCTGTGGCGCAGGCCTTGTGCCTTTCTTGCTTCCTTCTAAAAGCTTTCTAACCGATGCGGTCGAGGTAGCCGCGGCGTCGCTGCTCGTCGAAGTGCCCGGGCGGTTCGTTTCGGGTCGCGAGCCGTTTGAGCCGTTGCATCAGAGGTTCTGGCGTCAGTTCTTCAATGGCTCCGAACGGCGCCAGCCACCACGGCACGGTGATCTCCCGCCCCGGCCGTCGCGCGCTGTCGACGATCGCCGCGGCGATCTGTTCAGGTTGCCGGGTAGGCAGCAGTTCCAGCGACACCCCCGCGGTCAGCTCCGTGTGCACGGCCGTCGGCATCAGCGTGGTGATGGTGACGGCGCTGTCGGCGATCTCGGCCCGCACCGCTCGCGAAAGTGCCGCTACCGCGTACTTGGTCGCGCAGTAGACCGAGATTCCTGGCGTGGTGACCTTCGCCGCCATCGACGCCACGTTGACAATGTGACCGTGGTTGCGCTCGAGCATGCCGGGCAGGAACTCGTGCATCCCGTTGATGACGCCCACCAGGTTCACCGCCACCTCCCGGTGGTACGCCGAAAGCTGTTGCTCGACAAAGGGGCCCATGTACTGAATGCCGGCGTTGTTCACCAGCATCGTGACCGGGCCGTCGGTGGATGCGGCGCGAGAGAACGCGGCGACGCTGGATTCGTCGGTCACGTCCAGATGCGCTGCTTTGGCGCCGATTTCGCTTGCGGTGCGCGCGCACTGATCGGCATCCACATCACCGATCCACACTGTGGCTCCCCGGGCGGCGAGCGCGGCGGCGGTCGCGCGTCCGATGCCTCGCGCGCCCCCGGTGACGCAGACGACGGCGCCGTTGAGCTTGATCATCGCGTCGCGCCTTCGTCGGCGAATTCCCGCAGCGCGAAGTAGGCGACAAGGCGAACTTCGCCGCTGCGCATCGTCAGCAACGCCCGCCCCAGGTACAGGCCGGGCAGCAGTTCCACGATCTCGTCGCGGGTCCGCTTGATCGGGAAGGTTCGCACGCTCGGATTGCGGTATTCGGCGGGGCTGTAGTCGAGTGCGCGCACGGTGTTGAACGGCGAGATGGCGGCCGTCTCGATGCGGTGATTGAACCCGAAGCCCACCATCTCCGACCCTGCGCGGCGCAGACCGCGGTAGAGCGGGGCGATCACCGGCATGGCGAACTTCGCCACTGGGGCCAGGCGATTGAAGCCGGTGTCTGCATCGAAAGTCTTGCCGCGCCAGGTCGGATCGATCTTCAGCAGCGGGTTGGCCAGATGCGCCTCCGGGATTCCGAACAGGTTGCCGACGATCAGGCCTTCCAGCGCGCCGCGTGGCCCGTCCGGGGCCTCACCGCGGGCGAACAGCGCGGCCAACTGGTCCCGCTTACCGCTTTTTCCTAGCTCGCGCAGGTAATCCCAGCCCTGGCGGCGCGCCAACGCGGGCGCGGTGACCGCCAGCTGTCGAAGGTCGCTGAGTACCGATGTAGTTAGTTCCCGCGTCTTTGAGTTTGTCGCCGCTTTGGTCATGGGCCTTCCAATCGCCGTAATTCAGGTACGAAATAGTGCCAGATATCTGGTACGGAAACGTGCCAGAGTTTGTGGCTGTTGTCAACGGCTGCGAGGATTTGACGATGTCCGAGTCAGCGCAGCGTGCCTACGGCGGGCAGTCCGCGCAGCAGCGCCGCCGGCAGCGTCGCAGGCGTCTGGTGGACGCGGCGATGGACGCGATGGCGCGCAACGAATGGCGCAGCGTCACGGTCGACAAACTGTGCGCCGCAGCCGGTTTGAACAAACGGTATTTCTACGAAAGCTTCGGCGACCTCGATGCGTTGTCTGCTGCGGTGGTCGATGACATCGCCGACGAGGTGCGCGCGGCGACTTTGGCCGCCGTGGACGCCGTGATCGAGCAGCCGTTGGAGGCGCAGGCGCTGGCTGCCGTGGCCGCCGCGGTGCGCATCCTGGTGGACGATCCCCGCCGGGCGCGGGTCCTGCTCGGTGGGGTCGCGGCCTCGCCCGAATTGCAGGCGCACCGCACCACGGTGATGCACCGGCTCACCGACCTGTTGATCGACCACGGTCGCGCGGTGCACGACGTCGAGCTGGAGGCGGATCCGTTGGCCAAGGTGGCGCCGTCGTTCATCGTCGGCGGGACGGCCGAGGCCATCCTTTCCTTCGTCAACGGTGACGTGGACCTGTCGGTCGACGAGCTGATCGGTCAGCTCGCCACGCTCTGGCTGATCACCGGCAACGGCGCAGTGCAGGTGGCGCGGGCACGAACTCACACCGAATCAAAATGTCAGACCCCCCTGTGATGATGGGGTTATGTCTTCGTCCGCTTCATCGGGCTCTGCGGTGCTGATGCCGAAGGAGCGGTTGGCGGAGCTGTTCGAGGAGTTGGGGGAGTTGGCCGGTCAGCGTAATGCGATCGATGGGCGCATTGTGGAGATCGTCGCGGAGATCGATCGTGACGGGTTGTGTGGGATGACCGGTGCCCGGTCGGTGGCGGCGTTGGTGGCGTGGAAGTTGGGGGTGTCTTCGGCCAATGCGCACACGATCACCGCGGTCGCGGAACGGGTGGAGGAGTTTCCGCGCTGCACCCGGGGTTTGCGGGAGGGGCAGCTGTCGCTGGATCAGGTGGGGGTGATCGCCGCCCGCGCGGGGCAGGGCTCCGACGAGCATTATGAGCGGTTTGCGCGGGTGGCCACGGTCAACCAGTTGCGCACGGCGCTCAAGCTCGAACCCCGCCCGGCGCCCGGGCCGCGGCCGCGGCCGCCGGCCTCGGTCACCAAAACCAGCGGCGAGGAGTCCACGACGTGGCGGATTACCCTGCCGCATTCGCAGGCCGCAGGTTTTGAGGCGGCGCTGTCGGCGCATCGGGAGGCGCTGATCGCGGAGTGGAAACGCGATCGTGGTGATAGTGCCGCCGAGACCGCGCCGCCGTTTCCGAACACGGTGCAGGCGTTTCTGCGGCTGGTGGAGACGGGCTGGGATGTCGAGGCGGCCGCGCGCCCGCACGGCGCGCACACCACGGTCGTCGTGCACCTCGACGTGGACAAGCCAGCCGCCGCACTGCATCTCGGCCCGCTGCTGAGCGAAGCCGAGCGCCAGTACCTGACCTGTGATGCCACCTGGGAAGTGTGGTTCGAACGCGACGGCGACGTCATAGGCGCCGGCCGCACGACCCGCCAGATCAGCCGACGGTTGCGGCGCGCCTTGGAGCACCGTCACCCGAGCTGCGTCGTGCCCGGCTGTGGCGCCACCCGAGGCCTGCACGCCCACCACATCCGGCACTGGGAACACGGCGGCCCGACCGAGCTGCTCAATCTTGTGTTGGTTTGCCCGTACCACCACCGACTGCACCACCGCGGCGAAATCACCATCAGCGGCGACGCCACCCACCTCGTCGTCACCGACGAATCCGGGCAAACCCTCAGTGCTGGATCACTGGCCCGGCCACCGACCCAGCCCCCGCCCGACGTTCCGCCCCGCAGAGGGCCCCTCGGCGAACGCGCCGACTGGTGGTGGTACGACCCCTTCCAACCAAAAGCACCACCCACCACCAACTGACTTCGGCTGCGCGGGGCCGCAGGCGCCGTGGCGATCCCTAGGAATAGAAGGGGTTGAGAATCGGCGGGATGATCTGGTTTCCGGTTACGCCGGTCAACCGGCACCAGATCTGGGCCGGGATGTTCAGGGACTGATAGATCCCGGCGCCAACCCATGAGACCGGCAGCTGCAAGAACTCGGGCACCGCATCGACGATGTTCTGAATCGGGCCGTACACCAGATAGGGTATCGTGGCCGCGACCGTGCGCGAGTCCAGAGCGTAATTGGTCACGGGATCGGGGTAACCCTGCGCCGCAAAGGTGGCACTGAGCACCCTGAACAGATTGTTGTCCGGATCGACGTAGGTGCTGTCGAATACGGGGGCGGTCAGCGGCGCGCCCTGCATATACGAGGGCGGCATCAGGTTGAATTGCTGCAGAATCGTCGGCGTCGTACTGACGGTCTGCCACGAGTTGTTGATCCAACCGTCGCGCACATCGTTGCCGGCCTGATCGAAAATCAGGAAAGTCGCTGTCTCACGCGGGGATTGGAAGCCGTGGCCGCGGCCGAACTGGTCGGGCCCGATCTCGCCGTGGTCAGTGACCACCAGCGTCGACCATTGCTCGCCAGGGTGCGCGGCCTCCCAGTCTGCTACCGCTCCCAGCAGACCCGAACCGCCCATGTTGGTGGGAAGTTGCTTGCCGAGGTTGTAGTCCAGGTTCCGCAAGGCCGCTGCGTACTGCGGCGAGTCACCGCCGTATTGATGGGCGTTGTTGTCGACACCCGCGAACGACGCGAAGATCAGATTGCCCTGGCTGGACGGGGCGGCCAAGATCGCGGCCTGCGTCTTGATGCCGACCAGGTTTTGTGTGGCGATCCAATCCGTGTCGCCCGGGACCTGCGGGACGAATTCGATGTGGTCGGCGGGGAATGCACCGGCGCCGGCGATTCGAGTGTTGATCCCGCTGGTGCTGCCTTCCCCGTTGGCGATGACCGTCGTGTTGATCTGGTCGCCCCAGGTCGCCTCGAGTTGGTTGTAGACGGTCGGCCAGGTGTCGTAGGTCCAGGGGGTGAACACGTTGTTGCTCACACCGGCCGTCTCCATCCAGACACCGGTCTGAATGGTCGTCCATGAGGGATTGGAGATGGTGGTGTGTCCGACGATCGTCGAGGCGGAGGTGACGCTTTGTTGCATGAAGGCGTGGAAGTTGGGGGTGCCGGCAGGGTCGGCCAGGATTCCGGCCAAGTTGGTGCCGTCCGTGCCGATCAACAGGAAATTCACGTCAGGTGCTGTGGTGAGCAGATCAAGGGCTTGCTGTTGAGACACTTGCAACACGGCCGGATGCTCCCCGACGCTGCCGGTGGCTCCCGGGGCGCCGAAGAGCGACAGTGCCCTCCCGCCGATCCCACCGCTCCCGGCGGCGATGGGCCCGAGGCCAATCCCTCCGACACCGCCGGCCCCGCCATTGCCCAGCACCCAGCCACCCGCGCCGCCGGTGCCCCACAGAATCCCGCCCGCTCCGCCGGCCTGCCCGGTGCCGGGCGCGCCGTTGGCCCCGTCGCCGATCAGGGGGCGCCCCAGCATAAAGTTCGTCGGCGCGTTGACCACGTCCAGGATGTCGTCGGTCACGGCCCGCAACGGGCCGGCCGCCTCCGCGGCTCCGATCGGGCCCCGCACTGACGCCGTGATCGCGGCCTCGGTGTCGGTGTAGGAAGTCTGCGCAAAGCTCAGCAGCTGCGCGAACCGAGTCTGCGTTTGCGCCACCCAGTCACTCGTCGAGATATATGCCAGCCCGTGATCACCGAAGAACCGCGCGATCGCCGCCGACACTTCATCTTCAGCCGCAGCCAACAACTCAGTCGTCGGTGGTGCCGCGGCGATGTTGGCTCGCGTGACCGCCGTCCCGATGCTCGTCACGTCTGCGACCGCGGCCGCGATCTGTTCGGCACCTGCGACGACGAATGACATCCGGCTTCCCCTGCCTTGCGACTGACGACAGGAGCATCTTGCCAGCGGGACCAGCCTAAGAACAGCTCATCGGGTTCCGGGTGGGGTCAGCGCCCTGGCCAACCCCTGTTGCAAACGCGAGGACTGAGCAAGTGGGCCACGCCCGGGTGGCTAGCTCGGTGATCCGGCCGCCACCTCCGCGAGTTCGCTTGGCAGCTCATCGTGCTCGTAGCCGGTGTCGGCGGTCAGATCGTCCTCGGTGAGCTGGGTGGCGTTTCTGCCGCCGAGATACCTTGTCAGTCCGGACTTTTCGTAGTGGCCCTTGATCCGGTCGCTCATCAGTCCGATGTATTCGAGGTTGGGGATGAGCCGCTCGAACATGATGTTGCGGAACTTGACCATGCTGGGCGAATCCATCATCTGTTCGTCCCACACCTTCAGCGGCACCTTGTGTGAGAACCACTCTTCATACACTTCGTGCATCAGGAAGCGGTTGCGCATCAGCAGTGCTACCTCGTACACCCAGTCTTCGCGCTCCCGGCGCTCTTTCTCCGAGATGTTCTGGGTGATGTGATCGCGCAGGGCCAGCACGCCGTAGTGCACGTGGCGGGCTTCGTCCTGAATCACCATCTTGAGCAACTCTTTGAGCAGCGGCTCACGCGTTTGCTGGTAGATCGTGGTGAACGCGCCGAGCGCCAGTCCCTCGATCATGATCTGCATCCCGAGGAACTTGAAATCCCATCGGCCGTCGGTCATGAGCTCGTCGATGAGGACGAACAGGTTGTCGTTGACGGTGTAGATCTTTTCGAGCTTGGTGTCGAGGTAGCGCAGGAAGACCTCAAGGTGCCGGCCCTCGTCCATGACCTGGGTCGCTCCGTACAGCTTGGCGTCCGTCCAGTGCACGCACTCCGTCACCTGCGCCGAAGCGAACAGCGCCCCCTGCTCACCATGCATGAACTGGCTCAGCAGCCACGCCGCGATGTCCCAAGTCAGCTGGCGCTCTTCGAGCGCCGTCAGTCGGATACCGAACCCCTCGATCTCGTCGAACGGCACGAAGCTGCGCGGAAGGATCTGCGTGGCGGGGTTGTCCGGGGTGACGTCGAGCTCCCACGGCAGATCACCTTCACCGTCCCACTGCTTGGACACCGCACGGCGGTACAGGTCATACATCTCGCTGAAGTCGCTCTGGTAGTTGAGCCGGAAGTGGGCGCTGTGGTGGGCGGGCATGTCCACGTGATCTCCGTGCCTGCCCCGTCCCAGTATCAGCCCGCGTACCGCCGAGGGGGCCATGGACGCGGCGACCTTGGGGTTCTGCACCGACAACATCAGCCCCACGCTGTCGAGGGTCTTGTGAATCCTGTTCTGCGCCTTGATCGGTAGGCCGCGCAGCATCGACTCAACGGACGTTTTCACTACGGTGGTCATCGCGAACCTCCTGGTTTACGCGTCGAGGACGACGCTGTCTTGGGCGTAGGCCGAGCAGCCGAGGATGTAGCCGTCGGAACGTTCGTGGTCGCTCAGGCAGTTCGGTTCGTCGACCGCCACCGCGCCGCTGATCACTTTGAGCTTGCAGGCGGCGCAACCGCCGACGGTGCAACTGAAGTTCAGGGCCAGTCCGCTGCGCAGGCCCGCCTCCAGGATTGTTTCGCCCGGCTGCTGGGTGATGGTGCGACCTGACACGCGGAACTCCACGTCGTGCGGTTCGGTCGGCAACGTGCGGCGGTGCTGCGGTGCCGCATAGAACCGTTCCCGATGGATCCGCTCCGGGTCGAGCCCCGTGCCCATCAGCGCGTCGGTGGTCGCGTCCATCAATTCCGTTGGGCCGCACAGGAACACGTGAGTGCCCCGACCAGTCGCCAGCAACTCGGCGGCGCGCTGGCCGGTGAGCCGGCCCGTCTCGCCTGGCCATCCCGGGTCCGGCTGGGTCAGCACATGCACGACCCGCAACGACGGGTGTGCCTCGGCCAAGGCCGACAGTCGGCGCCCGAAGATGATGCCGCCCTGGTGGCGTGAGGCATAGATCAGCGAGATCTCGCGCTCCGGCCAGCGCCGCAGCGCGGTCTCGATCATGCTGATCACCGGGGTGATGCCACTGCCCGCCGCCAGGAACGCCAACGGCGATGAATCCTCGTCGGGAAGAACGAAGTCGCCCGACGGCCCGAGCACCGTGTACTCGTATCCCGCAACGACATTGCGGTGCACGAAACCCGAGGCGACACCGCCGTCGATGGCCTTGACGGTGCACGCCAGTCGATCGCCCTCGGCGGCACAGATCGAATATGCGCGTTTGACGGTCACGCCGTCGATGTCGAAGCAGTGGGTCAGGTACTGCCCAGCGCGAAACGCGAGCGGCCGGCCGTCGAGGACCTCCAGGACCAGCGTCACCGCCTCATCGGTCTCCTTGACAACCTCGACGACGCGGACGGGGCGGCGCGCCGACGCCGTCCGGGACGGCCCCCAGCGCCGCGACGGGCCGTCGGTGCGCGGCAAGGTGGGGGAGTCGGGCTTCCTGCTTCGCAAGCCGGCAACCCGCGCGGCGAGCGACCGCGGTGTGGTGGGAAGGCTCAGCATCGGGTTCCCCTGCCGCAAAGTAGGAACTGGACGGTTCCAAGTATGTTGACAGGTGTCATATCCGGTCCGTAGGGCCGAAAGTCCCCAACGCAACGGGCCAATGGCCACCCGGTTGCCGAAGCATCCTGAGCGCCAGGCTGTGTCAAGATTGCCTCGTGACCCGCGTCGTGCGGCCATTTCGCGGAGTCAGCGCAGACGAACGACGCGACCTGCGCCGCAGTCAGTTGCTCGAGGCGTGCCTGGAAATCGCCGGCACTGCCGGATTGGCTGCCGCCACCGTCGAAGCGGTGAGCCGGCAGGCCGGTCTGTCGAAACGGTACTTCTACGAAAGCTTCCGGGCCCGTGACGAACTTTTCGTCGCTCTGGCGCAGAGCCTGCTCGCCGAGATCACCGGCGGCGTGCTCGATTCGATGGCCGACTCGGGCTCGGAGTTGATCGACCGCGCGCGCATGGGCATCGGCCGGGTCATCACGGTGCTGACCGATGACCCACGCAAGGCGCGGGTGTTCACCGAACTCGTGGGCAGCGAGATGCTCAACGACACCGTCGGCGGGGCCGAGCATGAACTCGCCGAACTGCTCACTGCGCTGCTGCTGGCCGGAACCCAGAGCGACGAGCGGCAATATCATCGCCTGCGGCTGGCCACCCTGGTGATCGTGGCCGGCACCACCAAGGCCGTCACCAGCTGGCTCGACGGAAAGCTGACGGTCTCCAGGGACGACTTGATCGACGAGATTGCGCAGATGTCGGTCGCCGCGGCGCGCACCGTGCGCAGCGATCTGTGAGCATCGGAGCCCCCTGTCAGGATTGAACTGTATTTGAGGCCCAATTCAGGGGGTTGAAAACCGCTCTAGCTGCATATTGTCGTTAGTCGACGTTAGTGAAAGTTAGTGTAACTGTGGGCAAAATGTGGGCAGAAAGAGGGCAACGGCCGGAGCCGCACGCATCGCGTACCTCGACGGCGGTCATTCGTCAGGATCAGTTAATTCGGCTGCCGTCTCGGCCGTGGCGGTCAGCGAACCAGGTTTTCCCGGCGGGGAAGGTAGAGGCTCCGCCTTCCCAGGCCCTGTTTCGTCCTTCTCTATCCAGGCTTTCTCAAGCGCATTCGCGACTGTGTCCAATACTTGCCAACTGCTTAGGCCAGGTGGCACTTTAAGGAAATATCGACGTTCTTCCTCCGGCACCACAACCACGACGCGGATAGCTGTCTCAGACTCGGAGTCAGGCAGATTTTTCCGGAGACGGCGAGCATTCCGATAAGTGATGAACGCGGTAAGCATGCCCAGCACGGCAAGGGCTGCACCAGCAATCGACAGCCATGTTGCGAAGTCAAGAGTGTTCATCAACTTGCCACCAATCCGATGATTGCGCCGCAAGGAACGAGTGTGAGCAGAAAAAACCACTCGGACGCGTCCCGCACTGTGTGTGGGTCCGCCTGTGTCATGTAGCCCGCTGTGTTGGCGAACAGGCCCAAGACTGCACCGAAGCCCGCCAAGATCGCAGCCAATTTAAACCCGGTGGCCTTAGTGCTGAAATCTTGCGCCAAGAACGCTGCGACTAACTCGCCTAGTGCGCCGCCAGCGATTACGGCTCCCACAATGAACAGTTCGCCGCGCCCAAGCACCTCTGTGAGATCGAGACCGTGGGCCGACATGCCACTCTTGATGGAGTTTGCGATCACAGGCCCGAGTCCAAAGACTACGCCGAAGGTGGCCCATAGTGACATGCGAATAGCAATGATGCCCTTGCGAGACTTAAGTTTTGGGAGCTGCTGCGTCTGGACGCCGGTTGCTGCGGACGTCAGGTCGCCAGTGGACGTTCGGTTTCCTGTGTCGACTGCGTAATGCCGAAGCCTCGCCTCGAATGCATCGAACGCGCTCTGTACTGGCTGAGACCGGCCAGGATTTTGAGCCGGTTCTTGTGCACTCGGCTCACGTTGCATGGATTGAAAGTCTAGGCGGAAAGCCGAACGGCTGGATAGATTCCCCCCGGGCTGGCGTGGCTACCCTGGCTAGCCCAGCGTCGCCGTTATCGTGCCGGTGTGGTCGATTGGTCGGCTCTCGTCACGGGCGGCAGCGTTGCGGCGCTGATCACGTTCGGACTCAACACATGGCTGACCCGACCGCGCGCCGATCTGCGGATGGCACTGTTTGGCGAGACGCTCGAAGTGGCCGACCAGATGTACCGGGCAGAGAAGGACGGCGAAGCGGGCCGGGTCCGCCAGCACTGGGACCGGCGCGGAGTCGTGCGCCTGACCAATTTCGGCGACGGCACCGCCCACGACGTGCGAGTGTCTGGCAGCGATTGCCGACCGCGCGTATGGCTTGCCGATATGGGCATCGCGCAGCTGAATACGCGAATCGACGACGACGGCAAGACTCATCAGGAACCCATCCCGCCGATAGTCGGGTGGCCGATGTGGAGCGACAAACTCGCCGCGTTGAAGCCCGGTGAATCGGTCGACGTGATCGTGATGAGCAGTCCTGACGAGTCGCGGCCGAAGCCAGTGCTTGAGGCGTCGTGGGCGGGACCGCTGTCGAACCGGCGCTTCAGCCGTCGCCGCACGCGCAGGTACGACCTTGCGACAGCGCGTGCAATTGAGGTCGGCTGGCCGGGAAAACGGGACATCGCTGGTGACTGAATGCGACCCGGCCGCCAGCGTGAGCCAATGGGCGCTGGCGGGGCCGGGCCGCCTCCGGCGGTTCCGAGCTGCGGCGAAGCCCGGCCGCCGTCCGAGCGCAAAGCCCGTGTGCAACAACGCGCCGCTACCCGGTGCGCGCCGACGCCGCATCGGCACGCGCGGCGCTGGCAAGCATATCGGAAGTTTGCTGCCGGGGTCGCGCCAACCACAGCGAACAGGCACGACCGACCAACGCCGGGAGTTGCCGGTGTCATCGGCACTGGTCACAGTGGGCGGTGTGCGCGAAAGTTGTTATGCAGCAATGCATTCAGTGCGCACGAAAGTCGTTGGTGCGCAGGGGGTCTCGCACGCAGCCGCATCGCGAAAGCCACACTGCTGCAACGCAGTTCGCCATCTCAAAGCTGGGAATTGAGCCTACCGGCAGCGCGACGCAAGCGGCCCGGCGTTGCCAGCAAAGGGGAGGGCTGCCCCCCAGGGGTAGTCAGCAAGTTTGCTGTAGCCATACCCGCAGGTCAGCGCAATCTCCACGACGCGCAGCTAAGTCCGCTGACCGTTGCCAGGATACGATAGCTAACTATGCCGAGCATCGCTAACGACGCTGGGACGCACTGCACCGCAATGACTTTCGCATGTGGCGAGTGCTGGTAATCGACTGTCTAGCAACCACATTCGAGCACTTATGCCGATGCATTGCATGATGGCGTAACCGTTGGCGCACAACGCATTTCAGGTTCGGCCCAACGTCCGGCGGTTGAGGTTGTGACACCAGGCCCGACCAGGTGACGGATAGGTGGGGCGACCCGCCGGACGTGGGGTCTACGCGGGACGCATCTCCCACCAGCGCCCCGGCGGTACCGGCGGGCATGATCGTTCGGGCTGCATCGACACGTGCACGATGCGATCTGCGCTACCAATGCCGTCCAAGATCATTTTGTCCTGACGGGTCAGCCAGACACCGCCACCCATCACGTCCTGCCTGACGTGCTTGGTATGACTCATCGAGCCCATCGCGCTGGCGTAGCTGTCGAACCGGGGATCGGCGTCCGGCGTGACCACAGCGCGGGCCACGGCCCGGCGGCACACGATCCGCGCGGGCTCCGGCACCGGATTGGGGTCGGTCGGATTGGCAGGTGGATCGGGATAGCTGCGTTCTAGATATCCCTCGATCAACACCGATGCGTCCTCGATCAGGCCGGGCACCTTGGCCAGCTCCGCGCTCGGCAGGCTCACACCGGCAAGGGTTGGGTGCAGCAGGACGAACGCGGTCGTCACCATCTTGAGCGTCATAGCGGCCTCTCAATGCGCCGTGGGCAGCCCGGTGACCGACGGGTGGCCAGCCGGGCCGCCTGGCGCGTTCTAGCTCGACTCAGACAGGACGATCTTGACGATGCTGGCGGGGTGCGGGAAGCCCCACGAGACGCGCATGGTGGCGCGCACCGCGATCCGGTCGGACGTGAAAAACGCCGACGAGTCGGCAACAACCTCGACGTCCTCGCGCAAAATGATGTATGAGAACTGTTGCGACACAGCCCATATCACGTCGTTGCCGACCGCCGGGCTGATCACCAGCGGCACGCCCTGGATGAGTCGTCGGGTCGGTTGCGTCGGGTCAGGCTGTAGTAGCGGCAGGTTGGAACCTGCGGCGCTGTACTGCTTGAGCTGAGCCAGCGCCAGCGACACGGTCGGCGAAGCGACAAACGACGTGATCGTGCCGCCGACGTTCTCGCTCTCGGCCAGTGCCTCGGCGAACACGTCGAGATCGCTGATTGGTCCGGTCGCGTCGACCTCGGTCACACCGGACAGCGCGCGCAGGCCCGCAGGACCGTTCGCCGTGGTGTTGCCGAAGTAGGCCGCGTCGACCTTTTTGGCGATGTCACGGGCCAGGCCGTCGCCAATCGTCTGGGTAGCCTCGGGGCTACTGTCGTTCGCCAGCTCGCGAGAGCAAACGCTCAGTCCCGCAACCTTTTTGGGCTCTACAATCACCTCGTCGACGTCCTGGTCGGTGATAGGGATTTCGGCGCCTTCCGCGACGAATGACGCGGAGGGGTCAGCGGCGACGATGGGTAGCCGGTATTCCTTGCTCGCGGTCTGTACGAAAGTGCTGACTTGGAACGCCACCGATGCGCGGGCCACCGGCCGGACGATCAGATCGCCAACGTCTTCAGGCCGCAGAATGCCGCCCGAATTGACAGTGGTCAGGGTCATGATTGTTACCTCTCAGAGGGCACGAATTGATCAGGGAATGTGTGTGAGCCGGTGACCGCTGGCCGATTCCGGTGTGCCCTCTGGGCCGATTGCGGCGAGTGCGCAGCACTGCCGCCAAGGAAGCCAGTTTACCTGTGTCCCCTGGCCGCGTCGCTAATCAACGTGTTCCATCCCGGCTCCGGACCGGGGCCGACGCCCTGCCCTTGCCCCGGCGTGGGGTGAGGCATGGGCGGCTTCGGGTGCACGTTGAACGCTGACGCCGTGTCCCGAATGCACGCGGCCACCTTGGCGGCATCGACCAGGCCGCTGTCGTTGACCAGGCTGGCCAGCTCGACGCCGGACGACTCGATCAGGTTGCGCAGCTTCGGATCGAACCCGGCCGCGACGGCGGCAGCTTCCACGATGGCCCACTGCTGCACGCCGAGCGCCGCTGTGGCGGCCACCAGTGAGTCTTGGCTCTCTCGGAGCTGGCGACGGTAGGAAGCGGCCTGACGGGCCGCTCGGCCCTTCTCCGGCCCGTCGTCGCTGTCGTCCTGGCCGTCAGCGTCGTCGCTGTCGGCCGCGTCGTCGCGGTCATCACCGTTGGCCGGCGGATTAGCCTCGGGCTGCGCTGCGACCTCGGGTGCGGCGGCGTCCGGCTGCGCTGCCTGATCGGCGGCCGAGCTGTCGGCCGGTGCAGCGTCGGCGGGTGCTGCGGGTGTGGTCATGGTGCGTCCTCCAGTAGTTGTGCTTGAGCTTCGAGCTGTGGCCAGCGCCGCCGACGAACGGACGCGGTAAGCCTGTCCACGTGCGTGAGCAAATCGTCGGGTAAGTCAAAACCTGAGTGCGCCAGCAAAGTTCGCTCGGCGTCGGTTGCCGCGCGGTCGAAGCACTGGCCGGGGCTGCGGCTCTCTAGCTGATTGTCGTGCGCCAGCGTGGCGTCCTCTGCCTGTTGCAGCTCGTCGGGCAGTGCCGTGAAGCACAGCCAGCCGCGATAGGGGTCGGGTATCTGCGCGCCGATGCCGGTCACTGTTGGCCCCCGTACTGCTTGCGCAGCTGCGCGAGACCGTCTGCCGTCCACACGCCCGCGAGCAGACGTGTGCCGCACGACGCTGAGCCGAACACGGGTGTCTGGTCGATACCGCCCGTGCGGCCGATGAACTGTTGCACGCCGTGTTCGTCGTCGGCTGCGATCAGTTCCGCGAGCGTGATCATGTCGAGGTCGGCCAGCATGATCTGATCGGCGGTCCCGCCGTCGTCCCAGTCGGTCCCCATCAGCGTCGAGTGCTGCAACCGGACGCGGTAGTTCTGGCGGGCACGTTCGCGCAGCAGCGCGGCGATGGCGGGCGGATTCGGGTCATGCCGGATCGGTCGCGACAGGAAATATGCCGCCAGCGCGGCGACGTGCAATATGTCCGCGCTGCGCAAGATGTTGGCGACGGCGGCCGGATCGTTGCGCCGCCAGGCGTCGACCATCTCCACTACGGCCAGCGCGACCGCGCGGTCCTCGGCGCTGATCAGGCCGCCGTAGCGGTCGGGCCAGAACATCGTTGGCAACGGGTGCTGCCAGTGGTAGCCCTCTATCAGCGGAATCGGTTTGCGTGCGTTGGTCATTGGTGTGTTCCTCTCGGTCGTGGCTGCGGGTGGTTGAGCACATACTTAGCGGCCTGGCCGAGCTGACCCTTGCGGACCGTTGGCGCGATCCGCTCGGCTGGCGCAGCCCCGGGCAGCCGTGGCGCGACCCGCTCGGCTGGCGAGGTCGCAGGTTCGGCCGGACGTGACCAGACGGTCTGCCGACCGGCGTCGGTGCGGCGCTGCTCGCTGACGACGCCGAGCGCCGCCCGCTGCCTCTCGACATTCCGCCAGGCGATCCCGGCCGCCTCCGCTGCGGCTCTCAGATCGGCGCTAGGGCGCGCCGGACCGCCAGGCGTCAGTTCGTCACGCAGGAACACTCGTGCTCGCGCAGCGGCGTTTTGAGCCGGTTTATGTGCGGTCATATCGTCGATTCCTCTCGGTTGGCGGTTGAGCGGGCCAGGGGCGGGCAGTCGCGGCGACCCAACGAACTGAGCACTTTCCCGATGGGTGAGCCAGGTCGTCTGTGAGCACCTCGTTGCTCGTTAGCTCCTATACGAGCTAACGAGCTAACGAGCTGGTTCTCACCAGTTCGTTGACGAGCTGGCAACGAGCTGCAACGAGCCGACGAGCTGGGGAGATTCATTCCGCTGTGCCCCCCGATGTCGGGCGGCATGATTCGTGCCGCTGCTGGCCCGATGAGACGGGCCAGCCGCACTCGGTGCACGGGTGGGCGAGGCTGTGCATCTTCGCCCCGTGTGGCCCGTCTGTGACCGTTACGAGCCCATGTCTGAGCGCCAGCGCGAGACCGTCACGGACTGCCTTTTGGGTGTGCTCGTCGGCCAGCGCGGCTTCGATTGCCTTCTTGCTCATCGCCTCGGCACCGGCCAGCAGCTTGATGGTCGCTGTCTTGGCGGCCTCGGTCTTGGCGTCCCCGCGCGAGCCGAGCACATACGACAGCCGCCGGGTGGCCGGATCGAACGTCGCCGACCCTCTGCCACGTCCACGTCTCGTCCGTGTGCGGTGAAGAACCGCGCCGAGTCCGGTTGGTCGGTCTCGCGGACCAGCCGCCAGATGGCGTCTGGCCAGTCCTGCAACCGGGAGTCGCCGCGCGCGCGTTCGTTGGCGTGCCCCATGTGCTGCACGATCAGCGCGTTGCCGATCCCGGCCTCTGCCAGCAGTGCGTCGAAGGCGACCAGGAACCGTCCGGCGTCGTGGTTCTCATCGAGACCGAGGGCGTCGAGCACCGGGCGCAGGCAGTCCAGTATCAGGTAGTCGCACCGGATGCTGGCCAGCCTGGCGGCCCACTGTGCCCGGCTGCGGTCGTCGGGCAGATTGAGCGCACTTACCTTGCCGCGCAACGCAACAACGTCAGCAACAGCCCTCGTATTGGTGATTCTCTGATCGGCCAGCCATCGACGTAGTGTGGTCTCACTCATTTCGGTGTCGATGAGCACGACGTTGCGGGCGCGGGTGGCCACGGTGAACCGGCCTAGGAACGGCTCGCCATCGGCCAGGGATCGCAGCAAGTTGCCGACGACGGTCGTCTTCCCTGCCTTGTATTGAGCGCTGAGCAGGACGCGGCCGTCCTCTGGTGCCAGCTCGTTGATGCGGTAGACGACCGGGGTGTCAGGTTCGCCGAGCAGCTGGGTCAGCCCTTTGACGGCTGGCGGGATCGCCTGCGGGCGTTCCTCATCATCGAGGCGGCGCTTGGCTTCTCGGACCACCCGCAACGCGCGCATACGGTCAGTGATGACACCCTCAAGCGCTTCGCCTTCTGCGGCCGGGTCGCTGCTGCGTGAGTCGTCACGCGGTGGCGTCCAGCGGTTGCCCACCAGCTCGTGAAGAAACTCGGTCTCGGTCAGTGAATGAACTTTAGGCTCTATGTCTTTCGGCTCCGGAACGTCAGCCGGGCCGAATCGGTCCGCCGCCTGGAACGCCGAGCTGATTGTGCCGTGGGTATCGTGCTCGCCGTCGTCAAAATTGAGATGGTTGCTGTCACACGCCGCGACCAGCTCTCGACGCAGCATCTCGCGGATGGCAGGGTCAGAGGGCAGCACTCTGGCGCAGCGCAGCGCTACCTTATTCAGCTTGTCGTTGCGCGCACCCGATCCCTCTACTACCAACTCGGCCATCGTTTTGTCGACAACGGCCTTCACATACTTCGGATTAGCACCCGGTGCGACGGTGGGCGATGTGCGGCCGTTGCGGTGCGGGAGACGCTTGCGCACAGCAGATTTGAGCGCTCGCCAGGATTTCGCGTTGAAGTCGTCGGGCGGGTCGGACAGCCCTATGTTATCCGGAAAGCACAGCTCGGCGAACGCTTCGGCCACGATGTCGGCGGGCCAGTCGTCGGTCCAGTCGGGTGGCCTGGCAGGGAGCTGCTGCACCGCTGAGGCTGCATCGCCGCCGGGCGGTGGGTTCGTTAGCATTGGCGTTGTCCTCGGGATCGGACGTTGCGACCCGCACAGCTCCATGCCTGTGCGGGTCGCGTTCGGTTTCTAGGTCTGGGTGCGTAGGTTCGCGTCGCACCACGCCTGCACGTCCGACCACCTGTAGCGAACGCTGCGGCGTCCGAACTTGATGAACGGCGGACCATCGCCGTGGAATCGCCATTGCGCTAGCTGATTGACCGATGTGCCGACCAGGGGCGCGAGTTCCTCGGCTTTGAGCAAGCGCTCAAGTTGGCCCGTCCCGTCGAGCGCGACCCGCGCGTCGGCCTGGTGAGCGCGGCCGCAAGACAGCACGTCAGCGGTAGTTTTGCTCATAGTCGGACTCCTAAAAAGTTGCCAAACAGCAAACACGCTGGCAGACAGTGCCTTTGCTGGTTTCTGTCAGTCGATGCGGACATGCCGTTAGATTAGCCAGGCGGGCTGACAGTACTGGGAGAAAATTGCATGTTGGTATATCTGTAACGCGGTTGATTGCCGCCTACATGTTGGGCTATCTGTAACGGTCTGCGGTAGCGTTACAGATATGCCAACAACGCTTCGGTGCCCGGTGTGCGATATCGAGAGCACCCCGACCGTGCGCAAGCCCGCCGTGCGCTGCGCCTGCATCCACTACCGCAAGCGCACTGCGCGGCGGATCGAGGACGCCGTTATCTGCGCCCAGTGCGCGCGCACAGCCAAGACCGCAGGGCAGTGGCAGCAGAGGACGTCGACCGGGCGCGTAGTGCTCACACACCCTGACGGCCCCCTCGACGTCGGCCGCTGCGAAGCGTGCGGCCTCTGCGTTGCGCTGCGCGCCGACCCACGCCGGGAACGGTTCGTCTGTTCCAACGCGTGCCGCCAGCAGACCTACTACCGGGCGGCCGAGAAGACCAAAGCGACTTGCGACGAGTGCGGGTCGACATTCACTGCGCGACGGGGTGCGCGCTACTGCTCGTCACCATGCCGTCAGCGGGCGTACCGGGCGCGGAACAGAGAGGTCTGACAATGGCGAAAATTGAGACATACCAAACGAAGTCAGGCAAGCGTTGGCGAGTGCGCTACCGCACGCCGGACCGCCGACAGACCGACAAGCGCGGTTTTACGACCAAGCGAGACGCCGAGCGGTTCGCCAGCACCGTCGAGGTGACCAAGCTGCGCGGCGAGTACGTCGCGCCATCGCTGGGCCGCATCACGGTCGGGGAGCTGGGACCGGGCTGGCTGGCCCGTCAGAAAGGCCACATGAAGCCCAGCGGGTACCGCTCCTATGAATCGGCCTGGCGCGTGCACGTCAAGCCGCGCTGGGCGCACGTGCGGGTATCCGAGATCGTCTACTCCGACGTGCAAGCATGGGTGTCCGAGCTGGCCACCAAACGCGGCGCGGTCATCGTGCAGACCGCTCACTCGGTGCTGGCCCGCATCCTTGACGACGCGGTACGCGACCGGATGATCACCGCCAACGCGGCGCGCGGGGTCAAGCTGCCCCCGAAGCCGAAGCGCCGCAACGTCTACCTGACCGCAGATCAGCTGCGACAGCTGGCCGACGAATCGGGCCGCTACCGCTCGCTTGTGCTGCTGCTCGGCACGGCCGGGCTGCGCTGGGGTGAGGCAGCGGCGCTGCGGGTCGCAGATGTCGACTTTCTGCGCCGCCGGATCGAGCTGCATCGCAACGCGGTCACCATCGGCCGCCAGACGTTCGTGGGCTCCCTGAAGTCAGGCAAAGCGCGCACTGTGGCCCTGGCGGCATTCGTCGTTACCGAGCTGGCGCGGACCTGTGAAGGCAAAGAGCGCGACGAGCTGATCTGGCCAGCTCGTGACGGCGGGTACCTCGCGCCGCCGTCGTCGCACGATTCCTGGCTCTCCGGTGCGGTCGCGCGCTGCCGCAAGGCTGACAAGGCGTTCCCGGCCGTCACCGCGCACGCGCTGCGCCATACGGCGGCCTCGCTGGCAATCTCATCGGGTGCCAATCCGAAGGTGGTCCAGCGAATGCTCGGGCACGAATCTGCGGCCATGACGCTGGACGTCTACGCCGAACTTTTCGATGACGACTTGAGTGCAGCTGCCGAAAAGTTAGATGAAATTGTGGGCAAAATGTGGGCAAAACCGGCTCAGCGGTCGCCGTAGCAACGTCGAGAACCATTGTCTAGCAGCGCAAATAGTCGCCCAGCTATTGAGCCCCCTGTCAGGATTGAACTGACGACCGCTCGCTTACAAGGCGAGTGCTCTACCACTGAGCTAAGGAGGCCGGTAAAACCGGTGCCAGCCTAACTGGTCACGGCTCGCCCTCGACGATGCGTTGGGAGCGCACCGGCCGCGACGACGAACGTGGCCGCCGCCCCGGCAACGGGATGCGGTCGGCGATACTGCTCAGCGGATTGACCACCATGGTCAGCGAGATGACCGCGTCCTGCAGGGTGGCGATCGCCGGTTCCAGCGCCTCCATCCCGGGTGCCAGTCGTGCCAGGGTGTCGGCCACGTCGGCCAGCTGCTCCAGCGGGCCGTTCTTGGCCGTCAAGGTGTCGATCAGGCCGCCCTCGGAGAGCAGTTTGTCGGCCAGGCCGTCCTCGGCCAGCACCCGCTCCACCATTCCGTCGGCGCCCAGCAGCTGGTCAGCCAGGCCGCCGGGCTGCAGGGCGCGCTGCAGGCCGCCGCCCTCGGCCGTCAGCCGGTCGATCAGCCCGCCCTCCGAGGTAAGCAGATCCACCACCCCGCCCGGGCGCAACATCCGGTCCATCGGACCATTGGGAGCGATAGCGCGTCCCAGCGGCATGTCGTCGTCGAGCAGGCGCGCCAGCCGGTTGGCCCGCGCCAGCGTGTCGTCGATGCCCAGCATGTTGGCCATCGCGTTCGATCCACTCGGGCCGCCGGTATCGCCGAGCGCCTGCTTGGCCAGGCCCACCCCCGCGCCGGCAATATTCAGGCTCGCTTCCGCGGCGGCCAACCCGGCCCGCGCGGGAGCGGTCGCAACACCCATGAGGGCTTTGACGAGGTTCATTCTCCGAGTCTATTCGCGGCAGATGCACGCCCGACACCGCGCGGTTCCCGGGCCACACCGCGACGCCTGGCAGACTGCTAGCAGATTACTTGCACCGTCCTCTCAGGAAGTTTTCAATGAATCTGAAGCTAATACTCAAGTTCGGGAGACTGACGTGACACTGGGACACCCCGGCGCGGAGAACACCAAACCGGAGGCTCGCATCCTCGTCGTCGACGACGAGGTCAACATCGTCGAGCTGCTCTCGGTCAGCCTGAAATTCCAGGGATTTGAGGTCATCACCGCGACCAACGGCGCCCAGGCCCTCGACCGCGCCCGCGAATCCAGGCCGGACGCGGTGATCCTCGACGTGATGATGCCGGGAATGGACGGATTCGGTGTGCTGCGCCGCTTGCGCGCCGACGGCATCGACGCCCCGGCCCTGTTCCTGACCGCCCGCGACTCCTTGCAGGACAAGATCGCCGGTCTCACCCTCGGTGGCGACGACTATGTGACCAAGCCCTTCAGCCTCGAAGAGGTGGTCGCCCGGCTGCGGGTCATTCTGCGCCGCGCCGGCAAGGGCGTCAGCAACGAACCCCGCAACGCCCGACTGACGTTCGCCGACATCGAACTCGACGAGGAGACGCACGAAGTGTGGAAGGCCGGCCAGCCGGTCTCCCTGTCGCCCACCGAGTTCACGCTGTTGCGCTACTTCGTGATCAACGCCGGCACCGTACTGAGCAAGCCGAAGATCCTCGACCACGTCTGGCGCTACGACTTCGGTGGCGACGTCAACGTCGTGGAGTCCTATGTATCGTACCTGCGCCGCAAGATCGACACCGGGGAGAAGCGCCTGCTGCATACCCTGCGAGGGGTGGGCTACGTGCTGCGCGAACCACGCTGAGATGACCGGCCGGTACCGCCGCGGCGTGCCCCTGCGGGTGAGCCTGGTGGCAGCAACCCTGGTGCTGGTCTTGTGCGGTCTGCTGGGTTCGGGGGTGGCGGTCACGTCGATCCTGCGGCACAGCCTGGTCAGCCGCATCGACTCGACCTTGATGGACGCCAGCCGCACCTGGGCACAGGCGCCGTGGAAGCACACCACGTCGAACGGTCAGGGCTTCGATCCGGCCCGGCCGCCGTCGAAGTTCTACGTGCGGGCGATCAGCCCGGACGGCCACCCCATGACGGCCATCAATGACCGCAACGCCGAGCCGGCGCTGCCTGCCAACAACGACGTCGGTCCCAACCCGACGACGCTCCCGTCAGTCAGCGACTCCGACATCAAGTGGCGCGCGGTGACGGTCCGCGGGCCGCAGGGTGGGATCACGACGGTGGCCATCGACCTGTCCGATGTCGACCACACGGTCCGGTCGCTGGTCTGGCTGCAGGCCGGGATCGGCACCGCGGTGCTGGTGGTGGTCGGCATCGCCAGCTTCGTGGTGGTGTATCGCAGTCTGCGGCCACTGGCCGAAGTCGAGCAGACCGCGGCCGCGATCGCCGCGGGCCAGCTGGACCGCCGCGTCACCGAACGTGACCCGCGCACCGAAGTGGGCCGACTTTCCTTGGCGCTCAACGGAATGCTGTCGCAGATCCAGCAGGCGGTGGCCGCCTCGGAGTCGTCGGCCGAAACCGCTCGCAATTCAGAGGAGCGGATGCGGCGGTTCATCACCGACGCCAGCCACGAACTGCGGACCCCATTGACGACCATCCGCGGGTTCGCCGAGTTGTACCGCCAGGGCGCCGCTCGGGACGTCTCGATGCTGCTGTCGCGGATTGAAAGCGAAGCCAGCCGGATGGGGTTGCTGGTCGACGACCTGCTGCTGCTGGCGCGTTTGGATGTGCAGCGGCCGCTGGAACATAACCGAGTGGACCTGCTGGCGCTGGCCAGCGACGCCGTGCACGACGGGCGCGCCATCGACCCCAAACGCACCATCACCATGGAGGTGTTCGACGGGCCCGGTACCCCGGAGGTGTTGGGCGACGAGGCGCGACTGCGTCAGGTGCTGGGCAACCTGATCGCCAACGCGATCCAGCACACGCCGGTCACCGCTGACGTCACCATCCGGGTCGGCACCGACGGCGACGACGCGGTACTCGAGATCGCCGACAAGGGGCCGGGCATGAGCCAGGAGGACGCCGACCGTATCTTCGAGCGCTTCTATCGCACCGACTCGTCGCGGGCGCGAGCCAGCGGCGGCACCGGGCTCGGATTGTCGATCGTCGACTCGCTGGTCAAGGCGCATGGCGGCAGCGTCACGGTGACCACCGCGCCCGGGCAGGGGTGTTGCTTCCGGGTCGCGCTGCCCCGGGTCAGCGACGTGCCCGCCCCGGTTGGCGACCGGGTGCATTGATCCTGCGCTGAAGGCGACGACACGCCGCGCAAACCCGCCGTGGACGCAGTCTCAGCGCAAGGCTGCTTACGCCAACTCCGCGAGCGCCGCCTTGATCTTGGCCTGCGCCTCGTCCAGCGACTCCGGGGACGGGTTCCGGTCGACGTGGGCGAAGCCGAAGTCGCTGAGGTTGCGCGCGGGAAAGACGTGCACGTGCAGGTGCGGCACCTCTAGGCCCGCGATGATCACGCCGGCGCGGTCGGCGGAGAAGGCCTTCGTCACGGCCTTACCGATCAGCTGGCTCACCTCCATGACGCGGGCGAATGCCGCGGCGTCGACGTCCTGCCACTGGTCGATCTCCGCGCGCGGCACCACCAGGGTGTGGCCTTGCGTCATCGGCTCGATCGTCAGGAACGCGACGACGTCGTCGTCCTCGTACACGAAGCGGCCGGGCAGTTCACGGTTGATGATCTTGGTGAAAATCGACGCCATTGCCTCAGCATAGGTTTGACCCGACCGGCCTCAGGTCGCCGCCATGGCTTCGTCGATACGTCGCTCGGCATCTTCGCGGCTGATATGCAGGGCTTCAGCGAGGACGTCAGGAAGCTCGCCGCCCAACTCTTCGGGGCTGGCGCGGGTCAGCGACTTGATCATGTTGCGCTGAAGCATCGACAGCGTTTCGCTCACCCGATGCTCGGTTTCCAGATAGCGCCACAGTTCTTCTTCGGTCATCGTTGCGGGATCCAGCTGATGGAGCCGGTCGACCTTGTCGAAGAAGTCGTCGATGACCGACAGGACGAGATCACGATCGGATACTTGGTCGGTGGTCATGTTGCCGAACGTATCCGCGGCCACCGACATCAAAAGCCGCCAACACAATCGCCAACAAAATAAGGTCATCGGCATGCAGCTCCGGATCGGGCGACGCCAGATGCTCGCGCTCGCGGCGGCCGGTGCGCTGGGCGCGGCGCTGCCGGCGTGCGGCACCGACGACGAAGAGCCCTACGAGCTGACTTCCTACGGATACGATTCCGACGTCTCGGAGCCTGGAGCCCCCGAGACGCCCAAGCCCCTGGGCCGGCTGCCCGCGGCGGCGTCGGTGAAGACGGAGTGGTTGCCACCGGTGGGTAGGCAGACCATGCCGAACTGCTTCGTGTGGGCCACGGTATACGGCCTGGCGACGTTCCACGCCGCCCGCAAAAGCGCCACTGCGCCAAGCACTCCCGCTCGCCGGGCCGGTCCTGACTACGCCTACATCCGATACCAGCTGGCCAATAAGCTCACCGAGAACACGTGCAAGGGCGGCCAAATGGTCAAGTGCCTGAACTGGTTACAGGACAACGGCGGCACACCGTCGCTGGCCGTGGCGCCCAACATCGGCCGGCGCAAGTCCGCCACATCGTGTGAGGCCAACTGGGCCGACTACGGCTCGCGCACCATCGACCCGGATCCGATGTTCGCCATCCCAGGGCACAAACTGATCCGGATCACCGGCCCGGATGGCTTGAACAACTTACGAACCGTTATCGCGAAAGGTCTGCCGGTCGCCTTCGGCGTCAACCTTTACAGCGACTTCCCGCGCTACCGCGGCACACCCTCGCCGTACGTCGGCAACGGACAGTGGATGATCAACGCATCCGGCAAGAAGGTCGGGCACGTCATGGTCATCACCGGCTACGACGACAACAAGAGCGCCGGCGCGGTGCGAATCCAGAACAGCTTCGGAAAGCGCTGGGGCGAGCAGGGTTTCATGTGGATGGCCTATGAAACCCTGGCGAAGATGGCGCAGGGCACCGGGGTGTTCATACCGGACCCAGCGTGACGCCGCGAGCCGGTGCGGCCGAATCGTTAACGCACCGTAGCCGTGTCGTTCTCAATGCCCGCCAGAATCCCTTGTGACTCAATTCACGGGAGGCGACCTTGGTGCGTTTTCCCAAAGCGCTGCTGGCCATTCCAGTCGCGGTGCTGACCGCATGCGCGGTGTCCCTGATCCCTGCACTGACGCCGGCCCGCGCGGCCGACGCGTTCGGTCCTTTGGGTCCGCCCAACCCGTACATGGCTCCCAACGGCCTGGCCTCGATGCACAACGACGCCGGATCGGCCGACGCCGGACCGCTCCCGGGCCCCGGCGCGCGCCTGGTGCCGATCTTCGCGTTCCCGCTGCTGGCCGCCTGTCCGACGATCACCCAGGGCACCGATGGTCTGGTGCTGGCGCTGTGTACCACGATCACCCAACAGGCTCCGGTACTGCATCTGATCGACCCCGGCGGCATCCTGCCGCAGGTTATCCCGTTGGCCAGCTTGGACATCACCAAAGGCGGCCTGCTCGGCGGCGTCTACGCCTACCTGGACAACAACAACCAGATGGTGCTGATCGACGGCGCCAACCACCTGCTGCGCATCGCGCATGCCAAGGACGAGCGGGGTCGCTGGCAGTTGATCGTCACCCAGTCCACCGACCTGTCCAGCGTCATACCCCCCGGTGACAGCTCGGTGGGCGTGGTCCCGGACTATCAGGGCAACGTCTGGTTCGCCACCGCCGGTGGTGTGGTCGGGGTCGCGAAAGCAGCTGGGGGCGTCGCCAGTTTGCAGTTGCCCGCCGGACAGCAGGTGGCAAACAGTATTTCGGCGTCGCCGCTGAACCGCGTCGCGGTGGCGACCACCTTCGCCATCTACGAGATCAACCTCAACGGCGGCGGCAACCCGCAGGTGATGTGGAGCCAGAACTACGACCGCGGCCCGGCCCGCAAGCCCGGCCAGCTGAGTTGGGGAACCGGCTCCACCCCAACATATTTCGGACCCACCGGTGCTGACTACGTGACGATCGTCGACAACGCCGAGCCGCAGGTGCATGCGATGGTGTACCAGTCCGGCACCGGCAATGTCGTCTGCCAGCAGACCGTGCTGACCCTGGGCGGACCGGGCAGCGAAAACTCGCCGATCGGTGCCGGCAACTCGATGTTCATCGCCAGCACCTACGGCTATCCCTATCCGGCGGTGCCTCCAGGTGCCGGCCCGGCGGTGCCGCCGACGGCGCCGTTCGTCGGTGGAATGACCCGGGTGGACATGAACAATCCGGGCCCGGGCTGTCATACGGTGTGGGAGAGCAAGGTTCGCAGCGCCGCGCTGCCGCACCTGTCGACCGGAGACGGGCTGATCTACACGATCACCCGGATCGGGCTCGACCAGACCACTCCGGCCGACATCTTCGCCTACTCGGTGATCGATCCGAACACCGGGAATTTGATGCACCAGCAGCCGAAGTCGGCCACTCTGCTCAGCGACCCGATTCAGACGGCGTGCATGGTCCTGATGGGCGGCAAGATCATGCAGGGAAATATCACCGGCATCGGCCGCATCGGCTAGTTCCTCGGCCGAGCAGACGCCAAAGCCCCCGAAAACCCGGGGTTTTCGGGGACTTTGCGTCTGCTCGCGGGGTTACTCCCGGGGTTACTCCTGCGTGAACTTCATCATGTCGAGGTTCCAGTAGCCGCGCATGCTGTTGATCAGCCCCTCGTCGTTGACGCGATAGGTGAACACGCCGCGCACCTCACTGCTGAAGCCACCCTCAAACTTGCTGTTGAGCACCAGAATATGGGCGATCTCGTTGGGTGAACTGGATGGAAACGTCTCTTCGCAGGTGATCGTCAACTGGTTCGCGGCGATGTTGGTGTCGTAGAACGTGGCGACGCCCTCTTTGCCCTTTACGCCGGTGCCGTCCGGGTTGGTCACGGACTTGCCGATCGGGTCCTCGACCACCACGTCGTCGGCCATCAACGCCAGCCAACCTTCGCGGTCATGGGCCTGCACGCAGCGCCACGACGATTGCGAGGCCGTCAGCGCCGGGGATTGGGCGGTTTGGGTCATTGCGTTTCTCCTTCTCTAGATTGCACACGCGGCGCGGGCGCCGTCTTCGGTGGCTTTGCGGATCAGTCCCAGGCCGGTGCAGTCACCGGCGGCATGAACAGGCGTGTCGGGCAGCGCGTCGACCAGCGCGTCGAACAGTCCGGTGTCCGGCTCGATGGTGCCGGCGATGACGACGGTGTCGGCGGCCAGTTCGCGGCTCACACTGCCGGCAGGAGTGAATATCACTGCGCCGGAGGTGATTCGCTCGACCTCGGCGCGCACGTGCACGGTGACGCCCAACCGGTCCAGGCGATCGGTGTGTTCGGTCTTGCGCTTGTTGCCGATCTCGGGTGCGATGTCTTTGCCGCCCTCGACGATCGAGACCAATCGCCCGCGCGTCGCCAGGAATTCGGCTAGTTCGAGCGCCACCAGATCACCACCGATGACGGTGACCCGGCGGCCGAACGGCATCCACGCGCGGCTGGCAATCCGCACCGCGCCGGGACGCAGAAAGCGCCGGCCCTCGACCATGCCCCGCAAACCGGGTCCGGTGTGCACGTGCGGAAGGTGCGCGCCCGGGATCGGCGGCACGGCGACCCGGCCACCGGTGGCCACAACTACTGCCTCGGGTGCTGCGGCAACGATGTCCCGAACCGAAACAGATTCCCCCAGAACCACTTCGGCGCCGCTGAACGCGATCTCGTGGCGCAGATACCGAAGGAACGGCTGGTTCTCGGGATGCAGCATGCTCGCCCAGCGCAGCGCGCCGCCCAGTTGCCGGCCGCGCTCGAAGAGCGTCACCCGGTGCCCGCGGCCGGCGGCCACCCGAGCGGCTTCCAGCCCGGCCGGGCCGCCGCCGATCACCACCACCCGTTTGGCGCGCGCGACAGCGGGTGCCGCCAGGGCGCGTTCCTTGCCGGTGCGCGGGTTCACCGCACAGTCGACCGAGAAGCGTTGTTCCATTGCGTCGATGCAGTTTTCACAGGAGATGCACTGACGAACCCGCTTAGCCTGCCCGGATCCAAGCTTGCGCGGCAGCTCGGGGTCCGCGAGCAACGGGCGGCCCATGGCGATGAAATCGGCGCGTCCGTCGGCCAGGATGCGTTCGGCCCGCACCGGGTCGTGGATGCGGCCGACGGCGATCACCGGCACGTCCACCACCTGCTTGACCGCGTGTGCGGCGCCCACGTTCACCTCGGCGCCGTCGTCGGCGCTATTGACCATCCCGGTGACCAGGCGGTCGATCACCCCGCCGCTGACGTGGAACGCGTCGACACCGGCGGCGACGAGTTCGGGCGCCATCCGGGCGGTTTCGTAGATGGGCCGGCCGCCGGCGACGCGCTCGTACCCAGAGATGCGCAAGGTGATCGGCAGTGCGTTGCCGATCTCGGAACGGATCGCCGCCAGCGCGTCCAGGACCACCCGCATCCGGCCCCGCGCGGTGTGGCCGCTGTAGGAGTCGGTGCGCCGGTTACGTTGTGGTGCAAGGAAAGAACCCAGCAGCATGTAGCCGTGTGCGGCGTGCAGCTCGATTCCGTCGTAGCCGGCCTCGACGGCGCGGCGCGCGGCCGCCTTGAACAGGTCGAGCACCTTGGTGAGCTGAGCGCCGGTGATCTCCACCGACGGGCGTCCGGTCAGATACGACGGAATCACCGACGGCCCCAGCGACGTCGCGCCGAACATCTCCGGCCCCAGTCCGTCCGGCCCGGCGTGCACGATCTGTGGCTGGATCTTGGCGCCGTGCGCGTGCACCTCGTCCACCAGCGCCCGGTGTGACTCGACGGCCGCGTCGGTGCCCAGGTGCAATCCACCCGGTGTTTCGGGATGCTGCGGGTCGACTCCGGTGGCGCCCAGCGTGATCAGACCGACGCCGCCCCTGGCGCGGGCGACGAAGTAGTCACGGGTGCGCGCTGAAGGCAGGCCGTCGGGGGTGCCGTACATGGTCTCCATCGGAGACATGACCACCCGGTTGCGCACCGTCATGGCGCCGATTCGCCCCGGCGCCAACAGGTGCGGAAAGCCGGTCACTCAGGACCAGGGTTACCGATCAGCGTCCGTGTAGCGGATGACGCCGCGAATGTTCTTGCCTTCCAGCATGTCCTGGTAGCCCTCGTTGATCTGCTCGAGGCGGTACTGGGTGGTGACCATGTCGTCGAGGTTCAGCTTGCCGGCCTTGTACATCGACAGCAGCTGCGGAATGTCGTACTGCGGATTGCCGCCACCGAAGATGGTGCCCTGCAGGTTCTTCTGCATCAGTGTGAGCATCGCGAGGTTCAGGTTGACGTTGGTGTCGAGCAGGCTGCCGATGGCGGTCAGCACGCAGGTGCCGCCCTTCTGGGTGATGTTGAGGTAGTTGTCGACATCGGCGCCGTGCAGCTCGCCGACGGTGACGACCACCTTGTGGGCCATCAGCCCGTAGGTGACCTCCATGATGCCCATCAGCGCGGCATTGATGTCCGGGTAGACGTGGGTGGCGCCGAACTTCAGGGCCTGGTCGCGCTTCCACTCCACCGGGTCGATCGCGAAGATGAAGCGCGCGCCCGCGTTGACCGCGCCCTGCAGGGCGGCCATGCCGACCCCGCCGACGCCGACGATCGCGACGTCCTGACCCGGCCGGATGTCGGCGGTGCGGACCGCCGAACCGTAGCCGGTGGTGACGCCACAGCCGACCAGGGCGGCCACCTCGAACGGGACGGACGGGTCGATCTTCACCACCGAGCTGCGGTGCACGACCATGTACGGCGAGAACGTTCCGAGCAGGGTCATCGGGAAGACGTTCTGGCCGCGGGCCTGGATGCGGAAGGTGCCGTCGCTCACGGCGGCGCCGGCGAGCAGTCCCGCGCCGAGGTCACACAGGTTGCGCATGCCGGACTGACAGGTCGGACACTGCCCGCAGGACGGGATGAAGGACAGCACCACGTGGTCACCCGGAGCGATGTCCTCGACGCCGGGGCCGACTTCGGTCACGATGCCGGCGCCCTCGTGGCCGCCCAGCACCGGGAAGCCCGCCATCGGGATGCCGCCGGTCACCAGGTGGTGATCCGAGTGGCACATGCCGGCCGCTTCCATCTGGATCTTGACTTCGTCTTTGGCGGGGTCGCCAATTTCGATTTCCTCGATGGACCAGGGCTGGTTGAATTCCCAGATCAGTGCGCCTTTTGTCTTCACGGTGGACCTGACCCCATTTCGCCTTTGAATTGAGAGTGCCTGGCCCCATCATGCCCGGCACGGTGGTGATGAGTGCCACAGAGCACTCCTGAGGGTCAGCATAGCGCGTTTAACAAATCAAATGCTTGGTTGGGTGCCGCTGACCGGGATAACGACCTACCAGAGGGGTGCCGGCGCCTTGCCCAGCGGGTAGTAGCCGGGGAGCTTCTCGCCGGCCAGGCTGCGCTCGATGCGCTTCTGCATCCCCGGGGACAGCTTTCCGGCTTTCATCAGGTCCAGGTACAGCGCTTGGACGTGGCCGAAGTCGAAGAAGTCGCGTTGCCACTCGATCTTGGCGTCGGCGTTGAGCCGGAACCAGCTGCCGCCGATGCCGTAGATCTCGGAGCGGCCACCGTCGGAGTCGATGGCCACCTGCTTCCAGAACCCGACGATCTCGCCCTGCTTGTCGTCGATGAGCACCTTCTGGTACGGGTACTGCCAGTTCTCCAGCCCCTCCATTTCCAGGCCCAGCGCGATGTCACGGATCTCGTCGATCCCGACGCACATCACGTCCTCTTTGGGCCCGATGTTCCAGCCATAGGTCGCGTCATCGGCGTAGAAGTCCGCCAGGCCTTTCCAGTCGCCTTCCCGCTCGGCCACCCGGTTGGCCTCCAGCCAGCGTTCGACCCAGTCCTCCAGTACCTCACGTGGGTGGGACGCCATATCAGCCTTCTTTCTCTCTGATGAACAGTGCTTGCGTGGGGCATGATTCGACGGCCCGCTCCACCTCGTCCCGGGCCTCTTCGGGTGGCTCGGGGTCGATGATCTCGACCTTGCCGCGCTTTGGCACCCGGAAGAAGTTCGGGGCCTCCAATTCACACATGGCGTGGCCCTGGCACAGGTCCAGGTCCGCTTCAATCCGAAATCCCATCGCAGTTACCCCTGAGCACGCTTGCGGTAGCGCACCTTGGCCGGCCGGGCGAGTTGCACCACCATCTTTGAGTGGTCGTTGTGGTAGCTGTCGGCGGGCTGGGCCATCTCAAACTCGTACTCGCGCAACAACACCGAGAAGATGGCCTTGATCTGCATCTGGGCGAACGCGGCGCCGACGCAGCGGTGCCGGCCCGCGCCGAACGGAATCCAGGTCCAGCGGTTGACCAGGTCCTCCTGCCGGGGCTTCTCGTAGCGGTCCGGATCGAAGGAGTCGGGGTTGGGAAAGTCCTCCGGGATCCGGTTGGAGATCGCCGGCGATGCGGCGACGAAGTCGCCCTTGTGAATCGGGTATCCCTCCACCTCGAACTCGCCCTGCGCCACTCGCATCAGGATGATCAACGGCGGGTGCAGCCGCAGCGTCTCCTTCAGGACATTCTCCAGCTTCGGAATCTGGCGCAGCGCATGAAAACTCACCTCCTGGCCGTCGGCGTAGAGCTCGTCGAGTTCCTTGACGACGTCGGCGTATGCATCCGGGTGCCGCATCAGTTCGATCAGCGTCCACGCCGAGGTGCCCGAACTGGTGTGGTGGCCGGCGAACATCAGCGAGATGAACATGCCGGTGACCTCGTCGGCGGAGAAGCGCAGGTTGCCGTCCTCGTCCTTGATGGACACTAGAACGTCGAGCATGTCGCGGTCGGTTTTGTCCTTGGGCGGATTGGCAATCCGCTGGTCCATGATTTCCTGGACCAACGCCACGAGGCCGACGCGGGCCTCGTCGCGGATGCGGAAGCTTTCGATCGGCAGGTACGGGTCGACGTAGCACAGCGGGTCGGTGCCCCGCTCCAGCTGGTGATAGAAGTGCGCGAAGCGGGAGTCCAGCTGGTTGCGGAACTTCAGCCCGATCAGGCAGGCGGTCGAGGTGTAGATGGTCAACTCGGCGAAGAAGTCGAGCAGGTCGATCTCGCCCTCATCACCCCAGTCGGCCACCATCTTTCGCACTTCGCCCTCGATGGTGACGGCGTGGCCTTTCATGTGCTCGCCACGCAAAGCCGAGTTGTGCAGCATTTCCTTACGGCGCTCGGGGCTGGCGTCGAAGACCACGCCCTTGCCGAAGATGGGCGTCATGAACGGGTACGCCTCGGCCTGGTCCAGATCCTCGTCGGCCGAACGGAAGAAGAACTCGTTGGCCCCGGCGCCGGTGAGCAGGATGACGTGCTTGCCGGCCAGCTGGAACCAGCCGACGTCGCCGCATTCGTCGCGCACCCGCTGCATCAGCCCGATCGGGTCGGTGCGGAACTCCTCGAGGTGGCCGTGTTCTTCCTCGCCGCCGGACACACGCGGCACGCTCAGTTGGGTAGTCATGAATTCAGCGCTTCCTCATCAACTTTCAGTTGCTGACGTTCTTTGGTGGTGGCCAGCGGCGCTTCGGGCTGCAGTTCCATGTTGACCACGAACCCGCCCCGGGGTGTCTCGGCGACGAAGGTGATCGCGCGGGCGAGGTCGGAGGCCCGCAGGAAGTAGTCGTGGCGGGCCTGGCCCCATTTGGCCCAGTCCTCCAGCGCTGGGCCGATCAACTCGGCCGGCAGGCTCCAGCCCATCCCCGTCTTGGTCGGGCCGGGATGCACGATCGATGCCCGCACGCCGGTGCCTTCGAGCTCCATCTGCAGGTTGGTGACCATGGCGATCAGGCCGGCCTTGGCCGCCCCGTAGGCGCCCATGTGCGGGCGCTGCCGCAGCGCGACGTCGGAACCGACGAAGATCAGGTCGCCGCGCTGACGCTCGAGCATGCCGGGAAGGACGGCGGTGGCAAGCCGGTTGGCCCCGATCAGGTGGATCTGCAGCTGGGACTCGAACGCCTCGCTGTCGATCTCGTGCAGCTTGCCGAAGTAGGTGTCACCGGCGCCGGCGACCAGCACCTCGATGTCACCGAGCTGCTCGGCAGCCTGTCGCACAAAGTTCTTGACCGAGTCGGCATCGGTGACGTCCAGTGGCAGCGCGACCGCCTCGCCGCCGTCCGCGCGGATCTTGTCCACGAGTTCCTGACACTTCTCCACCCGTCGCGCACCGAGAGCCACCGGAAAACCGCGGGCCGCAAGCTCGGTCGCGGTCGCGGCGCCGATACCCGAGGACGCGCCCGCGACGATGGCGGGCCGGCGCGCGGGATGCGGCTCGAAGCGGGGCATCAGGAGACCTCCACGGTGACAGGTAGATGAGCGAACCCGCGGACATTGCTGGAGTGGACGCGGACGGCGTTGGCCTCGTCCACCTCGTATCCGCGGATTCGCTTGAATAACTCGGTCAGCGCCACCCGTGCCTCCATCCGGGCCAGGTGCGCCCCCAGACAGAAGTGCGCGCCACTGCCGAAACTCAAGAGTTTCGAGCCGATGTCACGGCCGATCAGAAATTCGTCGGGGTCGTCGAACACCCGCTCGTCGCGGTGGGCCGACCCTGGCAGCAGCAATAGCACGTCCCCTTCGGGAATCGTGGTGCCGTACAGCTCGAGTGGACCCGACACCGTGCGCGCCAGGATTTGGCTGGAGGTGTCGTAACGGAGCGTCTCCTCGACCCACAGCGGTATCCGGGACAGGTCGGCGTAGACCGGGGTCAGCTGGCCGGGATTCTTGTGCCCCCAAAACGCGGCGTTGGCAAGGAGTTTGGTGGTCGTCTCATTGCCCGCGATCACCATCAGGAACATGAACCCGAGGACTTCCTCGTCGGTGAGCCGGTCGCCGTCGATCTCGGCCTCCAACAGCGCCGAGGTCAGGTCGTCGGTCAGCTTCTTGCGGCGCTCGGCGATCATGCCCTGGTAGTAGACGATCAGGTTGATCGACGCTTCGATCGCGGATGCCGGCACGTCGGTGACACCGTCTTCCCGATGCATCACGCCGTCGGCCCAAGCCCGGATCTGGTCGCGGTCGGCAACCGGGACGCCCATCAGTTCCGAGATGACGTCCATCGGCAGCTTGCCGGCGAATTCGGCAACATAATCGACCGTTCCGGCGCCGGCCTTCTCCAGCATGACGTCGAGGTGCTGAACCGCGAGTTCGGTGACCCGGGGCTCGAGTTCGCGAATCCGGCGCGGGGTGAAGCCTTTCGACACCAGCGTGCGCAGCCGCAAATGTGCCGGATCGTCCATGGCCAGAAACGACATGGTTTTCGACGCGTGTGGTCCACGCGATACCGGGTCCAACGACACCCCGTCGCGATTGGACAGCGTGGTGCTGTTGCGGAATCCCTGGTGCACATCACTGTGCCGCGACACCGCCCAGAATCCGAGGGCTTCGTTGTGGTAGAGCGGGGCCTCGTCACGAAGCCGCCGGTAGTACGGATACGGGTCCTCGTGGAAGTCGTAATCGTAAGGGTCGAGCACTAATTCAGAGTCCCCGACGTGAATCGTCATGCGTCACCGCCTTTTTCGGCCCCGGCCAGAATGAGGCTCACCACCTCGGCCAACCGGTCGGCAATCTCGTGATAGGTGAATTCGCCGCTACCGGCCTGCACCAGGGCGCCGTAAAAGGCCATTTGCAGAGCGGACACGGTGCGGGGTTCGGCGCCCGGGCCGATAGCCGAGGCGATGCGACGGTGGATCTCCGCGCCGATCCGGTCCCGGACGGCGCGCACGGCGGGATCGGTGCCGCCACCCATCAGGGCGGCCGTGCACGCCGCGCCCACTTCGGGTTCGTCGGCGACGACCAGAGCCAGGTGCCGCAACGCCTGGTCTACCCGGGTGTGCATGGCGACATTGACGTCGGTGAAGTAAGGCACCTGCCGCACCAGATCGAGGTATACCTCGGCGATCAGGTGGTTCTTCGAGGAGAAGTACGTGTAGGCGGTCGCCGGCGCCACCTTGGCCTTGGCTGCGACCAGGCGCACGGTCAGGTCCGCGTAGGTGTTCTCCCGCATGGTTTCCATCCCTGCGGCGAGCACTTTGCGGAAGGTTTCCTCCTGGCGGCGGTTCCGCGGGGTTCCGCCGGCCGGTTGCCGAGCCTGGCCGGCTACTGAAACCGCAGCATCGCTGGACACATGTCCAAACTAGAGGATGGTCGCGGCGGGAAGCAAGCCCGGCTCGTGAATGGGCACGTCAGAAGTGTTTATTGGCGGAGCGCTCCGCTATCGGCGGGATCGGCCCTTGCACCTCCGCCGCGTGCGGCGCTATGGTTCGGAGTAACGATATCGGACAGTTGTCCATTCAGATTGGTCGTCAGCTTGGGACGGCTGAACGCACCGGGTGGGAGTGGTAGATGGCCCTGTTGGCCGACGGCGCGAGTGCGCTGTTCATCGACGGCAAATTCTCGAGAGGCGCTGCGGGCACCTTCCCGACTGCCAATCCGGCCACCGAGGAGGTGCTCGGTGTCGCGGCGGACGCTGATGCGAACGACATGGGCCGCGCCATCGAAGCGGCGCGCCGCGCGTTCGACGACACCGACTGGTCGCGCGACACCGAGCTGCGGGTGCGGTGCATCCGGCAGCTGCGCGAAGCGATGCAGAAGCACACCGAAGAGCTACGCGAGCTCACCATCGCGGAGGTGGGTGCGCCGCGGATGCTCACCTCGATGGCCCAGCTGGAGGGTCCGGTCAACGACCTGGCGTTCGCGGCGGAGACCGCCGAAAGCTATGTCTGGAACCAGGATCTGGGCCAGGCGGCGCCGATGGGCATTCCTACCCGGCGCACCATCGCCCGCGAGGCGGTCGGTGTCGTCGGAGCCATCACGCCGTGGAACTTCCCGCACCAGATCAATCTGGCCAAGTTGGGTCCGGCCCTGGCGGCGGGCAACACCATCGTGCTCAAACCCGCGCCCGACACTCCCTGGTGCGCTGCGGTGCTGGGCGAGCTCATTGCCGAGCACACGGATTTTCCGCCCGGCGTGGTCAACATCGTCACGTCCAGCGATCACAGCGTCGGCGCCCTGCTCGCCAAAGACCCTCGGGTGGACATGATTTCGTTCACCGGATCCACCGCCACCGGCCGCAGCGTGATGAGCGACTCGGCCGCCACCATCAAGAAGGTCTTTCTGGAACTGGGTGGGAAGTCGGCGTTCGTCGTGCTCGACGACGCGGATCTGGCCGGTGCATGCGCGATGGCGGGGTTCACCGCGTCCATGCACGCCGGGCAGGGCTGCGCCATCACCACCCGGTTGGTGGTGCCCCGGGCGCATTACGACGACGCTGTTGCGGCCGCGGCGGGGACCATGTCCGGTATCAAGCCGGGTGATCCCAACGACCCCGGAACGGTTTGCGGCCCTGTGATTTCGGCGCGGCAGCGCGACCGCGTGCAGGGTTACCTCGACTCGGCGATCGCCGAGGGCGGGACTTTCGCATGCGGCGGCGGCCGGCCGGCTGGGCGCGATGTCGGCTATTTCATCGAACCGACCGTGATCGCCGGTCTGGGTAACGATGCCCGCGTGGCGCGGGAAGAGATTTTCGGGCCGGTCCTGACGGTGATTGCCCATGACGGCGACGAAGACGCGCTGCGCATCGCCAACGACTCGCCATATGGCCTGTCCGGCACCGTCTTCAGTGCGGACCCCGACCGGGCCGCCCGGTTCGCCTCGCGGATGCGGGTAGGCACCGTCAACGTCAATGGCGGCGTGTGGTATTCGGCGGACGCGCCGTTCGGCGGGTACAAGCAGTCGGGCAACGGGCGTGAGATGGGCCTGGCCGGGTTCGAAGAATACCTGGAAATCAAAACCATTGCCACAGCAGTGAATTAGAGGAGCGCAGCGTGCGATTCGAGAACAAGGTAGCCATCGTCACCGGGTCCGGTGGTGGCATCGGCCAGGCGTACGTCGAGGCGCTGGCCCGGGAGGGTGCGGCGGTGGTGGTGGCCGACATCAACGCCGAGGCGGCCGAGGGGGTGGCCAAGCAGATCGTCGCCGACGGCGGAACCGCGATCAGCGTTCCGGTGGACGTGTCGGACCCGGCGTCGGCCAAGGCCATGGCCGACCGGACGCTGGCCGAATTCGGCGGTATCGACTACCTGGTCAACAACGCCGCAATCTTCGGCGGGATGAAGCTAGACTTCCTGCTCACCGTGGACCCCGACTACTACCAGCGATTCATGAGCGTGAACCTCGACGGCGCCCTGTGGTGCACCCGGGCGGTCTACAAGAAGATGACCAAGCGCGGCGGCGGGGCGATCGTCAACCAGTCGTCCACCGCGGCCTGGCTGTACGCCAACTTCTACGGCCTGGCCAAGGTCGGCATCAACGGCCTCACCCAACAACTCTCGCGGGAACTGGGCGGGCAGAACATCCGGATCAATGCCATCGCGCCGGGTCCCATCGACACCGAGGCCAACCGCACCACCACGCCCAAGGAGATCGTCGACGACATCGTCAAGGGGCTTCCGTTGTCGCGCATGGGAACTCCCGATGACCTGGTGGGCATGTGTCTGTTCCTGCTCAGCGATGAGGCGCGCTGGATCACCGGTCAGATTTTCAACGTCGATGGCGGACAGATCATCCGGTCATGAGCGCGCCGACGACGATGCAGTGGGGGTACCGCCCGCTTGCGGGGGACGTAGCGATGAGGAGGAGTGGCGCCAGTGTCTGACGCACTCAAGTTGGGATACATCGGTCTCGGCAACATGGGCACCCCGATGGCCAAGAAGATGTCCGAATGGCCTGGCGGCCTGACGGTTTACGACGTTCGGGCCGAGGCGATGGCGCCATTCGCTGACCGGGCCGCCCGTCTCGCCGAGAGCGTGGCCGACGTCGCGGACGCCGACATCATCAGCGTGACTGTGCTGAACGACGAGCAAGTGCGCGACGTGGTGCACGAGCTGGCCACAGCCGCCAAGCCCGGCACCATTATCGCGATCCACTCGACGATCAGCGACACCACCGCCGAAGAGTTGGCACGCGAACTTCAGACTCGGGACATTCATGTCATCGATGCGCCGGTCAGTGGTGGCGGTCGCGCCGCGCGTTTCGGTCAACTCGCGACCATGGTCGGGGCGAGTGATGAGGTTTTCGCCCGGGTGAAGGAGCCGTTCGAGCATTGGGCGGACCTTGTGGTGCATGCCGGGCCGCCTGGCGCAGGCACGCGGATGAAGTTGGCTCGCAACATGCTCACCTTCACTACGTATGCGGCAGTGGGAGAGGCGTGGAAGCTGGCTGAAGCCGCCGGGTTGAACCTGCAGGACCTCGGCAACGTCGTGCGTCACACGGACAAATTGACCGGCGGTGCCGGCTCGATCATGTTCCGCGACGATACGAAAGACCTTGAGCCGGGCCATTTCCTCTACGACGGGTTTACCCACACCCGCGGTCTGGGTGAAAAAGACCTGAGCCTGGCGCTGGCTCTGGCCGAATCGGTCTCGGTCGATCTGCCGCTGGCTAAGCTGGCCCTCGAACGGCTGGCGCCGGGCCTGGGAGTGCCGCATACAGAGAAGGACGCGTGATGGACGAGCTGCGCCGCAAGGGCCTGGAGAAGATGAACGAGGTCTACGGCTGGGAGATGCCCAATATCGAGGGTGACCCCTACTTCGACCTGACCGTCGACCACCTGTTCGGTTCGATCTGGACCCGGCCGGGATTGTCGATGCGGGACAAGCGCATCATGACGCTGACCGCGGTCACCGCCATCGGAAACCGCGACCTGGCCGAGATCCAGATCAACGCCGCACTGCTCAACGAAGAACTCAGCGAGACGGAGCTGAAGGAGATGGCCGTCTTCCTCACCCATTACCTCGGCTTCCCGCTGGGGTCGGCACTCAACGGCGCGGTCGACACCGTCGTGGCCCGGCGCCGGAAGGCTGCGGCCAAGGGTGCGGAGGAAGACAAAAAAGCCAACGTCGAGCGCGCGCTCAAGATGAACGCCGGGCAGGCCGACGTTTAGTGCCGTGCGGCCTCTTGTGC
>NZ_LQOY01000229.1 GCF_002101675.1 Mycobacterium gordonae | reverse complement strand
CCGCCACCCCCGCCGCCGCCGGATGGCGGGCTGCCGCCGGAGGTAGTCGGGTCCCAGGTCGTCGAGATTCCGGGCCTGCCGCCGATCACCATTCCGCTGCTGGCGCCTCCGCCACCGGCCCCGCCCCCGTAGCCGCTGATCACACGAAGAGACGCGCGTCGAGTCGGCCCCCGGCAGTAAACTGCCTGACATGGCTGAGGTACTCCCCGTCGTGTTAAGGACCGGCGCCGCGGCGCTCGGGTCAGCGGTGGCCGGGATCGGCTACGCCGCGTTCGTCGAGCGCAACGCGTTTGTGCTGCGCGAGATCACCATGCCGGTGCTGAGTCCGGGTTCCACCCCGCTGCGGGTGTTGCACATCAGCGACCTGCACATGACACCCAACCAGCGGCGCAAGCAGGCCTGGTTGCGCGAGCTGGCCAGCTGGGATCCCGACCTGGTGGTCAACACCGGTGACAATCTCGCCCATCCCAAGGCGGTGCCCGCGGTGGTGCAGGCCTTGGGCGATCTGCTGTCCCGGCCGGGTGTGTTCGTCTTCGGCAGCAACGACTACTTCGGTCCACGCCTGAAGAACCCGATGAACTACCTGACCAACCCGGATCACCGGATCAAGGGAGAGCCGCTGCCGTGGCAGGACCTGCGTGCGGCTTTCACCGAGCGCGGGTGGCTGGACCTCACCCACAACCGGCGTGAGTTCGAGGTGGCGGGCCTGCACGTCGCCGCCGCCGGCGTCGACGACCCGCACATCGATCGGGACCGCTACGACACCATCGCCGGGCCGGCGAGCCCGGCGGCCAACCTGCGCCTGGGGCTGGTGCACTCGCCGGAGCCCAGGGTGCTGGACCGTTTCGCCGCCGACGGCTATCAGCTGATCATGGCCGGCCACACCCACGGCGGACAGCTGTGCCTGCCGTTCTACGGCGCGCTGGTCACCAACTGCGGCCTGGACCGCTCGCGGGCCAAGGGCGCCTCCCAGTGGGGCTCCAACACCCGGCTGCATGTGTCCGCGGGAATCGGGACCTCACCGTTCGCGCCGGTGCGGTTCTGCTGCCGGCCCGAGGCGACCCTGCTGACGCTCATCGCCACCCCGATGGGTGGCCGGGATTCGACCAGCAACCTGGGACGCTCGCAGCCAACCGTGTCCGTGCGTTGACGCAGACCCGCATCGCGGGTCGTAGTCTCTCCCGGGGCTGGACCGACAATGCGATCCGGTTGATCGAGGCCGACGCCCGGCGCAGCGCCGACACCCACCTGCTGCGCTACCCCTTGCCCGCGAGCTGGGGCGAGAAGGCCGGCGTGGAGCTCTACCTCAAGGACGAGACCACGCACATCACCGGAAGCCTCAAGCACCGGCTGGCCCGCTCGCTGTTTCTCTACGCGCTGTGCAACGGATGGATCGGTGAGGGCACCACGGTGGTGGAGGCGTCCTCGGGTTCCACCGCGGTGTCCGAGGCCTACTTCGCGGCGATGCTCGGACTACCGTTCGTCGCGGTGATGCCGGCGGCCACCAGCGCCGCCAAGATCGCGTTGATCGAATCACAAGGTGGCCGTTGCCACTTCGTGCAGAAGTCGAGCGAGGTCTATGCCGAGGCGGCCCGCGTCGCCGCGGAGACGGAAGGCCACTACCTGGACCAGTTCACCAACGCCGAGCGCGCCACCGACTGGCGCGGCAACAACAACATCGCCGAGTCGATATACCTGCAGATGGAATACGAGGCACACCCGATACCGGCTTGGATCGTGGTGGGCGCCGGCACAGGTGGGACCAGCGCGACGATCGGTCGCTACATCCGGTACCGACGGCACGCGACCCGGTTGTGCGTCGTCGACCCGGAGAATTCGGCATTCTTCCCGGCCTATGTGGAGCACCGGGCCGACGTCGTGACCGGCGCGTCGTCGCGCATCGAGGGCATCGGCCGCCCGAGGGTGGAGCCGTCGTTTCTGCCGTCGCTGGTCGACCGGATGGTCTCGGTGCCCGATGCGGCGTCGATCGCCGCCGCCCGCCACGTCAGCGCCGTCCTGGGGCGCCGGGTGGGCCCGTCGACGGGCACCAATCTCTGGGGCGCGTTCGGACTGCTGGCCGAGATGGTCGCAGACGGCCGCCAAGGTTCGGTGGTCACGCTGCTGGCCGACAGCGGCGATCGCTACGCCGACACCTACTTCGACGACGAGTGGGTGGCCGGCCAGGGGCTCGATCCCAGCGATGCGGCCCGGGCGCTGGCCGAATTCGAGCGCTTCTGCCGGTGGAGCTGAGCCGCCCACCTGCCGTTTGGGAGGTCGCTGGTCCGGTGCGATAGGCTGTCGAGGCTTCAAGCGGGGTGTGGCGCAGCTTGGTAGCGCGCTTCGTTCGGGACGAAGAGGCCGTGGGTTCGAATCCCGCCACCCCGACCCTGTGATGTCTCAAGACATCGGAATAGCCTGAACCCTCGTTTTAGGGTTCGGGTTTTTTCTTTGGTCGGCCGGTGGGGGTGCCGCGGGGTTGGTAGTCCCTGGTGGGGTCCAGTGTTAGCTGGCGGAGGAGTTCGCCGGTGGCGGCGTGGATGATTCTGATGTTGAGGTCTTGGATGAGGATCAGGACGCGGGTGCGGGCGTGGGTTCGGCGGATGCCGATGTGGTGGAGTCGGCCGGCGTGGCGGAGGGTGAGTTTTCCGTATTGGTCGATGCGGTCGGTGCGGACGCGGTTGTGGGTGTCGAGGCGTTGGCTTGGGGTGGCTTTGGGTCGGGTGTTGTAGGGGGTGGTGCGGTGGTCGCACCCAACACGATCTACTGGTACTTCGGGGATAAGGACGACGTTCTCATCGCTGTGCTCGACTCCGTCATGGCAGACATCTGGCCGCAGTACCGACAAGTTGCGACCGAACCGATCCCCGCTCGACTGCTGTGGGTGGTTCGCCAGTTACACCAGATGAGCCGCCTAGTGACGACGGTGCACGCACGCGTCGAACATTCGGCCGCCATCGCCGAGTGGCATCGCAACTTCCATCTGATCACCGGCAGTATGTTCCGCTACGAGTTGGAGACTGCGGGAGTCTCGTCTTCGACGGTGGAAGCCGAAGTGATGATCGGCATCTTCACCGTCGAAGGACTCCTTATGCACGACCTGAATGAGATCGAGGAACTCACCATTTGCGACACCTTGGCTTCACGCTGGACTCTCAAGGAGCCTCGCCAAGCCTGAGACTTGGCGCAGTCATTTGCCGCGACCCCAACTCATAACCGACCAAAATGCGTCGGACCGAAACCGCGTTTCCACGGTTCCGGTCCGACGCAACTAGTCCAGCGCGCAAAATGAGTGCGCTAGAACCAGACTCTTCGGCCTCCTACCGGGCGCCCAACCGCACCCAGAATCCACAGAATCACACCGACGAGCACGAGAATGCCGCCGATCGTGTACAGAATTGGAATACCGGCGAAATAGCCGATCAGCAGCAGAATAATTCCCAGGATGATCACGTCGCGCCCCTTCTGTTGAACGCTGTCTAATTGGCAGATCCAAGTTGGGTGTACCCCGCGATATGTGCGTCCAATCACAATGCAGTGTCACAGATTTACATCGAATGCACGTGTTGCAGCGTCACCGCTGATGCGAGCCAGCTTGCCGATATCACCAGCGCCGCACTGGCCTCCCGCCGTCTTTGACGGGCCGAAACCGGACCCTGGTGCCGCGGCGCGGAGCAAGCATGATCGACCGGCGCACGACCTGCTCCGGCCGGGAATCCACGGCGCTGAACTCTCCCTCGCGCAACAACACATGCAACACCGTCACGAGCTCGCGCATCGAGAACGCGGCGCCCAGGCAGCGTTTGACACCACCGCCGAATGGCAGCCACGCATAGGTCTGAGGCCGGGCCCCGACAAATCGCTCCGGCCGGAATTCGTGGGGACGCTCATAGACGGCCGGATTGCGGTTGATCGCGATGATGTGCACGACGATCCGCGTGCCGGCGCCAACCTGGTAGCCGCCCAGCCGGAAAGGTTGCGCCGCGACCCGGGAGGTCAACGGAGCCGGCGGGCGGATGCGCAGCGTCTCATCGATCACCGCGGTCGTGAACTCCTCACCGCCATGCACGGCCTCCTCCCGAACGCGGGCCAGTGCATCAGGATGGTGCAGCAGCAGGTCGAAGACCCACGCCAGCGTCGTTGCGGTGGTCTCGTGGCCGGCCAGCATCAGGGTGATGAGGTCGTCACGAATCTCGCTGTCCGACAGCCCTTTTCCGTCTTCGCCTCGGGCGCACATGAGCAGCGCCAGGACGTCGCGTTGGTCGGACAATGACGGGTCGCCCCGGCGCGCGGCGATCAGCGGCAGGACGACCTCGTCGATCTCGCGCCTGGCCCGGGCGCGGGCCGGCCACACCCGCAACGTACCGAGGCCCCGCAGCGCATAGCGCACGGTCAATTGCTCGGATACGCCGAGATCGAGCAGGTGCTCGAACGGGCGGCCCAGTCGCCGCACTTCGCCGGGGTCCTCGACGCCGAAGATGACCCGGACGATCACGTCCAGCATCAGTGCCCGCGCCGCCTGTAGCAGTTCAAACGAGCGGTCGACGGGCCATTCGCGCATCGCCGCGCGCGTCGACGCCTCGATGATCGGCACGTACGCGTTCAGCGCGGCCCCGTGCAGCGGGGGCGTCAACAGCCGGCGTCGCCGCAGATGCTCCGGCTCCTCCTGCACAAACATCGAGCCCGACCCGTAGATGGCCGCCGCCGGCCCCACCCCTTCGCCCCCGAGCAACACATCCGTCGGAGCGGTGAATACCTCCTTGGCCAGCCCCGGCTCCGAGACGATCGCCACGTCGCCCAGGCTCAGAATCGGCATCGTCATGATCGGCCCGTACCGGCGGATCAGTCGCATCATCCGGCGCTCGCCGCCGACCAGGTAAGCCAGCGCGTACGCCGCCGCAAAGACGCTGCGGAAGCCGCGCGGAGCGGGCAGTCCGGGTGGCGGGCTCACGCGCAGCGATTGTCCTCCTCGCCGCGACGAGAGCGAAGCGTCACACGCAGTCGGCGCAGATCTGCCGCCCGCCGCTGGTGTCGCGCAACCGGTTGCGGTGCTGCACCAGGAAGCAGCTCGAGCAGGTGAACTCGTCAGAGCGTTGCGGGATCACCGTGACCGACAGCTCTTCGCTGGAAAGGTCCGCACCCGGCAGCTCGAAGAAGAGCGAGTCGTTAGGGTCGTCGTCAACAACCGTCGTGGCCAGCTTCGGCATCGGTCCCAGCTCACGAAGCGTGGACCGGTCCGCGGCGTCGGCATCGGTCACGCGGCGTGCGTCGTAGTCGCTGACGGTCGTCATGGCAGTTCCTTCCTGCGGAGGGCCGGGCTGCCCATCTGATGGTCGCCCGTTGGCACAGGCAGTACCCCATTCCGGTGCGGCCCACACCCCTTCGCCGAAAAGGAATTCCCAGATGTGATAAGGGTCAGCGCGCGGTCAGTTGCAGCGCGGGCCAACCCTCCGGGTACAGCACCGTCTGGGCCGCAAGGGCGCGCTGGCGCCGCATGTCGGCGCGCTGGTTGCGGGCGACCCAGGCGAGGCCGAGCCAGGGCGACATGATGGCCAGCACCAAGGACACGCCGGCCACGAGCTCATGTCCGGCCGACATGGCGGCGAGGCCGATGGCGAGACCGACCGCCCACGTCACGGCAGCCACCACGCCCGGCACGCTCACGGCGTGCTCACTGGAGTCGCTGGTCGCAGCCGGCCGGTGAACGAGCGGGCCTGTCCCGATGTAAACCATGCTCACTCCAAGAGACGTAGGAAGATTTGTTGAGGTCACTATATCCTACGGATATAGTTTCCGCACTAGCCAATTTTGGCGGTGGATCCCTAGGATCGCTCAGCATCCTGTTGAGTTCCCGGAGATGGGGTACAAGTCGTCTGTGAGTGATACCGCCGTGCTGATCATCGACATGTTCAACGACTACGACCATCCCGACGCCGATCGGCTGGCCGACAACGTCGCCGGCATCATCGATCCCTTGGTCGGCCTGGTCAACGCCGCCCGCAACCACGACGACGTCGACCTCATCTACGTCAACGACAACCACGGCAACTTCACCGCCGACCGCCAGGCCATCATCTCCAGCGCGCTGGACGGCAAGCGGCCCGAGCTGGTCAAGCCGCTGGTGCCGCCATCCGACACCTACCTGCTCACCAAGGTCCGGCACAGCGTCTTCTACTCCACGGCGCTCGACTATCTGCTGGATCGCCTGAAGACTCAACGGCTCGTACTCGCCGGTCAGGTCACCGAGCAGTGCATCCTCTACAGCGCGCTGGACGGCTACCTGCGCCACTACGACGTGGTAGTGCCGTCCGACGCGGTCGCACACATCGATGACGAACTGGGTTCGGCCGCGCTGAAGATGATGGAACGCAATATGAGCGCCGAGCTCGTGAAAGCCGAACACTGCCTGCCATAACGGGCACCGCAGCCAACCACCCCCGAAGACCGAAGGAGGTCGCGATGACCGGCGGCAAGGAAAAGAGCGAAGAAGACGTGGAGGGCGACGAGCACGTCGCCAACTCCCGCGAAGGACGCGAGGACGACGGTGACTACGTGGGACGCACGGCCGCCGATGACGACTTCGATGCGGGGATGACGGGCGCGGAGGCGCGCAGCCAGCAGGACTGACTCAGCGGTGCAGGTCGACTGCCAGCGGCCGGTGATCCGAGATCGGCATCAATTCGGCGACGGTCGCGCCCGCGCGCAGTTGCTTGTCGTCGGTCACGATGTGGTCGAGCTGACGAGTCGGCGCATCGGCGGGAAACGTCACTGCCGACGCCAGTGGCCGCATACCCGTCCAGCGGTGCACGGGTGCGGGCGTCAGGTTCAGGTCACCCATCAGCAGCCGTGGCCCCGGCAGGCCGCGCAGATCGCGCACCAGGCGCCGCAGCTGCCGCACATTCCACGCCGGCACGAAAGACAAGTGGGTGTTGGCCACCGTCATCAGCCCCAGCGGCGTACGCACCCGCGCAATAACCGCCGCGCGCGGCTCCTCGTCGACAATCATCACCTTGTTGGGACCCGGCAGATACATCGGAAAGCGCATCGGGATGCGCGGCAACCGCACCACTTGCCAGCTGGTCACCGGGAACCGCGACAGCAACGCGATCCCGTAGGCCGCGGTCCCGGGTTGTTCGCGGCCGGTGGCAGCCATCCAGGTCGCTCCAGGAGTGCCCGAGATGGCGGCCACGAACCGATGCTCCACCGCACCCATCACCTCCGCCGCGGCCGCGGTCAGATCCGTCCGGCCGGAGCGGGGCTGGTCGAAATCCACTTCCTGCAAGGCCAGCACGTCGGGATCCAGCTTCCGCACGCAGTCCTCGAGTCGCCGCGGGTCAACCCCGTCCCCCAGGGTTCGGCCATGCAGGATGTTGAACGTCGCTATCCGCACCAGAACCCAGCCCGCCCCCGCGTGGCCCTCAACGGCTGCGCCGCCCGGCCAACCGGCCCAGTTCCGCCAGGTCGCGTTCGGCGTGGCTTTGTCTGATGTAGATGGTCAGGTCGGCCACCCGCTGGGCGTGCCTGCCGTCCTCGCACAGCGGGCCGGGCCCGAGGGCCCGTCCGGTGCGGGTGATCGCTTCGTCGACGGCGTGTTCCACGACCGCGCGAACACGCCGGGCCAGCAACTGGGCGTTACCGGTCCGGTCGAACGGGTCGGCATCGATATGCGCCGCCGCCCCACCCAGCATCGCGTCCCCGGCGGCCAGCGCCGCATCGACGGCACCCAGGTGCGCCAGGGCATAGGCGTCCGCCGATTCGCTGCGGGCACACCGATACAACGGATCGGCAACGCGGCGGGCGCCGCCGAGCCAGCAGGCGGCCACCCCGATCGCCCCATGCCAGAACCCCGCACGGGTCGGATAATCGCCCGGCTCGCCGACCAGGATGGCGTGCACGTTGCTGAACTGCACCGACCGCGTGTCACTGCCCGCCATGCCCGGGTTCCACCAGGTGCTGGGCAGCGGCCTGACCCCGACGTCGGTGAGGGTGACCGCGAACAGACCCTGCTCACCGCCCTCCAGGTGCGCGGTGACCAGGGCGTTCGAGCAGAACCCGGCGCCCGAGCACCACACCTTGGTGCCGTTGAGCACGAACTCGTCCCCAGAGATGCTGGTGGCGGTCAACTTCGCCTCTACACTTTCGGCCGCCCACACACCCCAGAGCTGGCCGGCCTCGGGCGGCTTTCCACCCAGTTCGTGCAAGATCGCGACGGCGTCCACATGGGCTTCCGCGATGCGAGCCGCGGCAATGTCGTCTTGCGCCAAACGCGCCAACCGCTGCAGGCGCTCAGCGGTATAGCCCGCTGCCGGCAACGGCAATTCCAATCGTCCCGAGTCCAGCCAGTGCTGAACCAATCCGGCCGTCATGCGACATCCCCCGTCGCGCTTTCAGAAAGCGAACTATTGTGATCAGCAAATCCGTGTGGCGCCCGAGCCCGGATTCGTGCCGAAATAACGACCGACCGTGCGGCGTCTCGGCAAATGTGGTTGTCAGCATGCTGGAAGCGCGACGCCAAGTCAACATCCGTACGCGACACTGCGGCTGACATAATGCATCTGATTTCCCTTTTCGATACCGACTAAACGGTTGAGCGACAGCACAACCCGGCCCCCGGTTGCCATTGGCCACCGCCGGGTATGCCGTAGCGACCATGAATTCGACCCCCGACCCGTCCTGTACCGAACTTCGCGAAGCACTGCGTTCTGCGGTGTCGGCACTCAAAGAGCACGGCCCGCCATTCGCGCTGGCGGGCAGCTACGCGCTGTGGGCTTACGGCGCCCCCGAGCCGACGCATGACGTCGACATCGTGGTGGCCGAAGCGGACGTGCCGCTCGCGGCCACCACTTTGGGCAAGGCCGGATTCCGGATAGCACGTCCGCCGGAGGACTGGCTGTTCAAGGCCCACCTCGGCGAGACGATGGTCGATGTGCTGCACCGCGTCAACGGCGTGCGGGTGACTCCCGAGGCGCTGTCGTGCGCCGAGCAGCGCGTGGTGCTGGCGATCTCGATTCCGGTGCTGCCGCCCACGACCGTGTTCATCCAGAAACTCCGTGCCCTCACCGAGCACTATTGCGATTTCACCAAACTGATTCCGGCCGCCAGGGCCGTCAGGGAGCAGCTTGACTGGGATCGAATCGCGCGCGAGACGGCGGAGAACCATTTCGCCGCGGCTTTCCTGGTGCTCGTCGACCGCCTCGGTCTGCGGAACTGAGGGGCGTGGGTAAAACCGCCGATTACGGGTACCTCCCAAAACCATGGAACCGCAACCGAGTCGTGGACTCCGCCGTGACGAGGACCTCGAAGATGTGGTCGACGAACTCCAGCAGAACGTCGTCGACGAACGCCGGGACCAACAGGTGCCCGGCAATGCGACCGAGCGGGAAGATGCTCCGGTGCGGGGACCGCAGGACGAGCCTCCGGACTGACCCGGCTGATCAGTGGTTGCGCAACTTCTGGACCAACTTGTCCTTCGTCAGGCCGGAATAGCCGGAAATGCCCAGCTCTTTGGCCCGCTTCTTCAGCTCCGGAACGGTCCAGTCCCCATACGATCCGGACTTACCGCCCTTGCTCGCGACCTTGGACTTCCCTTGGCCGGCGGCCGCATTGGAGATCCGCGCGGCCTTCTCTTTCGAGTCACCCTTCTTCCGCAAGTCCTTGTACAGCTTCTCGTTCTTGATCGACGAATTCGGCATAGCAGCCACCTCCTACATTGATCTCGCTGAGTGCATTCCCCAATCGACCTCTATCAAACCGCCTGCCCGGTCGGTGAAATGATCTGCCGGACCGGGTTTTTGACGAGGTCGGGAACGAATCGTTCGGCCAGCGCGGTCATGGCGCCGGTTGCCCGGGCCGCGATTCCCTGCTTGTCGTCGCCGGTGAGGGCCTCCAGGGCTTGTCGGGTGAGCGGTGCGATGTCCCGAGTGTTCGGTTTCGGCATCAGTGCAACGACTTCGACGCCGGCGTCACTGAGCTCGGTATTGAGTTGGTCCGCGAACGCTTGCAGGAACGCGGCGGTGGAAAAGTGCACCGCGGTGTCCATGCCCGGCTTCCGGTCTTCCGGGGAGGCGGTCAAGACGATGCGGCCGCGCCCGAACATCGCCATCCGCTCGGCTTGACGGCGGGCCAGCGCCATGATCCCACGCACGCACTTGTCGACTTCTCCCAGCGCGCCATCGAGGGTGCCGTCGGAGAACGAGGCATCGTCGACCGCGGTGGTCAGCGCCGCCGCTACCACCGGCCGGCCGGCCGCCATCACGCGCCGGTGCAGCACGTAAGCGTTACCGGCCTCGCACAGGTCGATCTGCTCGGCCTGCACTTCGGTGCCGAACACGGTGAGCGCCGCTGCTGCCGTGTGTATTTCGTCGTATCGATCGGCAATGACGAGGTCGTAACCACGCCGGGCAAGCTGTTCGGCCAATGCGAAGCCCACGCCACAGCTGGCACCGGTAATCAAGGCTAATCTTGCAGTCATCAACAGTCTCCCAGGTCCGCGCTAGCGTGGTGCTACCCGGGGCAGGCGGGGCCAAACGTATACGGTCGTAGAGCCCGATTGTTTTCGCGCATTGGCCAATTGCGTCGTCCGACGCGGCCGCCACTGTTTCAGGTAGCGGATACCGGGAACCCGAAGCTGCGTTGCCGCGCAATCGCGGTGACTACCGATAGATGGGAAAGCGAATGAGCGACAAGGACAGTGGACCCCAAGAAGGCGTCAAAGGTGTCGCCGAGGGAATCAAAGGCAAGGCCAAGGAAGCCGTCGGCACCGTTACCGGCAGCGACGACTTGAAGAATGAGGGCGAGGCTCAGCAGGACAAGGCCGACGCGCAGCGCGACGTCGCCAAGAAAGAGGCGGAAGCCGAATCCGCACGCGGTGGCGCCGAGGCTGCCGAGGAACGACAGAAGTCCAACCAGTAAGCGGGCTCTCCTGCAGCGGCCCTGGCCAGTCGGCCAGGGCCGCACCCATTCTGAGACGCCCTACGCCACACCATTTCCCAGATATCTCAGTCCGGCCGACCGGACCGTCGCCGGGTCGAGCAGATTCCTGGTGTCCAACACGACCGCGCCCGGCGCCTCGCGTGCGATCGGCTGCCAGTCGAGTTCCGCGAACTGGGACCATTCGGTCAACAGCACGATGGCGTCGGCGGCCTTCGCGGCGCGGTAGGGTTCGTCGACGGCAGTCACCCCGGCATCGTGCAATTCCGCTGGATCGATGTTGTGCAGCCTCGGGTCGTAACCCAGCACCTGCGCGCCGCGCCGGGACAGCTCACGGCAGGCGGCCAGAGCCGGTGAGTCCCTGGTGTCGCTGGTGGAGGCCTTGAATGTCAGCCCAAGAGCCGTGATTCGGCAGCCCTCGAGGCTGCGGCCCACCGCGTGCTGCAGGGTCGAGGCGATGCGATCGGCCTGGGCGGTATTGGTCATGCGTGCCGCGTCGACCTCGGCGACGGACAGCCCATGCTGGCGTGCCGTATGCAGAAGTGCGGCGGTGTCTTTCGGCAGGCACGATCCGCCCCAGCCCGGGCCCGGACGCAGGAACTCGGGCCCGATCCGGCTGTCGGCGCCCATGCAGCCGGTCACGTCGTTGATGTCGGCGCCGACCCGTGCGCACAGTGCGGCCAGGGAATTGGTGTAGGAAAGCTTCACGGCCAGAAAGGCATTGCTGGCATACTTGGCCAGTTCCGCGCTTTCCGGAGTCATTCGCATAACCGGTTCGGCATCCGTGCCGTAGGCATGGCGTACCACCTGATCCGCACCGTCGTCGTGGGTGCCGATCACCACCCGGTCCGGGTGCCGGAAGTCATGTACCGCCCGGCCCTCGCGCAGGAACTCCGGCGTCGATATCACCCGAATGCCTCTGCCCTGTAGTCGTTTTGCCATTGCGGAGGTGGTTCCTACCGGGACGGTCGACTTGATGGCCACGATGGCGCCGCGGCGCAGCACCTCGCCCAGCCGATCGACCACCGAGCACACCGCCGTCAGGTCGGCCTGCCCTTCCTCGCCAGTGGGTGTGGGAACGCAGATGAAGACGACGTCGCGGTCGACCAGGTCGGAGAAGCTGACGCTGAATCTCAGCAGGCCGGCGGACAATCCGTCGCGCAGCAGGCGGGGCAGGTCGGGTTCGTCGATGATTGGTGTCCCGGCAGCGAGTTTGGCGACCCGGTTGGCGTCGACGTCGACGGCGACGGTGTCCAGACCACGGCCCGCCATGCAGACCGCAGTGGTCAGACCGACGTAGCCGACTCCCACTACGCCTACCCGCGGGGTGGTGCTCATGCGGCCTCGTTCAGCATGCGGCGGCTTGCCGCAAGCACGCTGGCGGTGTCGATCCGCAACAGGTTCGGGTCCGGAACAGCCCCGTGCGGGTCACCGGTTCTGCCGGCCCATAGCGCGACATGGGGTGCCGGTCCGCGCGGACCCCATCGGCTCGGAGCGGTCGGGCCGAACAACACCACCGACGCGGTGCCGGTGGCCGCGGCCAGATGCGCCATGCCCGTGTCACCACAGATCACCAACGTGCTGTCGCACACCAGCGCCGTCAGTGCGGGCAGGTCCAGTAATCCGGCCAGCACCGCCGTGCGGGGTAGGCCAGCGGCCCGGGCCACTGCGTGGGCGAGGTCGAATTCCGCTGCCGATCCGGTGATCAAGACGTCGTGCCCGTCATTGCGCAGCGCGGCGGCCACCGCGGCGAACCTGTCCACAGGCCACTGTCGCGCCGGTGCCGACGCGCCCGGATGGATCACCACCGCATCGGTTTCACCGTTCTCTACCTCGGGCCGGCTGATCAACACATCAGTTGACTCACAACGGATCCCGGACCATTCGAGCAACGCGCACCAACGGTTGATCTCATGCTCTTCGGCGCACCACGACGGCCCGGACAATCTCGGGTACCGGGGATGGGAGTGAGTGATCACGGATCTGGGCCGCCAGGCCAGCAGATGGTCGTGGCTCTGCGGGCCGCAGCCGTGCAGATTCACCGCCACCGAAGGCTGGGCGGGCAGGGTCGCCAGGTCGCCGAGAGATTCGGTGGGCAGCACGTCGTCGACCGCGCCGGTCAGCAGCGCCAGTTCGCGATACCGGGCGGGAGCGGCCAGAACCAGCGTGGCGTCGCGATAGTGCCGCCGCAGGCCACGCAAGGCCGGGACGGATGTCAACAGGTCACCGAGGCCGAGAGCGCGCAGCACCAGGACGGTGTCGCGCAGACTCACGGCCACGACGACTCCGTCGGGGCGCACACCACCATCTCACGGATCTCACAACCGGCTGGCTGAGACAGCGCGAAAAGTACCGTCTCGGCGACGTTTTCGGGTTGGTTGAGTTTGGCGTCGGCGGGTGGCTTGTACTGCTCGGTGCGCCCGTCGAAGAAAGGGGTGTGCATGCCGCCGGGGATCAGCAGGGTGACGCCCACCTCGCCGGCGAGTTCGGCCGCCAGCGCCCGGGTAAATCCGACCACCCCGAACTTGGACGCGCAGTAAGCGGTCGCATCGCTGACCGCCTTGATGCCCAGGGTGGAGGCGCAGGTCACGATGCGCCCGTTGGTGGCTTTCAGGTAGGGCAGCGCGGCACGGACGACGGCGGCCGTGCCGACCAGGTTGACGGCGATGACCTGTTCCCACTCCTTGGCCGGGACCTGTTCCAGCGTGCCGCACGAATCGATTCCGGCCGCGGTGAACAGCCCGGTGATGCGGCCGTCGACGAGATCGGCCAGCGACTCGACGGCGGCTTCCACGGCCGCGGTGTCGGCCAGATCGCAGGCGACATAGGGGACGTCGGCGGCCGGCGGCTTCTTGTCGAGAATCAGCGGCACTCCACCGCGCTGCACCACTGCGGCCGCGGCGCTGGCGCCCAGCCCGGACGAGCCCCCGGTGATGAGTACGTTCATGTCACTGCCTTTCGTCGGTGGACGGCGCACTGGCCGCCGCGATCAATCGGGATGAGGAGTAGCCGGCGACGGTGGGCAGGATGACGACCTCGCCGCCGAACCGGCGCACTACGGCGGCCTCCGGCAGATCGTCGGCGGTGTAGTCGCCACCCTTCACCCAGATGTCAGGACGCAGCGACGCCAACGGGTGCTCCGGGGTGGGACCGTCGAACAGTGCCACCGCGTCGACACACGCGAGGGCCGCCAGCACCCGGGCGCGGTCAGCGTCACCCATCACCGGGCGCCCGGCTCCCTTCAAGGCGCGCACCGACGCGTCGGAATTGACCAGCACGATCAAGGCGTCACCGAGATCACGGGCCTGTCGAAGCAGCCGGATGTGCCCGGTGTGCAACAGGTCGAAGCAACCGCCGGTGGCGACCACCGTGCGACCCTCCCGGCGCAGCCGTGCCGCCAGAGCGACCGCGTCGACTTCCATCGGGTCCTGTCGTTGACGTTGCGCGACCACAAGATCGGGCCCTCGTGCGGGTACCGCAGTCGCGACCGCGGCGGCGCCGCCGGTGGCGACGAACCGGGCGGCATCGGCTACCGCGGTCGTCGCGGCCGCCTCCGGATCGGCGCCGCCGCCCAACGCCGTGGCGAGGGCGACTGCGAACCGGTCGCCCGCTCCGCAGACATCGGAGGGACTGCTGCCCGCCGCGGCGAGTTGTCCGACACCGATGCGGTGCGCACCCCCGTCCCGGCGGTGCAGCTCGGCGCCGCGGGAGCCGCGGGTGATGCATACCGCGTCGGCGTCCCATCGCCGCCGCAAGACTTCGCCCATCTCGCCGGGTCGCTGTTCTGTGCAAAAGCGTTGTGCTTCATCCTGATTCGGTGTCACCATCGCGCAACCGGGCACCGGTGCGGCACCACGCGGATGCGGATCCCAGACCACCGGAATCTCGGCAGCCAGCCGGGTCAACACCTCCCGGATCTCGGGCAGCGCGGTGATTCCGGCGCCGTAATCAGCGACGCAGATCGCCCCGGCGCCGGCGAGCGCTTCGGACACCTCGCGAGACAGCGGACGGCTGACCGCGGTGCCGTCACCGCGGTCGAGTCGCAGCATCGACTGGCCCCTGGCCCGAATCCTGGTCTTGGTCACCGTGTTTCCACTCACCGGCAGTCCGAGTACCCGAACTCCGGCGGTGCTCAGCAGCGCGCGCAGTTGCCGGCCCGCATCATCCTCGGCAATGCCGGTGATCAGCACGACCCCGGTTTCGGTCCGGGCTGCGAGCAGCGCGGCCAGGCCTGCCCCACCCGGGCGCTGCGCGACGCGCTCGGCATCGACCACCGGAACCGGCGCCTCCGGACTCAGCCGGCTCGCCGATCCCTCGATGTCGATGTCGAGCATCGAATCACCCACGATGACAAGCGAAGTCACGATGACTCCGATGCCAGCATTACGTCATCGACCGCCATACACAGGCCGTGAACCAGCACCAGGTGAACTTCCTGCACGGTGGCCGACGACGGAGCGTCGACGCAGATCGCCTCATGACACATGGCAGCCAGCTGGTTGGGCGCCGGACCGGTCAGCGCCCAGGTGACCATCCCGATGTCGTGGGCGGCCTTCACCGCCGCCAGCACGTTCCGGCTGCTGCCACTGGTGGACAAGGCCACCAGGACGTCCCCGGGCCGGCCATGAGCACGAACGCCACGGGCGAAAATCTCCTCGGTGCCGTAGTCATTGGCGATCGCCGTCAACGCCGACGTGTCCGCGTGTAACGCGATGGCGGACAACGGAACTCGCTCGCCTTGGAATCGTCCGACGAGTTCGGCGGTCAGGTGTTGCGCCTCGGCGGCGCTTCCCCCGTTGCCGCACGCCAGCAACCGGCCGCCACCGGACAGCACCGCCGCCAGCTGCCGCCCCCACCAACGCAACCGGGTCGCGTCCGCACTGGTACGACTGACCGCTTCGCGCAAGGCGCCGAAATGGGCTTCGATCATGGCTGTCCTCCTCTACGCCGCACCGCCGCAAGCAGTTCTGCATCGGTGATTCCGTCTAAACATGGATGACCTGATACCGGGCACTCCCGCGCGCGGCTGCCTCGACACGGCGCGTCCTGGTCGCCCAGCAGAGTGACCCGCCGCCCGTACGGGCCCCACTGCGCCGCCGGGACCACGGGGGCGAACAGCGACACGATCTGCGCCCCGACCGCCGCCGCCAGGTGGGCGGGACCGGTGTTCGGAACGACCACGACGCCAGCCGCAGCGAACACCGCCGCCAGTTCGGCGAGGCTGGTTCGCCCGCCGAGGTCGACGGCCAGGTCCGCCGCGACCGCGGCGGTCAGCTCGGCCTCATCGGCGCCGCCGGTTACCACCACCCGATAGCCGTCGGCGACCAGAGCGGCCACCATCGCCGCACTGCGCCGCTCACTGGGCCGCCGCGCCGCCACCGCGGCTCCGGGATGGAAGACCACGAACGGGTCGGTGCCGATCGCGGCCGCCAGCTCCGGCGGCAACGGATCCAGGGATCGGATCCGCAAGGCGCCGTCGTCGCCCGCCGGCAACGCGCACCCGGCGGCATGCGCCAGGGACAGCGCGCGCTCGGGCTCCGGGACACCACTGGGCACCTGGTGCCGTAGGTCCAGCAGAGCGCCGGGGTAGTCGACGCAGATGGCGCCCACCCACGGCACCGAGGCCATCCGGGCCAGCAGCGCCAGCGGCAGCGGCGACTGGTGAAACGACGTCAAAATGTACATCCGCGCCGGCGCGATGTCGCGCAGCTGTTTGATCAGGGCTTCGGCGTGGGAGGCGGTGAGTTCCGGTGAGTCGAAGTCGACCCACGGCGCCTGCCACTCCACGATTTCGTCGACGTCCGGCAGTAGTTCCGCGGCGGCCCGGCCGCGCGGACCCACCAGCAACGTCACCCGGTCGTGCTGGGCCGCGACGGCGCGCACCGCCGGGCCGGCGATGAGCACGTCGCCGGCGCTGTCGAGGCGCGCCACCACCGCCGTGCTCACCGGCACTCCCGCAGTACCAGGGAGACCGCGTCGTTCAGCGACGCGGCCACCCGGGCCGACGTCTGCGCGTGCTCGATTTCGGCCGGCAAAGTGCGTCGGGTGGGCACCAGCACCGCCTGAGCCTCGGCGGCCAGTGCCGCCTGCACGTCCCCACCCGTGTCGCCGATCAGCACACACCGCGACGGGGGCACCGCCAGGGCTTCGGCGGCGGCCAGCACCATCCCGGGCTGCGGCTTGCGGCAACGACACCCGTCGGTCTCGCCGTGCACGCAGACCTGCCACGAATCGAAGGGGCCCAGCACCTCGTTGACTCGCGCGTTGACCTCGGTGAGTTGCTCCGGACTGATCAGGCCGCGGGCCACGCCCGACTGGTTGGTGACCACGGCGAGCAGCAGACCGCGCCGGCGCAGGCGGCCCAGTGCGCGATCGGCGCCGCGAGTGGGCTCGACGCCGGCCGGGTCGTTGAGATACGGCCGGTCGACGATGATCGTGTCGTCGCGGTCGAGCAGCACTGCCAGCGGCGGATCGCGGCGGGCCCCGCGGAACGTCCACTCACCGGCCAGCCGGTGCCATACTGCCACCGGCGGAATGGCCGCACTCGAGACCAACATCCGGACGGCCTCGCGCCATGTCAGCGGCCCGTTCAGCCAGCGCCGCGACGCGAAATCCGCCGTGAGCAGCGACCACACCGTGGCCGCGCGGCGCGCCAGTGGTCCACGACGCAACAATGCGGCTCCGAGGGCGAGGGCACCGGCGGTCGTGGTGGCCAGGTGCTCGGGCATTCTGCCCGGTCCCTCGCCGACAAGTGTGCGCCAGGCCGGTCCGTGCTTGCGCCGCATCAGGGCGTTGTCGCGGTTGCCTATCTGCGCCCGCACGCTCGACCACCGGGTCGCCGGGGCGACCGGGTGTGTGCAGCGGCGATCTCCGCCCACGATGGTGCCGCCGGCCGCGACCACCCGCAGCGCCAGATCGGAGTCCTCGCGGTACGCGCGGGGAAAACGTTCGTCGAAGCCGCCGACGGCGATCAGCACCTCGCGGCGGTAAGCCATGTCGGCGGTGATCCACTGCGCCTCGGCCAGCTGCAGGGTGCGTCGCTCGTCATCGGATGGCCTGCCGGAACCCGTCCGCGGGACCTCGATGATCGCCTGGGAGGCCGCCGCCCCGACCGCCCCGGCCGCCTCCAGGTCGGCAACCACCACCGCCTTCCAGAGCGGATGAGGCACCACGTCGTCGTCCAGGAAGCACACCCACGGGCAGGTGGTTGCGCGCCAACCGACGTTGCGGGCCGCCGCCGGTCCCCGCCCACCACTGCAGACCACCCGCACCGGGAATTCGCCGGCCACGGCGGCAACGGAGCCCGGCTCCCGCCCGTCATCCACCACGACGACCTCGGTCGGCGGGGGCCCGCACCCCTTGGCCAGAGCCGTCAGCAGGCAGCGCAACGACTCACGTCCGATGCTCGGGATCACGATCGCGTAGTCGAGCGTCACCACTGCCTCCTCACCAGGTACGGGCCGATGGCCAGCGCATCGATGGGCGACGACCCGAACACCTCGAGCGCGTCGCGGGGGGTGTCCACCATCGGCCGGCCGGCCGTGTTGAAGCTGGTGTTGACCACCACCGGCACCCCGGTGTGCTGCGCGAAGCGACTGATCGTCGCGTGCAGGCGCGGGTTGTCCTTCCGGTCGACGGTCTGGATCCGGGCGGTGCCGTCGACGTGAGTGACCGCCGGGATGCGGTCCCGCCACCCCGGCGCGACGTCGTGCACGAACAGCATGAACGGGCTCGGCAGCGGGCCCCTGGAGAAGATCTCGCCGGCCCGCTCGGCCAGCACCATGGGCGCGACCGGGCGAAACTGCTCGCGCCCCTTCACCGCATTGAGCCGCTCGAGGTTGGCGGACCGCCGCGGGTCGGCCAACAGCGAGCGACCCCCCAGCGCCCGCGGGCCGAACTCGGCTCGGCCCTGGAACCAGCCGATCAGCTTGTCGTCGGCCAACAAGTCGCCGACCGCCCCCGGGAAATCCTGCGGCCGTTCATATTTCACGGCGGCCTCATCGAGCGTTGCCCTGATCTGATCGTCGCTCCAGCCCCGGCCGAGCTGCGCCGTCGGCATCGCGACGATCGGCTCCCGACACGACGCGGCCACGCTCAGCGCCGCACCCAGCGCGGTGCCCGAGTCACCGGCAGCCGGTTGCACCCAGATCCGGTCGAACCCGGATTCGGCGTGAATACGGGTGTTCGCAACACAATTCAGCGCCACTCCACCGGCCAGACACAGCGCATCCTCGTCCGTGCGGCTTCTCAGCCAGGCGACCAGGTCCAGCAACACCTCTTCCATCACGCACTGCACGCTGCAGGCCAGATCCGCGTGTATCGGGTCGAGCTCTTCGGAGCCCGGGTGGCGCCGCGGTGCCAGCGCCTCCCAGTCGATCGGTTCGGTGCGAAATCCGCCGTCAGCACAGGCGTATACACACCGACGCACGTCGTCTACGAACCGCGGGCGACCATAGGAGCCCATCGCCATGACCTTGTACTCGTCACTGGAACGGACGAAACCCAGGTGCTCGGTGAGGCTTTCGTACAGCAGCCCGAGTGAGTGCGGAAGCTCCTGACTGGCCAGCACATCGAGCTTGCCATCGCGGTACACCCCGGCCAGCATCGACGCCCGTTCGCCGCGGCCGTCGACCACCAGCACCGCCGTGTCGGGATGCGGGGAGGCCAAGGCCGTGGACGCGGCGTGGGCGACGTGGTGGCGGACATGACGCACCAGAGCCGGGTTCAGGCCTGGCACCGCTGAAGCCAGGAACCGCGGCGCCCGTTGGGCATACAAGGTGCGCAGAAACTCCCAGTCCCGGTCCAACCCGTCGGTATTTGTCAACTCCTCGTACATCAATGTGGGATCGTAGGAGTACCCGATCGCGTCGATGTCGTTGGCGTCCAGCCCCGCCTCGGCCAGACACCAGTTGATGGCCGCTACCGGCAGTTCCCAGGTGGAGAACGGGACCGCCTGCTTACCATGCTTGCGCCGGGAGAACCGCTCCTCTTCGGCGGCCGCCACCACCCGCCCATCGACGACCAGCGCCGCCGCCGAGTCGTGAAATACCGCATTGACACCCAGAATTCGCATGCCGCCCCCTACATCACCAACCGGGCACTGTCGGCCCCGGTCGTCATCCGGAACCACTGCAGTGTGGTCGCCAGCCCCGCGTGATACTCAACCGTCGGCTCCCAGCCCAGCTGTTCCTGGGCCAGAGTGATATCGGGACAGCGGCGCTGCGGGTCATCGACCGCCGCGGCCGTGAACTCGATGGGTGCCGAGCTGCCCGCCAAGTCCCGGATCAACTCCGCGATCTCCAATACCGTCACCTCCGTCGGGTTACCGATGTTGACCGGGCCGCTGAAACTACTGCGCGCCAACGCAATCAGACCCGCGACCGTGTCGTCGACATAACACAGCGACCGGGTCTGGCGCCCGGTCCCGGAGACGGTCAGCGGTTCACCACTGAGCGCCTGGCGGCAGAACGTCGGGACCATCCTGCCGTCGTGCGCGCGCATCCCGGGACCGTAGGTGTTGAAGATGCGCGCCACGCCGATGTCGGCCAGCCCCTCGCGCAGATAGGCGAATACCAGCGCCTCGGCGTACCGCTTGGCTTCGTCGTAGACGCTGCGCGGGCCGACGGGATTGACGTTGCCCCAATATAGTTCGTTTTGCGGATGTTGCTGGGGGTCCCCATAGACCTCACTGGTGGACGCCAGGATCAGCCGCCCGCCGCCGCGTTGCACGATTTCCAGCGCGGTGGCGGTGCCGGCCGAGCCGGCCCGCAGCGTGGCGATGGGCAGCCGGTAGTAGTCAACCGGCGAGGCCGGCGACGCCAGGTGGAACACCGTGTCGAACGCGGTCCCGATTTCGGTGATGATCGCCGGATCGCAGATGTCATGGCGCACAAAACGATAGCCCGGCGCCTTGCTGCGCGGGGCGGCCGCGCGCGCGGTGGACAGGTCGTCGACGCTGACCACCTCGACCCCGGCGCCGAGCAACTGGTCGCACAGGTGCTCGCCCAGGAATCCGGCACCACCGGTGACCAGAACACGCGAGATTGGACGCACCGGCCTGTGGTACCCGGCAGTCGCCCACTGAAACGCAGGTTTCGAGCGAAGATTCCCCGGGTAGCCGCCGCGAGCATGAAGGGCCGGCCCCGAACCTCATTCGTCATCGCGACACGCGACCGTTCCGAGCAATTGCGCGTGGTGGTGGACCGGCTGCTGAGCACCACGAAATGTCCGATCATCGTGGTGGACAACGCATCGCGGGATGATTCGGTGGCCGCCGTCCGCCGCGTGGCGGCCCAGCATCCCGGGCGGGTGACCACCGTGTGCCTCGACAGCAATGAAGGCGCGGTGGCCCGCAATATCGGTGTAGCCCAATGCAACACACCGTACGTCGCGTTCTGTGACGACGACTCCTGGTGGGATCCCGACGCCATCGGGCTGGCTGAGGCCGTATTCGACCGCTATGCCACCGTGGCGTTGCTCGCCGCCCGCACCGTGGTGTATCCGCAGCACCGCGACGACCCGTTGGTCGCCCAGCTTGCCGACAGCCCTCTCGGGCGCGACCCTCAGTTGCCCGGCCCGTCGATTCTTGGTTTCCAGGCCTGCTCGGCGATGGTACGCAAGACCGCCTTCGAGGCGGCCGGCGGGTTCAGCCCGATCCTGCACTTCCGCGGCGAAGAAGAGTTGCTTGCTTGGGATCTCGCCGCGGGGGGTTGGGACCTGTGCTTCTGCCGGGCGCTGGTGGCCTACCACGAACCGTCCACGGTGCGCGAGACCAGCCACACCGAACAGGCACGGGTGCTGCGCAATACCGCTCTCTCCGCAGGTTTGCGCAGGCCGCTGAGCCGATGTTTGCGCTCCGGCGCGGCCCTGGTTTGGGCGGCATGTCGCCACAACCAGGACGGCGCTTACACGCAGGCGCTGCGCGAGGCGGCAGCCGCGCTACCGGATGTGATCCGCGCGCGCCACCGGCTACCCGACCACGTCGAGCAATCGGTGCGCCTGCTGGAAACCCGTTGATCGCCAACACCGCTCACCCCGAGCGACTACTGGGGGCGGCCATACCGCGCCGGACGGGCGCTAACTTCTCGTAAATTCGCTCAGTGTCGGCGGCCACCCGATCCCAGGTATACCGGGCCCGGGCACGTCCCCGGCCGGCGGTACCCAGCGCCCGCCGCCGCGCCCGGTCGGCCAGCAGTTCGTTGATCGCTTCGGCCAGCGTCACCGGGTCCTTGGGCGGCACCAGCCGGCCGGTCACGTCGTCGACGACGGTGTCGCGTATTCCGCCGACCGCCGTTGCCACCACGGGTGCTCCGCATGCCATGGCCTCGAGAGGCACGATGCCGAAAGGTTCGTACCACGGTGTGCAGGCCACCAGGTCCGCGGACCTCAACATCGCGGGCATTTGCTCCCGGGTGACCGATCCGAGTAGCCGCACCCGGTCGGCCACGCCCAGGTCCGCGGCCAGCCGGCTCAACCGCTGGGCCTCCGCGTCTTCGGCCAGCGCCGCGCGGTCGGGGCCCCCGACGATCACCAACTCGGCGGCCGGGATGCTGGGCAGGGCTCGGATAATGGTGTCAAATCCCTTGCGCTGCACCAGTCTCCCCACCGAGACGATACGCGGACGCTCGCCGCCGGGCGCTTTTCGGCCGTCCGGGGTGAAAGCATCCGTGTCGACGCCGCACGGCACCACCGAGGTGCGGGCCGGGGCGCGTCCCATTCTGGCCAACTCGAAAACCTCGTCGGTGCTGGTCGCGGCGACCCAGTTCGCTCCTCGGGCGATGTCGGCTTCCATCCTCAACCGGCAGTCCGGGCTGGTGTCTTGCCAGCCCTGATGCAGGCGCTTCACGGATCCCAGCGCGTGGAATGTCAGCACGGTCGGAATTCGCCGCTGTCGGGCCGCGCGTTGAGTGGCCACACCGGACATCCAGAAGTGCGCGTGCGCCACGTCAGGCGGTTGTTCGGCCCAGGCAACGCGCAGGTGATAGGAGAAGGCGTACATGTATTGCAGCAGAGCATCTTTGGGAAGGACCTGAGGCGGGCCGGCGGGCACATGCACGACGCAGTAGCCCTGCTCGGTCTGCACCCGCTCCGGCGGACGGGGGTCGTCCCGCCGGCTGTACACCACGACGTCGTGGCCCCGCCGGGCCAGGGCGGCCGACAACTCGGCGACATGCACATTCTGGCCACCCGCGTCCGCTCCCCCCAGGTGCGCCAAAGGGTTTGCATGCTCGGAGATCATGGCGATCCTCATGCGGGCTCCTTTCGTGGTTAGCGGCACTGCTTTTCGATAACGTCGTCCCATTCGGCGAGGAAGCGTCCGAGCCCGAAGCGGGCCACGGCGTAGTCCCGCGCCGCTTTGCCCGCCGCCCGCGCCCTGGCATGGTCATTGAGGAAGTCGCGCAACCCGAGCCCGAGCCTGTCGAGGTTCGCGCTGACCACGCCTGCTTCGCCGGGCACCACGAACGGCGCCATGGTCGAACCCACCGCCACCACCGGCATACCGAGGAACATCGCCTCGATGAGCGAAAGGCCGAGCGACGTCCAGCGAGCGGTGTGCAGATACACCCGCCGACGGGCCACCTCGTTCCACAGTTCGGGCGTGGCGACGTCGCCACGTCCGGTCACTGCGCCGCGGTCACCGCGTAATGCCGCACTGCCGATCCCCCAGACATCGATGGCTCCGTACCGTGACAGTGGCGCCAGCAGATCCGTACCCACCACCCGGCCGCGGCGTTGTGGTTCGTTGATCATCGTTGCCGCGCGCAGGATTTCCCCGGTGTACAGCTGGCCCGGATCGGCGATTCCGTGGTCGATCACGGTGGTGGGCGCTTGACCGTTATCCCACATGAGCCGGTTGTAATCGGTGACATGCACCAGTGGGATGTCGCCGCGGTCGGCGAGCGGATGCCGGCTCGCTACGGGGTGCGGACGCGGCGCGTTGTGTTCGACATAGACCGCGGGTACGTCGGCCCCGGCCCGCAGTCCCGCCCACCTGTGCAGCAGCGTCGATTCGTGCGGATTCTGCAGCACCACCAGATCGATGTCCTGACGGCCCAGTTCATCGAGTTGGATCTCGACGGCGTTCGGCCAGCGACGCCCGGCCAGGCCCCGCCCGTCGGCACCGCCCTCGGCGGACACGGGTATCAGGTAGCGGTGCCGTCCCGAGACGAACGACTGTGTCCAGGCGCCGTGCACGTGCCACAACAGCACGTTCCTGATCGTTGACGCTGCGCCACTAGCCTCGGGCATGGCGAGCGAAATACCCTAAAGGTGATTCGCTAAACGGTTCTGTTCGCCCAGTTTTTCCTTGTTCTGAGCGGGTACGACATGTGCAATGCGCGTGAGTAATGAAAGCGGTGGCCTCGCCGGCGTAGTGGCGATCGGCGCGTCTGCGGGAGGCGTCGAAGCACTGACGCAATTGGCGGCAGGGCTGCCCGCCGATCTCCCCTACGCGTTTCTCGTGACCCTGCATCTGCCTCCCACGGCGCCGAGCGTCCTGGCGCGCATCGTCGACCGTCGCGGTCCGTTGCCGGCGGTCACCGCCGAGCAGGGCACCGAACTGGAACCGGCGCACATCTATGTGGCGGTCCCGGACTACCATCTGCTGGTCGACGACCACCGGGTAGTGCTGTCGCGCGGGCCGACCGAGAACGGACACCGGCCCGCAATCAACGCGTTGTTTCGTTCCGTGGCCCTGTCTTTCGGTCCGCGTGCCATCGGGGTGCTGCTCTCCGGGGTACTCGATGACGGGGTGTCGGGCCTCGGGACGATCCAAGCCCGCGGCGGCGTGACGATCGGCCAGACACCGGATGACGCACTCTTCCCCGCAATGCCGACTAACGCCGCCACCGCGGGGGTACTCGATCACCAGGTCAGCGCCGCGGATGTCGGAACCTTGCTAAAAGAACTGGCGCGGCGCGACACCACCCGCACGAACACCGAACCGGACATAACGTTGGAGCTGGAGAACCGGATCGCCATGGCCTCGCATTTAGCCACCCAGTTCGACGCCGCGGATTTGGGTCCGGCGTCTGGGTATACGTGTCCGGACTGCAATGGGTCGCTGTCCGCACTAGGGGATCACCACTTTCGCTGCCGGGTCGGACATGCCTGGTCGCCCGAGTCACTACTTGCCGCCCGCGACGACGAAGTCGAAACCGCGCTCTGGGTGGCCCTACGAAGCCTGCGGGAAAAGGCCGGCCTGGCCAGGAAGCTGGCTGACCGGGTGGGGCATGGCCTGATGCACCGGCGCTATACCCAGATCGCCGACGAAGCGGACCGGGCACTGGCCGTGCTCAGCGAGCGACTCGGTTCGTTGACCACGAACCACGGTGACGCAGTTGGCTGATCCCAGCCCCGCCGTCCTGATCGCCACCGACCGCCATGGTGACGCGTCGATCCTGCGGGCGGTAGGCGTGCTGGACAGTTCTACCTACCGCGGGTTGCGCGACAGCGTGATCAAGGCGGCGCTGGACGAGCCGAGAGCGGTCATCGTCGACGTCAATCGGTTGGCGGTACCGAGCCAGTCCGCCTGGTCGGTATTCACCAGCGCCCGCTGGCATGTCAACATCTGGCCGGACGTACCGATCCTGTTGGTCTCCGCTGACATTCATCACCGCCGGGCCATCGCCCAGTGCGGCGTGGCGCGATACGTCCCGGTGCACCCCACCTGTGCTGCCGCCCTTGTCGCCGCCGCGGATTTCACCCGGCACAGTCGCCGACGGGGACGCACCGAGCTCCCGTCCAGCCGGGTCAGCATCGGTCTGGCCCGCGCCATGATCGAAGAATGGCTCACCGCGTGGTCGTGCGAGCGATTGATACCGGTGGCGAGCACCGTCGCGACCGTCTTCATCGAGAACGTCCTGGAGCACACCGACAGCGCACCGGTCCTGGTCGTGGAGAACTGTGAAGACACCGTGACTGTCGCCGTGGAGGATTGCAGCCACCTTCCCGCGGCCCACCACGAAGACACCGGCCACGGCGCGGACGTCGTATCCGGCCTGGCCATCGTCTCGGTTCTCTGCCGCCGCTGGGGCAGCACGCCGACATCGTCGGGCAAGACGGTGTGGGCACTGGTGGGATCCGAAAATGAACTGTGACGCACGCGGGTAGTGTTCAGATCCTTCGGCAAACGCTAGACGGACGGCACTTCGATGAACGACCCCACTGACGAGTCTTTCGAAGCGCTGCTGCGTTACCTGCGCGATTCCCGTGGCTTCGACTTCACCGGCTACAAACGGGCATCACTCATGCGTCGCGTCCGCTACCGGATGGAACAAGCAGGCTGCGTCAGCTTCGAGGACTACCTGGACGTGCTGCAGGCCAGTTCCGACGAGTTCGCTGCGCTGTTCAACACGATCCTGATCAACGTCACCGCGTTCTTCCGCGACCCACCGGCATGGGACTTCGTAGCCAGCGACGTCATTCCGCGATTGCTGGCCAACCGCGGTCCCGACGACCCCGTTCGGGTGTGGAGTGCCGGTTGCGCGTCAGGACAGGAGGCGTACTCGCTGACCATGCTGCTGGTCGAGGCGATGGGCGCCGACGCCTTCCGGCAACGCGTCAAGATCTACGCCACCGACATCGACGAGGACGCGCTTCGCCAGGCGCGCCTGGCGTCCTACGACGCCAGGGCCGTCGAGTCGGTGCCCCCGGAGTTCCTGGACCGCTATTTCGAGCGCGTGGATGACCGGTACGTGTTTCACACGGACCTGCGCCGGTCGGTGATTTTCGGGCGCAACGACCTCGTCAAGGACGCACCTATCTCGCGGGTGGATCTGCTGGTCTGCCGCAACACCCTGATCTACCTGAATGCCGAGACGCAGCGCAATGTGTTGAACCGCTTGCACTTTGCCCTGGCGCCGCATGGGATCCTGTTCCTCGGGCGGGCCGAGATGCTGCTGAGCCAGACCCACAAGTTCACCCCGCTGAACCTGGAAAACCGGCTGTTCGTGAAGGCCGCCGGATCGCGCAACACGCTGGACCGCCAGGACCCCACCGTGGCTTTCTACGAACGTCAGGGCGACGTGTCGGACCTGACGAGATTGCGCGAGATTGCCTATCGCGCCAGCCCAGTGGCTCAGATCGTGGTCACCGGCGAGGACACCGTCGCGATGATCAACCAGCAGGCCGAGACCTTGCTGGGGGTGTCGGCGCGAGACATCGGCCGATTGCTCCGTGATCTCGAGGTGTCCTATCGCCCAGTCGAATTGCGCCTCTACCTCGAGCAGGCCAAGGTCGAGCGGCGTCCGGCACGCATCCCAGACATCAAATGGCAACGGCCGGCAATGGATACGGTGTGGCTGGAAATCCACGTCAATCCGCTCGTCGACGCCGACAACGGCCTGCTCGGCGTTTCGATCGCCTTCTTCGACGTCACCGCGACCCGAACCCTGCTCGACAAGGTCGTGCATACCAATCGGCAACTCGAAGCGGCCTACGAAGAACTGCAGTCCACCAACGAAGAACTCGAAACCACCAACGAAGAGCTGCAGTCGACGGTCGAGGAATTGGAAACCACCAACGAGGAGTTGCAGTCCACCAACGAAGAACTCGAGACGATGAACGAGGAGCTGCAATCCACCAACGACGTGTTGCAGACCACCAACGACGCGTTACGCGAACGCAGCGGTCAACTCGACGAGGCGAAGAATTTCCTCGATGCGTTGATCAACGCTGTACGGCGCGGACTAATTCTGGTGGACCGCGAGCTGCGCGTAGTGGTGTGGAACCGGGCCTGTGAAGATCTCTGGGGCCTTCGATCCGATGAAACGATCGGCAAGAAGCTGTCCGCGCTGGATATCGGCTTGCCAGTGGAAACGGTGCAGCCACTGATCGGACAAGCGTTCGTCAATCCCGACAGCGCAGGCGAAATAGTGGTGGATGCGGTCAACAGGCGTGGCCGTCAAACGCGGGTGCGAGTGACGTGCACGCCGTTTCCCGACACCGACGGAGGTGTCGGCGGGTCGCTGCTGTTGATGGAAGTCGTGAGCTGATGCCGGCCTGATTCAGGGCCCGTCCGGCCTCCGCACGCCCTGTCCAGTAAGCGAATCGCTTGCTCCGCGCCGTTTGCGGGGTACCGGGCCAGGCAACCCAACCACTCGTGAGGATCGCCATTGTCTGGGGCGACGACGTCTGTGCTGATTACCCGGATCTCGTCGGAAATGATATAGGGGACGAGTTCGTCCGGTTCTGCGCGGCGCTGGTCGCCCAAGGTCACACCGTGACGGTCTACCCGCGGGAGGGTGTCGGACCGTCCGCGCCGGTAACACCGGCCAAGGTGTTGCCGTTCGTCGGCGATTGGGCGGCGGAGCTGTCGCGACATTGGTCCAGCGAACCACCCGACATCGTGCACAGTTTCGGGTGGCTGGGCGGCCTGGCCGCACAGCTGGCGGCACGCAGAAACCAACTGGTTACCGTCCAGAGTTTCTACGGTCTGGCCGCAGCGGCTTCAGGTGTGGCTGCGGCGCCGCAGGTTGATTCCGAACGCGCCCGCCTCGAACCGTTGCTGATTCGCAGCGCGGCCTGGGTGACGGGCGCCAGCACCGAAGAACTCGATGTGCTGACCAGATTGCGTCGCAACCGGGCCCGCACCTCGGTCCTGTCGACCGGAATCGACGCCGAACGCTACACCTGTACCGATCCCAAATGGGTGAACAACGATACCTACCGCATAGTGCAATGCGCGCCGAACCTGCAGCCCTGCAATGGTTTTGACAGAACCATCCGGGTGTTACCGCACGTGCCGGACAGCGAGCTGGTGATCGCCGAGACGTCGGCCACCGACGCCCGCAACAAGAGGGAGCGGACCAAGCTCAAGCGCATGGCCACCGAGCTGGGGGTGAGCAACCGGGTGCACTTCGCGGGTTGCGTTGCGCCCGAGGATATTCCGCCGTTGCTCTGGTCCGCCGATGTCGTTGCCTGCACCCCGCGGCTGGCCCCGCGCGCCACCGCGGCGTTACAGGCCATGGCCAGCGGACGCGTAGTGGTGGGAACGGCGGTGGGCGCCCTGAGGGACGCGGTGATCGGGAATGTCACCGGCCTGCTGGTGTCCCCGACCAGACCGCATGAGCTGGCCGGCGCATTGAAAAGCATGCAGCAGCAACGCTTTGCACGCCAGAGCATGGGTTCGGCCGGTCGTTCCCGGGCGATGTCACGTTTCACCTGGGACCGGATCGCCCAAGACGCGCTGAGCATCTATCAACAGGCGAGTCACGTGAAAACCAGCGCCATAGCCTAGGACACCGAAAAATATGACAACCGCGCCTTACCACCCCGAGGAGACCGCCGACCGGTCGGCGGAGACACGCGCGCCGGACGCCGTCCGATACGCGAAGTTCCATACCGGCGAATCCGAGGCGGCCAGGAAGTTTTTCGCCCAGGCATACCAGCCAGGCTGGCGGACCAGCAGCCTGACCGGTGGCTCGTCGGTCACCCATCAACGCTTCGAGTCCGACGCCGTCACCATCGACGAGGTGCTGATCGAGGGCCGGGTTGGCTGCGAAATCCACGCCCACGACGCGGTTCTGGTGATCCACCCGCGAGCGGGCTCGCTGACGCTGGCCGGTGACCCCGGGAACAGGATGGACACCCCGGTGATCGCCGCCGAAGGCCTACCGTGCGCTATCCAGGCCAACACGGCGCGGTTCAACGTCGTGCGGATGGATCTGCGGCATCTCACGCAGGTCGCGGCAGACAAGACCGGGCCACTACCTCAGCAGATCCGGTTCGCCAACTGCCGGCCCCGCTCGGCTGCCGTTGCGCGGGCTTGGAGCCAGGCACTGGACTACGTGATCGCCAGCTTCTCCTACGCCGAAACCGCACAGCAGCCGTTGATGGTCAATGCGGCGGCCCAGCTGCTCGGTGCCGCATTGCTCGAGGGTTGGCCATCCAACATGAGCGAGGGCCAGGACGTGCTTCGCAACCCGTCGGTGCCACCGACCCTCAAAGGCGCGATCTCGTTCATTCACCGCCACGCCGGTGACGGCATCGGGGTCAATGACATCGCCGACGCGCTGCGCATGACCTCCCGCGCGGTGCAGTACCTGTTCCGGCAGCACCTGGACACCACGCCCACCGAGTACCTGCGCCGCGTCCGGTTGCACCGGGCACATCAGGAACTGATCAACAGCGACCGGTCCAGCACCACCGTCAGTGAAGTGGCACACCGGTGGAGCTTCGCCCATACCGGCAGGTTCGCCGCCCTGTATCGCAAGACCTACGGACAGAGCCCGCACGCCACGCTTCAGCAGTAACCGCTGCTAGAGCCCGTCCCGGGCACGAAGCAGCCGGTCGACCCGGTCGGCGGCGTTGTCATGCAGGACGTCCTGAGCGGTGATCTCGTCGACCACCCGCTCGGCGACGTCGCGTAACTTGACGTTCGACTCCTGCGAGAGCTTGACCAGCAGATCGAACGCTGACTCGGCGTTGACGCCGTAGCGCAGCATCAGGATCCCCATCGCCTGGTTGATCACCGCCCGCCGCGAATCGACGGCCAGCAGCGCCTCGCTCAGGTGTTTCTGCAGGTCAGCGTCGAACTGATCGGTGACGTCGATGTAGAACCCGCCGATACCGAGCAGCCGGCCGTCGGGACCGCCGAACCGGTCCCCCACCACAACAACCACATGTGTCTCACCGCGGGTGTCGACGATCCGATGCCTGCTACTGAAGGCGGCGCCATGCCGGCGCACCTGCTCGATGAGCTCCGGGACGGTCGGCTTGTCGTCGGGATGTTTGTGTTTGAGCAGCAACTGCGTCGTCGGCTGCACGCTGCCCGGCTCATAGCCGTGCATTCGGGCAACCTCTTCCGACCACTCCCAACGGTCCTCACGGGCCAGGTAGCGAAATCTCCCCACCAGTGGCCACCGGCGACCCCTCTTTCGCCGCGTATCTGCGCACACCATGCTCATGATATTCCGACCGGCGCGCCATGGTTGAACTTCGGTGGCCGCTCGGTTCGCTTTCCGGATAAAAGCCAGAAAGCGAAAGTGACGAGGCTAGGCCGTCTTGGCCAGCGCAGATGACCGAGTCTTGTTATCACCCTTGGCTATCCGGCGGATCATCTCCCGCGTGGCCTTCTCCAGCGCACCTTGCGCGGCGTCCGGGCGGTCCGAACGCGCGGCTCGCCGCACCGCCGCCGCGATGGTGACGCCTTCGCGGTAGCCGCTGACCACCCGCGGATCCACATAGGAACTGCGCGCCACCGCGGGCGTGTTGCCCAGCTCCTCGGAGACTTCCCGCATCACCGCGGCCTCCACGCGCTTGGCCACCCGCTGCGATACCGCAGGGTCGGCGTCGGCGAAGGCCACCGCGGCCAGCACGGTGCCATGCCATGTCCGCAGATCTTTCACGCTGTAGTCGGAGCCGACCAGCTCCTTGAACCGGGCGTTGAGGTCGTCGCTGTGCACGTCGACCCACCCCGAGGCATTGCGCCACACCAGAAAACGTCCGCTGCATTCCGTTCTGCGCAACAGCGCGCGCACCGCCCGCACCACCTCGGCGTTCTCGACCTCGTACTGGCGGCGCACCCCGCTCTTGGCGGGGTAATCGAAGGCGACCGCGTTGCGGCGTACGGTCACGTGCTCACACAGCAGGGTGGCCAGACCGTAGGACTCGTTCTCCTCGGCGTACTGTTCGCCGCCCGCGCGGAAGTACCCGAGGTCGACCAGATGCAGACCCAGCGCGAGAACCCGGTCGCGGGTCAGGCCACGGCCCGCCAGGTCGCGGGCGATGCGCTCGCGATACGCCGGCAGTTCCTTGGACATCTCCAGCACCCGGTCGAACTTCTCTTCCGCCCGTTCCTGCTGCCAACTCTGGTGGTAGAGGTATTGCCGGCGCCCCGCCGCGTCGGTGCCGACGGCTTGGATGTGTCCGTTCGGATAGGGCGCGATCCACACCTTCTTCCACGCCGGCGGGATGACGAGGTCCTTGATCCGCTGTAGCGCCGCGGGATCGGTCAGCCGCTCGCCGTCCGGACCGTAGTAGGCGAAGCCCTTGCCCCGGCGCTTGCGGGTGATACCCGGCTTGGTCAGCACACTGCGGCGCAGCCGCATCGAAATCCTCCGCTGTCCCCGACGTCACGTCGGCTGACCGGTGGATAACCCGCTCGGTGAGCACTCACACCTTCCGGCCACGGGTTCGTAGCAGCAGTGGCACGAACAACCAGGACACCGCGAACAGTGCCAGGGCACAGGCACCGGCGATGAGCCCGGCCACGGCGCCGGCCACCGTGTCGAAAATCAGCACCGTCACGCCCGTGAGCGCCAGACCCAGCAGCAGCAGACCGACGTAGGCGCACCGGTGCGCCGCGGACACCAGCACCGAGATCCGGTGCCGCCGGAACAGCAAGCGGTGCAAACCCACCGGCGCGATCAGGAAAACCGTGGCGGCCACCGAACAACCGACCGTCACCAGATACACCACCCGCATGTCCGGGCCCAGCACCTGGAAACGGGCCTGGAACGGCAGCGTCAGGAGAAAACCGGTCAGCAGTTGCACACCGGTCTGCACCACGCGCAGTTCCTGCAGCAGACTCGCCCAGTTACGGTCCAGCCGTTCGAGTTCTGTTTCTCCCCGCTCGCGGCGATCCCATTGCTGGTCGCGTTCTGGATGATCGACATCCATATCGGTGATCATTGCACTTTTGAATGCCGAACGACCCGCCACTCCGTTGTGGCGGGTCGTTACGAGCGTGACGGCAGAATCAGCCGGCCATGAATTCGTGGTAGGCCGATTCCAGGTTCGGCGGCAGGACAGACACATTGCACTGCCGCTCGGTGTCGCCGATCGGCGCCAGAATTCCCCGCAGGTCGTAGTACTCGTTGGGGTGCGCGGTGAAGTAACCGCGAAGGTTGGCGGCGGCTTCGCCGCGCGGCTGCCCGTATGCCGCGGTTACCGCCTGGTTGGCACCCGGGTGTCCGGCGAGGTACTGCTCTGCCGCGCCCCGCGCCGACATGACGGTGGAGTTGACGCCTTCCGGGCTGCAGTCAGGTGCCGCCGCTGCCGAAGGCGCGCCGACGATACCCATGGCGATTCCCCCGAGCAGACAACCGGCGCTGATACCGGCAACGCGGTGGCGAGCGACGATACTGCTGAATTTCATGATGTTTGTTCCTCCGAATGAGTGAACCGGTCGTGAGGGTCCCGATGCCCTGAAATCCAAGGTAGCGAAAAGCCAAAACAGTTCTCCGGCGCCGCTTTCGGACACCAAACGAAGCCCTGGGCGGAGTGCGAAAACCGTGTGACGCAAGAAACTCAAGAGGCATATTTAGTCGAGCAAATATCCTAGAAAAGTCGCTTGAACGTAAGAACGCTTAGAGAACGCTGCAGTTTCTTAAGAGATCGTGATCTGCTTCGTGACGAAAACGTTATCCGCAGGGGCGCCGGCTAGCGGTTGAGCTTGCCTTCCCGCACACCGGTCAGGGCGTCGTCCAGCGTCGGATACAAGGGGAACGTCTTGTCCAAGCCGGTCAGGTGAATGGGCCGTCTGGTCGCCGGCCCGCGCGCCACCACACCGAACTCCGCCGAATCGCCCAGTTTCTCGAAGGTCGCCGCCAGAATCTTCAATCCGACCGATCCGAGGAACTCCACGGCAGACAGATCGATAATCAGCGCTGAGGGGTTGTCCACCGTGACGCCGCCGATGGCCTCTTCCATGGCCGGTGCCGTGACCAGGTCGATTTCGCCGCCGATACTGAGTACCACGACTCCGTCATGGTCTGCGACCGTGGCGGTGATCGAATCAGGAGCTGACAACTGGCGATCCTTCAGTCCGGGCCTCACGAGTCGGCGAGTGTGCTGCAAGCCTAACCTGCCGTGCCTACCGCAAGAAGTGGAAGACCTCAACACGTCCCTCGTCACAGCTCAAGCTACTCTCCCCATAAGGGCCTGCGGTGGGCTTGTAGCGGCTTGGAGGGGCACATGTCAGATTTGCCGTCAGAATCCAGCAGCACCGGCAACAGCGTCTCCTCCGAGGGTTTGCTACCGCAGCTGGTCCAGCACCTCCGGCGGAACCGGACCGCGCTGCGCGAGGAGTGGGCCCGCCGGATCACCGAGGCCGAACTGCTCACCGCGATGACGCCGGAGGAGATCTTCTCCGAGGCGACCGCCGTCTACGACAACTACGTCGAGGTGCTCGAGACCGGTAGCGTCGAGGCGCTGCAGGACTATGCGCGCGACCTCTCCGAACGCATCATCCCGCGGGGCGTGGAGACCGACGAGGTGCTCGGCATCGTGCTGCTGCTGCGCGACGTGCTGGCGCGGTCGCTGTTCGAGAAGTACCAGGCCGAATTCGACATGCTCAACCGGGTGCTGGACGCGTACGAGCCGGCTGCCAACCGGATCGCCAACACCGTGGGTGTGAGCTTCGTGCAGGAGCGCGAGCGCATCATCCGCCAGCAGCAGGAAGCCATCCGCGAGCTGTCCACGCCGGTGCTGCAGGTCCGCGAACAGCTACTTATTCTGCCGATCATCGGCGTGCTGGACAGCCAGCGGGCCCGTCAGGTGACCGAGCAGTTGCTGCGTGCCATCCGCGCCAACCGCGCCAAGGTGGTCGTCATCGACATCACCGGTGTCCCCACTATCGACTCCACGGTGGCCAACCACCTGGTGCAGACGGTGGATGCCTCGGGGCTGATGGGTGCGAGCGTCATTATCACCGGTCTGTCCTCCGAAATCGCGCTGACCCTGGTGACCATCGGGCTGGACCTGTCGAAGATGAACGCCGTCGGCGACCTGCAGGGCGGCATCGAAGAGGCCGAGCGCCTGCTGGGTTACGAAGTCACCCGCACCGGCGAATAGCCCGGCGAGTAACGCATGCCCGTACCCATCTTGAAGCAGGGCGCGATCTTGATCGCCACCGTGCAAGCCGCCCTGACTGACTCCGACACCGAGCGGTTGCGCGAAGACCTGATGGAGCGGGTCAGCCGGTTCCGCGCTCAGGGGATCGTCGTCGATGTCACGGCCATCGACGTGATGGACTCGTTCGCGGCCCGGTCACTTCGCACGATCGCGCACATGACCCGGTTGCGCGGGGCGACCACAGTGATCGTCGGTCTGCAACCAGAGGTGGCGTTCGCCATGGTGCAGCTGGGGCTGGCCTTCGACGATATGAGCACCGCGCTCGATCTCGAAGAGGGCATAGCGCTGCTGAACAAGCAATTGGGGCTGGGTAAATCGATGATCGGGCGCGACGGTGGCGGCTGAGACCGTGGTCGCCATCAACACCTCCGACGACATCGTCGCGGCCCGCAAAGCCGGCCACCAGCTCGCTATGGACTTGGGGTTCACCCTTACCGACGTCACGATGATCGCCACCGCGATCTCCGAGATCGCCCGCAACATCACCAGCTATGCCGGACACGGCGAGGTTCGCGTCGCAGTGGCCGACCGGGAAGGCCGCCGGGCACTTGTGGTCCGGGCCGAGGACGAAGGCCCCGGGATCGCCGACATAGACCGTGCGATGGAGGACGGCTACACCACCGGTCGCGGTCTCGGCATGGGACTGCCGGGAGCGCGGCGGCTGATGGATCGCCTGATCGTCGAGTCCACACTCGGTCGCGGGACGGTGATCGAGATGTGGAAATGGGTTCCGGCCCGTGCCTGACCGAGCCCGGTCGGCGGGTCGGTTCGGACCGATCGAGTGGGCGACGGCAAGTCGCCCCCGCCCGGGCGAGCAACTGTGCGGCGACCAGGCCGTCGCGGTCGACGTTGACGGCGTGGCTGCGCTGTTCGGCGTGCTGGATGGTCTGGGCCACGGTCCTGCTGCCGCCGGTGCCGCGCTGGCGGGCGTGGAGGCGCTCACGAAGGCTCGTGCGGAGCGGCTGGAGGTGCTGGTCGCGCTCTGCCACCGGGTGCTGACAGGCACGCGGGGCGCCGCGATGTCGCTGGCCCGCATAGATTTTCAGACCAGCAAGCTGACCTGGACCGGGATCGGCAATGTGCGCGCAAACCTGGTGGCCAAGAGCGTCAGTGGCGTACAAGTCCGTTCCAGCGCCCGGTTGGTGGGCGGCATCGTCGGCTACCGGATCCCGGAACCCAGGCCCGCGCAGGTGGTTTCGATACGCACCGGCGATCTGGTGGTGATCACCAGCGACGGCATCTCCGACGACTACGTCGACCAGATCGACTTCGCCGCTTCCGCTGCCGATATCGCCGAGCAGGTACTCGAGAAGCACGCCAAGGAAACTGACGACGCCATGGTGCTGACCGCACGTCACCGGGGTATCTCGACATGACCTACACCGACGAGTTCCACGATCAGTACCGGGCGGCGCTGCGAAACTACCTCGCAACGCGCGACGAGGACAGCCTGGCGGTCGGGCACGAACTCGGTCGCAGGGCTCTGCAGGAACAGATCAGCATGCTCGACATCATCGAGAACACATTCTGGCTACTCGACGAATTCTCGAAGACCGAACCGGTCGACCGCGGCACCGCGCTGGAATTCGTGTTGCAGACGCTGGCGCCCCTGGACGTCGCGACTCGCGGATTCATCGACGGCACAAGGCGATACGCACAGGAACGGGCACGCGCCGAAGACCTTGCCGACCGGGACAGGTTCCGGACGGCGCTGGTGAACTCGTTGCAGGAGGGATTCTTCGTCGCCGACGAGCACGGCGCCGTGGTCGAGGTCAACAACGCCTTCGCCGATATTCTCGGATACGGCGAGGACGGTTTACCGTATCCGTGGCCGCAGCCGTGGCTGGTGGATCGCGAGGGCACTTACACCGAGCAGCAGCGGGTGCGCGACCAGGGCAGTGCCGAGTACGAGATCCCGGTCCGCCATCAAGACGGACATCTGGCCTGGGTGGCGGTGAGTATCAACGCCGTTCGCGAGCCTGACGGCGGGGCGGACATGTACGTCGGAACGGTCCGCGACGTCACCGCGCAGCGGGCCTTCGCCGCCCGGGAAAGCGCGGTGATGCGGTTGGCCACGTCCGTCAGTGTGGCCAAGAGCGTGGCCGAGGTGCTCGAGATCACCCTCGAAGAGAGCCGCAGCGCCGTCGACGTGCATCGCGTGGTCGCGGTGATGTGGCCCGCCGGCGAGGGTGAACCGACTGTCGTGGTGGCCGGCGATCCCCCTGAATCCAATTGGCGCACAATGGAACCTACGCTGCGCGAGATCTTCCAGGACGCTCGTCACCAACTGCCGCTCACCGCGAAGACAGTCGGGTCTCCGGACAGTCCCGGCCGGGCACGGGGTCTGGTCGCCATGCTCTCCGGTGCCGGGGACGTGGCCCTGTGGCTGGAACTCGGGTCACCCCGCTGGGTGAGCGCGGAGGACAAGCTGCTGGTGACGATGCTCATCGGCCACCTGAGTCTGGCCATCCAGCACGTCCGGCAGTTCGAGGCCGCGCGGGTGACGTCGATGACGCTGCAACGGGCGATGCTGCCGCCGATGACGCCGCCCCCCGGATTTGCGGTGCGGTACGAACCCGCGGTGCCGCCGCTGGAGATCGGCGGTGACTGGTATGACGTGTTGCCGATCGACGACCGCCGGATCGGCATCGTCGTCGGGGACTGTGTCGGCCGGGGGTTGCCGGCCGCCGCGATCATGGGTCAGCTGCGCAGTTCGGCGCGGGCGTTGCTGCTCACCGGCGCCAAACCGGCCGTGCTGCTCGAACAACTCGATGCCGCGGCGTCGCTGATTCCCGACGCGTACTGCACCACGGTGTTCCTGGCGATCCTCGACACCGGCACCGGCGTGCTCGAATACAGCAACGCCGGTCACATGCCCGCCGTGCTCGTCCGGACCGAAGCCGGCTCGCCACCCGAGACCTTGCTGCTCACCAACGCCAGTTCGGTGCCGCTTGCCGTGCGGCGCAACGAAACCCGGCCGCAAGCAGCCGAGGCGCTGTATCCGGGGTCGATGCTGATGTGGTTCACCGACGGGTTGGTCGAGCGCCGGCACGAGTCCATCGACGACGGGCTCGCCCGCGTCGCCGACGTCCTGACCGATGCGATCGGACTGCCGATCAGTGCCGTCGCCGATGCGGTGCTGGAACAGCTGGCGCCGGCCGGGGGTTACGACGACGACGTCGCCATGGTCGTATATCGGCATCAGCTGGCGCCGCTGCGTATCGAGGCCGAGGCCACCGCGGAGAACCTGGCGCCTGTCCGGCGGGCGCTGACGTCCTGGCTGCGCGCCGCCGACGTCTCAGACCTGCAAGCGGCCGACATCGTGCTGGTGATCAGCGAGGCGTGCACCAACTGCGTCGAGCACGCCTACCAGGGACATGAGGTCGGGACCATGCTGCTCGAGATGACGGCGACGGACGGGGAGATCAGGGCGCGAATCACCGACTCGGGGACATGGAAGCCGCCGGCCGCCGATCCCGGCAACGGCGGCCGCGGTCTGCCGCTGATGAAGGTCATGAGCGAGTCCATGCGGATCGACGACCGCCCGGACGGCACCACCATCGACATCATCTTTCGTTTGCCTAGGGGCTAGCGGGGTAAAAGATTGTGGTGACCCACACGTCGATCACCGTCGAACCGGCTCTGCCGGCGGCACACGGTCCGCTGTCGACGGCTGTGCGCCGCATTCTGACCACGCCGGCCTCACGTGAGCCGTCGGGCCGCGTCGGCGCGTCGGTGCGTGACTCCGATCCCTACGGCCTGGACCTGCAGTTGGCGTTGTACATGTGCTACGAGCTGCATTACCGCGGCTTCGCGTCGGTGGACCCGAACTGGGAGTGGAATCCGGGGCTGCTGGCGCTGCGCGCCGAATTGGAGCGGGTCTTCCTGTCGGGCGTGCGCCGTGACGTCGGGCCGATCGATGCGGGCCACACCGCCGCGGCCGAGATGGAAGCGCTGACCATAGAACCGCGCGATGGTTCCGGTCCGTCCTGGTACCTACGGGACAGCGGGACGTGGGAGCAGATGCGGGAGTACTTCGTGCACCGCTCGCTGTACCACCTCAAAGAGGGCGATCCGCACGCGTTTGCGATTCCGCGCCTGATGGGGACCGCCAAGGCGGCATTCGTCGCGATCGAGTTCGACGAGTACGGCGCCGGGCGGGGCCCGGAGATGCATCAGCAGCTGTTCGCGGACCTGCTGGACGCGGCGGACCTGGATTCAACCTATCTGGGCTATCTGGACGCGGTACCGGCCGAGTCGCTGGCGGCGGTCAATCTGATGTCGATGTTCGGGCTGCACCGGCGGTTGCGCGGGGCGGCGGTGGGACACTTCGCGTCCATCGAGATCACCTCGCCGCCGGGTTCCCGGCGGATGGTGGATGCGCTGCAGCGGATGCAGGCGCCGGCGGCCTGCGCGAAGTTCTACCGCGAGCATGTAGAAGCCGACGCCGTGCATGAGCATGTGGTGCGAATCGACGTGGTCGGCGACCTGTTGGCCCGTGAACCGCATCTGGACAGCGACGTGGTCTTCGGGATTCGCGCCCACGCGGCGGTCGAGGACCGGCTGGCCGAAGCGCTGATGTCGGCCTGGCAGCAGGGACGGTCGTCGCTGCGGCGGCCGATTTGAGTTCAGCTCTCGGCGTTGAGTAAGCGCTCGACCTTGGGGCCGCGACATCTGCGGTGACTGGTGTCGCACAGCGGGTAGTCCTGGCTGCGCCGGCATGTGCACACCGCCACCATGAAACGGTCGGACTCCACCACCTCACCGCTGGGTGTCTCGATGCGGGCCGGGCCAGAAACCAGCACCGGCCCGTTGGGTATCACCTGGACGCGAGTCGTGCTCACGGCTTGTCTGCCCGGATCACCACGATCTTCTCCTTCCGGCAGCCGCGCGCGATCAGACCGGTCTGCTCCAACCATTGTGCGCGCGCCGTCAACACCGGTCCGAACGGAATCAGCTGCGATGCAACCACATCGGCGTGCAGTCCGGTCTCCCGCAGGGCTTCCAGCGTCTGCTCGACACCGGCGAGAGCCGAGTGCACCAGCAACAGCGATCCGCCGTCGGCCAACAGTTTGCCGGCCGACCCGCACAGCGGGTCCAGGACCAGCCGGCCGTCCGGGCCGGCGTTGTAGGCACGGGACGGCCCGGCGATGGACGCGATCGCGCCCGTGTCGTCCAGGGGCGGGGTCGGCACATATGGCGGGTTGGATACCACGACGTCGAACGGGCCGTGGCCCAGCGCCTTGACCCAGGATCCTTGCCGCACATCAACATCCACGCCAGCGCCGGCGGCATTGCCGCGCGAGTAGCTGACCGCGGACGGGCAGATGTCGTAGGCCGTCACACTGGCACAACCCATCTCGGCAGCCGCTATCGCGACGAATCCAGAGCCGGTGCACAGATCGAGCACCCGCCGCTGTGGGATCAGACCGGTTCGTCGCATGGTGTCGACGAGCAGGTAAGAGTCGTATTGGGGTTGGTAAACCCGCTCCGCGACCAGAGATTCGGCTGGCGCTGGGTATGTGGTCGTCACGTCAAGCCTTTCTCGACCCGTCGGAGGAACGCGCCGTGGCGATCACGGCTCGGCACTTTAATGCCCCCAAAATGGTGCGTTGAAACCGAATTCAGGAGTTTGTCGTTAACTGGACGAATCAGTGGACACTTGAGCGAATAGCCGCAAAATCGTTGAACAAAAGACCGGCAAGTCCTTTGGGGACCGACTGGTGATCAGGTTTTTGTCGACCACCACTTCCTCGTCGACCACCCGCGCACCCGCGTTGCGAAGATCCGTGCGGATACTCGGGTATGACGTGAGTCTGCGTCCGGCCACGACACCGGCTTCCACCAAGGTCCACGGACCGTGACATATTGCGGCAACCGGCTTTCCGCTGTCGACGAAGTCCCGCACGAACGCCACTGCGGACTCGTCCGCACGCAACTTGTCCGGGTTCACGGTGCCACCGGGCAGCACCAGCCCGTCGTAATCCGCGGGTGAGGCGTCGGACACCTTACGGTCGACATTTATTGTCCCGGCGGGCTCGAGGTCGTGGTTGCGGGCTTGGATTTCGCCGTCTTTCAGCGACACGATGTCTATCCGCGCACCGGCCTGTTGCAGCGCGTCGCGAGGTTGCTCGAGTTCCACCTTTTCGACGCCGTCGGCTGCCAGGATGGCAATTCTTCTGCCGGCCAGATTCATTGGTACCAACTCCTTAGGGATTGAGGACAACCTTCGTGCAGTTGTCCCGCTTGTGTTTGAAGATCTCGTACCCCTGCGGAGCCTGATCCAGCGGCAAATGGTGGCTGATGATCGCCGTCGGATCGATTTCGCCGTTGCGGATCCGCTGGAGCAGTGGACGCATATACCGCTGCACGTGGCACTGGCCGGCCTTGATGGTCAACGAACGGTTCATCACCGCTCCGATCGGGAACTTGTCCATCATTCCGCCGTAGACGCCGACGATCGAGATGGTGCCGCCGTTGCGACAACTCATCGCGGCTTCCCGAAGTGCATGCGGCCGTTCGGTTTCCATTCGCACTGCCTGCTTCACCCGGTCGTAGACATCCACCACGGTCGATCCGTTGCGTGCCTCCATGCCCACCGCGTCGATACAGTGGTCCGGGCCCCGTCCGGCGGTCATTTCTTGCAGTTCGCCGAGCACCGACGTGTCCGCGAAGTTCAGCGGCGTGGCACCCAGCCGCTCGGCCAGCTCCAATCGGTAGGGCACCCGGTCGATGACGATGACCTGCGACGCTCCCAACAAGCGGGCGCTGACCGCCGCAAACAGGCCGACCGGCCCGGCGCCCCACACGGCCACCACGTCTTCAGGAGTGATGCCGCACATCTCGGCGCCCATGTAGCCCGTCGGCAGGATGTCGGAGAGGAACAGCGCCTGATCGTCGGTGAGGTCGTCCTCGATCTTCAGCGGGCCGATGTCGGCGAACGGGACGCGGGCGTATTCGGCTTGCCCACCGGCGAATCCGCCGAGCATGTGGGAATAGCCGAAAAGACCCGCCGGGGAATGGCCCATGAGTTTCTCGGCGATTCCCGCGTTGGGGTTGGAGTTCTCACACAGCGAATACAGGTCGCGGTCACAAGCCGAGCACGCGCCGCAAGAGATCGGAAACGGCACGACTACTCGGTCACCGACGGCGAGATTGCCGACCGCCTTGCCGACTTCGACCACTTCACCCATAAATTCGTGGCCGAGGATGTCGCCGTGTTTGACGGTCGGGATGTAGCCGTCATAGATGTGAAGATCCGAACCGCAGATCGCGGTCGAGGTTACCCGCACGATCGCGTCCCGGTCGTTGAGGATCTTCGGGTCCGAAACCGATTGCACTTCAACACTATTGCGTCCCGCCCAGACAGTCGCTCGCATGGTCACGCCTCCTTGCCCGACGGCTGAGCCGCCCGTTGATGAAGCTGTTGCCGCGCGACGGTGCCGTCCGGAGAGCCGTCGGAACGAAGAACCTGGCCCGTTTCCATGATCTGCTTGAAGCGGCGGAGGTCATCGTTGACTTGCTGCTCCGGAGACTCGCCCATCAAGGTGGCTGCCGCCTTGCCCAGTGCGCCGCCGGGCATCCGGTAGGCCATGGTGACGCGCACCTCGGTGCCCTTGCCGGAGTGGTCAGGTGTGAAGTCGACGCTTCCGCTGTTCTCAATTCCCGAGCCGGGCAACGATTGCCAGGCGATTCGCTTGCCGGGCAGGTCTTCGATGATCTGGGCGTCCCATTGCACGGGCTGCCCCACGGGTGAGTTGGCAACCCAATGTGAGTGCCCGTCATCGGCGTTGGTGACCGATTGCAGGTGATACATGAACTCAGGCAGGTTCTCCAGATTCCGCCAGAAGCCGTAAACGTGCTCCGGAGTACGCATTACGGTGATTGCGGCGCGCAGGGTGCGGTGCGGCTGAGCGCCCGCGTGGCGGGCGGTATCTGTGCGCGTGGTACGCAGAGCGGCATACAGGTCCGCCCCGCCGATCGCGGTGAGCGCGGCGGCGGTGACGAGGCCGCGCCGGCGCCTGCCGGGTGCACGGCGGATCACTCCGGCCGCCAGGAAGGCGACGTCCAGGACGTCGCCGGCGACACGGGTCCAGACCAGTTGGTCTGGACCGGCCAACAGCGCTGCGCCGTGCCCACATTCGCGCATGCCCAGGGCGCGGATGACGGCGCGCGATCGCGGAGTCTCGTCGACGCCGGCAAGCGCCGCGATCCTCCCGGGCGCCACGAGTTCGGACAGGCCCAGGGTCAGGCTTGCTACCCCCAGCCCTTTGACCAGCGTCACGGTCTTGCCAGCTGCGGGATCATTCATCGGTCAAACTCCTTGCGTCGCTGTACTTTTGCGACGTTCGTCGGGTGCTGTCCACATACCCGCGCGGCGGTCACCCAAACGTTTGCGGCGCCTCAACCGGCGGCACTTCGCAGCGCGTCCAACAGGGGTTCGGCGGCCTCCTTCAGGAACTGTTCCTGGGACTCCCCGCCGATCTGGATGAGGGCAATGTCGGTGAAACCCGCTTCCCAGTAGGACTTTGCGGCTTCGACGATCGCGTCCAGATCCGGCCCGCACGGAATGCTCTCGGCGACATCGTCGGGTCGCACGAACTGCGTGGCGCCGGCGAATCCCGCAGGCGTCGGCAGGTCCGCGTTAACCGTCCATCCGCCGGCGAACCACCGGAATTGATCGTGCGCACGGGCGATTGCCTTGTCGCGGTCAGGATCCCAGCACACCGGCAGCTGCCCGACGACGCGACCCACGCCGGGCCAGCCGGCGCTTTGACGTGCGGTCCGCCAGTCATCGACCAATTCCTGGTCGGGTTCCACCGCGATGAGGTGGTCGGCCAGTTTGCCGAACTTTTCCACGCCCCTGGGGCCGGCCATCGCCACGCCGATTCCAGGCGGCACGTCGGGCACGTCCCACAAACGCGCCGAATCCACCTGGAAGTAGTCGCCCCGCCAGTCCACCAGTTCGCCGCCGAACAGTTCGCGAATGATCTTGATGGCCTCGCGGAGCATGTCCTGGCGGCGCTCGACGGTCGGCCAGCCCTGGCCGACCACGTGTTCGTTGAGGTTCTCACCACTGCCCAGGCCGAGGGTGAATCGTCCGTCGGCGAGGATCTGGACGGTGGCCGCCTGCTGCGCGACGATCGCGGGGTGGTAGCGCATGGTGGGGCACGTCACGTAGGAGTACAGGTCTACACGTTCGGTGGCGTGCGCGACCGCCCCCAGCACCGCCCACGCGTTGGGTGCATGGCCCTGCGAAGCCAGCCACGGTGAGAAATGATCGCTGCAGACCTCGAAGTCGAAGCCCCGCTGCTCTGCCGAAATTGCATCGCGCACAAGCTCTTTCGGGCCCGTCTGCTCCGTCATCAAGGTATAACCGAACCGTGCCATGCCTGAGGGGTACCCTACGGGCCGCTGAGCAAACGGCGTAGCGACTTCCGCGGGCCATTGCACTTCCGCAATGCTCTCCGAGACGCGCTACGCGCTGAACTGGGGTTTGCGCGTCGCATATAGGGCGTCGGCGGGATTCGTTCCGGGTGGTCGCGGAGTTTCTCACTGGTCAGCAGGCTCAGCTGCTTGATGATCGGGTGCTGGCTACGGCGTTGTTCACCGACATCGTGGACTCGACGCGCCGGGCCGCGGAGGTGGGCGACCGTGACTGGCATACCTTGCTTGACGCCCGGTGCTGTCAAGGGTGTACCGGGCGACTGGCGTCTGTTCACCGTCGCCTCGTGAGACCGGCCGCCCAGCTAAAAGGGTGGGGGTTCGTTGTCGGGGGGGCCGGTGGCGGCGATGCGCTCTTTTCGATTCTGGCGGCGTTCGGCGGCCACGCGGTGGGCGCGGTCTTGGGCG
>NZ_LQOY01000228.1 GCF_002101675.1 Mycobacterium gordonae | reverse complement strand
GATCATCGTGGACGAGGTGGTCAAGGACGAAAGGTCGAGTCAGGGTATGAATGCGCAAACGTTCTGCATAGTGAAGTCCGCATGACCGATGACCGGGCCGCAGGGCTGCCGCATATGCCGGTTTTCGCGCGAACGGTCCACAAACTCGCGGTGCCCGTCGTCTTTGCCTGGGTGGGGCTTGTCGTCGTCCTCAGCGTCTTGGTTCCATCGCTGGACGCGGTCGCCGAAGAACACACCGTGTCGATGAGCCCCAAGGACGCGCCGTCGATGCAAGCGATGAAGCGCATCGGCAAAGTATTCAACGAATTCAACAGTGACAGTGCGGTCATGATCGTGCTGGAAGGTGACAAGCCGCTGGGCGATGAGGCCCACCATTTCTACGACCAGATCGTCCGCAAACTCGAGGCTGACACGAAGCACGTCCAGCACGTCCAGGACTTCTGGGGGGATCCGCTGACGGCCGCCGGTTCGCAAAGCTCTGACGGCAAGGCCGCCTATGTGCAGGCGTATCTTGCTGGTAACCAGGGCGAGAGCCTGGCCAGCGAGTCTGTCGCGGCGGTCCGCAAGATCGTGGACAGTGTGCCTGCGCCGTCGGGGGTCAAGGCCTATGTGACCGGCGCTGGGGCGTTGATCGCCGATCAGCACTGGGCCGGACAAAAGAGCCTCCAGAAGGTCACGATCATCACCTTCGTGGTGATCATCGTGATGTTGCTGTGGGTATACCGCTCGATTATCACCGTGTTCAGCACGTTGTTCATGGTGGTGATCGAGGTGATGGCGGCTCGGGGGGTTGTCGCTTTCCTGGCCTACAACAACATCATGGGATTGTCGACCTTCGCGGTTAATATTTTGGTGCTGTTGGCCATCGCCGCTGGGACAGACTATGCGATCTTTATTCTCGGCCGATATCAAGAGGCGCGCGGCCTAGGCGAGGACCGCGAAAAAGCCTTCTACACCATGTTCCACGGAACCGCGCACGTCGTCCTTGGCTCTGGCCTGACTATTGCCGGTGCGATGTATTGCCTGAGCTTTACCCGGCTTCCGTATTTCCAGACTATGGGTATCCCTTGTGCGGTCGGGATGCTGGTCGCCGTTGCTGCCGCGCTGACCTTGGGTCCGGCGGTCCTGACCGTCGGCAGTTTCTTCAAGCTGTTCGATCCTAAGCGCAAGATGCGGACCCGGGGATGGCGACGGGTGGGCACCGCGATCGTGCGCTGGCCCGGGCCAATTCTCGCGGTGTCAGTCGCGATCGCCCTCATCGGTCTACTCGCCCTACCCGGTTATCAAACCAATTACGACAACCGGCTGTATTTACCCCCGAGCGTCCCCGCGAATATCGGCTACGCCGCCGCCGAACGGCATTTCCCCGCGTCCCGGATGAATCCGGAATTGTTGATGATCGAGACCGATCACGACATGCGCAACCCGGCGGGCATGCTGGTGTTGGACCGGATCGCCAGGGGGGTCTTCCACATCCCGGGTGTCGCGCGCGTCCAGGCGATCACCCGGCCGCTGGGAACGCCGATCGAGCACACCTCAATCCCGTTCCAGATCAGCATGCAAAACACCACGCAGGTCGAAAACCAGCAGTACATGCACCAGCGCATGGACGACATGCTCAAGCAGGCCGACGCGATGCAACAGTCCATCGACACCATGCAGCGCATGTACAACATCACCTCGCAGATGGCCGCGGTCACCCACCACATGGACGGCCTCACGCATGAAATGTTGGATGTCACAAACACATTGCGCGACAACATCGCCAACTTCGATGATTTCTTCCGGCCGATTCGCAGCTACTTCTACTGGGAAAAGCACTGCTTCGACATCCCGGGCTGCTGGTCGCTGCGATCCCTCTTCGACGCGCTCGACGGTCTGGATCAGATCACCGAAAAATTCACCTATCTTGCCGGCGACATATCTCAGCTGGACGCCTTGATGCCGCAGATGCTGGCGCAGATGCCGCCCATGATCGCCACCATGACGACCATGAAGCAAATGATGCTGACCATGCACAGCTCGATGTCGTCGCTGTATGACCAGATGGACGTGATGAGCCAAAACTCGACCGCCATGGGCCAGGCCTTCGACGCCGCCAAGAACGACGACTCGTTCTACATCCCGCCGGAAGTCTTCGACAACCCCGACTTCAAGCGCGGTCTGAAGATGTTCCTGTCGCCGGACGGGCACGCGGCCCGCTTCATCATCTCCCATGAAGGGGATCCCGCGACCCCGGAAGGCATTTCGCACGTCGAGCCGATCAAGAACGCAGCCAAGGAAGCCATCAAGGGAACTCCGCTGGAGGGCGCCAAGATCTACCTTGCCGGCACCGCCGCGGTCTACAAGGACATGCGCGACGGCTCCAAATACGACCTGATGATCGCGGCAATAGCTGCGGCCAGCCTGATTTTGATCATCATGCTGATCATCACCCGAAGCCTGGTCGCCGCGGTCACCATCGTGGGCACGGTGCTGATCTCGTTGGGCGCCTCGTTCGGACTGTCCGTGCTGGTGTGGCAGGACATCATCGGCTTCAAACTGCACTGGATGGTGCTGGCGATGTCCATCATCTTGATGCTGGCCGTCGGATCCGACTACAACCTGCTGCTGGTGTCCCGTTTCAAAGAAGAAATCGGTGCCGGTTTGAAAACCGGAATCATCCGCTCGATGGCCGGCACCGGTGCGGTGGTGACGTCTGCGGGCCTGGTCTTCGCCGCCACCATGGCCTCGTTCATATTCAGCGATTTGAAAGTCGTCGGGCAGGTCGGCACCACCATCGGCCTGGGTCTGCTGTTCGACACCCTGATCGTGCGCTCATTCATGATGCCGTCCGTCGCCGCGCTGCTGGGGCGCTGGTTCTGGTGGCCGCAACAAGTACGCACTCGCCCGGCCAGCCAGCTACTTCGGCCCTACGGGCCACGTTCGGCGGTTCGCGCCTACCTGCTGCCCCGGCAAGATGACCCGCAGTCGGCGACCACCGACCGGTTCCCGGCGGCCTCACCGCACTACTAAG
>NZ_LQOY01000227.1 GCF_002101675.1 Mycobacterium gordonae | reverse complement strand
AGATCACCCATCCAATCTGATCGGGTGGCCTACTTTTCAACCGTCGCGACTGGCCTGGTTTTCAACCGTCGTCAACACGAAGTGGCGAACTGGTCCCGGTATGAGCCCGGCGTCGCGCATCAGTGCTTGCACTTGCTGGGGTGAGCGTTCTCGCCCGCCTTCGCAGAAGACGAGCATCATCACGTCGGCCATGGCGGTGAAGGCGTTGGGGCGGGCAGATTCGTGGTGTTGATCGATGGTGACTAGCTTGGAGCCGGTCGGCATGGTGGCGCGTACGCTTTTGAGGATGTCGCGGCATGCGTCGTCGCTCCAGTCGTGCAGGATCCATTTCATCGTGTACACGTCCGCGTGAGCGTCGAGTTGGCCGAACAGGTCGCCGGCGCGGGTTTCGATCCGATCGTCGAGCCCTTGTTGGCGCAGAAATCTGTCTGCCCGCTCAAGTACTTCCGGTGTGTCGAGCAGGATGCCTCGCGCATGCGGGCGCTGTTCGAGGATGGCTGCAAGCAGGTGTCCCACTCCGCCGCCGATGTCGCAGATGGTTCCGTGCTTCGGCCAGGGGTAGGACTGGGCGATCCCGGCAAGGTCGAATTCGGTGAGTTGGCGCATCGCATCTGCGAACGCCTCTCCTCGTTCTGGGCGATCGCCTAGATATTCCCATAGCGATTTGCCGAATGCTGCTCGATGTCCGGATATTTCGGCGCCATCGCGTAGTTGGCGGTCAAGGTGGGCGTAGACCGCCGCGGTGTCTGGGTCTGCGTAGTAGGCGGCCCAGGATGCGATCGACTTGGGGTGTTCACGGCGCAGCGGCGCACCGATTCTGGTCAAGCGCACACGTCCGGTGCGGTCACGTTTGATCAGTCGCAGCGTGATCGCGGCGTTGACGATCCTGGTTGTCACGTCAGAATCTAATCCGAGTTCGTCGGCCAGATCGACTGGCCGCCGAGAGGTTTCGCCAAGGGCATCGGCGATGCCGGAGGTGACGAGAACGCCGGCGATTTTTGTTTTCTGCAGCCCGAAGATGACGTCGAGGAACAGCGTGATTTCCCCAGGGACTGTGGCGTCGGCGAGGCCCAGCAGCCGTTCTCGAAGGTCGATCACCCCACGCGCGACCCACAGTGGTAGGGGCAGGAATGGCAGGCGCATCGTCGGTTCCTCTCGCCTGTTGGCGGCCAGTTGCTTTGAGGTGGCCGTGCTGGCACTCGCCGTCAGCGGCCCGGCTAGCTGGGGTTGTCAGGTCGATGTCGCGGGTGCAGGCGTAACTGAAAGTCGGCGGGTTTCAGGGTCAGTGTTTCGGCGATCTTGAGGTGGTAACCGGGCTTGGGTTCCAGGTCGAACTGGTGCAGGATCGCGGCGAGTGTCAAGCAAATTTCGTGGAGTGCGAATTGGCGGCCGATGCAGGCTCGTGGCCCGGTGCCGAAGGGTTTGTAGATGTGCGGGGGCAGCTTGCGTAGGTTCTCGGGGAGAAATCGGTCGGGGTTGAATTCGTTGGGGTCGGGCCCCCAGGCCGGGGAGCGGTGGGCGGCCAGCAGGACGACAGCCACCCAATCTCCCTTCCGGAAGCTATATTTGCCGTCGCCGAGGGTGGTATCGCTGCGAGCTTGACGGTAGTAACCGGGGGCTACGGGCCACAGGCGCAGCGTTTCGTCGACCACCCGCCGCAGATATCTGAACTTGGCGATGTCGTCGAATTCGATGCGCGGAAAGTCAGATTCGGGCCAGCGTTGGTCGATTTCGGCGCGTGCGCGAGCCGCCACGTCGGGGTGGGCGGACAGATAATGCAGGGCGAACGAGATGGTGTTAGCTGACGTCTCGCTACCGGCTGCCATCATGGTAAGGATTTGGTTGACAACGTTCTCCGAGTCCAGCTTCTCCCCCGTCTCGGGATCGGCGCTGTGGAGCATGATGTCGAGCATGTTTTCGGTTGGTCCTGGTGCCGGGTTGTTGCGGCGCGCATCGACAATGCCGCAGACCAAGTTTCGGATGAACTCCCTGTCGGCCAGGTGCTGCTGATAGCGTTTCTTCCCGAAGAGATTGGTGTAGAAGGGAATCGGGTCGACGCGCATCGCGCGCCGCACGTAGCTCAGTTCGCTGATGATGGCTGCGCTGAATGCGTTCTCCCCCGGATCGCTGAGGTTGCCGAAGGTGTGGCCCAATCCTGCGCGCGCGATGATTTCGACGGTGAGCCGGTTGGCTTGGGCGGGGATGTCAATCCACGACCGCTTGGCGCTGGCGTCTTTCCATGCCTGGGCAAGTTCTTCGACGGTGGTGGCCATGCTGTCGTGGTAGTTCTTCATGGCTGTCTTGGTGAACGCGGGCATCAGGATGTTGTGGGCTTTGTGCCAGTTGGGTTCATCGTTGTAGGCGGTGAAGAGTCCGTCTCCGAGGGTGAGGCGCAGCTTGTCGACGAGCGGACCGACGTGTTTTTGCCATCGGGTTTCGTCGTTGACTTCCTCGATGAGGGCGGCATCGGAGATAGCGATGGCTGATAGGGCGAAGATGCGCTGTTCGAAGATTCCGTCGGTGGAGTTGCGCAGCTTGTCGGTCGTTCCTAGTACAGGGCTGGTGAAGTCGATGGTGAGGAGATCACCAAGCAAGGGAAGCCGGAAGCGGGAGTGCGGGATGGCCGTGGCGGTGGGCGTGGTCATGGTGTTGGGCTCGCTTTCGTGGGGGCCACGGAGGTGGCTGCGGCGTACGCGCTGGGCCACCATTTCGCCAGCGTGAGCAGTTCGGCCGCTTCTTCTTCGAGGGTTGTCGCTTTTGAGGTGACGATCAGCGCGGCGTCGCCTTCGGGGGGATCGGGGGTGATGCCGGCAGTTTTCGCGTTCGCGGCGTGAGCGAGACGCAGCGCGGCAAGCGCGGCCTCGCGCTCGCTGGCACGGACAGTTTGGGACACATCCAGGAAGCAAATCACCTCATCCTCGGGTATTGCGCGGACGTAGGGGCGCAGGCGCAAGATGGCGTCGCGGATCTCGACCACGGTGTCGTGCAGTTGAAGTGTCGACTTTCCCCGCCGCCCGAACTCCTCGTCGTCAGAATCGATGAAGCGTTCTGGGGTGACGGCTCTCATCGCCTGGCGCAGGGGTTGCAGTTTGTGCCAGCTTCGAGTGGTGCGATCCAGCCCGAGCGACCGGAGCAGCTTCAGCGCGAGAGGGACGGCGGCCATCACAAACGGCGCCAGGATGCCGAAAAAGAGACCGTCCTCGTGCGACCCCTTGCGGTAACTAGCGGTGTGAGTCCAGCCGAGTTGGTCGAACAGCTGCAGCGCAGCCTCTTGCACTACGATTCCGACGCCGAACACCCCCATCAGCAGTGTGCTCAGTGCAATCCAGCGTTCCCGGGGGCTATTGGCCGCCCGCAGCTCGCTGAGGGAATTCCACACCAGACGTATAGCCAGGACCATCAACATGGCCGTGAGGCAACTCAGCGTTGTCACTGAATCCCACCCCACCAGGAGCTCTAGGGGCTTGTTGGCAAGGCGGGCACGGGTCCCGCAGATCAGAAATCCCGTGATTAGCAGAATCGCCGCCATACGGTAGTACCGGTGTTTGCGGCGGGTTTCCGCTTCGGGCATCCCTGACCACAGCATGCTGAATCCGATGAATTCGGTGAAGCTGTAGCCCATGAGCGCGGTACTTATTTGCCACACGCCGGGCTCCGTGACCAATGCTGAATCGATCATCTGCCTTTGCACGAAGGGTTCTCGGAGTAGCTGAGCCGCCCACAAGAAGGCCAGGGTGTTGTTGATGTACTTTTCCGAGAGATTTTCGTTGAACCACCGGTAGCGCCCGAGTAGTACCACTGTCATGAATGCGATGAATGGCCAGGCGATCATGGCCGGGACGGCGGAGGGGGTCACTGAAACACCGCCACGTGTGCAGGCACCGTGAAAAAGTGTTTCACATGGAGGTCTGCCCGCCGCCACCACAAACGATCGATGACAATGATGAACTTCGTCACCGGTCAGCGGTGGTGTCTGGAAGGACCGGGCTCATCGTCGGCGGAAAAAGGCGCTGCGCACAATCGATCGCCGTTCGTTGGCATCAGCGACGGCCAGCATCAGCGCAGAAGCAAACCTCTCGGCGTCGCGTTCGTCTTCGTCGCCGGGGCAGTTGGTGCGCCCCAAGACTGCCCGAACCGTTTCGGGGTCGATATCGGGCAACACGTAGTGACACAAATCGCGTTGGCGTTCCTTCTTATTGCCGAAGGCATCGATGCGATCGTGCCCCAGCAACATATGCCCGACCTCATGGCCGACAATTTGATCGATGTGATACTCCGAAGTCCCTACTTCGTGCAGGATCAGGTCGTCGTCGTCACGGGAAAGCCACAGTCCGCAGGGGCCGAGCCCCAGTGACGCGGTGTCTGTAGGGACGAGCGTGATCGCGCGACCGCGCTTTTTCGAGAGGTTCTCGACGAAGACATTTCGATTCCAGGGCGTGGGGATGGGCAAAGCGCGCACCAAATCGAGAATGTCATTGCTCGCAACCGCCATCTACTTGGATGTCCCTTCATCATTGGCGACCGGCGGCAGGTGCTCTAATCGACGCACGTGGTCGACCATTGCTGCGATGTTGGTGATCGCGCTCGGGGTGAGCCCCGAAGCGCGCATTGCCAAATCACGCACGCCACTGTCTCGCAGTGCTTGCAGCAGGTTGAGTTGCCCTTCGATCTCCGGCTCAGAGTCGGAGTCGATCAGGTAGGACGCCGGCACTCCGAAGAATTTGGCCATCGCTTGCAGGTGCGTAACAGTGGGGTTTGTCTTCAGGCCACTACGCAATTGCCATATATATGCCGCACTGATGGATACGCCCGTCTTCTCTTTGATCGCCTCCGCCGCCGCGGCGTTAGACAACGGCGCATCCGAGGGCTTACGCATGACCTCGAACAATTTGTTCAGCTTCTGCGCCAGCCCGGAATTACTTTGAAGCCCAAGTGAAGCACTCTCGGCCATACACTCTCGTTTCACGCGATGACACCGGACGTGTACCGATGTTATCAGGATCGCGTGCTGCGAGCCTAAACTCTGGGGGGAACGCATGTGCAGGATCGGTCGCGACGAGACTGACGGCCGTTAGGCGAGTGCGCGTGTCGGTGACCGCTTCGACAGCGCCGCCACGGTGATCCTCTCCCCCGCACCCACCGTAGAAGTGGCGACCTTTCCGAACCTGGGCGTTGCCGCGACATCGGGGCTACTGGCGGTTTCGGTAAGTTCCGAGCACTTGACGAAGTCATCGACGGCGTCAATGAATCGAGGGTCCCAGTACAGCGAGAAGTGGTCGCCAGCTGGGAACGAAATACACTGGGCCTTCAGTGGGACCTCTGAGGCGAAGCGAGTGGATGAGCTGGGAGGTGAGGTCACGTCCCCATCGCAAGTCAGGATCAGCGCGGGAACGTACGGTAGCTTGCTCAGGTCCAGCGCGTTATCCGCTTGCGACAGAAGCAGTTTTGCGTAGGCCCGGATATTCTCGGCAGGTCGCTGTGGCGGGCCAAAAGGATACATGGCGGCCGCGTTACTGCCTGGTCTGGCACCGCTGAGGTCGCGGGTCATAAATATTGCGCCCGTTTCCACCGCCCGCGCCGGTGTGTCATCGCTTCCCGTCGGACCAGGCTGCAAATCGTCGGCATATTTCCGTGTCAGCGCGGTGAGTTCTGCGAGTTCAGTCGGGTAGGCACCATTCATCAGGACCAAACTGCTGGCGGCGCCATCCCATATTGAGGCAATTTCTAGTGCAATCCGCGTCCCGGCGCTCCAGCCGAGCAGCTTCGCGCCGGACACGCCGAAGTGAGCGAGTACTTCCAGCCCGTCACGCACCTGACGATCCATCAGATGCCGCAATGACTGGGCGTCGTGATACACGCCCGGCAGTTCACGGGACTCCCATGTGATCACACGGAACGCTCCGGCCAGCCGATGGGCAAGGGGGCGAACGAACTCAACCGACATTCCCGGCGCGTTGCACAGAAGTATCGCTGACGCCGCGTCGGGACCGGCGGTGTAGACGTGCAACCGCTCCCCATCGGATGCCGTGAACAGGCTGCAGGAAAGGCCGTGATGGGCGCGAAAATAGCTTTCGTAGAACTCTATTCGTGACTCGTCGGGCACCGATTCTGAGTCCATCTGCGTCTCGCTTGGCACTGTCATCGTCGATTCTGCCCGCGTCGTCCTGAATGGAAACCTTCGTTGTGTCGGAAGAAGGGATTGCGTACGTGTCAGCTCTAGCCACTCATCACGTTGGATGCGCGCCACATGGGAATCCTTTGTCAACACAACACATCCCCCATCTTGGCGGCTATTTGACGCGTTAAGGCTGTCAGCCGGGCTTGGCAGGCGTCGTCGCTGGTCGCCGCTGACTTCCATCAATCTGTGTACTTGACCTAGTTCATACCATATACTCACATAAATGCAAGCGATTGTGCCGCAGCCGCTGCCACCGTCCGGCCCAGTCCTGGGCGTCAGTCCGCAGAGAGACTTCCACCCGGAACTGGGACGATGTCGTGTAGTAACCTCAGTTTATGCGAGGGGGCGTGGAGCGAAACGAGAGTAGATTGACTGACCCTGTGCACCGTGATTCGGCTACAGGCGAGGTCACTGAACTGGCGACCAAGCTCAACAAGCTGTTCGACATCATGCGCAAGCCCACCGAACCGCCGTTGTCCAACGCTGCAGCCGCGGAAGCCATCACGAAACACACCGGTGTGTCGATCAGTGCCGCCTACGTGTGGCAGCTGCGCACGGGCGCCAAGAACAATCCGACTGTCCAGCACCTTCGGGCGATCGCCGAGTTCTTTGGGGTCTCACCGTCATATTTGATCGACCCTGGTATCGATCCGCAGATTGACGCGCAACTCAATCTGCTGCAGGCCTTGCGGGACAGTGGCGTGCGCGACCTGGCGATGCGCGCCCACGGATTGACGACCGAGTCCCTCAATAGCTTGGCGGCGATGGCCGATCACGTGCGCCAACTCGAACAGCTGCCGCCGGTCGATGTCTCTCCTCGAGGGCCAGATCATGGCAGCGACTAACGCTGATCTGCTTACCCTGGCGCGTCAATTGCCGATCCCTGTGCCATGGGATCGGCGAACGTTCGTCGAAAATTTTGCGCATCAGCGTGGCCGCCCCATCCGGCTGATCCCGACTGACACCGCAGCCTTCATCGACAGCCCCTGCGGCCTGTGGCTGATCAAAGATGATGAAGACATCATCGTTCATGAGGCGGGGACAACCGACTACCACATTGATCAAATTGTCTGCCACGAGATTGGCCACATGGTCCTTGAACATCGCAGCGGGCCACGCGAGGGCAACAGGGTAGGGCCGACTGCGATCGCCGAACTGTGCCGCTCCATCCTCCCCGACCTCGAGCCAGCCCTGATACGGACGGTCCTGGGGCGCACGGACTACGCCGACGAGCAGGAACGGGACGCCGAACGGTTTGCTTCGGTATTGATGCTTGCCGCCGCCGAGGCAGCGCAAAGCCAATCGATGATGCGTAGCGCCTTCCTTCATCGGCGATGATTTCTAGCGTCCCAGCCGTCATTGCCTGGCCCGTCATCGTGACCATGGCGGTCTTGCTCGTCGGGCGTTACTGGCTGTGTAGGACCAACAGCTACGACACCTATTACAACAACTTGATGGCATTCGTCCTCGTGGCCCAACTTCTGCGCGAGGGCAGCGTCGAAGACATCCTGTCTCGAGGCGCCCTCATGTCGCCGACTACCGCCCAACAAATGGCTTTCGTCGCAATGGTTTTCGCCAGCACCGAACTCATCGGCTTCACGATGCTGTGGAATGGGCTGCCACCAGAGCAAGCACGCCGTCAACACCGTTACTACCGGGCGGCGGCCATCATTTCGTGCATCTGCTTTCTAGTTGCCGCTACCCGTGCCCGCTTGGCCGGCCAAACGCTGGAAGTCTCCGGCGGTTGGGATGCGATCTCGGCATGGGTATTCTACTTGATCATCCTGCTCGTGATGGCCGCAAGATTTGTCTGGATGTTTGCCAACGAACTCAAGAGGGCCAGCAACAGACGCGAGCGCCTGCTGGCCGCCAGCGGCCTGACGCTGGGCACGATGACTGCCCTCGGTTGCCTGGAAGCGCTGATATCAGCGTTGACCGATCAACTCGGTTGGACAAGCACTGTGATGTTCCGACTGTGGCTGCACGGCTTCGAATACTTCGGTATCGCAGTGTTTGTCTACGTCCTGGGCGCAATTCCACTTGTCGTGAGACTGCTCTCCCGCTTGGGCCTAGATCCCGTCAGCCGCAGTAGCCGAAAGTTGCAGCCACTATGGCGTGCGATGACATCAGTGGTTCCCGAGAGCAGATTCAACATCGAGCAGGTAGATCCGGGCGGGCGGATCACTACCCTGGCACTGCACCAAACAGTGATCGAAATTCGCGACGCCTTTCTGCGGCTGCGCCCCTACTTCGGCGAAGTCGATCCGCGGGAGGTCGCAACGTTCCTCTCGACGCATTCAGTACCGACCCGACGCTGCGGCGCAGCGACTCAGGCCTTCCAGTTGGCGTGTGCCGCGAGGGCTCGCAGCGCGGGACTCACACCCAAGTCCCCCAGTGCTGTAACGGTGCTCGGATCGCCGTCAACAACCCTCGACGGCGAGGTCGCAGCCTTGGTGAAGGTGGCAAAATGGTGGACCCTTGCGTGGGCTGCCACTCAGAGGCGCACCGCACCGATCCCATCGACGAAAGCAGGCACGCCCGCATGATCGCGGACACTCCCCCGTCAACCAGGGATTCTTCTCGCTTTCAGTTCCCTGTCCTCGGTAATTACCGCACGATCGATTTCACCAAGCCGGTCCAAGACGTTACCGATCGGCTGCGTGAACTGGGCAGCGGCATGATCGAGCAACCGTTCGCCGCCCAGCCGGTCATCTTTGTCGCTGACACCGCCCTCGTCGCGGAAGTCAACGACGAAACCCATTGGGAAAAACACGTCGGACCTTCATTGGACCGACTGCGATCGGTGCTCGGCGACGGATTATTCACCGCGTACAACCACGAACCGAATTGGCGGCGAGCGCATAACCTGCTTGTACCGCTGTTCACCAGGGCAGCGATGAGTCGCTATCACAGCGACATGGTCAACACTGTGCGCGAACTGATCGACGGGTGGAACACCAAAAGCCGTGTCCGCGCCTGGATCAGTGTTCCCGCTGACGCCAACCGACTGACCCTGGAAATCATCAGCCGCGTCGCCATGGGGCACTCATTCAACAACCTGAGCAATCCCCGGGAACGGCAAAAGCCGTTCCTGGCAATGCTGCTCCGCGAACTTGCTTACGCGGACCGCCACACGGTCGATATCTCTGACGAGCGAAAAAGTCAGCACGTCTCAGACAAGACCGAGATGCGCCGAGAGGTCGACAGGATCGTCAAAGACCGCAGCAGGGACCCCGCCACCCAGGGGAATGGCGACATCTTGCACTCACTGCTGCACAATAGAGACCCCGACACTGGTGAACAGCTCGACCAGGCCACCGTCATCAACGAACTGCTCACTTTTCTCGTCGTCGGAAGCGAAACCTCGGCTAACGCAATCGCTTTCGCTCTGCACGTTCTGTCCAGCAATCCTGACATCGCTGCCCGGGCCCGCGCCGAGATCGACGCACGCTGGCCCGAACCCGGCTTTCCCGAGATCGGTTTTGGGGATGTGCACCAATTGCAATACCTGCGCTGCATCGTTGACGAAACATTACGACTGTGGCCCGCGGCCCCCGGCTATTTCCGCCAGGCCCGCCACGACACCACGATCGGTAATGGAAAACACCACTTCCGGACCGGCGACTGGGTATTCGTCCACCTCATTGCTGCACATCGCTCCGATGCCTGGGGACCTGATGCCGCCGAATTCAATCCCGACCGGTTCCTTAGCGAAAACCTGCGCAGACTTCCACCCCGCACCTACCGGCCCTTCGGAACAGGTCCCCGCGCGTGCATCGGTCGCGCATTCGCACTCCACGAGATCCTTGTGACCCTCGCTGCCGTCCTGCACCAATTCGACCTCGAACCCTCGCCGGACTACCGGCTCGCCGCTGCTGAGGCCATGACCCTCAAACCGCTCAACTTGCAACTGCGCCTTCACCGCCGGCGCGTGTGACATCGGCAAGTCAACCGTGGAGATTCTCAGTCAGCTTCGAGATGGGTGAATTGGTGTGCTGCGTCGAAGGGTCGCTAGATAGCTGTCCGCCGATCCGCTGTTCGGCCGGCCATGTGATGGCTGTTGGACGGCCACCGCAGCAGAGAACTTCCGGGGGCGGTGGAGTTACCCTTGGCCGCGATTCAGACGTCGTCACTACTTAGCGCAGATTCCGGCGCGGTGGTGACCACCACTACCTCCTCGTCGAGCCGAGGCACTGCCGCATAGCGACAGCTCGGCGGCCCACACTGGCCGACAAACTCCGCAGACCGCGGATTAAGCGCCCCTGGCGCACCACCAGCACTGCCCCCTTCTAACCAACGCCGCTCCCCCAGCGCTCCCTGTCCCTGTCCCTGTCCCATGACGAGCGTTCGTCGTTCTGTCCCGGCTGTCGCACGGTCTGGTCTCTGGTACCCCGCCCGTGCCCTCGGGTGCCCATGCTGGGCGTGAGCGCTCATGGCGCATAGGTATCAACGGCTGAACACCACGCGCAGACGCGCGGCCGCGCAGCCAACCACACGGCTTCCAATGACGCCGACCCGTCACGCACTGACGTCTGCGGCAATAGGCCCCCACCAAGCTTGCGTTGCGCCGCCCCCCTCACACTTACTGCCACGCAGGTCACTATCCCGTACAGTGCGATGCCGAAATAGCTTGTCGCTGAGAGTATTCCGCACCCGCCGTCCTCTGTGCGCCCAGGGTTAACGTTGCCAGTTTTCCGCGGAAAACTGGCTCACCGGCGATGAGCTCACCGTGGCACAAATCACTGGCTCTGCGCCCCCACGGTGGCCGCGTCCCATCATCTCGTCGCGCCGCCGATGGACCCGCGTTGCTTTGAGTCCTCACCTGTCACCAGGGTGGCCCCCTCCCCCGTCGTACCCGGGATGTCGCCACACATCGCATTGCTACGGTTCCTAATCTATCCGGCCATAGGGCGAACGTTGGAACGCCGGCAGCCAGGCGAGCGTTCCCTCACGCAAACAGCAGCCCAGGACACTGCTGATCTCGCGCCGCAACGCCTGCGCCTTCCCGTGCCGCTGCTACCAGCTTCCCCGATCACGTCGCGGCCGCACCAGCTCGAAGATCGATTGGTGACCTTTGCCGGTCGAACCCGGTTCACACCGAGGTACGCCCACCCGATGAAGTCGCAACCGATCAACATCAAGGCCAGGCCACGCACATTGCGGTGCGGCCGTCCCAAGCCGTTCAGTCGCGGTGCCGAACCCAGAACCGGCCCCCGACACTCGATTACTCGCAAACCCGGTTTACCGGTCGCCCGATGGCGCCGGCACGATCAGCTTGTGGCCACCTCATCGGTCCGGACACTTGCCTGGCGCAACCGATTGCCAGCGCGACCTTTGAGGTAACACTGCGCGCTTCGGGGTCGAAGCTAAGCGTGCCTCAACAGTTTTCGCAGCTGGTGGACAAGGGTTTTGGCACCGGCGTCACCGAGCTGGTCTCGCAGCGCGGCGGCCAACTCGTCGGGTGCGGTGTCGAATTTGTGCAGGGCTTTGCTAATTGACCGCGACGTGCGCGACGTCGCCTCTCCCCCACCCCGCCCGTTGCCCTCGGCGCAAGACTTTCCGCCGTCGGCGTCGGTCTCCCGACCCTCTCCGCGGCGGTCCCTGACCGCCGTCCAGCGCGTCACCTGCTGTTCCAGCGGCACCCGCGCCAGCGACCTCGCCTCCCTGATCGCCAAATCACCCCTGCGGGTGGCCTCCTGCAGGGCCGGCGCGAGTTTGAGCAGCGCGCGCCGCTGCGAAACCCATGTCTTACTCTTGCGAAGATGATCGGCCGCGGCGTCGGCGCTGCCGTATTCGCTTACTAGGCTCTCCACCGCTTTGGCCTCCTCAATGACGTCGAACCCGGACCGGTCGACGTTCTCGGATATCACGGCGGTCAGCAGCGTCGCCCGGTCCTTGGCTAGCTCGTCCTTGACCACGACGTCGAGTTCGGGACGGCCGAACTTGTGGGCGGCAGCGAGGCGACGGTTGCCAATAACGACCACCCAACGCGCCGAGATGCTGGTCTCGGGGTAGAGCTTTTCGAAGGCGCCGCGGGTGACCACTACCGCCGGTTGAAGCTGGAACTCGGCTATGGATGCCAGTTCGTCTAGATCACCGACCGAATCGCGGGGGTTGTGCGGATTGGCGATCAGGTCACGTAGTGGTACTGATCGCGGAGTCGACAGTCATGTTCTCCGGAAGCGTGACCGGGCAGATCCCGAACGGGCCGAAGCCGGTCTGATCGGCCACCTGCCCACGGCCCGCCATCGCCGGCGAGGTGTAGGTGGTGTAGCCCTGCTTGAGCAGGTATTCGCGGATCGCGGTGTCGGTGTTGCCTGCGGCCAGCCCGGTGGCGCACGCCTGGTCTGGCGTGGTGAACGGGCTCGTCGCATCGCCGCCGGACACGATCACCACGGCCTGCGCGGCCGGACGTTTGCCGGAGGCCGCGTTCTTGTCTCCACATCCTCCGAGGATCGTCGCCACCGCCACAACCGCGGTCAGCACCAAGACTCGTCGCACGCAACTGGATGCTAGACCCCAAGGCAAGGTCGCACTGCCGTATCGGGTGGCGGTAAAGCCGAATCCGGCTCCGGCCGGTGAGGGTAACCTAACTATCGGTAGTCTTGCTGCATCGCTGACACCACCAGCGCCTGGCAGTGTCGGCAGTCCGGAGGAACGACGATGCCCAACAGCCGGTTGGACCGATCGGCGGGTGAAGCCCGGCCCGGTCAGGATCGGCGGACCACGCTGGCCGACCTGGCGCCAGGAACCGGCGCCGAGATCGTCGCGCTCGACCCGGCCATCGCGGATGATGTGGCGAATCGCCTGCGTCACTTAGGTTTTCGTCCGGGAGTCCGGGTCACCAAGCTGCGCACCGCTCCGCTGGGCGACCCTTCGGTGTACCGGTTGCTGGGTTATGACACTTGCTTGCGGCGCCGCGAGGCTGCCCACATTGAGATCGCCGAACCGTCATGACCGCGTCCTGCCATGACGACGGCGCGACGGTCGCCGCGCCGCCCGGCCTGCCCCGGACCGCCCTGATCGGCAGCCCCAACGCCGGCAAGACCACCGTGTTCAACCACCTGACCGGGATGCGGGCGCGCACCGGCAACTATCCCGGTGTCACCGTCGCCCGACGGGTAGGTACCGGACGCGTGCGCACTGACGACGACACGAGGACGTTCCTCGTCGAGGACGTCCCGGGGTGCTACAGCTTGCACCCGATCAGCCCCGACGAACAGGTGGTCGCCGACCTGCTGAGCGGGGAACTGCCTGGCGTTCCGCCACCCGATGCACTGGCTGTGGTCGTCGATGTCACGGTCCTCGAACGCTCCCTGTCTCTGGTATCGCAGGCCCTGGCACTGAACAAGCCCACCTTGCTCATCCTCACCATGGGAGACGAGCTGGCGGCCCGCGGCGGGCAACTGGACACCGAGCGGTTCGCCGCCGCGCTCGGGGTCCCGGTGGTCAGTGTGATGGGCAGCCGCGGCAAAGGATTCGAACCGCTGCGGGTGCTGCTCGCCGAGCCGCAGACCTGGCGGCGCGTCGCCATCCCCCCACCGTCCGACGACGCCGAATACAACAGCTGGATTGCGTCGATCCTCAACGCCGGCCACTACCGGGCCCCCGAACCCGACCAGCGCAGCGCCCGAATCGACCGGGTGCTGCTGCACCCCGTGTGGGGAACGCTGTGTTTCATCGCCGTGATGTTCGCGTTCTTCCAGATCATCTTCACCCTGGCAGCACCGCTGCAGGACGTGATCGAGAAGTTGTTCAGCTGGCTCGGCGCCCTGGTGGACGACAACGTCACCAACACCGCGGTCGCCGGCCTGCTCGGCCACGGACTGATCGGCGGGGTCGGCGCCGTGCTGGTGTTCATCCCGCAGATCGTGCTGATGTTCCTGCTGATCTCGCTGCTGGAGAACATCGGCTACATGACGCGCGCCGCATTCCTGGTGGACCGCATCATGTCGACCACCGGCCTCGACGGCCGGGCCTTCGTGGCGATGCTGTCCTCGCTGGCGTGCGCGGTGCCGGCGATCATGGCCACCCGCACCATTCCGTCGTCGCGCGACCGGCTCGCCACCTGTATGGCCGCCCCGCTGATGACCTGTTCGGCGCGACTGCCCGTGTACATCCTGTTGATCGGGATGCTGGTCAGCCCGCAGGACCGGTGGGGGCCGGTTTCGATGCAGGGCGTGGTGATGTTCGGCATGTATCTGCTGGGAGGTGTCTCGGCGATGCTCACCGCGTGGCTGTTCAAGTCGGTGGTGCTGGGGGGCGACCTGTTGCCCTTCTATATGGAGATGCCGCCGTACCGGTTCCCGTCCGCCAAATCGGTGGTGATGACCGTGTGGGACTCGGCAAAGGTGTTCCTGCGCAAGGCCGGAACCATCATCCTTGGCACCTCCGTCGTGCTGTGGTTCCTGCTCAACCTGCCGGTGCGCACCTCCGAAACCGCCGGCATGGACCAAGCTGCTGCCACGGCCTACGTCGTCAATCATTCCTTCGCCGCCGGCCTGGGCAAGATCCTCGAACCGCTGTTCGCACCACTGGGTTTCGACTGGCGCGTCTGCGTCGGCCTGATCGGGGCGATGGCCGCCCGCGAGGTGTTCGTGGCCACACTGGGGCAGATCTTCGCCACCGGGGAATCCGGTGATCTCGTCGCGGCCACGCATTCGGCGGTGTTCACCTCCGGCCCGCACCACGGTGAGTTGGTATTCACGGCGCCGACGATCATGGCGCTGCTGGTGTTCTTCGCCTACGCCCTGCAATGCATGTCCACCATCGCCACGCTGCGACGCGAAACCAACTCGTGGCGATGGCCGCTGGTGGCGTGGGGGTACATGTTCGTGCTCGCATGGGTGGCGGCGTTCGCCACGCGGCACATCACCATGTGGTTGACGGGTTGAGCGTGTCGGTTCCGCTGCTGCACCCGCAAGCCACCGACGACCCCCGCTTGATGCGGTGGCTGACCGGGACACGGCAGTTGTCCGGCGTTCCGCCGCAGTTGGCTGCGCTGATCGATCAGGGTGTGCTGGACCGGGCCGAAGTTGATCTGGGTGAAGTGCGAACGTGGTTGGGCGTCAACCGATCCTGGGAGGTCGACGGCCCTCGGGTGCGCTCGGCGCTGTTCGATGCGCTGTCTGCCCAGGTCTGCGAAGTCAGCGACCAGGAGTTGCGCGACGGAATCGAGGAGATCCTGGCGCGTGAGGTGACTCCGGTTGCCACATCACACGGAGGCTCGATCACCGTGCACTCGGTGCGCGACGGCGTTCTCACGGTGGAACTGACCGGAGCCTGCCTGGGCTGTCCGCTGAGCGGTCGCACGCTGGGCGACCTGGTGATCCGAAGTGTGCAGGCCCGCTACCCGCAGATCCGCGAGGTCAAGGCGACCCAGCCGCGCCGGGCCTGGCTGAAACTGAAACGCCGGTAAGCCTCGCTCCGAGGGAAAGCAGATGTCGGCGACCGTGCCCCCGCACCGCCCGCAATCCCCCGTCCCACCGGGCGGCAGCGGCTGAGAGTGGTTGCGCCCCACTGATCTTGAGATAAAGCGCTTAGTACCTGGATTCGCAGCCAGTTGGCACCCCGACGAGCGCGTCTAGTCACCCGTCGACGCTGCGGCACCGGCTATTTGACCATACGTATTCTTCATAGTGTATGTTCATGTAGCGAGTACCCGCACAACACCGGAGGTTCGGGCGTGGAACTGGTGATCATCAACAACCCGGCCACCATCGGCTGGCAGGCCAATCTGCTCGATCTGGTGCTGCTGGTCATGTTCGCCTCGGCGGTGGTCTACGCGATCGCCCAGTGGCGACGGGGGGTGCGCGCCTATCTGACGCTCTTGGCGGCCGCCTTCTTCTACGGTGTGGTGCTGGAGTTGGGTGGCATGGCGTTGCTGAATATGTACGTTCAGGGCGACTTCACCGTGATGCTGAACTTTCGCGCGCTGGCACCGTTCCAGGGCACCACCGCCATGCCCTTCTATGTGCTGATCTTCTATCCGGTCTTCCTATTCACCGGCTTCAAAGTCGTTGAGGCATGGGGCATTACGAGACGATGGCAGGCCGCGGTCACCGGTGGCCTGTTCATGGTCGCGTTCGACGCCCCCTACATCATCGAAGGCGGCCTTCGGCACGTCGTCTGGTGGACCTGGCGCAGCGACTTCCCGATGTTTCAGTACTGGCTGGACTGGCCACTGGTCGACCTGTGCTGGCAGGCGACATGGGATGCGATGTTCTTCTACCTGATGCTATGGGCGCTGCCCCACATCGACCCGCCCGGGCGGCGCGGTTGGTCGACGGCCAAGTCCCTGCTGGTCTTCGCGCCTCTTTGCGCGCTGGTCACCATCGCCGTCGGGCCACTGTTACTCGCTCCGCAGACCGCCGTGACCTTTCTCGGCGGACGCCAGTGGCCGGTGGTGCTGGCGCTGATCCTTGGCTACGTCGTAGTCGCCGCTACGGCTCTGCGCACCGCCCACCCTGCGCGGGATCGCGTCGAGCCCGTCACGGGTTGGATCGTCGGTGTGTATGTGGCTGCAATGGCAGCGATGGTGATCGCCAACGCGGTCCACGAAGGTGCATTGTTGTCCTACATCACAGTTCAGGCCGCCGGACTGCTGGCGATCTGCGGGTTGACCTTGTTTCCATGGCTGGCGACCCGGCGCCGGCCGGTAACCATTGCGGCCGCTGACGCGACGAACTGACCATACATAAATCTTTACCCGTATTGTCTTGGTGCGCTGACGGCGCTACGGTCGTAATGGTCCGCGCCGCGAGATCTGAGGGGACACCTTTGCCATGACGAAGCTTCAAGTGCGCCGCGTGCGGTTCGATTTCGCCGCCGACGACGTGCCATTCAACTGGCAGCCGCAGCGACCGTCGTTCGCCATGCAGTGCAACCTGATCTCGTTCTTCGCACCGGGTTTCGAGAAGTTCATCGTCGATGCCACCCGCGAAGCCATCCCGTTGATGCGCGACGCCGGGGTCGTGGAGGAGGCGAACGCCTACCTGCGTCAGGAAGCCCAGCATTCCGCGGCGCACCTGAGTCATATCCGGGCACTGACGCGCCGCTGGCCGGGCCTGCAGGAAACGGCGAGCGAGGTGATCGCCTCCTACGATCGCCTCACCGCCACCAAACCGTTGGCGTGGCGGCTCGCCTATCCCGCCATCGTCGAGGCGACTTTCACCCCGTATTTCAAGGTCTTCCTCGACCATGAAGACAAGCTGTTCCAACCGGGCGACGAGCGGGTGGCATCGCTGTTCATCTGGCACTTCGTCGAAGAAATCGAGCACCGCAGCGCCGCGCTGAAGGTCTACAACGCGGTTCATGACAGCTATGCCTACCGGGTCAAGACAATCGCCGGTGTGCTCAAGCATCTCAGCGAGATCCTGTCGATAATCGCCACGGGTTTCCGCACGCACGTTCCGGCCGACGACGGCGGCCAGTTCGCCCGGCTGATGCCTGACGGGCTGGGTCCACGGGCGCTGCTGGGCGCGCTGCGTGCCTCTCGCGAATTGCCAGGCGCATCCACCTATTTCGAGGTTCCCAAGCGCGAAGTGGCCCAGATGGTCCTTGGCCTGCTGCGTTCACAGGGACCCGGGCACGACCCCACATTCGAGCGTCTCCCGCCTCTCGCCGGTCAATGGTTCACCCGCTACGACGAAGAACCCCGAAGCGCTGCCCGTTGGTATTCGGTGGGAGCACTGAAGAAGGGACGCCCGTGACAATCACCCACGGCGACAAGGGAATACTGCACGAAGGCCTGACCCGGCGCGCTCTGCAGGTGGCGCTCGACAGGACCACCGACATGGCGGCCGAGGTGTTGCGGGTTCCGCTGCACTATTACAACGACCCCAAGCTGACCGAACTCGAGGAATCTCAGATCCTGCGCCGAACTCCCCTGGCTATCGTGCCCAGTGCCCAACTTCCGCGGATCAACGATTACCTGGTCCGATCGGTGCTCGGGGCTTCGCTGCTGGTGACCCGTGACAAATCAGGCCGCGCCCATGTCTTCCTGAACTACTGTCGGCACCGCGGCGCGATGCCCGCTTGCGGGCAGGGCAATTCGTCCCGGTTCACGTGCCCGTATCACGCCTGGACGTACAAGAACACCGGCGAGTTGTCCAGCATCCCAGGCAAGTCCGGTTTCGCCGGGATAGACGTCAAGGACTACGGACTTGTCGAACTGCCCGTCCAGGAGCGTTACGGATTCGTCTGGGCAGTACTGACGGCCGATGCCCATATCGATGTCGAAGCCCATCTGGGATCTTTGGCCCCGGAGTTGGCCGAACTCGACTACTCGTCGTTCGGTTACCACGATCACCGCGAGTTCGAGTCCGACGTTTCCTGGAAGGGAGCGCTGGAGGCGTTCGCCGAGGGCTATCACTTCCCCTTCGTGCACGGCGAAAGCCTGATCGGCATGAACACGCTGGCCAACACTGCCATCTACGACGAGTACGGCAAGCATCATCGTCTTGGTTTTCCGTTCACCTGGATCACCGAGCTCGTCGCCGACCCCAACCGGTCGTGGGACGTGCGCGACAACATGGGCGTCATCTACTGGATCTATCCCAACCTGATCCTGGCCAACAGCAGCGTTGGAGTAGAGATGATCGACATGCTGCCCGCCGGTGCGCCGACGCGATGCCGGGTCCGGCACACGTGGATGTCGCGCCTCCCTGCGACGAGCGAAGGGATGCGCGCCGGATACGACATGATCTACGACGCCGTTCACGCCGCCGTGCGCGATGAAGATTTCGCCATGCTCCCCCAGTGCGGCCAGGGGGTGCGGCACGGACAGCACGACCACATGCTCGTCGGCCGCAACGAGATTGCGGTGCAACACATGATCAAGGTCTTCGCCGCCGAACTGGGTGTGGCAATCGGGTAGCGGCTGTTGATGAACGGGCTGGTGGCATTTCCACCCGAGACGGATCACCACAGCCTTTGCAGCCCGGCGCTTGCCGGATCCGGCGGACTTGTGTCCGCAGCGGAAAGCACCGTCGCCACCGCGGTCAGCGCTAGGGGGGTCACGCAACAGGACCCTGCGTCGACGGTTCAGACAGTGTGCGATCCGGGGACCCGCGCGGCCTCCGAGCCGACGTGCTTCATGCGCCGGATGATCGCGTACTTGTGGACCTCCGTGGGCCCGTCGTAGAGCCGGAAACCGCGAATGTCGCGGAAGATCATTTCGATCGGTGTCTCGTCGGTGACGCCGATTCCACCCATGACCTGGATGCAGCGGTCGACAACCTTGAACAGCTCCTCGGACACGAAGGCCTTGCTGATCGAACTCTCGTGCCGCCCCTTGTGCCCCTGGTCCAGCACCCACGCCGTGTACCAGATCGCCAAGCGGCACTGTGTTAGGGCAATTTCGTTGTCAGCCAACAGGAATCCGACGCCCTGGTGGTCGACGATCGGGCCGCCGAACGCCGTTCGGGTCTTCGCATGCTCCAAGGCGATGTGCTGGGCACGTGAGGCGGCGCCCAACCAGCGCATGGCGTGCGTGAGACGCGCCGGCGCCAAGCGCATCTGCGCGTAGCGCATCGCTTCGCCGACTTCGCCCAGCACGTTCGCTGCGGGCACCCGCAGGTCGTCGAAGACGACGACGCCGTGCCCTTCGACGTAGTTGCGGTCCATGGAGTTCATCACGCGCTCGATGACGATGCCGCCGTCGTCGCCCTTGGCCAGGAACAAAGTGGGTCCGCTGCGCTTTTCGTCGTCGACCACATCGGCCATGACGATCCAGGTCCCTGCCCCGTTGGCTCCCGTGATGAGCCACTTTCGGCCGCTGATGACATACGAGTCGCCGTCGCGTCGCGCTTGCGTGAGTAGTTGTGAAGGATCGGAACCGGCTCCGCCGGGCTCGGTCATCGCGAACACCGATCGGACGGCGCCGTCGAGCACGGGTTTCAGGAACTCTTCGGCCTGCTCGTCGGTCGTCAGCTTGTCCAGGAGATACATGTTGCCCTCGTCCGGCGCAGCGCAGTTCATCGCGACGGGCCCCAGCGTGGACCATCCGGCCGCCTCGTATATCACCGACTGCTCGATATGAGAGATGCCCTTGCCGCCGAACCGCGGGGATGCTTGCGGAGTCAGCAGCCCTTCCTTGCGGGCCAGCTCGACGAGCTCCTGGCGCAACTCGTCGTTGGGGCCGTGCTGGGTGAGTCGCGGGTCGCGCTCGTAGGGGACGATCGTGTCGATGACGAATTGGCGGACTCGTTCGCCGAGTGCCGTCAGTTCCGGGGGGACGGAGAAGTCGATCACGAAGCGGTCCTCTTCCTCGGGATAGTGGGTGCTGGCATATCAGATGTCTTCTGTCGACAAAGAATCGGCGGTCACCGCCAAGACAGACGTCGCAATGCGGTTGAAACCGGCGTACTTCGGGCCGACGAGTGCCCCACGTTGATGCAGCACAAACAATTGCTGCCAGGCGATCGCAAGCCGGAGTCGGCCCAGCGCCAGATAGAAACCGACTGGCACCGGTTTGCGTCCCGCCGCGGCGAAGTACTTCGCCGCGAGCGTTTCTCGGTCTGGGAAGCCCGGCTGCAGCGACGGAGCCAATCCGAGGTCGCGAATGACGTCCGCGTCGTCTGCTTGCGCCCAGTAGGACAGGGTGACGCCGAGATCGAAGAGTGGGTCTCCCAGCGTCGACATGTCCCAATCGATCACGGCGGCGGCCGCGCCGTTCGCATCGAATATCACGTTGTCGAACTTGAAATCATTATGCAGCACAGTGGGTTTGATCGACGGTTCGGGCCCATTGGCGCCCAGCCAGGTCACGATGTGCTCGACCGTCGTCGGCGGCGATCCGTCGAACGCGTTGTGCGCCCGGCGGTTCCAGCCGGCGATCTGGCGTGCGATGAAGCCGCCGGGCCGGCCGAGCTCGCCGAGTTCAGGATGGGTGTCGAGGTCGATCGAGTGCAGGTCTGCCAGGGCGGTCACGAATTCGTCAGCGAGCCGGGAGCGGGGCACGGCGGCGAGTTGCTGAGGAATCGTGTCGGACACGACTGTGCCGGGCCGGTATTCGATCAGCTGAAAGGGGCTGCCCAGTACCGAGGCGTCCTCGCAGAAGGCCACTGCCCGGGGTGCGCGCGGGTAGTGCGTGTGCAGCCGGCTCAGTACCCGAAATTCGCGCGCCATGTCGCTGGCGCCCTCGGCCAGCTGTCCGCCCGGTGGCCGGCGTAACACCACGGACCGGCCGTCGACCGAGATCAGGTAATTCAGGTTGGCCAGACCGTTGGCGAACTGGCGGGGCGCATCGGCGTCGAGCTCCATCCCGCGGCGGCGCAGCCAGTCGCTGAGCGCTGCCCAATTCTGCGGCGAGCACTCGGCACGAAAGCTCTGGTTTCCGGTGCCGGCGACACTCTGATCGTGGCGTGCGGTCATCGGGCTCCTTCAACACAGATCGCGTCATAGGGACACTACGTCCGATGCCGACGGCGCGATCACGCCGCCCGGTACCCAGGGCGCCAGTCAGGAGTGGCGCGCCGCCTCCTGGGCCAACTGCACACGCGAGGTCAGGCCCAGCTTGGTATAGATGTGGGTCAGATGCGCCTGCACTGTGCGCGGTGAGATGAACAGCCGGGCGGCGACGTCCTTGTTGCCCAGACCCTCGCCGATGAGCTTGACCACGTCCAACTCGGCACGGGTCAGCGAAGCCCAGCCGCTGCTGGCGCGCTTACGCTCGCCGCGCCTGCGTAGTGCGTAGGCAATGGCGTCCTCAGTGCACAGGGCCGCGCCGGCGGCCCACGCTGCATCGAAGTCGTTGTCGCCCAGGTCTTCTCGCAGATCTGCGATTCTGGCGTTGTCGGCGTCCTCAAGCACCTTGAAGCGCACCATGCCCATGCGTCGGTATGCGGCGTCGGCGGCTCCGAACAGCCGCGTCGCCAGTACGTGGTTGCCGTCTTCGGCCGCGGTGGTGGCCAGGCAGTCGAGAGCGACCGGGACGACGAGCCCACCTTGCAGGCGGCCGGCGAGCTCGAGCCCTTCGTAGGCGTCACGTTCGGCGGCGTCGAAGTTCCCTTGGGCTAACTCGACCCGCGCGCGGCACACCAGGGCTGCCGCATAGCTCCAACCACTCGTTGCGGACACCACCTCGTCGGCCAATCGGCGGGCCGCGGCGAGATCACCGCACGCAACGGCGCCAGGGCCGACCAGAGGTGCATGGCCGCCAGCTGGGGGTCCATCCGTGTGCGCTCGTGCGCCGCCTCCCACATCTCGCTCGAGACGGACGCATCCCCCGCGGCCAGGTGCACGAATGCCGATGCCGCGTAGACGATTCCCGTGTACGCGTCGAACATGTCGGCGAGGCGCTGGAAGGCGACGTCGGCGGCCGTTCGAGCGGCGTTGATCTGCCCCTGATAGGCAAGCGCCATCGCTTGTAACGACGACGTGATCATCGAATACAACGCGTCGCCGGCCGCCAGGCACTCCTCCTCGAGGTCACGAAGCGCGATCAGTGCCGAAGACAGCTCGCCGCGCAGGACCTGCGACCAGCACAAGATATAGCGGCATTGCCGCGCCACGAACGTGTCGCCGATTGCGACGGCAATCTCCAAGGCTTCTGCGGCGGCAACCGGCACCCCCACCGGGTCGCCGAACAGCAATCCGTACGACGCCTCCAGCGCGAGCGTCTGCACCAGCCACCATGAGTCGCCGCATTTGCGGGCCAGGTCGGCCGCCTCGGTGAAGTAGGCGACGGACGCCTCGCGGTCGTCGGCGGCCCGACAACCACAGGCCGTCAGCGCGCGCGCCACCAGTGCGGAGTCACCTAGTTGGCGCGCCGCCGCCAGGCTGCGCTCGGCGTCGTCGAGGTCGACGGTCATGGCCCGGAAGGACTCCAGCAAGGCCCTGGCCACGGACGCTCGGACCCGTGTCTCCTCCGTCTCAGCACCCACGCTGTCTCCGTCGGTGAGCGCGGCCGCCAGCCAGTTCCAGCCTTCCCGCATCAGACCGTGTGACAGCCACAGCGGAAGCAGCGAAAATCCCATTCGTAGGGCCGCATCGGTGTCGGAAATCTCCCGGCTCCATGCGAACGCCGCCCGCAGATTGTCGCACCGAAGCGCGCAATGTCTGCTGGCGGCGCACCGCGGTCCGCGCGCCGCCGGTGAGCAGGCGGAAAGTGTCATGCAGGCTGGTGAGCAACTCACTCGGCGACAGCGCGCGGATCCGCGCGGCGGCAAGCTCTATTGCCAGCGGCAGCCCGTCGAGCCTGCGGCAAATCTCCGTCACGGTCCCGGCGTTGTCTGCCGTGAGGCGGAAATCGGGCTTGGTGTGTCGTGCCCGATCGGCGAACAACTCGATCGCCTCGTCGGCCAGGGACAGTGACGGCACCCGCCAACTCACCTCGCTGGGTACGCCGATCGGTTCGCGGCTGGTCGTTAGCAGGGTCAGCGCCGGGCACCGAGCCAAGAGGGCCGTGATCAGCTCGGCGGTGGCGTCGAGCAGATGTTCGCAGTTGTCCAGCAACACAAGGGCTTGGCGATCCCGGAGGAACCGCAGCAAGACGGTGGCGGTCGGCTGGTCGGCCTGCTCGGGCAGGCCCAGCGCGCGGGCAACCGTCATGGGCACCACATCGGGGTCGGTGATGGGCGCTAAGTCGACATACCAGACGCCGTCGGCGTATTCGGCGGCAACAGTGGTGGCGACCTGTACCGCCAGGCGGGTCTTGCCCGCACCGCCGGCGCCGGTCAGTGTGACGAGGCGGTTTTCGGACAGCGCCACACCGATGCCGCACATATCCTCGTGGCGCCCGACGAAGCTGGTCAATTGCGCCGGAAGATGTTCGGCAACAACCACATTGGCCACCCGCAAGGGCGGAAAATCACTGGGCAGATCGGGATGGCATAGCTGAACGACCCGTTCCGGGCGAGGCAGATCACGCAACGGGTGGGTGCCCAGATCGGTCAGCGTGACTTCGGGCGGAAGTTGGTCCACGACAAGGGGTTCCGTCGAGCCCGAGAGCACGGTCTGGCCGCCGTGGGCCAGATCACGTAGCCGCGCAGTGCGGTTGATCGTCGGGCCGATGTAGTTGCCTTCGCCCCGCAGCTGGATGTCGCCGGTGTGCAGGGCGATGCGCAGCTTGATCGGCGCCAAGGGCGCGCGCTGTAGACACAGCGCACAGGCCACCGCGTCGGCGGCACGGACGAATGCGATGACGAAGCTGTCGCCCTCGCCCTGCTCGATGGGTCGCACGCCATGACAGGCGGCGATCGAGTCGCCCAATGTTTCATCAAGGCGCTCGATGGCCGCCCTCATCGCGTCCGGTTGGGTCTCCCATAGGCGGGTCGAACCCTCGACGTCAGCCAGCAGCAACGTCACGGTTCCGGTCGGAAGCTCGCTCATGGCCACGTCGCTCCAGCGTGTTTCGCTCATGCTAGTCAGAATGCGGTGACCTGCATCACAGCGCATCAGCGAAATCGCCAATGTTTCCGGTGCCAGCATGCGTACGTACGCGTCCGGACCGTGCGCTTTTTAAGCAATTCGCCCGATGATCACGCGCGGCCGAAAACGAATAGTCGGATCATGACCATCGACATCGCACTGCCCACCCTCGCCTACACCGTCGACACCGGCCGCGACGAACTCCGTGCACTGCAGGCCGAGGCACTGCGCAGCGGGCCGATCGCCCTCGGCCCCTACGGACCCGAGGTACTCGCGTACGACCTGGTGCGCACCGTGCTCCGAGACTCCCGGTTCGTCGTTCCGCAGGGGATTTCCCTTGTCGTGCAGGGCATCACGGCCGGCCCGATCTGGGACCGGGTCACCAAGCTGCTGGTCAGTGTCGACGGCGCCCAGCATCAGCGGCTGCGCCGACTCGTCGCACGATCGTTCACTCCGCGCGCGGCCGAGCGAATGCGGGAGGCGTGCGTCGACGTCATCACCGAGCTCGTCGACCGGCACGCCGACACCGGCCGGTGTGACTTCGTCGCCGACATCGCCGATCCCTACCCCGTTCCGATCATTTGCGCCCTGCTCGGGGCTCCCCGGGAGGACCGGCATCTGTTCTCGCAGTGGGCCGCCGACATCAGCAAGGCGTTCGGGTGCAGTGTCGCCGAGCACGAATCGGCGATCCTGCGGGCGTGGGCGGCTCTGGAGAGTTATGTCGAGGAGCTGATCGCCGTGCGTCGACACTCGCTGACCGATGACCTGATCTCCGAGCTGATCCGGGTCGAAGACGACGGCGACCGGCTGAGCCACGAAGAGCTGGTCAATCTCGTCGTGATCCTGCTCAACGCCGGCACCGACACCACCCGCAACCAGCTGGCCGCGGCCGTGCAGACGTTGGCCGAGCACCCCGACCAGTGGGAGTTGCTCGCCGCGCACCCGGAACTGGCGCCGCAGGCCGTCGAAGAGCTGATGCGGCACTCGCCGATCGCCCTGGGCGCAATGCGCACGGCCCGTGTCGATATCGAGCTCGCCGGGGTTCGTTTTCCGGCGGGTTCGCTGGTCATCGCGAACACCGCTGCGGCCAACCGGGATCCGGACGTCTACGACGCGCCGGACCGCCTCGACATCACCCGACAGAATGCGCCGGCGATGCTGACATTCGGCGGGGGCATGCACTATTGCCTCGGCGCGCACCTGGCCCGCCTGGAGATGGCCGAAGCGCTGCGGGTGATCACCGCGCGGATGTCCAATGTCCGCTGCACCGGGCCGGCGCCGTGGAAGCCGATGACCGGTATCTCCGGCCCGATCACACTTCCGTTGACGTTCGACGCCCGCTAACCCGCGAGCAGCCGCAAAATCACCCAATTTCGGCACGAAATGGGCGCCTCCGCGTCTGCTCGGCGTTTTCGCCATCAGGTTCCCCAACCCGCCCGCAAGGGTTAACCTTCCGCTATGACCCGCGTCGCGATCGTGGGTGGCGGCGCTGCGGGGGTGCTCGCCGCAGTACATCTGCGCCCGCGCAAACCGGAAGCGCAGATCACGCTGATCGATGCGTCCGGGCGTCCCGGCACCGGCGCGGCGTATGGCACCAACGATCCGACCCACCTGTTGAACGTTCCCGCGCAACGAATGTCGGCCTGGCCGGACGATCCCGACCACTTCTGCCGTTGGCTGGACGAACGGGCTGTCACGCCGGCCGAGAGCTTTGCACCGCGTCTCGCGTACGGCCGCTACCTGCGGGAGCAACTGGCCGGCGCCGATGTGCGGATCGAGACTGCCGAGGTCGTGGGGCTGGTGCCCGGTGCGTCAACCCAGGTGAAGTTGAGCGACGGACGCTCGTTATCGGCGCATGCAGTAGTGCTCGCGTCTGGGCGCCCCGCAGGTGGACTGCCCGAGTCGTTGGAGCGCGCCTTCGCTCCGGTTTTGGCCGCAGGCGCTGACGGCAACGTTGTGGTGGATCCCTGGGCGCCCGGCGCGCTCGCGGCTCTTGGTTCGAGCCGGCCCGAGAGCGTCTTGGTGATCGGTTCTGGACTCACAGGCATCGACGTAGCGCTGCATCTGATCGCGCGCGGCGCCACGGTCACCATGTTGTCGCGCCACGGAGTGCTCCCCCATCGATTCCGCGATACGGGGGCGCCGGCAGACGTACCTAACCTCGATGCGCTTGGTGACGCGAACACGCTGGAGCGGGTCCGTGCCGCGCTCGGTGCGGATCTCACCCTCGCTCGCGAAGCCGGCTTGAACTGGCGACAAGTGATCGACGCCGTGCGGCCGCGCACAGCTCGGCTGTGGCGCTCGCTGGGGTGGGAGGACCAGCGCCGTTTTCTGCGCGAGGATTTGCGGCAGTGGGAGGTCCTGCGCCACCGCATGCCGCCGACGACCGCCGCTGCGATCGATACCGCGATCGGCAGTGGCCAACTGATCATCGAGGCGGGCGAAGTGGCTGACGTGTCGCTGCGCGGAAGCGGCGTCGAACTGGTCGTCACGACCAGCGGCGGATCGGTTCGTCGACGGGGTGACGCGGTGGTTGCCGCAACCGGGACTGCGTGGGATCGGCGGTCGCTGCAGCGCTCCCCGCTGTGGGCGAACCTATTGGCTTCGGGTGTCGCGTCGATGCACCCCTGCGGCATCGGCGTTCGCCTCGATGCCGACGGCCGCCTCATCGACGAGGCGGGCGCCACCGTCCAGGGCATCGTCTGCATCGGATCGATCCGCCAGGGTGAGGAGTGGGAAACCACCGCGATCCCCGAGATTCGTGCCCAAGCCGCTGGCCTAGCGCAACTGCTCGCCGACGACACCAGCGACCGTCCAGTCAGAGCCCCCCGTCTCATCACCACCAGCCCGAAACTCACCGGTGCCGATGCTTCTTACGCCGAGGGTGTGCGTCGATTGCTGGCCGTCCAGGACGGTGCATCGGTAGCTTTCGCCGCCGCGATCGCGGAAAATCCCAACCACCCGCGGGCGCATGTCGCGCTGGCGATGATCGCAACGGAACGTCCCGACCGGGCAGGCGGTCCCGACGCAGTCAACGGCCATCTGGCACGAGCGAGGGCCGCGCTTGCCCATGGCAGCGACGAGGACCGCAGCCACGTCGAAGCGATCGCGACGTGGTGCGAGAAGGGGAACGCCGCAGGCACCGAAGCGCTCATCGACCATCTCGACCGCGTACCGGATGACGCGGTCGCGTTGCTGGTGCTCGCCCCGTCAATTGCGTTCGCAGGTGCCGGCGATGCTTTGCCGGACGCGTGGCAGTACGTCGAGCGGTTCACCGGTGTGCATGGCGAGGCGCCCTGGTATCTGGGATTACGCGCGTTCGGGCGCATCGAACAGGGCCTCTGGTATGACGCAGCCGATCTCGCCGATGCCGCGCTCGACCTCGATCCAGGCAACGGCAACGCCGCGCACGCGCTGTCCCACGTGCACTACGAGACCGACGCGCACGGGGCCGGGCTGAAATGGCTGACGGAATGGATCAGCGGCCCCGGCAGCACGCAGCGTTACCTCCCGCACTTCCAGTGGCACGCCGCGCTGCACGAACTCGCCATGGGCAATGCCGCTGGGGCGGCGCGGCGGTACGCAACGACGCTCGCGCCGCCCCACTCCCGAGACGTGCGCTGTCTGGTTGATGCCGGTTCGCTCGCGTGGCGGGCGCGCATGCACCCGGATTGGGTGACCCCACCGGATCCGATGCCGATACTCGCAGAGGTCGGCTCGCTTGCCTATGCGCCGAAAACACCGTTCATCGCCTTTCACGCGCTGCTTCTCTTGGCGGCGGCGAACGATCCGGCCGCGATCCGCGCGATCAGTGTGCCCGGCGCGACGGACGAACAGGCGACGACATTGCGCCTGATCGGTGAAGGCCTCATCGCGTTGACAGCAGGTGAGCCGCGCGCCGCGCTCGACTATCTCCTCGAATCGCTCCCCGGACTTCCCTCGATCGGCGGCAGCCGTGTGCAGCAGGAAGTGGTCCTCGAAACGGCTTTGGCCGCAATGCTTCAGCTCGGTGCGCCGGGTCAGGCAGCGCGCCTGTTGTCCCGGCACCGCGCCGCACCCGGCCCGCTGGTGACCCGCGGCGCCGTGAACTGAGCCGCTGCGCTGCGCACATCGGCTAGAGCGATCTGCGAGTGCTGACCATCGGCCACGGCTCGAATCTTTCGCCGGGTTCGGCCACGGATCACGGACTACGGACTACGGACTTTCAAGGGTTCGGCTCGCAGTCCGGGCCGCGAGGCTGATCTGGACCGGGAACCATCCAGCAACGGTCCAAAGGAGAAGATCATGAGCTTGGAAAACATTTCGCATCTTTGCCGGCCGGAGCTCGACGAGTTAGTCCCGTCGCGCTACGCGGTGCAGGTCGGCGACATCGAGGTGTTGGTAATCAGCGACGGGGTTCTCCCGATACCCGCCGCGACTATGGCCACCAACGCCGACGCAACCGACCTGTCGAGCTGGCTGGACGACATGTTTTTGCCGCCGGACCTGCTCGAGTGGCCACTGAACGTGGTCGTGGTACGTAGCGGCGACCGGACCATACTCGTCGACGCTGGGCTGGGAGTGGAGTTCCCGGACTTCCCGCGAGCCGGACAAACGGTTCACCGACTGGAGGCCGCGGGTGTCGATCCCGCATCCGTGACTGACGTGGTGCTAACCCACTTGCACATGGACCACATCGGAGGGCTGCTCGCAGACGGACTAAAGGCACGGCTACGGCCGAACCTGCGAGTCCACCTCGCGACCGCCGAGGCCGAGTTCTGGGCGGCTCCCGATTTCTCCCGCACCGCCATGCCGCCGGGGATACCGGATGCACTTCGATCGGCGGCCTCGCGGTTCTTGAACGAGTACCGCAGCCACCTGCAGCCGTTCGAGACCGAGTACGAGGTGGCGCCGGGAGTCATCGTCTGCCGCACCGGCGGGCACACCCCCGGGCACAGCGTGGTCCGTCTCGCGTCCGGCGGCGACCGACTGACTTTCGCCGGTGACGCCGTGTTCCAGGTCGGGTTTGACCAACCAGAGTGGCAGAACGGCTTCGAACACGACCCCGAGGAGGCGGCGCGCGTTCGGATCCGTCTCTTGCAGGAGATAGCGGCGACCGGCGAGTCTCTGGTGGCCACCCACCTGCCATTCCCGTCCGTCTGCCGGGTGGCAGCCGCCGGCAACGTCTTTCGGTGCGTACCGGCTGTCTGGGAGTACTGACCTCACGTCAACAACTGCCCAAAACATGCGCACCATCACGGAAGGCTCACCATGAGGATCGTCGTCATTGGAGGAACCGGCCTGATTGGGTCAAAAGTCGTGCAGGCGCTGGCTGACCGCGGTCATGATGCCGTCGCTGCCGCTCCATCGACCGGTGTTAACGCCGTGACCGCCGAGGGCTTGTCCGATGCGCTGGCCGGCGCATCGGTGGTCGCCGACGTGTCGAACTCGCCGTCGTTCGAGGGCACCGCTGCGATGAAATTCTTCAAGGAAGCGACAACGAACTTGCTGGCAGCCGAGGCCAAAGCCGGTGTTAAGCATCATGTTGCGCTGTCCGTGGTGGGCACTGAATGTCTTGCGCCGCACAGCGGTTACTTCCAGGCGAAGCAGGCGCAGGAAGATCTCATCACTGCGGGGCCGATTCCTTACTCGATCGTGCACGCAACGCAGTTCTATGAGTTTCTCAACGTCATTGCCGACTCCGCGACCGAGGGGAACACGGTGCGGCTGCCGTCGGCCCTTATTCAGCCAATGGCCGCGGCCGACGTCGCCGAAGCGGTTGCCAGCGCAGCGGTCAGTGACCCGATGAACGGGACTAGCGAAGTGGGCGGGCCCCAGGCGTATCGCATGCCCGATCTCATTCGCACGGTATTGACCGCCCACGGAGATGCCCGCGAAGTTATCGCCGATCCCGCCGCGCGCTATTGGCACGCCGAAATCCAAGAGCGCACACTCGTTCCCGCTGACGGCGCGAATCTGTACGAAACCCGTTTGGAGGACTGGATTCTCGAAACGGCCGCGAAAGGATAGCCAAAGCCATGTCGACAATGGACGTTTACGAAGCGGTCACCAGCCGACGAGCAGTGCGCGGATTCACCGATCAGCCCGTCCCAAGAGAGGTGCTGGAGCGTGTGCTTTCCGCCGCGGCTTGGTCACCGTCGGGATCTAACCTGCAACCGTGGCACATATACATTCTGACCGGTGCTCCGCTGGTGCAGCTCAAAGTGCTTGCAGTGCATCGCGTAGGGGCGGGTGACCCCTGGGACGAGCGCGAATTCGAAATGTACCCAACGGATTTGAAGTCGCCCTACCGTGAGCGCCGGGCCGCCTTTGCCAAGCAGCGCTACGGCGCGCTCGGCATTGCACGCGAGGACTTGGAGGCTCGTCAGCGCGCCGCGATCGCGAACTGGGACTGTTTCGGCGCACCCGCCGCCCTGTTCTGCTACATCGATCGCGATATGGGCCTTCCCCAATGGGCAGACCTCGGTATGTACCTGCAAACCGTGATGCTGCTGCTGCGCGCCGAGGGCTTGCACAGCTGCCCACAGATGGCGTGGTCGCAAACTCGCAAATCCGTTGCCGAGGTCGTGTCACCCCCCGATGGGCGCATCCTCTTTTGTGGCATGTCGATCGGGTACGAAGACCCAACACTTGGTTACGCGCGTACGGGACGCGCGCCCCTCGACGAGACCGTCACGTTCATCCACGGTTAGCGCTGCATCGACGGTTGCCGGCTGCACCACTCGACCGCAGCCGGAGCGCTCGCTAGCATCAGGTTCGGACCAGCTGCCATTCGCCAACAGCAAACCGGGGTGGGCCACTGGGACCAGACGCAACGGTGACTATGTCGAGCCAGGGTCGGGAACAACGTCTGCGCGGCCGCGATGCCGAGTGCGGGACGCTGCGCGGCATGATCGCGACGGTCCAATCAGGAAGCCATCAAGTCTTGGTTCTTCGCGGCGAAGCGGGGGTCGGCAAAACCGCCTTGCTGAGGTACGTGTCAGAGGTCGCATCCGGCTTCCGCTGTGTCCAGGTGGCAGGTGTGGAGTCGGACATGGAGCTCGCATTCGCCGGCCTGCAGCAGCTATGCGCGCCGCTGATGGATCGATTCGATGAACTGCCCCAACCGCAGCGCGAGGCGCTGAACGTAGCCTTTGGCCGCGGTGTCGGAGCGGCGCCCGACCGTTTCCTGGTCGGATTGGCAGTACTGAGCCTGATGGCCGCCGCCGCCAACGACCAACCCCTGCTTTGCATCATCGATGATGCGCAGTGGCTCGACCAGGTGTCGGTGCAGACACTCGCCTTCGTCGCGCGGCGTCTCTTAGCCGAGCCTGTGGCGTTGGTCTTTGCCGTCCGCGATGGCGGCGCATCACCGTTGGCCGGTCTGCCGGAACTCGCGCTCAGCGGCTTGTCTGACCGCGAGGCTCGGGATCTGCTGGACTGGGTCATGCCTGCGCGGATCGACGAGCGGGTGCGAGACCGCATCGTCGCAGAGACGCGGGGCATTCCGTTGGCATTGCTCGAGATGCCGCGAAACCTTTCTGCGGCAGAGCTTGCCGGCGGCTTCGGGAATCTGGCTGCGCACCGCTCCGCGGGACAGCTGGAGGAAAGCTTTGTGCATCGCACCAAGTCTCTTCCGGCCGACACTCAACGGTTGCTGCTGGTCGCGGCAGCCGAGCCAGTCGGCGACGCAGCGTTGTTCTTGCGTGCGGCAGCCAATTTGGGCATCCCGGTCGACGCGTTAGCGCCGGCAGAAACCGACGGTTTGATCGAATTCGGTCCGCGCATGCGCTTTCACCACCCGTTGATGCGCTCAGCCGCTTACCGCGCAGCGGATTTGTCTAACCGTAGGGCTATACATCGCGCATTGGCCGACGCGACGGATCCGCAATCCGACCCCGACCGTCGGGCATGGCACGCCGCGAACGGCGCGGCGGGACCCGATGATGCGGTGGCCACTGAACTGGAAACCTCAGCGGCCCGTGCGCAGCGCAGGGGCGGCATAGCCGCGGCGGCGGCATTCTTGGAGCGCGCAACCGCGCTGACATCGGATCCGGGCCGGCGCGGTTCCAGGGCCATCGCTGCTGCACAGGCCAAAGGCGATGCGGCGGCCGCCGAGGCCGCATACGACCTCCTTGCGATCGCCGAACTAAGCCCGCTCTCCGACCTTCAGCGCGCCCAAGTGGCTCGATTGCGTGCCCAGATGGACTTTGCCCGCAGCCGCGGAGGTGGTGCTGGTGCGCCCCGACTTGCCGAGCCCTCAGCGCAACTGCTCAACGCCGCCCAAAGCTTGGAAACCTTCGACGACGAGCTAGCCCGGGAGACCTATCTCGAGGCGCTCGCCGCAGCCATGTATGCCGGGCGACTCGGTGGACTCGACGCGCTGGCGAAGGCCGCCGAGACCGCGCGCGCTGCAGTTGACCGGGCATCGAAGCTGCATTCACCGATGGACCTGCTGTTGAGCGGCGTGACCAACCGAATCATGAGCGGCGTCAACGGCGGCGGCGCCGTGCTGCGTACAGCAATGGAGCTCATCAGCACCCAAACGGAGCAAAACGATAGCCAGGCGCTGCACTGGACGTCGTTGGCCTTCCCAGTCGTGCAGGAGTCCTTCGCGGCCGAACTGTGGGACGATGCGATCTACCGTCAATTGGCTACCGACATCGTCGGGCAAGCTCGTCAGGCCGGTGCACTGGCTATCCTCCCACGGGCGCTCGCATACCGGGCGAGGGCCCACGTATTAGCGGGCGAATTCGCCGCGGCAGCAACACTTATCGACGAGGCGGCCTCGATCACCGCATCAACCGGCTACACGCCGTTCAAATACGACGCATTGCTACTGGCTGCCTGGCGAGGGATACCAGATGCGGTTGGTTTGATCGAGGCAGCCTCCGCCGAGGGAACCGCGAGAGGCGAAGGCCGACTGCTCGGCTTGGCTGGGTATGCCGCGGTTCTGCTCTACAACGGGCTCGGCCGATACGAAGAGGCATTCGCCGCCGGTCGCCAGGCGTGTGAATACGAAGATCTCGGCTTCTACGGATGGTGCTTGATCGAACTGATCGAAGCTGCGGCACACACTGGCGAACAAGAGGCGGCCGCAGCGGCCATAAGTTTGCTCGCAGCCCGCGCCGGCGCTAGCGAAACCGACTGGGGTCTAGGTGTTCTAGCCAGTGCACGGGCCCTGATAGCCGACGATCAGATCGCCGAGGAGCTCTTCACCGAAGCCATCGAACGCTTGGAGCGCACCAGCATCGTCGTACAGTTGGCTCGCACGCATCTGCGCTACGGGGAATGGCTGCGCCGGGTGAACCGGCGACTCGATGCACGTCGACACCTCACGGAGGCCCATTCGATGTTTACCCGAATGGGCGCGAACGCCTTCGCGGAGCGGACTCGCCGGGAACTTGTCGCCGTCGGTGAGAAAGTGCGCAAGCAACCGGTCCGCTCCGGAGATGAGCTGACGGCGCAGGAAGCACAGATCGCACGACTAGGCGCGGAGGGGCTGACGAATCAGGAGATCGGCGCGCAGTTGTTCATCAGCACGCACACCGTCGAATGGCACCTCAGGAAGGTGTTCGTCAAGCTGGGGATTACTTCGCGTAGGCAGCTCCGGACGGTGTCGTGGGCCAGCTAGGGCCTGATCTCAATCGCATAGGTCACGGCAGAAGAACAGCTAACGGCTGTCGCACTGAGGTCGAAACGCGTCTGATCGTGTCCCCGGACTCGACGAAACGCCGCACTGACCGCTGAGCTGCGCGAGCAGACGTTAAGGCGCCTCATTTCGGCACGAAATGGGCGCCTTAACGTCTGCTCGGCCAGAGTGGGCGCGGACGGTATCGAACCGCCGACCGCTGGTGTGTAAAACCAGAGCTCTACCACTGAGCTACGCGCCCTTATGCCCCGGCGCAGGCTACACGCCGAAGCCCCAACCACTCAAAACTAGCCGCGCAATGCACCCAGCGCCTGGGTCCACAGCGCACGATCACGCGCCTCGCCGGGCTGCTTCATCTCGGCGAACCGGATGATCCCCGACTTGTCGACCACGAAGGTGCCGCGGTTGGAGATGCCCGCCGCGTCGTTGAACACCCCGTACGCCTGGCTGACTTCCCCGTGTGGCCAAAAGTCCGACAGCACGGGGAACAGGAATCCGCTCTGCACCGCCCAGATCTTGTGGGTCGGCGGCGGCCCCACCGAGATGGCCAGCACCGCGCTGTCGTCGTTCTCGAACTCCGGCAGGTTGTCCCGCACCTGGTCCAGCTCGCCCTGGCAGATGCCGGTAAAGGCCAGCGGGAAGAACACCAGCAGCACATTCTTGGCCCCGCGGTAGCCGCTCAGCGTGACGGGCTGCTGATTCTGGTCGCGCAGCGTGAAGTCGGGGGCGGTGGCTCCGACGTCGAGCATCAGCGCTTCCCGGCCCGCGACTTCGGCTGAACCAACCGGCTGGCCGCCCAGTTGCCCAGGTTGACCGACGACGTCGGCATCAGCCCCGCCGTGGGGGCCGCTTCGGCGATGTCGGCTGGCAACACGTGACCGGGCCGGCCCGTCTTGGGGGTCAGCACCCAGATCACGCCGTCCTCGGCCAGCGGACTGATCGCGTCCATCAACAGGTCCACCAGGTCCCCGTCACCGTCGCGGTACCACAGCAGGACGACGTCGACGACCTCGTCGGTGTCCTCATCGAGCAATTCGCCGCCACAGGCATCCTCGACATCAGCGCGGATGTCGTCGTCGGTGTCTTCGTCCCAGCCCCACTCCTGGACGACCTGGTCCCGTTGGATGCCCAGTTTGCGAGCGTGATCCGCCGCGACCACCGTGAAACCTCCTTAGACAACCGAGAGCGACAAGCGTAATCGTCGCACAGGCACTACTAGCTTCATACGGCTAACCCACGCACATTTTCAACGCCTTGGTCTTGGCGTCGTTGAGCCGGTCGACCCGCCGGTTGAACTCACCGGTGGACGCGTGCGTGCCGATCGCGTTGGCCACCTGCCGGGCGGCGTCGTTGTAGGTGTTCATCGCATCGCGCATCTGGCCCGGCAGGGCGTCGCTGTAGCTGTTCTCCACCGCCGAGGCGCTGGCGTTGAGCGCGTCGATGGCCGGACCTTCGGCGGGCCCGGTGTTCTTGCCGCCGTTGAAGGCCGCGACGAAGGCGTTGACCTTGTCGATCGCTTCCTTACTGGTGGTCGCCAGGGTGTCGCACGACGTGCGGATCGCCCTGGTGGTGACCGACGCGATGCGCTGAGATTCCCGCACGCTGGACGTCACCGACGACGCCGACACCGACGCCGACACCGAGGATCGGTACGCGGGGGCGACGTTGGTGTCGGGTGCTGCGGTCCCTTCGGTGACCTTCGTACAGCCGACGATGCCGATAGCCACCACAGCGATGGACCCGAGAGCCAGAGCGCCTCGCCTGGGGAAGGCCCCCACGCGCCTGCGAGGGACGGCGCGCCATCCGATGAGCACGGGGTCTGACGTTACCGGGTCGCGATCCCATCTGCCCCATTAGCACCGACTTCGGTGTGGCACCCGAGACGGGCACACGGGTACCCGCCGGGGACGCCGGTGCGGCACGATAGAGGGACGATCACTCGAGCATCACCCATGCCGACTACAGGAGCGGAAGTTGACCACCGAGTTCGCCCGCAACGATCTGGCCAAAACCCCAAGCAGCACAAGCGAACCCGATCGCGTTCGGGTGATCCGCGAAGGCGTCGCGTCGTACCTGCCCGACATCGATCCGGAGGAAACCGCGGAGTGGCTGGAGTCGTTCGACGACCTGCTGGCGCGCTCGGGCCCCGCGCGGGCGCGCTATCTCATGCTGCGAATGCTCGAACGCGCCAGCGAGCAGCGGGTCGCCATCCCCGCCCTGACGTCGACCGACTACGTCAACACCATCCCCACCGAGCTGGAACCGTGGTTCCCCGGCGACGAGGACGTCGAACGGCGCTTCCGCACCTGGATCAGGTGGAACGCGGCCATCATGGTGCACCGCGCCCAACGCCCCGGGGTCGGCGTCGGCGGCCATATCTCGACGTATGCGTCCTCGGCGGCCCTCTACGAGGTCGGCTTCAACCATTTCTTCCGCGGCAAATCCCATCCCGGCGGCGGCGACCAGGTGTTCATCCAGGGGCACGCCTCCCCCGGCATCTACGCGCGCGCCTTCCTCGAGGGCCGGCTGAGCAGCGACCGCCTCGACGGCTTCCGGCAGGAACACAGCCATGCCGGCGGCGGGCTGCCGTCCTACCCGCACCCGCGCCTGATGCGCGACTTCTGGGAATTCCCCACGGTGTCGATGGGGCTGGGCCCGATGAACGCCATCTACCAGGCCCGCTTCAACCATTACCTGCACGACCGCGGCATCAAGGACACGACCAATCAGCACGTGTGGGCGTTTTTGGGCGACGGCGAGATGGACGAGCCGGAAAGCCGCGGATTGATCCAGGTGGCGGCCAACGAAGCGCTGGACAACCTGACGTTCGTGATCAACTGCAACCTGCAGCGCCTCGACGGCCCGGTGCGCGGCAACGGCAAGATCATCCAGGAGCTGGAGTCGTTCTTCCGCGGGGCCGGCTGGAACGTCATCAAGGTGGTGTGGGGCCGCGAGTGGGATGCCCTGTTGCACGCCGATCGCGACGGAGCGCTGGTGAACCTCATGAACACCACGCCCGACGGCGACTTCCAGACCTACAAGGCCAACGACGGCGCCTATGTGCGCGACCACTTCTTCGGCCGCGACCCGCGGACCAAGGCGCTGGTGGAGAAGATGAGCGACTCCGAGATCTGGAATCTCAAGCGTGGCGGTCATGACTACCGCAAGGTCTACGCCGCCTACCACGCCGCGGTCGCGCACAAGGGCCAGCCGACGGTCATCCTGGCCAAAACCATCAAGGGCTACTCGCTGGGCGCCCACTTCCAGGGCCGCAACGCCACCCATCAGATGAAAAAGCTTGCGGCCGAAGACCTCAAGCACTTCCGCGACGCGATGCGTATTCCCATCTCCGATGCGCAACTCGAGGAGGACCCCTACCTGCCGCCGTACTACCACCCGGGCCCGGACGCCCCGGAGATCCGCTACCTGCTGGACCGGCGCCGCACACTGGGCGGCTTCGTCCCCGAGCGCCGGACCAAGAGCAAGGCGCTCAAGCTGCCCAGCCGCGACGTGTACAAGGCGCTGAAGAAGGGATCGGGCAACCAGGAGGTCGCCACCACCATGGCGCTGGTGCGGACCTTCAAAGAACTGTTGCGGGACAAGGAAATCGGCCACCGCATCGTCCCCATCATCCCGGACGAGGCGCGTACCTTCGGCATGGACTCCTGGTTCCCGTCGCTGAAGATCTACAACCGCAACGGCCAGCTCTACACCGCTGTGGACGCCGAACTGATGTTGGCGTACAAGGAAAGCGAAGTCGGGCAGATCCTGCACGAGGGCATTAACGAGGCCGGCTCGGTGGGGTCGTTCACCGCGGTCGGCACCTCCTACGCCACCCACGACGAGCCGATGATCCCGCTCTACATCTTTTATTCGATGTTCGGCTTTCAGCGCACCGGCGACAGCCTGTGGGCCGCGGCCGACCAGATGGCCCGCGGGTTCGTGCTGGGCGCCACCGCGGGACGCACGACGCTGGTCGGCGAGGGCCTGCAACACGCCGACGGGCATTCGCTGCTGCTGGCGGCCACCAATCCGGCGGTGGTGTCCTACGACCCGGCGTTCGCCTACGAGATCGCCTACATCGTGGAAAGCGGCCTGGCCAGGATGTTCGGCAAGGACCCGGAGAACGTGTACTTCTACATCACTCTGTACAACGAGCCCTACCCGCAGCCCCCGGAGCCGGAGAACTTCGACCCCGAAGGACTGCTGCGGGGCATCTACCGCTACCGCGCCGCCAAGGAGAAGCGCTCGAGCGCGGCCCAGATCCTGGTTTCCGGGGTGGCGATGCCCTCAGCGCTGAAGGCGGCCGAGATGCTGGCCGAGGAGTGGGACGTGGCCGCCGACGTGTGGTCGGTGACCAGCTGGGGCGAGCTGAACCGCGACGGCGTGGAGATCGAGAAGCAGCGGCTGCGCCACCCGGACAAGCCGGCGGGCACGGCCTACGTGACCAAGGCACTGGAGCAGACCCGCGGTCCGGTGGTCGCGGTGTCCGACTGGATGCGGGCGGTGCCCGAGCAGATCCGGCCCTGGGTGCCCGGCACCTACGTGACGCTGGGCACCGACGGGTTCGGGTTCTCCGACACCCGCCCCGCCGCCCGGCGCTACTTCAACACCGACGCCGAATCGACGGTGGTGGCGGTGCTCGAGGCGCTCGCCCGCGACGGTGAGATCGACCCGTCGGTGGCCGTCACCGCTGCCCGACAGTACAAAATTGACGACGTGCAGGCCGCCCCCGAGCAGACCTCCGACCCGGGCGTCGCCTAGGAGCGCTGCCTCTCGTTTGGCGCCGAGCGTGACTGTGCAGTCACGTTCGGCGCCGAGCGTGACTGTGGCGTCACGCTCGGCGGCGCAGAGGCGCACGCCCTTTTAGCGGAATCCCCTAGAAAAAGGGCGTAGCTTTTAGGGGTGGCTGACAACAACTTGGCGCAGCAGCTGGGGCGTCCCAGGTCGCCGCTGGAGCTGCTGGACACCGTGCCCGACTCCCTGCTGCGTCGGCTCAAGCAGTACTCGGGGCGGCTGGCCACCGAAGCGGTCTCGGCCATGCAAGAGCGGCTGCCTTTCTTCGGGGACCTGGAAGCCTCTCAGCGCGCCAGCGTGGCCCTGGTGGTGCAGACGGCCGTGGTCAACTTCGTCGAGTGGATGCAAGACCCCCACAGCGACGTCAGCTACACCGCACAGGCCTTTGAACTGGTGCCCCAGGACCTGACCCGGCGCATCGCGCTGCGCCACACCGTGGACATGGTGCGGGTCACCATGGAGTTCTTCGAGGAAGTGGTGCCGCTGCTGGCCCGCAACGAGGAACAGTTGACGGCGCTGACGGTGGGGATCCTGAAATACAGCCGCGATCTGGCCTTCACCGCGGCCACCGCGTACGCCGACGCCGCAGAAGCCCGCGGCGCGTGGGACAGCCGGATGGAGGCCAGCGTCGTCGACGCCGTCGTCCGCGGTGACACCGGCCCCGAGCTGCTCTCCCGGGCGGCCGCGCTGAACTGGGACACCACCGCACCGGCCACCGTCATCGTCGGCACGCCGGCGCCGGGGCGCCCCAACGGCGACAACGGCAGCGAGCGCGCCAGCCAGGATCTGCGCGACATCGCCACCCGACACGGCCGGGCCGCCCTGACCGACGTGCACGGCACCTGGCTGGTGGCGATCGTCTCGGGTCAGCTGTCGCTCACCGACAAGTTCCTCAAGGACATACTGGTCGCCTTCGCCGACAAGCCGGTAGTGATCGGGCCGACGGCGCCAATGCTCACCGCGGCCTATCACAGCGCCAGCGAGGCGATTTCGGGAATGAACGCGGTCGCCGGCTGGCGCGGAGCCCCGCGGCCGGTGCTGGCGCGGGAGCTGCTGCCCGAACGCGCGCTGATGGGCGATGCGTCGGCGATCGTGGCGCTGCACACCGACGTGATGCGGCCGCTTGCCGACGCCGGTCCGACCCTCGTCGAGACCCTGGACGCTTTCTTAGATTCCGGCGGCGCTATTGAGGCTTGTGCCAGGAAGTTGTTCGTTCATCCAAACACCGTGCGCTACCGACTCAAGCGGATCACCGACTTCACCGGGCGTGATCCCACCCAACCACGCGATGCGTACGTCCTGCGGGTGGCGGCGACGGTGGGCCAGCTCAACTACCCGACGCAGACTTCCAGCGCCGCCAACATTCCGGTCCCACAGCTTCCGCCGCCGGTCAGAGGGGGTTCCGGCGCCGTTTCCGGACGATAGTGATTTAGATGACAGATAGCGGGTGTATCTCAAACACGTAGCTTACGGAGCTATTTTGTGGGATGTATACAAAAACCTAAGACGAGGTTCATAATCTGTTACACCCCGCAAATCCGTCTTCACAGTGTTCTCTTAGACACGTGATCGCTTTGCTTGCGCCCGGACAGGGCTCCCAGACTGAGGGAATGCTGTCGCCATGGCTGGAACTGCCAGGCGCAGCAGACCAGATTTCGGCATGGTCGACGGCCAGTGGCCTGGACTTGGCGCGGCTGGGCACCACGGCCTCGACCGAGGAGATCACCGACACCGCGATCGCCCAGCCCCTGATCGTGGCCGCCACGCTGCTCGCTCACCAGGAGCTGACCAGGCGAGGGCTGCTGTCCGGCCAGGACTTCGTCATCGCGGGCCACTCCGTCGGTGAGATCGCGGCCTACGCGATCGCCGGGGTGATGGCCGCCGACGACGCCGTCATGCTCGCCGCCACCCGTGGCGCGGAGATGGCCAAGGCGTGTGCCGCCGAGCCCACCGGTATGTCGGCGGTGCTCGGTGGAGACGAGTCTGAGGTGCTGACGCGTCTCGAGCAGCTCGACCTGGTGCCCGCCAACCGCAACGCTGCCGGCCAGATCGTGGCCGCCGGTCGCCTGACCGCGCTCGAGAAGCTTGCCGAGGACCCGCCGGCCAAGGCCCGGGTCCGTGCGCTGGGGGTGGCCGGAGCGTTCCACACCGAGTTCATGGCGCCGGCGCTGGACGGCTACGCCGCTGCGGCGGCCGGCATCGCGACCGCCGAGCCCACGGCCACCCTGCTGTCCAACTACGACGGGAAGCCGGTCGCTTCGGCGGAAGCCGCGATGAAGACCCTGGTTTCCCAGCTGACCCGGCCGGTGCGCTGGGACCTGTGCACCGCATTCATGCGGGAGCAGAATGTCACGGCGATCGTGGAGTTCCCGCCCGCGGGCACTCTCACCGGTATCGCCAAACGCGAACTTCGGGGGGTTCCGACGCGAGCCGTCAAGTCACCCGCAGATCTGGACGAGTTGGCGAATCTCTAACCGCCCGCTCTACTCCAGAGCCCATTAAGCACGTCAAATCGGTTTACACACAACACATTACGAAGGGAACTAACTGTGGCCGTCAGTCAGGAAGAAATCATCGCCGGTATCGCCGAGATCATCGAAGAGGTCACCGGTATCGAGCCGTCGGAGGTCACCCCGGAGAAGTCGTTCGTCGACGACCTGGACATCGACTCGCTGTCGATGGTGGAGATCGCCGTGCAGACCGAGGACAAGTACGGCGTGAAGATCCCGGACGAGGACCTCGCTGGTCTGCGTACCGTCGGTGACGTCGTCGCCTACATCCAGAAGCTCGAGGAAGAGAACCCCGAGGCTGCCGAGGCGCTGCGCGCCAAGCTGGAGACCGACAACCCCGAGGCCGTTGCCAACGTCAAGGCGAGGCTGGAAGCAGACAGCAAGTGACCAAGCCTTCCACTGCTAATGGCGGTTACCCCAGCGTTGTGGTAACCGCCGTCGCGGCGACGACATGCCTCGCGCCGGACATCGAGAGCACGTGGAAGGGCTTGTTGGCCGGCGAAAGCGGCATCCACACTCTCGAAGACGACTTCGTCTCCAAATGGGACCTGCCGGCCAAGATCGGCGGTCACCTCAAGGAACCGGTCGACATCCACATGGGCCGACTGGACATGCGACGCATGTCGTATGTCCAGCGGCTCGCCAAGTGGTTGAGCGGCCAGTTGTGGGAGTCCGCCGGCAGCCCTGAGGTCGATCCGGATCGCTTCAGCGTCGTGGTCGGCACCGGTCTCGGCGGTGCCGAGCGGATCGTCGAGAGCTATGACCTGATGAACGAGGGCGGCCCCCGCAAGGTGTCGCCGCTGGCCGTTCAGATGATCATGCCCAACGGCGCCGCGGCGGTGGTTGGCCTGCAACTCGGTGCCCGCGCCGGCGTCATCACTCCGGTGTCGGCCTGTTCGTCGGGTTCGGAAGCCATCGCCCACGCATGGCGTCAAATCGTCATGGGTGACGCGGATTTCGCGGTGTGCGGTGGCGTCGAAGGACCGATCGAAGCGCTGCCCATCGCGGCGTTCTCGATGATGCGGGCCATGTCAACGCGCAACGACGAGCCCGAGCGGGCGTCGCGGCCGTTCGACAAGGACCGGGACGGGTTCGTGTTCGGCGAGGCCGGGGCAATGATGATCATCGAGACCGAGGAGCACGCCAAGGCCCGTGGCGCCAAGCCGCTGGCCCGCCTGATGGGCGCCGGCATCACCTCGGACGCCTTCCACATGGTCGCACCTGCAGCCGACGGCACCCGTGCCGGCGGCGCGATGCGACGGGCGATGGAGATGGCGGGCTTGTCCCCCAGCGACATCGACCATGTCAACGCCCACGGCACCGCGACACCGATCGGTGACACTGCCGAGGCCAACGCGATCCGGGTCGCCGGATGCGAAAACGCCGCCGTCTATGCGCCGAAATCGGCGCTCGGACATTCGATCGGCGCCGTCGGCGCTCTCGAATCGGCCCTTACGGTGCTGACCCTTCGGGACGGAGTCATACCACCGACGTTGAACTATGAGACCCCGGACCCGGAGATCGACCTCGATGTGGTCGCAGGCGAGCCTCGCTACGGCGAGTACCGCTACGCGATCAACAACTCGTTCGGGTTCGGCGGCCACAACGTAGCGCTCGCGTTCGGGCGCTACTGAGTGGCGTTATCAAGCACGGAAGGAACGTGGCACAAGCCATGACAGAGCTGGTTACCGGGAAAGCTTTCCCGAATATTGTCGTTACCGGCATTGCCATGACGACCGCACTGGCAACAGACGCCGAGAACACATGGAAGTGTCTGCTCGACGGGCAAAGCGGGATTCGGGTTCTCGAGGACGATTTCGTCGAGGAGTTCGACCTGCCGGTGAAGATCGGCGGGCACCTGCTGGAGGAGTTCGACAGCCAACTGACGCGAATCGAGCTGCGCCGCACGGGTTACCTGCAGCGGATGTCCACCATCCTGGGCCGCCGGGTGTGGGAGAACGCCGGCTCACCGGAGGTCGACACCAACCGGTTGATGGTCTCCATCGGCACCGGCTTGGGTTCGGCCGAAGAACTCGTGTTCGGCTACGACGAGATGCGGGTCCGCGGTTTCCGTGCCATCTCCCCGCTGACGGTGCAGAAGTACATGCCCAACGGCGCGGCCGCGGCGGTGGGCCTGGAGCGTCACGCCAAGGCCGGTGTGATGACGCCGATCTCGGCGTGCGCCTCCGGGGCCGAGGGCATCGCCCGCGCGTGGCAGCAGGTCGCGCTCGGTGAGGCCGACATCGCGATCTGCGGTGGTGTCGAGACGAAGATCGAAGCGGTACCGATCGCCGGGTTCGCCAACATGCGAATCGTGATGTCCACCAACAACGATGACCCACAAGGTGCCTGTCGTCCGTTCGACAAGGACCGGGACGGCTTCGTGTTCGGCGAGGCCGCCGCGTTGATGGTGATCGAGACCGAGGAACACGCGAAGGCCCGCGGTGCCAACATTCTGGCCCGCATCATGGGCGCCAGTATCACCTCGGACGGCTTCCACATGGTCGCGCCGGACCCCAACGGGATCCGGGCCGGTCACGCGATCTCGCGGGCGATTCAGCTTGCGGGTCTGCAGCCGAGCGACATCAGTCACGTCAACGCTCACGCCACCGGCACTCAGGTCGGCGACGTGGCCGAAGGCAGGGCCATCAACAACGCGCTCGGCAGCAACAAGCCGGCGGTGTTCGCACCGAAAGCTGCTCTCGGCCACTCGGTGGGTGCGGTCGGCGCAGTGGAGTCCATCCTGACCGTGCTCGCGTTGCGGGATCAGGTCATCCCGCCGACACTGAACCTGGTCAACCTCGACCCCGAGATCGACCTTGACGTGGTGGCCGGCAAGCCTCGATCCGGCAATTACGAGTACGCGATCAACAACTCGTTCGGCTTCGGCGGTCACAACGTGGCGATCGCCTTTGGGCGCTACTAGGAAGCTCCAAGGATCACGGGATAGAACCGTAAGCAACATTGGCGAACTAGGAGATCTGCGATGACAATCATGGCCCCCGAGGCGGTTGGCGAGTCGCTCGACCCCCGCGATCCGCTGTTGCGTCTGAGCAACTTCCTCGACGACGGCAGCATCGAGCTGCTGCACGAGCGGGACCGCTCGGGTGTGCTTGCCGCGGCCGGCACCGTCAACGGCGTCCGTACCGTTGCGTTCTGCACCGACGGCACCGTGATGGGCGGGGCGATGGGCGTCGAGGGTTGCGCGCACATCGTCAACGCCTACGACACCGCCATCGAGGAGCAGTGCCCGATCGTGGGAATCTGGCACTCCGGTGGTGCCCGGTTGGCCGAAGGCGTCAAGGCGCTGCACGCCGTCGGGCTCACTTTCGAAGCCATGATTCGCGCGTCCGGCTACATCCCGCAGATCTCGGTGGTCGTCGGGTTCGCCGCCGGCGGCGCTGCCTACGGTCCGGCCCTGACCGACGTCATCGTGATGGCGCCGGAAAGCCGCGTCTTCGTCACCGGGCCCGACGTGGTCCGCAGCGTCACCGGCGAGGACGTCGACATGGCTTCCCTGGGCGGGCCCGAAACCCACCACAAGAAGTCCGGGGTGTGCCACATCGTCGCCGACGACGAGCTGGACGCCTACGAGCGTGGTCGCCGGCTGGTCGGATTGTTCTGCCAGCAAGGACATTTCGACCGCAGCAAGGCAGAGGCCGGCGACACCGACATCCGGGCGCTGCTGCCCGAGTCGTCGCGACGGGCCTATGACGTGCACCCGATCGTCCACGCGGTGCTCGACTCTGAAGCGCCTTTCGAAGAATTCCAGGCCAAGTGGGCGCCCTCGATGGTGGTCGGGCTGGGCCGCCTTTCGGGTCGTACGGTCGGTGTGCTGGCCAACAACCCACTGCGGCTCGGTGGCTGCCTGAACTCCGAAAGTGCCGAGAAGGCAGCGCGTTTCGTACGCCTGTGTGACGCGTTCGGCATCCCGCTGGTGGTCATCGTCGACGTGCCTGGGTACCTGCCCGGTGTCGATCAGGAGTGGGGCGGCGTAGTGCGACGCGGCGCCAAACTGCTGCACGCCTTCGGCGAGGCCACGGTTCCGCGGGTCACCCTGGTGACGCGAAAGATCTACGGCGGGGCCTACATTGCGATGAACTCCCGCTCGCTGAACGCGACGAAGGTGTTCGCCTGGCCGGACGCCGAGGTCGCGGTAATGGGCGCCAAGGCCGCCGTCGGCATCCTGCACAAGCGCAAGCTCGCCGCAGCGCCCGACCACGAGCGTGAGGCGCTGCACGATGAGCTGGCCGCCGAGCACGAGCGGATCGCCGGTGGTGTGGACAGCGCCATCGACATCGGTGTGGTGGACGAAAAGATCGACCCGTCGCACACCCGCAGCAAGCTCACCGAGGCGCTGGCCCAGGCGCCCGCCCGCCGCGGCCGCCACAAGAACATCCCGCTGTAACTTTCCCCTCGCGAGCCTCCCCTTGCGAGCCTCCTCCCCTCGCGAGCAGACGCTAGAGCCCCCGTTTCCGGCCGGAAACGGGGGCCTTTGCGTCTGCTCAGCGCAGGGCCAGGAACTCCTCAGCAACCGTGACGACCTGGTCGCGATCGCGCGGCACCAGCCCGATGCGGGTTCGCCGGTCGAGGATGTCACCCACGTCCAGGGCACCCTCGTGGGTCACGGCGTACTCGAACTCCGCTCTGGTCACGTCGATCCCGTCGGCCACCGGCTCCGTGGGCCGCTCGCACGTGGCCACCGCAACGACATTGGCCGCCTCGGCGCCGTAGCGCGCCACCAGCGACGCCGGCGCGTTGCCGGGGCCTGCCGCGGGTCCCGGATTGGCCGCGGCGCCGATCAGTGGCAGATTACGGGTCCGGCATTCCCCGGCGCGCAGCGCCCGCACCGTGATCGCCCGGTTGAGCACATCCTCTGCCATGTAACGGTATTCGGTCAGCTTGCCGCCCACCACGCTGATCACCCCGGTCGGCGACTCGAAGATGGCGTGATCGCGCGAGACATCGGCGGTGCGCCCTTCGCCAGTGTCGATAAGCGGCCGTAGACCGGCGTAGGAGCCGATCACGTCCGACGACGAGACGGTGGTCCCCAACGCGGTGTTGACCGTGTCGAGCAGGAAAGCGATCTCCGCGGACGACGGTTCAGGCACATCCGGAATGGGACCGGGCGCGTCTTCGTCGGTCAGCCCGAGATATATCCGGCCGAGCTGCTCGGGCATGGCGAACACGAACCGGTTCAGCTCGCCCGGGATCGGAATGGTCAGTGCCGCAGTGGGATTGCCGAACGCCGCGGCGTCGAACACCAAATGTGTTCCGCGGCTGGGACGCAACTTCAACGCCGGGTCGATGTCACCGCCCCACACCCCCGCCGCGTTGATCACCGCGCCGGCCTTTACCTCGAACGACTCCCCGGTCCGCTGGTCGGTCAGCCGCACCGAGGTGGCGGTGGCCTGCGACGCGGCGACGTAGGTGAGGATGCGGGCGCCGTGCTGGGCCGCGGTGCGGGCCACCGCCGTCACCAGCCGGGCGTCGTCGATCAATTGCCCGTCGTAGTTGAGCAGGCCCCCCGCCAGACCGTCACGCCGGACCGTCGGCGCCATCTCCACCACCCGGCTCGCCGAGATCCGGCGCGACCGGGGCAGCGTCGACGACGACGTTCCGGCCATGATCCGCAGTGCGTCCCCGGCCAGGAAACCCACTCGCACCATGGCGCGGTTGAAGTGATTCATCGCCGGCAGCAGCGGAACCAGCTGCGGCATCGCATGAACCAGGTGAGGGGCGTTGCGCGACATCAGGATTCCCCGTTCGATGGCGCTGCGCCGGGCGATGCCGATGTTGCCGCTGGCCAGATAGCGCAGCCCGCCGTGCACCAGCTTGGAGCTCCACCGGCTGGTGCCGAACGCCAGGTCGTGTTTTTCGACCAGAGCCGTGCGCAGCCCGCGGGACGCGGCGTCCAAAGCGATGCCGACACCGGTGATCCCACCGCCGATCACGACGACGTCCAGCTCGGCGCCGTCGGCCAGTGCATTGAGGTCAGCGGTACGACGAGCAGCATTGAGAGCGGTCGGGTTCTCCATCAGGACAGGTATCCGTTCAGTGTGTAGGCGAGTTCGGTGGCTAGGGCCTCGTCGTCGAGGATCGGCTTGACGATGTCGGCGGATTGGATGGTGGACTGCGCGATCAGCAGGATCATGGTCGCGAACTGACGAGGGTCACCGGGCCGGACGCTGCCGGCGCGCTGCGCCTCGGCCAGCCGCTGGGCCAGGCCCTCGATCAGGAATTGCTGGCTGACACCTAATCGTTCGGTGATGTACACCCGGGCCAGCTCCGAATGCATCACCGACATGATCAGCTCGTCGCGGCGTAACCGGTCGGCGACCGCCACCACTTGCTTGACCAAGGCCTCCCGGTCGTTGCCTTCGAACGGCACCTCCCGCATCACCTCGGTGATGTGGTCGGTCAAGAGGTTCGACATGATCGACTGCGTGTCCGGCCAACGGCGGTACACCGTCGGACGGCTCACTCCGGCACGCCGGGCGATCTCGGCGAGAGTCACCCGGTCGGCACCGAAATCGACCACACAGCTCGCCGCGGCAGCTAATATTCGATCCCCGGTATCCAAATTTGGGTCATTACTCATTGACACCATGTGTAATACTGTAACGCATGACGCACCTTGAGGAACTCCTTCCGCCGATGAAATGGAACGCGTGGGGGGATCCCGCCGCGGCCAAGCCACTCTCCGATGGAATCCGCGGCTTGTTGAAGCAGGTTGTGGGCCTTCAAGATTCGGACGAGACCGAGCTGCGGCCCGAGGAAGTGAAGCTGCGTGAATGCGCCCTGTCTCGGGACGACCAGGACGGGCTCGCCAAGATCGTCGGAAGCGAATTCTTCCGCACCGCCGACCGCGATCGCCTACTGCGCGCCGGTGGCAAGTCCACCCCCGACATGCTGCGCCGCAAAGACCGCGGCGTCCAGGATGCGCCCGACGCGGTGCTGCTCCCCGGTGATGACGACACCGTGTTGGAGATCCTGCGCTACTGCTCCGACCACGGCATCGCGGTCGTCCCGTTTGGCGGCGGCACCAATGTCACCGGCGGGCTGGACCCCACCCGCGGCCAGTTCGGCGCCGTGATCTCGCTGGATCTGCGCCGCCTCAACGAATTGCACTCGATCGACACGGTGTCCGGAATCGCCGAATTGGGCGGCGGCGTCACCGGTCCCGAGGCCGAACGCCTGCTGGGCGAGCACGGCTTCTCGCTCGGGCACTTCCCGCAGAGCTTCGAGTACGCCACCATCGGCGGTTTCGCGGCCACCCGCTCGTCCGGCCAGGACTCCGCCGGTTACGGCCGGTTCAACGACATGATCATGGGACTGCGCATGGTCACCCCGGTCGGCATCTGGGATTTGGGCCGGGTGGCGGCGTCGGCGGCCGGCCCCGATCTGCGCCAGCTCGCGATCGGATCGGAAGGCGCCCTGGGCGTCATCACCAAGGTGCGGTTGCGGGTGCACCCAGTCCCCGAGACGACCCGATACGAGGCATGGTCATTTCCGGACTTCGCGACCGGAGTCGCCGCCCTGCGCGCCATCACCCAGACCGGCACCGGCCCCACCGTGGTGCGCCTCTCCGATGAGGCGGAGACCGGAGTCAACCTGGCCACCCACGAGACGATCGGCGAAAACCAAAGCAGTGGAGGATGTTTGGGCCTGACGCTGTTCGAGGGCAGCAAGGAGCACGCCGAGAGCCGGCACGCCGAGACCCGGGCGCTGCTGGAAGCCAGCGGGGGCACCTCGCTGGGCGAAGGCCCGGCCAAGACCTGGGAGCACGGCCGGTTCAGCGCGCCCTACCTGCGCGACTCGCTGCTGGCAGCCGGCGCGCTGTGCGAGACGCTGGAGACCGCCACCGACTGGTCCAACATCCCCGCCCTCAAGGCCGCCGTCACCGAAGCGCTGACCACTTCGCTGGCCGAGTCGGGCACCCCGGCGCTGGTGATGTGCCACGTGTCGCACGTCTACCCCACCGGCGCCTCGCTGTACTTCACCGTGGTCGCCGGGCAGCGCGGTAATCCGATCGAGCAGTGGTGGGCAGCCAAAAAGGCGGCGTGCGACGCGATCATGGCCACCGGCGGCACCATCACCCACCACCACGCCGTCGGCGCCGACCACCGGGCGTGGATGCGCGACGAGGTCGGTGAACTCGGTATCCAGGTGTTGCGTGCGGCGAAGGCCACACTGGATCCAGCCGGAATTCTCAACCCCGGCAAGCTGATTCCGTGACTTCACAGCAGTCTCCCGTCCTGAGCCGGCGCGAGATCGCGAAGGTCACCGCGCTGACCAATCCCCTCTCGGGACACGGCGCCGCGATCGAGGCGGCGCAACGCGCGATCGCCCGCTTCCACAAACGCGGGATCGAAGTCGTCGAGATCATCGGCGACGGCGCCGAGGACGCTCGCTTTCTGGTCGCCGCGGCATTGGAGAAGGGCACCGACGCGGTCGTCGTCACCGGCGGCGACGGCGTCATCTCCAACGCCCTGCAGGTGCTGGCTCAAACCGATGTGCCGCTGGGCATCATCCCGGCCGGCACCGGCAACGACCATGCGCGTGAATTCGGCATTCCCACAAAGGATCCCGAAGCAGCGGCGGACATCGTGGTGGACGGCTGGACGGAAACCATCGACCTGGGCCGGATCCGCGATCAGCACGGTGTCGACAAGTGGTTCGGCACGGTCGCGGCAACAGGATTCGACTCCCTGGTCACCGACCGGGCCAACCGGATGAGCTGGCCGCACGGGCGGATGCGGTACTACATCGCGATATTCGCCGAACTCTCGCAACTGCGGTTGCTGCCGTTCCGGCTGGTGCTCGACGGGCAGCAGGTGATCGAAACCGACCTCACCATGACGGCTTTCGGCAACACCCGCAGCTACGGGGGCGGGATGCTGATCTGCCCCAACGCCGACCGGTCGGACGGGCTGCTCGACCTCACGATGGTGCGGTCGGAATCGCGGACGAAGCTGGTCCGTTTCTTCCCCACCGCCCTCAAGGGCACCCACGTGGGACTCGACGAGGTGACCACCGCGCGCGCCAAGACCGTCGAAGTCGAGTGCCCCGGCATCAACGTGTACGCCGATGGCGACTACGCCTGCCCGCTGCCCGCGGAGATCTCGGCGGTACCAGCTGCGCTGCAGGTGCTACGGCCGGACAAGATGTAACGCGCCGGTCACGCCGCGCGACATGTTCTGCATGTCGGGATTGAGCAAGACCGCATTGGCCGCCGTTGCGGCTTTTGGTGTTCCGTTGTGGGTGGCGCCCGCCGCGCATGCGGGCGAAGTCGCTTCCTGGAGCGGTGAATATCTCATGGTGCTCGGGGCGAACGCGAAGTCCGGCACCAGCGTGGCGGCCGGTCAGCCCGAGTTCGCCCACCGGTCCACGGTGTCGTTCACGTCGAACTGTGCCGCGGGAGTGTGCGTCGCCACGGTCGAAAACCCTTCCCCACCGAAGAATGAATCGATGCCGCGCACAATCGAATTCACGTGGAACGGGTCGCAGTGGGTGCGCGAGATGACCTGGAAATGGGACTGCCTGCTGCCGGACGGCACGGTCGAATACGATCCGGCGAAATCGATAACGGTCTACACGCCAGGGCAATACGGAATTCTGACCGGCGTCTTCCACACCGATATCGCCAGCGGGACGTGCCAGGGCAATGTCGACATGCCGGTGTCTGCCAAGCCCATTTCCGGTCCGGTCACCTAACCCCGCCGAGCAGACGCGAAATCGCCCTGGAGCGTGCGCTCCAAGGGCGATTTTGCGTCTGCTCGCGGGACCCCCGCTAGCCGACTCCGCGGCTGAGCCAGGTGACCTCGCCGGCGTCGCCGCCGTCGCGGTAGGGCTCGAGCGCCTCATCCCACGCGGTGCCCAGCACCGAATCCATCTCGGCCGCAAGGGTGTCGGCGCCCTGAGCCATCAGCGTCCGCAACCGCATCTCGCCGACCATGATGTCGCCGTTGGCGCTCATCGGCCCGCTCCACAGCCCCAGCTGCGGAGTGTGGCTGAACCGGTGCCCGTCGACGCCGGGGCTGGGGTCCTCGGTGACTTCGAACCGCAGCACCGACCAGGAGCGCAACGCGTTCGCCAAGCGGGCGCCTGTGCCGACCGGCCCCACCCAGTTGGTGACCGCCCGCAACTGCCCGGGCATGGCCGGCTGTGGCGTCCACACCAAATTCGCCTTGGCTTGCAAGGTCGACGACAACGCCCACTCGACATGCGGGCATACCGCCGCGGGCGAGGCGTGGACGTACACCACACCAGCCGTCACGTCGGCGAACTGATTCGACGCACGCATCTTCTTGCTCCTTCGGTTTCACGAGGGACGTCTTCCCCAACGACCTGGTGAACCGGATCAAGCAGATACTGCGCGATATATTTTCTTGTGCCGTGCGTGTCTATTGTGCCCTGTGATGCCTGTGTTGCGCTAGTGTGCATTTTCCTTTCACGCGTGAGCGCGTAGCACCGCGTCTGAAAGCGCCGGCCACGGCTGCAGCGCCCACTCGCCGAAGTCACGATCGGTCAGCACCACCAACGCCAGGTCGACCTCGGGATCCACCCAGATGAAGCCGCCCGACTGGCCGAAATGTCCGTACGTGCGCACCGAGTTGCCCGCGCCCGTCCAGTGCGGCGACTTCGAATCGCGCAGCTCGAACCCCAGCCCCCAGTCGTTGGGCCGTTGCGAGCCGTATCCGGGCAGTACCCCGTCCAGGCCCGGGAACTGCACGGTGGTGGCGTCGGCATGCATTTGCGCCGAGACCGTCCCCGGGCGCAGCAGGTCACCCGCGAACCGGGCCAGGTCGTCGACCGTCGAGGTAGCGCCATATCCAGCGGTTTCGGCGCCGCCGTCCAGCCGCGTCGCCGTCATGCCGAGCGGCTCGCACACGGCCTCGGTGAGATAGCGGCCGAACTCGATGCCCGACTCGCGCTCGATGGTCTGGGCCAATACCGCGAACCCGTAGTTCGAGTAGATCCGGCGGGCTCCCGGGCGGGCCAGCACGTCGCCGGAGAGCATGGCCAGTCCCGAGGCGTGCGCGAGCAAATGGCGGATGGTGGACCCGGGCGGGCCCGCCTCGGTGTCGAGTTCGACGACGCCCTCCTCGACGGCAATCTGCGCCGCCCGCGCCACGATTGGCTTGGTGACCGAGGCCAGCCCGAAAACACGGGCGGTGTCACCGTGGGTGGCCAACACTCCGTCCGAACCGATTACCGCGGCGGCGGCGTTCGGGACCGGCCAGTCGTCGAGGACGTCAAGAGCGGTCATCTACTTGCGCGCGATGTAGTAGTTGTTGATCGGGTCCGACTCGACCTCGGCCACCACTACGTCGTCGAAGCCGGCCTCGGCGAGCATTGAGGTGGCCAACTGCGTCCCCCACGCCGCCCCCAACCCGGCACCGTCGTGGGCCAGCGACACCGTCATGCAATGCATCAGCGACACCGTGTAGAGGTAGGTGCTCATCGGCACGCCGACGTTTTCTTCGAGCCGACTCGATGCCTTGATGTCTGCCATGAGAAACACCCCGCCCGACCGCAGGGCGCGGTGGATGTTTTCCAGCACGCGGGCCGGTTGGGCCTGGTCGTGGATGGCGTCGAAAACGACAATGACGTCGTAGGCCGCCTCCTTGTCCAGCGCGGGCAAATCGTGGCTTTCGAAGGTGACGTTCTTCAATCCGAGCCGGGCGGCCTCGTCGCGGCCGGTGGTGATCGCCTCTTCGGAGAAGTCGATGCCGGTGAACCGGCTGGCCGGGTACGCCTGAGCCATCACATTCACGGCATGCCCACTGCCGCAACCGAAGTCGGCTACGTCGGCTCCTGCGCCAAGACGCTCGGGGAGTCCGTCCACCAGCGGCAGCACCACGTCGACGAGCCCGGCGTCGAACACCACACCACTCTGTTGGGCCATCAGCGTGTGGAAGCGGGGATATTCGCTGTACGGCAGGCCTCCGCCGGCCCGGAAGCAGCCGAGGATTTTCTGCTCGACCTCACTGAGCAGTGGCACGAACTGCGCGACCAGCGCCAGGTTGTTCGGCCCGGCCGCGCTGGTCAGCACCGCGGCGCGCTGGGCGGGCAAGGTGTAAGTCCCGGACTCGGGGTCGTAGTCGACCACGCGGCCGGTTGTCATGCCGCCGAGCCACTCTCGCACATAACGCTCGTCGAGCCCGGCGGCTTCGGCGATCTCCGCACTAGTGGAAGGCGCCAGGTTGGCCATCGTTTCCAGGAGCCCGGTCTGATGCCCCAGACTCAAGAGCAGCGTCAGGCTGGCGTTGTCGATCGCCGACACCATGCGGTCGGTGAAGGCTTCGACGGTTTCGGTGCCGGTCTCGGGTGCCGTCATGCGAAGCGACGCTACACCGTAGTTTGGAGGCCATGAGTCAGACAGTGCGCGGCGTCATTTCGCGGAGCAAAGGGCAACCCGTCGAGTTGGTCGACATCGTCGTCCCCGACCCCGGCCCGGGCGAGGCCGTCGTCGACATCACCGCCTGCGGCGTATGCCACACCGACCTGACCTACCGCGAGGGCGGGATCAACGACGAGTACCCCTTCCTGCTCGGGCACGAGGCCGCCGGCACGGTCGAGGCGGTCGGGCCCGGCGTCACCCACGTCCAGCCCGGCGACTTCGTGGTCCTGAACTGGCGTGCGGTATGCGGGCAGTGCCGGGCCTGCAAGCGCGGCCGCCCGCAGTACTGCTTCGACACCTTCAACGCCGAGCAGAAGATGACGTTGACCGACGGCACCGAGCTCACACCCGCACTGGGCATCGGGGCGTTCGCCGACAAGACTCTGGTCGCGGCCGGGCAGTGCACCAAGGTCAATCCGGAAGCCGATCCCGCCGTCGCGGGCCTGCTCGGCTGCGGGGTCATGGCTGGCCTCGGCGCGGCCATCAACACCGGCGCGCTGACCCGCGACGACACCATCGCGGTAATCGGCTGCGGTGGTGTGGGTGACGCGGCCATCGCCGGCGCGGCCTTGGTCGGGGCCCGCAAGATCATCGCCGTGGACACCGACAACACCAAGTTGGACTGGGCACGCAACTTCGGCGCCACCCACACCATCAACGCCCGCGAGTCGGATGTGGTGGAGACCATCCAGGACCTCACCGGGGGCTTCGGGGTCGACGTCGTGGTGGACGCCGTCGGCCGGCCGGAGACCTGGAAGCAGGCGTTCTATGCCCGCGACCTCGCCGGGACGGTGGTCTTGGTCGGGGTGCCGACTCCCGACATGCGGCTGGACATGCCACTGGTGGACTTCTTCTCACGCGGCGGCTCACTGAAGTCGTCCTGGTACGGCGACTGCCTGCCCGAGCGGGACTTCCCCACCCTGATCGACCTGTATCTGCAGGGCAGGCTGCCGTTGGAGAAGTTTGTCTCCGAGCGAATCGGGCTAGACGGGATCGAGGAGGCCTTTCACAAGATGCACGACGGCGAGGTACTGCGTTCGGTGGTGATCCTCTAATGGTGGTCATCGACCGGCTGGTCACTCACGGCACCTTCGAACTCGACGGCGGCAGTTGGGAAGTCGACAACAACATCTGGCTGGTCGGCGACAACTCCAACGTCGTGGTGTTCGACGCGGCCCACGACGCGGCGCCGATCATCGAGGCCGTCGACGGGCGTCATGTGGTTGCGGTGGTGTGCACGCACGGACACAACGACCACGTGACGGTGGCACCTGAGCTCGGTGAGGCGCTCGACGCGCCGGTGCTGCTGCATCCCGCCGATGAGGTGTTGTGGCGAATGACGCACCCGGACAGTGACTTTCGGCCCATTTCCGAAGGTGAGGCGCTGAAGGTGGGCGGTACCGAGTTGCGGGCCATCCACACCCCGGGGCACTCCCCCGGATCGGTGTGCTGGTACGTCCATGACCTGGGCGTGGTGTTCAGCGGTGACACGCTGTTCTCCGGCGGGCCGGGGGCCACTGGCCGTTCGTATTCGGATTTCCCGACGATCCTGCAGTCGATCTCCGAGCGCCTGGGCAAGCTGCCCGGGGATACCGTCGTGCACACCGGCCACGGGGACAGCACCACCATCGGCGACGAGATCGTGCACTACGAGGAGTGGGTCGCCCGCGGGCACTAAGCTCGGTGCCGCGAGCGACCGCAAAATGTCACCCGCAGCGGCGTGTCGGTGGCAACACGCGGGCGCTCGGCCCACCGGGAGGCAACGCAGCCGGGGCTACTGCTCGTAGAGGATCCGCCGTTTCTCCTCCTGAAACTCCTCTTCCGTCAAAGCGCCCGAATCCCGCAGCGAAGCAAGCGTTTTGAGCCGCTCCACCCGCACGCCCTCACCGGTCGGCTCGTAGGCCACCGCGGGCGCGGCGAAAGAAACCGCGCCCCCCACAGAGGGCACCGGCCGGCGCGCCACCCGCCCCAGCCACATGATCGACAGCGTCAGGTCGACCAGCCCCACGACAAACAGCGCCACGAACACCCAGACCAGGTAGCCGTACGAACTCTGATGCCCGAACGCCAGTCGCGGGTTGATGTAGCCGTTGACCTGACCGTCGGTCACGACGTTGTAGGTGCCGTCTGCCGGCACCTGGACGTTCCACACCCGGATATGCGCGTCGTTGTTGACTGTCGTTGTGGTGCCGATGCTTTCGGTGACCTCCGGCTGCGCCACACCGTCGGGCGGGGTGATCGAGATGCGCAGCGGGGGCACCGGTAGGCCGCCGTCGGTACCCCCGATGACCAGCGTGTGCAGGCTGACGGTGGCCTGTCCGGCAGGCAGGTGCACACTGCCGCTCCCCGGTATGGGCACCTCACCGTAGGCGTCGTAGTCGTCGAGGAAGAACACATTGAGCACCAACGTGGTGATGAAGCCGGCCACCGCCACAACCAGCGTCACAATCGCCAGGATCAACGAGATCTTGGCGACCCGTCTGCTATTCATCCAGGCAGTGTGTCACGCGCCGCAGCGACAGGGGACACTGTTTGCGACCGCAGACGACGCAACCGGAGAAGGAGTCTTCACATGGCCAATGATCTTGTCGCCACGGTGCCCGATCTGTCCGGCAAGCTGGCGGTCGTCACCGGATCCAACAGCGGCCTGGGTTTCGGTCTGGCCAAGCGCCTGGCAGCGGGCGGCGCTGATGTCGTGATGGCCATCCGCAACCAGAACAAGGGCGAGGCCGCCATCGCGGAGATCCGCAAATCGGTGCCCGACGCCCGCCTGACCATCAAGCCGCTGGACCTGTCGTCGCTGGCCTCCGTCAAGACCTTGGGCGCACAACTCAATGCCGACGGCCGCCCTATTGACATCCTGATCAACAATGCCGGTGTCATGACTCCGCCCGAGCGCGACACCACCGCCGACGGCTTCGAATTGCAGTTCGGCAGCAACCATCTCGGCCATTTCGCCCTCACCGCGCACGTGTTGCCGCTGCTGCGCGGCGCTCAGTCCCCTCGCGTGGTGTCACTGAGCAGTATCGCGGCCCGACGCGGTCGTATCCATTTCGACGACCTGCAGTTCGAGAAGTCCTACGCCTCGATGGCGGCCTACGGACAGTCGAAGTTGGCGACGCTGATGTTCGCCCGCGAACTGGACCGGCGCAGCCGCCAGGGCGGCTGGAACATCGTGTCGAATGCGGCCCACCCTGGGCTCACCAAGACCAACCTGCAGATCAGCGGACCATCGCACGGCCGGGACAAACCGGCACTGATGCAGCGGCTGTACACGACGTCGTGGAAGTACGCCCCGTTCCTGTGGCAGGAGATCGACGAAGGCATCCTGCCGGCGCTCTACGCGGCCGTCACCCCGGGCGCCGAGGGCGGCGCGTTCTACGGCCCGCGCGGATTCGCCGAGGCCGCCGGCGGCGGTGTCAAAGAGGCGAAGGTGCCGAAGCGAGCCACTAGTGCCGAAGACTGCAAACGACTTTGGGAAATCTCCGAAAGGCTCACCGGTGTCAGCTACCCCGCGCCGAACTGAGCCGAAGCCGACTGAGCCGCAGCCCAAGATCCGCCTGCCCGAATCAAGCGTCGTGGTTCGGCCGGAACCGATGGATTCGGCGACGTACAGCCAGTCGTCGCGTCTGCAGGCGGCCGGACTGCTGCCGGCCGTCGCACTGTTCGAGCAGGCGGCAAGGCAGGTGCCGCTGCCCCAGCCCCCACAGCCGGTCGTCATCGCCGACTACGGCGCGGCCACCGGCCACAATTCGCTGAAGCCGATGGCCACCGCGGTCGAGGCGTTGCGGGCCCGCACCCGCCACGACCACGCGATCCTGGTGGCGCACACCGATGTGCCCGGCAACGACTTCACCGCCCTGTTCCACACGTTGTCCGACGACCCCGACAGCTACCTGAACAACGACGCGGCCAGCTTCACCTCCGCGATCGGCCGATCCTTCTACCAGCAGATTCTGCCGACCGGCACGGTCAATCTCGGGTGGTCGTCGTGGGCGGTCCAATGGCTGAGCCGGATTCCCGAAGGCGCGCCGGAAGTCGCCGACCATGTCCAGATCGCGTTCAGCAGCAGCACCGAGGCCCGGCGCGCCTACGAGCACCAGTCGGCGCTGGACTGGAACGACTTCGTCGCCTTCCGGGGGCGCGAATTGTGTCCCGGGGGCAGGTTGGTGGTGCTCACCATGGCCCTGGATGAAGACGGCGAGTTCGGCTACCGCCCGCTGAACGAGGCCCTGATGGCGACGCTGCAAGAACTTACCGAACACGGCATGGTGCGCAGGGAGGAGCTGCGGCGCATGGTGATTCCCGTGGTAGCCCGCACCGAGAAGGACTTCCGCGCCCCGTTCGCGCCGCGCGGGTGGTTCGAGGGCCTGACGATCGAGCATCTTGAGATGTTCAACGCCGAGGACCGCTTCTGGGCCCGGTTCCAAAGTGATTCCGACGCAGAGGCTTTCGGCGCGCAGTGGGCCGCTTTTGCCCGGGCCGCGTTATTTCCGACGCTGCGGGCAGGCTTGAGCGGCGGGTTCGACGACCCGCGCGGCGAGGACTTTGTGCAGCGACTCGAGGCCGGTGTCGCCGAGCGCCTGGCCCAAGCACCCGAACCGATGCGGATTCCGCTCGCGTCGCTGGTGCTGGCCAAGCGGGAATCGGTGTAACGGGAGTTTCGGCGCGACGTCGATGTGGTAACCCTCACTCTGGGTCGGGTCGCAGAGCAACTCCATAAGGGGGCCACAGGTATGACCGCGCACGAGGACGAATCGGCTGGTCAGGACGCCAGCAAGACCGACGACGGTGCCGTGAGTACTGCCCAGGCCGACGAAAAGACCGACGAAAACACCAACGGCGTCCAGCAGGCGAGCGAGAAGCCCGAACCGGACGAAGGGGCCAAAGAAAAGGCCAAAGAGATGATGACGGCCTACGAGGACAAGCCCACGCTGGTGATGCCCGGTTCCGGCAAAACCATCACCGGCACCGCTGTCAACGAATGGCTCGACGACGACGGCAACCCCAGGTACGCCGACGACGAAGATTCACCGGCCGCCAAGGCCAAGTCTGAGGGCTCGGAGGCCACCAAGAAGCCGGACGACTCGGATGAGTCCGCTGCGAACGACTCCGCGGACGACGACGAAGGCAGCCGGGCCAAGAACACCGCCGAAAGTGAGCGCGCCGCCGCGGCCGACGAGACGGCCGAGGATGAGCACAAGTCGGTCGAGGAACTCAACGAAGAAGCCGAACAACGCGTCAAAGACAACCTCGACAAAGACAAAGAGTTCAACGAGCAGATCCTGGAGGCGACCAAGCAGGACCGCGAGGACCGCGAAAAGGCCGGCAGGTAAACCGGATTCAGCCGGCCTGCAGCCTGCCCGGAACCGCAGGAACCGCAGGCACATTCGCTATCCCCGGCAGCTGCGGTAGGCCCGGGATCTGCGGTATCTGCGGAATCGGTGGCGGCGCAGGCGGGTTCGGGTTGGCCGGTCCCGGCAATTGCGGTACCTGCGGCACCGGCGGCGCCGTGGTCACCGGAGGCTGCGTCGTCGTCGCCGGCGGCACCGTGGTGGTCGCGGGTGCGGGCGCCTCGGTCGTCGGCGGCGGCGCCTGCGTGGTCTGCACCGGCGCCGGCGCCTGGGTCTGCGGGCGCGGTGCCGGCGCCTGGGTCGTCGGTGCGGGTTCGGGCGTCGATGCCGGCGGCGGCTCGGGACTGGGGCTCTCGCTAGTAGTCGCAGGCGGCGGCGCGGAGCTACGAGGGGTCGTGTTGACTCCCGGCGATTTGCTTCCCTTCCCGTGCGACGTCAACCCGATCGCCACCGCGGTGCCGACCAGCAACACCGCGACGACCGTGCTGATGATGATCACCGCCGGCAGGCGGTACCAGGGAATCGGCGAAGCCTTCGGCTCGGGTTCCGGGCGTTCTTCGCGCTCGAACTTCATCTGCGGCCGGGCGGCCGTGTAGCCCGAACCCGAACCCGAAGCCGAACCCGAGTCAGACGCAAGCGCCGGCATCAGGCGCGATTCGTCCTGTGCTTCCGACCACGCGAGCGCGGGCTGCATCGCCGACACCGGAGCGGCGGCGGGCACATCCTGGTACTCCTCCGCGGACGGCTCCGGCGCCGGCGGAGCCACCGGCGGCGACGCGGCCGGAGTCAGCGTCGTCGCGCTGGTATCACCAGGGCCCCGTGCGGCGCGCAGCGCGCCGCCGATGGCGGCGGTCAGTTGCGGACGCGGCGTGGTGATCACCGGCACCCCGAACCGGCCGGACAGCGACGTCGTCACCGCCGGGATGTTGGCGCCGCCGCCGACCGTGACGATGGCGACCAACCCGGATGCGTTGCGGCGCAGGGATTCCTCGAGCACACCGACCACGCCGTCGAGCGAGCCGCGGATCGTCTCCTCGAGTTCGTTGCGGGTCAGCCGGATCTCCCCGCGCAGCCCCGGCACCGCCTCGGAGAGTGTGGTCACCGTCGTGGCCGAAAGCCGCTCCTTGGCTGTGCGGCAGGCAGCCCGCAAGCGGTTCAGCGACCCGATCGCCGCGGTGGCGGACGGGTCGAACGAACCGGTGCCGGGCATCTCGGACATGACGTAGCTCAGCAGCGACTGGTCGACCAGGTCGCCGGAGAAGTCGTGGTGACGGACGGTCGGGCCTAGCGGCTGGTAGTCGGCGCTGGCGTCGACCAGGGTGATGCTGGTTCCGCTGCCACCGAAATCGCACACCGCGACGTTCCCCCGGGCCGGTATGCCCGGATTGGCCCGCACCGCGAACACGGCGGCCGCGGCATCCGGGATCAACGTCACCGGCGTGGCTTGGTGCGACCACTCGGACACCCGGCTCACCGCACCGCCCAGCGCGTCGACCGCGGCCGGCGCCCAGTGCGCCGGATACGTCACCGCGACATTGTCGGGCAGGGCGCGCCCGCCGGTTGCCGCGTAGGCCAGCGCCCGCAACCCGTCGGCAACCAGCGCTTCGCTGCGGTGCACGGAACCGTCGGCCGCCACGATGCCGACCCGGTCGCCCACCCGGTCCACGAAGTCGGTGATCACCAGACCGGGTTCGTCCAGCCTGGGATTCTCCGACGGCACCCCGACCTCCGGCGGGCGCTGCCGGTAGAGGGTCAGGACGGGTTTGCGGGTGATCGCGTGATCGGGCGTGACCGCGGCCAGGTTCGTGGCACCGATCGACAGGCCCAGTGCGGGCCTAGCTCCATCTGCCATCTGGCCTCATCCCCGTGTCCCCCCGACTCATGGATAAAACCTATACGAACTGTATGAGTGCTGGTCAGCGGATCGTACCCGCACCCGGAATGAGTGGCAGATCCAGCGCGGTCACCCAGCCCGGGGAGAGCTCGTTGACCGCCGGGACGGCGTTGAGCGCCCGCATGCCGGTCGCCAGGCATCCGGCGGCCGCGGCGTCGCGGCCCGAGCCGTCGGTGAAGCGGAACGCGGTTTCCTGGAAGATGCTGGGCGTGCCTTCGATATCCACCCGGTACACGTCGTTGTCGTGGCCGGTCGGCCAGTCCGGGGCGGCGTCGAGCCCGATGCGGTTGACGTGCTCGAGCTGGATGCGCGTCTCCCCTTTGTAGAGGCCGTTGATGGTGAACCGGACGGCGGCGACGTTGCCCGCCTTGATGAGGCCCTTGGCGGATTTGCGGTCGGTGGGGGTCACCCACTTGTCCCAGGTGGTGGTCATCTCGTCGAGCATGACGCCGGCGGCATGGGCGATCATCGGGACGGTGGCGCCCCACGCGAAGATCAGCACGTCGCGGTTTTCCAGCATCGGGCTGAACTCAGGTTCGCGCCCGATGCCCATCTCCCGCTCGTAGTCGCCCTCGTAGTTGGTGTAGTCCAGCAGTTCTGAGGCCCGAACTTTGCGAACCTCCGAGCACAGCCCCATCAGGGTCATCGGAAACAGGTCGTTGGCGAAGCCGGGGTCGATACCCGTGGTGAAGCAGGAGGACTCCCCCAGCTCGCACGCCTGGGTGATGGGGGTGATCCAGTTCGGCGGATTCTGCGGCATGGTCGGCCAGATCCACGGCGTCATCGCCGTCGAGCACACGTCGATGCCGGCCCGCAGGAAGCGGGTGATCAGTGAGATGTTGTCCTTGGCGTGCATGGCCGTCGGGCCGTAGTGCACCAGCGCGTCGGGTTCGAGGGCGATCAGGGCGTCGACGTCGTTGGTGGCGGTGACGCCGACCGGTTCGTCGAGTCCGCAGATGTCGCCGACGTCGCGGCCCACCTTGTCCGGGTTGCTGACGCCGACACCCACCAACTCGAACAGTGGATGCTTGACGATCTCGGTGATCACCATCCGGCCCACAAAACCGGTGCCCCACACCACCACCCGCTTAACGCCACTCTGCGTCATCGACCAGTCACCTCTTTCGGTTATCCGCTTCACCCTAAGCGGGCGGCGAAGCGACATCTACCATCGGACCGCCGGTCGCTGCGCCGGTAAAGCGGGCGAAACTCTGGTGTGGCGCCGCGGGTGATGACACGATGAACAACCATGACCAGTCGTCGCTTAGCTTCGATCCTGATTGCCACCGGCACCGCCTTCGGCGCCACCTATGGTGTGGCGCACGCGGACCCGTTCAAACCACCGGGCGCATTCCCCCAGGTTCACTACGAGGTCAGTGGCACCGGGATGGCCGAATACATCTCGTATCAGACTCAGTCCGGTCAGCAGCGTGCGGTGAATGTGCCGCTGCCATGGTCGACGGACTTCCAGGGTTTCGGCGGTCAGGTCTTCGTGTTGAGCGCGCAGGGGCAGGGCACCATCGCCTGCAAGATCGTGGTGGACGGCAACGTGGTCAACGACGCGCATTCCACCGGGACTCCCGGACACGCCATGTGCTCGCACTGAGCGGTCTAGGCTCGCCGGTGGCACCTCCTCAACGGTGAGGAGGTAAAGGAGGATGCATGGACCTCAAAACTGACGCGGACTCGGGCCTCAGGCCCCGGGTGAATGGGACGCCGCCACCAGAGATCCCGCTGGCCGACATCGCGCTGGGCTCGCTGGATTTCTGGGCGCTCGACGACGACTACCGCGACGGCGCGTTTGCCACCTTGCGCCGCGAGGCGCCCATCTCGTTCTGGCCGGCGATCGAACTCGAAGGGTTCACCGCCGGCAACGGGCACTGGGCGCTGACCCGGCTGGACGACGTGTTCTTCGCCAGCCGCCACCCGGAGCTGTTCAGCTCCAGCCCCAACATCACCATCAATGATCAGACGCCGGAGTTGGCCGAGTACTTCGGTTCGATGATCGTGATGGACGATCCCCGTCACCAGCGGCTGCGCTCCATCGTCAGCCGGGCCTTCACCCCGAAAGTGGTGGCCCGCATCGAAGCGTCGGTGCGGGATCGCGCTCATCAGCTGGTGACGTCCATGATGGCCAACCATCCCGACCGCCGGGCCGATCTGGTCAGTGAGATCGCCGGGCCGCTGCCCTTGCAGATCATCTGCGACATGATGGGCATCCCCGAGGACGACCATCAGAAGATATTCCATTGGACGAATGTGATTCTCGGCTTCGGCGACCCGGATTTGGCCACCGATTTCGGCGAGTTCCTGCAGGTTTCGATGGACATCGGTGCGTACGCCACGGCGTTGGCCGAGGACCGCCGGGTCAACCACCACGACGACCTGACCACCGCCCTGGTGGAAGCCGAGGTGAACGGCGAGCGGCTGTCGTCGTCGGAGATCGCGACGTTCTTCATCCTGCTGGTGGTGGCCGGCAACGAGACCACCCGCAACGCGATCAGCCACGGGGTGCTCGCACTGTCCCGCTATCCCGAAGAACGGGACCGGTGGTGGGCCGACTACGACGGACTGGCGCACACGGCGACCGAGGAGATCGTGCGGTGGGCCTCACCGGTGGTGTACATGCGCCGCACCCTGACCCGGGACTTCGAGCTCAGTGGCACCAAAATGGCTGAGGGCGATAAGGTTTCGCTGTGGTACTGCTCGGCCAACCGGGATGAGTCGAAGTTCGCCGACCCGTGGCGCTTCGACGTGGCACGCAACCCGAATCCGCACGTCGGGTTCGGCGGTGGCGGCGCGCACTTCTGTCTGGGCGCCAACCTGGCCCGCCGGGAGATCCGGGTGGTTTTCGACGAACTGCGCCGCGAGATGCCCGAGATCGTGGCGACGGCGGAACCGCGGCGACTGCTGTCGCAGTTCATTCACGGCATCAAGGTGCTGCCGGTCACGTGGTAGCACCCGCCTCCAGGTCGTAGATGAACAGCACCCGCGGGTAGACGGTCAGCCACTCCGGTGGTTGAGCAATCCGTTGCACGTCAACCGCTTTCGTGGCCAGCCAGGCAAGCGCCTGGCGGTACTCGTCGAGGCGCGCCGGTCGAAACGGGTAGCGCCGGTAGTAGGCGAACGCCTGCATGTGCGCCTGCAGCGCGAGCTTGCCTACCAGTCCCTGCGGCATGTCTTCGAACACGATGATGCGCCGGCGCGCGACGCGGTCACATTCGGCGGCCAACCGGACCGGGTCGTGGCTGTGGTGCAACACCTCGCTGAGAATCACGTGGTCGAACGCGTTGTCTGGGAACGGGATTGACGTGCCGTCGAATTCCGTGAAGGGAATGTCGGTCTGCCGGACGTCTTTGACGTCGATGCCGTGTGGCACCACCCCGTACATGTCGCGCAGATACACCGAGAGATGCCCCGTCCCGCACCCGACGTCGAGGACGGTGTCGCCGGGTCCGACGTAATCGACGAGCGCTTGGGCCTGTTCGCGCAACCGCACAGCAGGCTGCATGACATGCTGGGCTTCGGTGAGGCGGCGGCGAAACATCTCGGCCAAACCTAGCACGGTGAATTCGCGGCACGGCTAGAGCGGAAGGGACATCGTGAACGTCAAACACATTGCGTTCGCGTGCATGGTGGGCACCACCGTCGAGTTCTACGACTTCTACATCTACGGCACCGCCGCGGCTTTGACGTTCCCGACGGTCTTCTTCCCCGACCTCAGTCCGGCACTGGCAACGGTCGCCTCGATGGGCACGTTCGCCGCCGCGTTCATATCCCGGCCGTTGGGCGGCGCCGTATTCGGCCACTTCGGTGACCGCATCGGACGCAAAGCGACGCTGGTGGCCACGCTATTGATCATGGGTCTCTCGACCGTGGCGGTGGGCCTCACACCGGGCGCGGCCACGATCGGTGTGGCGGCGCCGCTGATCATCCTGACACTGCGCCTGCTGCAGGGATTCGCGGTCGGCGGCGAGTGGGCCGGATCGGCTTTGCTGGCAGCCGAATACGCGCCGCTCGACCAGCGCGGCCGCTACGGCATCTTCACCGCGATCGGCGCCGGAATCGCGATGGTGCTGACCGGTGTGACCTTCCTTCTGGTCAACGCCACCGTCGGCGAGACGAGCCCGTCATTCCTCAACTGGGGATGGCGAATCCCGTTCCTGCTCAGCGGTTTACTGGTTGCCTTCGCCTTGTATGTGCGGGTCAGCATCGAAGAGACCCCGGTGTTCGTTCGCCAGAGCGCGCCGCCGCGGGCGCCGCTTGCCGAAGTGCTGGGCCAACAGGGGCGCACCGTGGCGCTGGCGTCGGGCAGCTTCGTGGCCCTGTTCGCCTTCGTGTTCATGGCCGGCACCTACCTGGTGAGCTACGCGCACGGCACACTCGGGTTGTCCCGCAACGCGATCCTGGTCGCGGGATTGCTCGGTGGGCTGGTGTGGACGGCGGTGGTTCCGTTGTCGGCCGTGATGTCCGACCGGTTCGGGCGGCGTCCGGTCATCCTGTCCGGATGGGCCGTCGCAGTGCCCTGGTCGTTCGCTGTGCTGCCGTTGATCGACACCGACAACCCGGTGTTGTTCACCGCGGCCATCACCGGCACGTATGCGGTCGCCGCGTTTGCCTACGCCCCGATGACATCCTTTGTGCCGGAGCTGTTCACGACGTCGCACCGCTACACCGGCGCCGGCCTGGCGATCAACGTCTCCGGCATCCTCGGCGGCGCGGTTCCGCCCCTGATCGCCGAGCCGTTGAGCGTCCGCTACGGCAGCTGGACCATCGGGCTCATGCTCGGGGCGCTGGTCCTGATCAGCCTCTGGTGTACCTATCGGCTGCCGGAGACGCGAGGGACATTGCTGGAGAGCGTGATAGCGCCGGCGATATCACCTTCCCGCGGGAGTCATGCCGAGCTCCGCCGGGACACAAGTGACTGATGTGTCAGAGTTTCGTCACAGCCGTCACTTCCGCCCCTGGAAGGCAAGGCATGATGCGAGTTCAAACGTGATAGCACCGGCGATATCACCTGCCAGCCCGACCTAAGCCCCCGTCGCCTCCCGCGCCCGCAGCTGTTCGGCCAGCTCCCGGATCTCACCGCGCAGTTCGTCGATCTGAGCGGCCGTCGCCACCTGATTAGCCGTGTCGTTTTCGGAGACCCGCTGCACGATCCACGAAGCGAGCGACCCGGTCACCACACCGATCAGGGTGATGCCCCCCATCATCAACAAGACCGCGACCACGCGTCCGGTCACTGTGACCGGATAAAGGTTTCCGTAACCCACGGTGGTCACCGTGGTGATCGCCCACCACACGGCCTTGCCGAAACTGTTGATCGTGGTGCCCACCTGCTGGCGTTCAGCATCCAGCACCGCCAGGGCGCCGGTGTAGACCAGCAGCAGGACCCCGGACACCGTGTAGATCAGGATCTGGCCACGCACGGCGTGACCGACGGCCCTCTGCAACACCCCGAGTAGCACGATCAGCCGCACCATCCGCAGCGGCCGCAGGAACGGCAGCATGACGATCACCAGATCGAGCAGATGCAGCAGGAACCACTCGCGGCGGTTGTCTGCCAGGACTAGGCGGGCGAAGTAGTCCCCGACGAACATCGCCCAGGCGACCCAGCACAGCAGCCACAGGATGCGCGCCTCCGTCCCGTGCGGCCGGGCCAGGATCTGCACCGAGTACATGATCAGGAAGGCGACGGCGACCAGGGCCAGCGGCCACTCGGTGCGCTGCCGCCACAACTGTTCCTTGGAGAGAGAGTGCATGTGCCTCACCCTACGAGCTGGTCGGCGAGATCGACGAAATCACAAGCGTTGACGTCGAACTCGTCCTCATAGCCGACATCCGCCACGCCGTCGGCGCCGAATTCGAGCGGTCGGGCCACGAAGGCGGTCTGGAAACCGAGTCGAGCCGCGGCGCGCAAGTCGTACTTGTGGCTGGCCACCATCATGATCTCGCCAGCAGGCAGACCGAGGTAGGCGGCGGCCATCCGGTAGGCGGCCGGGTCGGGCTTGAACACCCCGGCCATCTCCGCGGTGAAGATGGCGTCCCAGGGCAGGCCGGCGCGCTTGGAGATGGCGATCACCGCGCTGACGTCGGCGTTCGACAGGGTGGCCAGCACGTATGTCCGGCGCAGGCGGGTCAGCCCCGGCCAGACATCCGGCCATGGCCGCAGCCGCTGCCAGGCCAGGGCGAGGTCGTCGCGCTCGGCCGCGGTCAGGTCGGTGAAGCCGGCTTCGGCCAAGACGGTGTCGAGCACCGTCCGGTAGACGGAAGCCACCGAGACCCACACACCCTGGCTCGGTACCGCTGCCGGCGGTCTCTCCAAGGCCGCGAAGTAGCCTGCCCGCCAACGTCGAACCACCTCCGGCCAATCCACCCCGGCGTCGCGGCCGGCGCTGATCCGGCGCGCCTCGTCGCACACCGTGGAGTGAAAGTCGGTCGCGGTTCCCTGGACATCGAATAACAGCGCCTTCAGCACCCGCTGAATCTACGATGTGCACCGTGGCCAATGGCGCTCCCCTGGAAGACGGGGTCGAAGAGACGGAGCCCGACTACCGATTCACCCTCGCCAACGAGCGAACCTTCCTGGCCTGGCAACGCACCGCATTGGGCCTGCTCGCGGCCGCGGTCGCGCTGGTGAACTTCGTCCCGGAACTGGTGGTGGTCGGCGCGCGCCGGATCATGGGCATCGGCTTGGCAGCGCTGGCCATCTCGACGAGCTGGACCGGCCTGCAGCGCTGGCGCCTTTCCGAACGGGCGATGCGTCGCGGGCAGCCGCTGCCCCGGCACCCGTCGCCCGGGCTGCTGGCGATCGGGCTCATCGTTCTCGGGGTGATCACCCTGAGCATGGTGATCGCCAAGGTGGTCCTGGGTTGACCGGTCCAGGCGGGCCCGCCGAGCGCACCACGCTGGCCTGGTCCAGGACGTCGTTCGCCTTCCTGGTCAACGGAGTGCTGTTGGCTATCAAAGACGTTCACGGCGCCGGACAGCGACTGGGCGCGCTGCTACCGGCCGGGGTGGCCTGCGTCGCCGCGTCGGCGACCTACGTGATCGCGCGGCGACGGCAGCACACGCTGGCCCAGCGCCCGTTGCCGACCCCGATCACCGCGCGCCGCCAGGTGTACATCATCGGGATCGCGACCCTGGTGCTCACCATCACCACCGCGATTACCCAACTGCTGTAACGCTTTTCGGCTACCAGAGATAGACGACGGCGTCTTTGCCGCCGGTACATCTGATCCACGGGTTGGCGCCGTCCCCGGCGCACTGCATCAGGAAGTTCGCCGGCGCTTTCGGATCGCAGTTCGCGCCCGCCACCGTGAAGCAATCGACGGCTCCCGGCGACGAGACCGTGCGCGCGCCGTTGGTGGCGTTGTTGTAGGTGTTCCAGTACGCATGCAGCACTGCGTTGGCGAAGTAGCACGATGTTTGCGGGGAACCGCGCCCGCCATGCGAGCCGTACCCGGTGACGTTCATCTGGAAGCCCTGGTCACAGCTCTGGTGGCTGGCGCTCTGGTCGGGGCCGGTGACCAGGGGCGGCGCGGCGTTGGTCGGCCGCGACGGGATCGGCTCCGGCGAGTTCGACGACGTCTCGCCCGAGTACGGCGGGATTGTCGGCGGCACGGTCGCGGTGGAAGCGGCCGGCGTGTCCTCCTTCTTCGCCAGCAGTCCGACGGCCACGCCGATGCCGCCCAGTACGAGCACCGCGCTGACCCCGATCACGGCAGGAGCCAGCCAGCGCCGCGGGGGTCTTGCCGGAGCTTCGCTGGGGACTACGGGCTGCGGCCCGGACGGCGGCCCATAGGGCGGAAAGGTTTGCGGGTACACCTGCTGGACCGTCGGCGGCTGCGGTGGCGGTGCGGGCGGCCAGGACGCGGGGCGGGTCGGCGACTCGTCCGTCGGGTCGACCGCGGTCCGGACACCGCTGCGCAGCGCCCGCTCGGCCGCCCGCCCGAACGCTCCGGCGCTGCCGTACCGGTCGTCGGGCTCCTTAGCCATGCCGCGCGCGATGACGTCGTCCAGCGCCGCCGGAACTCGCGGATTGGCCAGGCTGGGCCGCGGCGGCGGTGACGACAGGTGCGCCGCGACGAAGCCGCCCTGGGTTTGCGCCGGGAACGGAAGCTGGCCGGTCAGCGCTTCGTACAACACACACGCCAGCGAGTAGATGTCGGCCGCCGGGGTGATGTCGCGGTCGGAGAATCGTTCCGGCGCCATATAGGCCCACGAGCCGACCCGCATGTTCGCCGCGGTCAGACGGGTGTGCTCCCCCATCGTTTCGGCGATCCCGAAGTCGACCAGGTAGGCGAAGTCCGCCGGGGTGACCAGGATGTTCTGCGGCTTGACGTCGCGGTGCACGAGCCCTTCGGCGTGCGCCGCATCGAGGGCCGCGGCGATCTGGGCGACGATGGCCACCGCGCGTGCGGGCTCCAGCGGCCCGTTGGCCAGCAGGCCTTCCAGGTCCTTGCCGCGGACCAGGCGCATGTCGATGAACAGTGAGCCGTCGATCTCCCCAAAGCCGTGAATCGGAATGACGTGCGGTTCCTGCAGCGTCGCCGCGGCGTGCGATTCACGCTCGAAGCGGGCGCGGTACTGGCGGTCGTTGGCGAACTGGCTCTTGATGATCTTCAGGGCGACGGTGCGGCCGATCTGATTGTCGTAGGCCTCGTAGACCTCGCCCATGCCGCCCTTGCCGACGACGCCGGTGATCGTGTACTTGCCGAAAGTCGCACCGACCCGCTGATCCACCGCTGACGCCCTCCTCCGTAGGGATTATGCGGCACGTCGCCGGGATGTCTAGGTGTTTCCCGGGCAACCGCCTGCGGGTAGCTGTGGGAGACGGACGCTCAGCCAGGCGGCGACTTCGTCGAGCGCGCGCGTGCCGTCGTCGAACGACCCCGACGCGGGCTCGGCCGCGATGGCGACGGCGAGCCTGCCCGAGTTGACTACGCCGAACTGGCGCACCAGATACCTCTCGGCCGGGGACGGACCCCAGCCTCCTTTGAATTGCGCGCCGGGCAGCGCGCCGATGCCCCAACGCTGTTGCGGCACAATCTGACCCATCAAAGCGAAAATCGGGTCGTACTGCTTGTTGCAGAAAGCTTGCGCGATGAAGTGGGCTTGATCGGCGAGCGACCAGATGGTCTGGCCGAAGGCGGTGAATTGCGGTCGTAGTTTTCGTGATTCGACGATGGTCGGGTCGCCGGTCTCGCGCAGCACCTCTTGCACCTTGCCTGCAGCGGTGACGGGGTCGCCGAGCTGCTGCCAAAGAGCTTCTGCCGCCGTGTTATCCGATTCGGTGATGGTGGCCTGCATGGTGGCGGTGATGGTGTGCTGTTGCCGGTAGGCGGCGATCGCCAGCGGCACCTTGATGGTCGACCAGGCCGCACCCTGTTGCCAGTCGCCGTAAATCGTCGGCGGCTGATTGCTGCCGACGGCGGTGACGGCCAATGCCATCGTCGCGTTCACGCTACGCGCCAGTTGAGTGAATTCGGCGGCCAGGTCGGCATTCTGGGGCGGCGGTGCACTGTGGGGGGACGTCATCGGGGGCCTTTTCGGAACGGGGGCGTGCCGGTAGGTGTAGACGGCGGTTAATGTCACGATCGCGGCCGCCACAACCAGGGTTGCGAGGATCGCGATCGCGGTGCGGACGCTAGCTCGCCTTGGCTTGAAGATAGGCGACGATCCCCTGAGTCACGGCGGAGGCGTATTTCGCTCGGCCATCGGCACTTTCGATCTGGGCGGCGTCCTCGGTGTTCTTCATGTTGCCGAGCTCGACGAGCACGGCCGGATACTGGGCCAGGTTGAGGCCGGCGAGGTCGGCGCGACCGTACAGGCCGTCGGAGCCGACATAGTTCGACGGCTGGAACCCGGCGGAGATCAGGGCCGAGCGCATCGCGTTGGCCAGCTGCATCGCGCCGCCCGACTGGGCGTCGTTGAGCGGCGGGCTGGAGTAGTTGACGTGGAAGCCGTGCCCGGAAGCGGGTCCGCCGTCGGCGTGGATGCTGACGATGGCGTCCGGGTGCATGGCGTTGGCGCGGGCGGCGCGCTCGTCGATGCACGGGCCGACGGAACCGTCGTCTCCTCTGGACAACTCGGTGCGGACGCCGAGGTTGTTCAGGTTGGCGGCGACCATAGTGGTGACGTCCCAGGTGAACGCGTGCTCTGGATAGCCGTCGCCGGCCGCGGTGCCCGAGGTGTTGCACGGCTTGGTCCCGCCGCGGCCGTTGGGGACCTGCTGGTTGATCGACGCGTCGGCGACGGCGTTGTGCCCCGGGTCGAGAAAGACGCTCATCCCGGCGATGCCGGCGGCCGAGGCCGGCGGGACGGTGACCATCGCGGCGAGCAGGACCGGTGCTGCGGCGGCGCATTTCAGCACGTCGCGCCTGGAAAATCGGCTCACCGCGCGATGGTAACAACCCGGGTGGGCACAGCGCCCTTCACCTGCGGCGACGGACCCGGCGCATCAGCGCCGCGCCCTCGGGCCCGTAGATCCCGCGGTCGTCGCCCTGCAGCACCCAGTGCTGGTGCCGATCCCGCCTTCTTGACCGAGATTGCCGCCACGATTGCGAATGTGGCTGCCGGCTCGATCACGACCACCACGGCAATATCGGTAGCGGGCGTCCCGTCTTCAGCATCCGCATGCTGCACTGCGACTGATCGCGAGGTCAGCCCAGTCCGTTGCACGAATTCGTCCAGCACGCGGCGCGCCGCCCCCTCAGCTGATACGCCCAATTGCCAACTGTGCGAAGCGTTTAAGCGCGTCACATGACCCGTTGCCTTGAATCACCCGCAGTAGCCGGTCGCCGCCGAGCAAAACCAGCAAAGTGGTGGACGGCGGTGACGTCGTCGGGTCATCGACGCAGGCAGCCTTGACGCCGACACCGTCGACCACGGTCCCGTGCCGCGAGTCCAGCGCGAACTGCGACGCCGCATCCACCAGGAAAGCGCCCGGCACCTGCAGATCCACTTCGACGCCGTCGCCCATGTCGCCCGGCTTGTTGTAGATGCACGCGATGTCGACCGACCCGGCCTGGTCGCCGTAGGGCTCGAGGGTGACTTGCCCGCCCAGCATGCCGCGGGCTTCGGCCTCGCTCACCCAGTCGCACGGCCGGAACGCGGGGGGCTGCAACGGGTCGAGTTCGGTAAGGTCCAGCGTCACCACATCGTGGCGCCCGGTCGGGGTACCCACGGCCGGCGACACGGCGACGATGCGGTAGGTCCTCTCCGCGGGTTGGGCGGGGCTGTGCAGCGGGTCGTGCCCGTCCGGCGCGACACCCCGCACATTGTCCCAACACCCCAACTCGCCGTCTTTGGCCTGGTAGAGCAACCGTCCGACCACGTTCGGCAACTGACGGGGCCAGGTTTGGGAGTCACACAGCTGCCCCACCGTCGTCGGGCCGGGAGAGGCGGGCACCGTCGGGCGCGGGCCGGACCGGTGCGCCGAGCACCCCGCCAGCAGCACCGCCGCGGCAATGACCACGGGCATCCACGGCTTCACGCCGATCAGTCAACTCGACCAGGGCAACTACCGAACCCAAAATCGTCCGTGCCCGATTTCCGGCAGGCTGCCAAAATGGTTAACGGACGGCAAACGCACAGCTAACCTGGCGCGACAACGGGCCCGGTGAAATGCTGTGACTGGTCACAGGTGCCCGCGTTACAGTCGGGCCAGTGGTGACAAATGTGGGAGGCGTTGTTGCAGGAGACTTCATTCGGTAAGTACCGGCTCATCGAGTTGATGGGTCGGGGCGGCATGGGCGAAGTATGGCGCGCCTACGACGCCGACACCGATCGAGTCGTCGCCCTGAAGATCCTGCCGTCCGCCGTTTCCACCGACGAGGTGTTCCAGCAGCGGTTCCGGCGCGAGGCGCACGCCACCGCGCGACTCAACAGCCCACATTTGATCCCGATCCACACCTACGGCGAGATCAACGGCCGGCTCTATGTGGACATGCGGTTGATCGAGGGTCACGACCTGCAGGCCGTGCTGAACCAGGGGCCGCTGCCGCCGGCCCGGGCGGTGACCATCATCGACCAGGTCGCCAAGGGATTGCACGCCGCGCACCGGGAAAGGCTGCTGCACCGCGACGTCAAGCCGTCCAATGTTCTGCTCGACCACGACGATTTCGCCTACCTGATCGACTTCGGGATCGCGCGCGCCGCGGATGACCTGTCCCTGACGGCGACCGGCAATTTCATCGGGACCTACCACTACATGGCCCCCGAACGGTTCACCGCGGCAGACGTCGACTCCCGCTCGGACATCTACTCGTTGGCCTGTGTGCTCTATGAATGCCTGACGGCACAGTCCCCGTTTCCGGGTGACACCCTGCAGGAGCAGATCACCGGCCACCGCAGTGCGCCCCCGCCGCGGCCGTCGAGCACCAATCCCGACATTCCGGCGAGCCTGGACATGGTCATCGCACGAGGCATGGCCAAGAACCCCGGTGACCGCTACGACACCGCGCTGGAACTTGCGCGCGACGCCCGCAACGCGCTCACCGCGACCACGGTGACACCGACCATCCGGATGCAGCCGGCCCCTGCCGCCTATACCAATCCACTGCCCCGCCCCGACACCAATTGGCGGCAACCACCGCCCCCGCCGCGGCAACCGCCGCCTCCACCGCCGCGACCGCCGTCGAAACCCCCGCCGCCGCCGCAAAATGTCCACCCAACGATGGCGCGGCCGGTCTCGGTGCCGCAGCCGGAACCGATGGTCCCCCGCCCGGCACCGGTGCCGCCGGCCCGGCCCCGTCCGTGGTGGCGCCGCAAGGCGGTGGCCGCTGGTGCCGTGCTCGCGGTGATCCTGACCGTGGCGGCCGTCGTCTTTCTCGGCAACTGGGGATCAAAGAGCGAATACGAGCAGGTGACGCTGCCGTTCACCGGCCTGCGTGACCCGCAGGGCCTGTCGGTGGACATCGGCGGAACGGTGTATATCGCTGACACCGAACACAATCGGATCCTTGCGCTGTTCGCCGGCACCACCGAACCCCACACCTTGCCGTTCGACGGGCTCAACCTTCCCACCGGAGTGACCGCGGACAACACCGGCACCGTCTACGTCAACGACGCCGGCAACAAGCGGGTACTGGTGTTGCGGCCGGGTAGTCAGACCCAAGAGGTGCTGCCGTTCACCGACTTGGAGAACCCGACCGGACTGACGGTCGACAGCAGCCGGACCGTGTACGTCGCCGACACCGGAAAGAACCATGTGGTGGCGCTCGCCGCAAATTCGAACACGATCAGCGAAGTGCCGTTCAACGGCCTGAACAACCCGACAGGTCTGGTGGTGACCGGCAACGGGACCGTCTATGTGGCCGACGGCGGCAACAATCGCGTCCTGGTTCTGCCGGTGGACACCAAAAAGCAGACGGCACTGCCGTTTACGGGCCTCAAGCAACCGGGCGGCCTCACGCTCGACTCCCAGGGCAATGTGTATCTCAACGACACCGGCCACAACCGCACACTGAAGCTCGCGGTCGGCTCCACGACACAGGAGGAACTCCCCTTCACCGGCCTCGACTACCCGTGGGGGTTGGCGGTCGACAACAGCGGAACCGTATATGTGGGCGGGCGCAACGACAAAATTGTGGCGTTGCGGCGCAAGTAGATCGGCTCAGCCACCCAGGTTGCGCACGGCCATGTCGAGACTCTCGGCCTGCTCGCTCAAATCCCGCTCGGACAGTTCCGCGGTGCCGGCTCGATCCACCAGTTCCTGGCGCGAGGCGATGTGCAGGGCGCCACGGCAATCCGGTGATTCCAGTTCGGCCGGCGTCCTGACCTCGACCCGGCCCTGGATCAAAACCATTGCGGCGTCGGAATCCTGGTGCGCCAGCAACCGGCGGACATCGCCGACTTGGACAGTCATGACTCTCCCTCCGTGCGTCAGGGCCGCAGTGCGACCCGGATGCAGTTGTCTTTCTTGTTCTTGAACAGGTCGTAGGCGAGCACGCCCTGCTCGAGTGGCAGGTCGTGGGTGATCAGCTTGGCCGGGTCCAGGTCGCCCTGCTCGACGTAGTCGAACAACCGGGTGATGTAGCGCTGACCATGCTGCTGCGACGTTTTCAGGGTCAGGCCCTTATTGGTGAGCACACCCATGGGGAACTTGTCGGTCACCCCGTACACGCCGAGCACCGACACCACTCCCCCTTTGCGGCAGGCGAGGATGGCCTGGCGCATGGCGCTGGCGCGGTCGGTCTCCATCCGCAGCAGTTGCTTGGCTCTGTCGTAGAGCTGCTGGACCCCGGTGCCGTGGCCTTCCATGCCGACCGCGTCGATACAGGCGTCGGGGCCGCGGCCGCCGGTCATCTCCCGCAGCGTCTCGTGCACGCTGTCCACGGCGGTGTAGTCGACGGTCTCCAGCCCGAAGCCGTTGCGGGCCAATTCCAATCGCTCCGGGATCCGGTCGACGACGATGGCGCGGTCGGCGCCCAGCAACAGCGCGCTGCGGGCGGCCATCAGGCCGACCCCGCCGGCTCCCCAGACCGCGACGGTATCGCCGCCGGAGATGTCGCAGAAATCGGCGCCCATGAATCCGGTGGGGGCGGCGTCGGAGAGAAACAGGGCCTGCTCGTCGCTGATATCGCCAGGAATGACAAAGCAATTGGTGTCCCCGAACGGCACCCGCACGTATTGGGCGTGCGACCCGGCGTAGCCCCCGAACGGATGGGTGTAGCCGTAGATCCCGCCGGACGGGTAACCGAGCAGGGGCTGTTGCAGTTCGGCGTTGGGGTTGGTGGTGTCGCAGCACGCGTACATCTCGTGCTCGCAGTACCAGCAGCTGTCGCAGGCGATGAAGGACGGCACCACCACCCGGTCACCGACCTTGATGTCGCGCACCTCCTGGCCCGTCTCGGCCACCATTCCCATGAATTCGTGGCCGAAGACATCACCTTCCCGCATCCCGGGCAGGTAGCCGTCGATGAAGTGCAGGTCCGAACCACAGGTGGTGGTTAGCCGGACTTCGACAATCACATCGTGGGGGTTAAGGATTTTCGGGTCGTCGACGGTCTCCACTGACAGGTCGTTGACGCCGTTCCAGCACAGTGCGCGCATGGTTCGCCCTTCCTACGGCTCTTACCGCGCGGATTTCCGCGCGCTGGGGTTGGACCGGATGGTCGGCACTTCGCCCGTCTGGATCAGCGCGCGCGTCCGGTAGAGCACCTTGAACGCGGCCGCGCCGGAGAGCAGCCCGGGAGCCGGCACCTTGACGCGCAGGGTGACCTCGGTGCCGAGATCATTTGGTGCGGGCCGATATTCGACGGCGAGTTCGTTGTCGTCGGAGGTGCCGACATAGCGGAGCCGGCCCGGTTCGGCGGCGAGGCGCGACTCCCAGGCCGGTCCTTCCATGAGCTGCCAGCGATAGCGGTCATTCCCGATCGTTTCGACCTCGGCGATGTCGCCGAGCACCACCGAGAGCTGTTCCGGATCGCGCCAGAGCTGTTCGATGCGCTCCGGTTTGCAGGCGATGGTGACGGTTTGCGCCTTGGCGGCGCTCGGCGCCGTGTCGGCGACCATGCTCACCACCTTGGTGACAACTTTGTTCACCGGCTCCGGTATCTGATGCACCATTGCGGTCAGCTCGCCTTGCGTGTCAGCTTGTTGCCGAACCCGGAGATCATCTGGCTGGGACGCTGTTGTTCACCCTGCTGTGCACCGAGGATGAGGATCGTCCCGGTGAGGAGGGGCAGTGCCCACTGCAGGTACTTCAACTGCTTCTGCGCCGTGGCGGCTTGATCCGGCGTCGACGGCGACGGCTCGGTCGCTCCTGCTGCGGGATGGCCGTCGGCTTGAGCGACTTTCGCGCCCAGCGCGCCGCTGTAGGCAGTGGCGCCCAGGGCGGCGCCGGTCACGGCCAGCTTCGCCGCGGTGTTCGACGTGACGCCGCTCTGGTACCGGGCGCGCTTGCGGTTGTTGTAGAGGATCGCCCCGCCGCCCAGCAGATGTGCACCGATGGCCGCGGCATTGACGGGCGCCCACTTCGCCCAACCGGTTGCCGAGACTCGAGCACGGTCCTGCGGGTCGCGGACGGCGGCGCCGGCTCCGTTGAGGCCGACCGCACCCATGAGCGATCCGCCGAACCAAGCGGCCGCGCCCAGGTCGTGTAGTGAACGAATGACTGTGCTGCGTGATGGCATTGACGATCCTTTCGATTGGTCTGAGGGCTGAGCGCGGCAGATGCGCGCCTGCTTCGGCTGGGGTTCACAGTTCTGTTGCTTTGAAACCCAACCGTTCTCGGGAATTGCGCGCCTTCGCGTCAGGTCCCGCCGGTTCGCATACCGCATGATTGCGTTTCCGATTCCGGGGCATCCTTAGGGGCAGCGACTGCCTTCCGGCCGAAGGAGAACCTTGTGACATCGATGATCGGTCACCGCGGTGGAGTCACGATCATCGGAGCCGGCTTCGGCGGCATCTGCATGGGGATCAAATTGCGGCGAGCCGGCATCCCGTTCACGATTCTGGACAAGGGCGATCGGGTCGGCGGAGTCTGGCGGGACAACACCTATCCCGGCGCCGCCTGCGATGTCCCGTCACACCTGTACTCGTATTCCTTTGAGCCGAGCCACGACTGGTCCCGCAAATACGGGACGCAGCCGGAGATTCAGAGCTACATCGATCATTGCGCCCGCAAGTACGGAGTCGTCGACCACATCCAATTCGGCCGGGAGGTGACGGGCGCCAGGTTCGACGAAGCCTCAGGCCAGTGGACCGTCGAAACCTCCGACGGTGACGCGGTGACGTCGGCTTTCCTCGTGACGGCCACCGGACAACTGAGCCTGCCCGCCGACCCTGACCTGCCGGGCCTGGCGGACTTCTCCGGCCACGCCTTCCATTCCGCCCGCTGGGACCACGATTACGACTTGCGCGGCAAGCGGGTGGCGGTGGTCGGCACCGGCGCCTCGGCGATCCAGTTCGTCCCGCAGATCGCTCCGCTGGTGGACCAGATGTATGTGCTGCAACGTTCCGCGCCGTACGTGTTGCCCAAGCCCGACCGGCGTTACCTACCGCTGGAGAAGTACCTGTACCGGCACTTCGCCGGCTCACTCGCCTTGAGTCGCACTCGCCAGTATGTCTACCACGAGGCGCGGGTGATTCCGCTGACCAAGGGAGTCGGCATCAAAGTGCTGGAAGGGATGTGGCGGCGCCACCTGCATTCACAGATCGATGACGAGAACTTGCGGGACAAGCTGCGGCCCGACTACCCGATCGGCTGCAAGCGGGTCTTGCTGTCCAACGACTGGTATTCGGCGCTGAGCCGTCCGAATGTCGAGGTGATCCCGGCCGGGCTCACGCGTGTGACGCCTACCGGTTTCGTCGCTGCGGACGGGACCGAATGTGACGTCGACACCATCATTTTCGGAACCGGCTTCGCCGCGAACGACTTTCTGGCGCCCATGACCGTCGTCGGTTCAGGCGGGCGAAATCTGCACGAGGTCTGGCGCGCCACCGGCGGTGCCGAGGCGTTCAAAGGCATTGCGGTCAGCGGATTTCCGAACCTTTTCATCTTGTACGGCCCGAACACCAACCTGGGCCACAACTCGATCATCTACATGCTGGAGTCTCAGACCGACTATGTGCTGGAGGCGCTGCGGCATGCCGCCAGCCACGGCGCCAAGTGGATCGACGTGCGCCCCGAGGCTTACGACGACTACAACGACGAACTGCAGCGGGCTTTGAAGAAGACGGTGTGGCAGGGCGGTTGCGACAGCTGGTATGTCACCGAGGCGGGCAAGAACACCAACAACTGGCCGAGCTTCACCTTCGACTACCGGCGCCAGACCCGCTTCTTCGACCCCGTCCATTACCGAACGGACGCGAGCCACGAGTCCGCCCTTGCGACCACTGGAGGTCCCGCACAATGACCGCTCTTGTCGACACCAACCCGATCTTCGACTCCCTGGCTGCCCGGGTCCAGACCGTCCAACCCAGGGACGATCGCGAAGTCACCAACGCGATGACGGGCGCGCCGCTCGGCCGGGTGCCGCACTGCACCGCCGATGACGTCGTCGCTGCGGCCGCCCGGGCCAGGCAGGCGCAGAAGAGCTGGGCCCGCAGGCCGATCGCCGAACGGGCCGCAGTCCTGTTGCGCATGCACGACCTGGTGCTCAAGCGCCAGGATGAGGTGCTCGACATCATCCAGTCCGAGAACGGCAAGGCCCGCGGACACGCGTTCGAGGAGGTCATCGACGTCGCGCTGACCACCCGCTACTACGCCCACACGGCCGAGGAGTACCTCAAACCCCAACGGCGCCAGGGTGTTCAGCTGGTGCTGACCGAGGTGTGGGAATACCACCACCCCAAAGGGCTGGTCGGCGTGATCGCACCGTGGAACTACCCGCTGACGCTGGGCATCAGCGACGCCCTCCCGGCGATCGTGGCCGGCAACGCGGTGCTGATCAAACCCGATGAGCGGACACCGTTTTCGACGCTGTGGGCGGTGCGGTTGCTCGAAGAGGCCGGCATGCCACCCGGTCTCGTGCAGATCGTCACCGGCCCCGGGTCCGAACTCGGGACGCCGATCATCGAGCAGTCCGACTTTCTGATGTTCACCGGCTCCACCCGGGTGGGCCGGCTGGTCGCCGCGCAGGCCGGCGAACGGCTGATCGACTGTTCGATGGAGCTCGGCGGCAAGAACGCCCTGCTGGTGCTCGACGACGCCGACGTCGAGAAGGCCGCACAGGGGGCCACCCGCGCCTGCTTCTCGAACTCCGGGCAGCTGTGCATCTCGATCGAACGCATCTATGTGCCGAAGATGCTGTGGGAAAGCTTCGTTCCGGCGTTTGTCACCGCGACGGAGAGCATGGTGTTGTCGGCGGGGCTCGACTACAAGGCCGACATGGGTTCGCTGATCAACGAGACCCAACTGAACACCGTCATCCACCACGTCGACGATGCCGTGGCCAAAGGCGCGACCGTGCTCACCGGCGGCAAGCCCCGACCCGACGTCGGGCCGTACTTCTATGAGCCGACGATCATGACCGGGGTCAAGGAGGGAATGGCCGCCTTCGCCGACGAGACGTTCGGCCCGGTGGTGTCGCTGTATCCGGTGGACAGCGAAGAGGAGGCGATCGCCAAAGCCAACGACAGCGCCTTCGGGCTGAATTTCAGCGTCTGGACTTCCGATCCGCAGCGCGGCCGCCGCGTCGCCGCTCAACTGCAGGCCGGCACCGTCAACGTCAACGAAGGCTATGCCGCGGCGTGGGCGTCGGTCGACGCACCGATGGGCGGCATGAAGGACTCCGGCCTCGGTCGCCGCCACGGCGAGCACGGCATCCTGAAATACACCGAGTCGCAAACCATCGCGATAGAGCGGGTGCTGCCGGTGGGCGCGCCGCGGTGGTTGCGGGCGGACCGGTACGCGAAGGTGATGACCGGCGGGCTGCGCGCGCTCAAACGACTGCCCGGCGTCAAGTAAGAGAAGGTGGAAGCTGTGGACTACGACGTGGTGGTGATCGGCTCCGGCTTCGGCGGATCGGTGTCCGCACTGCGGCTCACCGAAAAAGGTTACCGGGTCGGCGTTTTGGAGGCGGGCCGGCGTTTCGAGGACGCGCAGTTCCCCAAGAACAGCCTGGACCTGCGGAACTTCCTGTGGGCACCCAAGCTGGGCTGCACCGGAATTCAGCGCATCCACGTGCTGCCCGACGTGATCGTGCTCGCCGGGGCGGGCGTGGGCGGCGGTTCGCTCAACTACGCCAACACGTTGTACGAGCCCAAATCGGACGCCTTCTACCGGGATCGGCAGTGGGCGCACATCACCGATTGGCGCGACGAGCTGGCTCCCTACTATGACCAGGCCAAGCGCATGCTGGGCGTAGTCCGAAACCCGACGATGACGGCTTCGGATGTGGCGCTGCGCAAGGTCGCCGAGGACCTCGGCGTCGGCGACACGTTCGGCATGACGCCCGTCGGGGTGTACTTCGGACCGGACAACAAGCCCAAACCCGGTGTGGAAGTGGACGATCCGTTCTTCGGCGGAGCCGGCCCGCGCCGGCGCGGGTGCATCGAGGTCGGCGAGTGCATGACGGGGTGCCGGCACAACGCGAAGAACACGCTGATGAAGAACTACCTGTATCTGGCCGAGCGGGCCGGTGCGAAGGTGCACGATCTGACGACCGTCGTCAGGGTACGTCCCCTTGCCGATGGCGGGTATGCCGTCGACACCGTTCGCAGCGGAAGCTGGTGGTCACGGCGCACCGCCGGCACCATCACCGCCCAGCAGGTGATCTTCGCGGCCGGGACCTGGGGCACCCAGCAGTTGCTGCACCGGATGAAGGCCGACGGCACGCTGAGCGGGATCTCCGACCGGCTCGGGGTGCTGACGCGCACAAATTCCGAGGCGCTGTGCGGCGCCAGCGTGCGGATGCGTCAGGGTCGCGACGCCGGCTTCCATCACGGTGTGGCGATCACGTCGTCGATCCACCCGGACGACAAGACGCACATCGAACCGGTCCGCTACGGCAAGGGCCCCCAGTCGATGGGGATGTTGACCACCGTGATGACCGACGGCGGCGGGCGCGCGCCGCGGTGGCTGCGGTGGCTGGGGCAGGTGCTGCGCCATCCGGGGCAGGCGGCATCGGTGTACGCCGGGCTCCGGACCTGGTCGCAGCGCACCGTCATCGCGCTGGTCATGCAGACCGAGGACAACTCGCTGACGTTGTTTCCGAAACGGCGGCGGTTCGGCGGAGTCAAGCTGTCGTCCCGGCAGGGCCACGGGGTGCCCAACCCCACTTGGATCCCGAAAGCGAACGAGGCCGTGCGCCAACTTGCCGAGGACATCGGCGGGATGCCCTACAGCAGCGTCGGCGAAATCTTCGACATCCCGATGACAGCCCACTTCCTGGGCGGGTGCACCATCGGGGATTCACCGCAGACCGGCGTGATCGACCCCTATCACCGGGTGTACGGACACCCCGGGCTGCATGTGGTCGATGGTTCAGCCATCTCCGCCAACATCGGGGTGAACCCCTCGCTGACCATCACCGCCCAGGCCGAGCGGGCAATGTCGTTCTGGCCCAATGTCAATGAGGAAGATGCGCGGCCGGGCCTCGGTGCGGCGTACCAGCGGCTGGTGCCGGTGGCGCCGCAGCGGCCGGTGGTGCCGGGAGATGCTCCGGCCGCATTACGGTTGCCGGTGGTAGAGCGCTGAGAAGGTTACGCCCCGCCGAGCTACGTGCGCTTCACCCGACTGATCACGATGTCATGCGACGAACAGAGTCGACACGTCAGCGGCCGAATCCTCAATCGCAGCTTCGACATCCGTAATGCCTTGCTGCAGAACGGGTATCGGCACCCGCACGACAGGGTGATCCACCAGTCTGCCGCATGGTCCGCCTCGTCGCAGAACTTCCGGCAGATGCATGGGATCTCGGTGTCGAAATCCAGCGCCGACAGGACATCGAACTCCGGCAGCAGTGCGCACTCCCCGACCATCACGGACTGAAGGGTAAACCTCTAGTTGAGACTTTTCGGTTAGGCGCGCGGCGGCGGCGCAAACCCGCCCGGCACATCGCGGCGGATCGAGCTGGGCGGCCCGAATTCACCTCGATGGTGGTTCACATTGCTGCTCTTCTGAGATATTTAGCCGTTCGAGTCGCCCCGATGTCGGTAGCCGCAGGCTGTCGACTTATCTGATCGCAACACCTGCGGCTCTGGCCACGGCGTCAGCGGATGTGAGCGGAATCGGGGGCGATCCGCAAGGCCACGGCATCGTGGGCACCGTCGACGACCGGGATAGCGGCCGCGGATGAGGTGCCGGCGGCGCCGACGCCACGCCGATGAATGACTTCTGGAAATAGCGAGGACCGCCGTCCGGATTACGTTGGCACAGAACCGGTATCGAGTGGCCAATCACCGGTGTGCCGCCCATCTGCAGATACGAAACGCGGTAACCCGACCATCGTCGGACCAACCTGGCGGCTGCGCCCTAGCCGAGTCCGCCGCGCCGCGCAATAGGTGTTCCCATTTGCATTCCGTATGCATAGAGTTACCCCGATCGAATCGCCCCGTTGACTGATGGGAGCCGCAGATGCCGACCTACTTACTCGCAGCACCTGAGGCTTTGGCCGCGGCGTCAGCGGATCTGAACGGGATCGCCGAGGCGATCAGGAAAGCGTCCGTTTCGGCGGCGCCGTCGACCACGGAGATCGCGGCCGCGGCCGCTGACGAGGTTTCGTCAGCCATTGCCCGGATGTTCGGCGGCTATGCCCAGTCGTATCAGTCGGTGGGTGCTCAGATTGCCCTGTGCCAGAGGCAGTTTCAACAGGCTTTGATCTCGGGCGCGGGCGCCTACGCGACCGCTGAAGCCACCAACCTGTTGTCGCTGCAAGGCTTCGAACAGACGCTGCTGGAAGTGGTGGACGCGGTGAATGTGCCGGTCATGGCGTTGACCGGACGCCCGCTGATTGGCAACGGCGCGAACGCCGCCCCCGGGACCGGAGCCAACGGCGCGCCCGGCGGGTGGTTGATCGGTGACGGCGGGGCCGGCGGGTCAGGTCAGGCGGGACCTCCGTTCGGTTACGGCGGCGGGGCCGGCGGGGCCGGCGGTGCCAGCGGGGCACTGAGCGGGCTGGTCGGCGCGGGCGGCGGCACCGGAG
>NZ_LQOY01000226.1 GCF_002101675.1 Mycobacterium gordonae | reverse complement strand
GATCACCCATCCAATCTGATCGGGTGGCCTACTTTTCAACCGTCGCGACTGGCCTGGTTTTCAACCGTCGTCAACACTCGCGCCCGCAAGTTGCTGCTGCACCGAGCGAGGAACAAATATCCCCCGATAGTCGCGCCGAGCAGTCTCATAACCCGCTCGCCAGGACTGGTGCGCGTTGAGCCCCGACGGGGCCGGTGTGCCGGCTGAGCACGCGGGTACCGCAGGAGCCAGACCCAACACCCAGCAGATTGTGAGACTGGGCAGCAGACCAGATGCTGAGCGCTGTGTCGATTTTCGAGCCAACTGATGGCCCCCCTTACGTTGTCCCTAGACGGGATTGTAAAGCCGCTTACGCATGGGTCCAATACGCATGCGTACAGCACGCTCTGGCCCATTCCGCACGGGCCATATGTGGTTGGTCATCATGTCCGACGACCATCCCAAGCCGCCGCTCAACGACACGACCCGCGTGTTCGGCGAGCGGGTCCGTGACCGTCGCCAGGAGCTTGGCCTCAGCCAGGAGGTGGCTGCCGTTCGTTGTGGCATCCATTGGACACAGCTGGGCAAGGTGGAGCGCGGCCAGAGGAGCCTCCGGTTGGAAACCATCATCAAGATCGCCGACGGTCTCGAAGTTGATGCCGGATGCCTCGTCAGCGGATTACCAGTGCCACCCGGAGAGTCTGCCTGAGCATTCGAACCACTCTCGGCCACACCCATGGCGACGGCAGGTTTCAACCTCGACCTCGGTTGCGCTTCGTCGCATGATGACGCTTGATAAAGGCCCAGCGGGCCCCTCAAGTGTAAAAATGCCGCCCTCCCGGTACCCGACCAGTAATCAGACCGCGCCACCGAACGCCGGCGGGTCCGCAATAAACGCTGGTCGCGCCCATTTCTGGGCAGCATGCTCGCGCCGCGCATTCCAGGCAAAGTCCGCAGCAATGAAAACCTGCTGCGCGATTTCTATACCACTTGGTTTCGCCCGGTTTGTGATTCTTCTATAGGGCTGCCCAACGGTGGCTACGCTCGTCCGCGCCCTGCTACCGGGTGCACGAGAAGAGCAGCATGCTGTCACCTACGGCCAACCCTACGATCCGGTGGACCCGTAAACATTCCCTGCACGGAGCTTCAGTCGTAGACAAATCAGCCCAGTACACACGCTGGCGCATAGAAATCCGCGCTCCCGACCGTGTCTTCCACCAACGTCTGTCCGATGCAGGTGGCCCAAAGAACCGGCTCCTGTTGCCGCCAATGCCAGCATCTCTACGATCCCGATGCAGGTATCGGATCAACGGATCAATCAGTCGTCACCCTCATTGTCGCACGTGCACCGGCTCGTCGCCGGGATCGAGGCTGGTCTTTGATTCGCAAGTAGCGTTGCTGCCTGCGTTCCCCTCGCGGCGGCTGGCGGTTCGTAACCGAGCTTCTCGGCGGAGCTTCTCACCTCACAACAAAGAAAGTGGGCTTTCCGCTGAAGCCGGTGGTGACAGTCCACAATCCGTCAGCCCCAGCAGGGGCAGCAACGCAGGTGTTGCCTCGAGCCGTTCCGCCCCGGTACAGGTCGCCAACATTAGAGAGGGGATCGGGAATGACACCGCAGGGATCGCTATACGTCCGATTGTCAGAACCCACGAATTGGACCCTGATGCCGAACATCAGATTGCCGGTGGCGTTGCCTACATAGGTGGCCGTCACCGGCACAATCCAGTACTCCATACCCGGCTTCGGCGAATTGTTGAACTGGTTGGTTCCGGCGACCTCTGCTGTAGCTTCACGAGGAGCGCCAAGGGTGACTTGCCAGTCTTGATTACTCACCGCTTCGCCAATGGCAAGCGGGTTGTCCCTACTGCCCCGAGCAGCAGGTTGATCGCCCCGGCCGCTGCGACCGCTCGGTGTCGGGGCAGACGGTGACAGGTCCGACTTCTTGAATGCGTTGCCGAACGCATCGCCGATTACAACAACGAAAACGCTAACGCCGACGACGGTTCCAACAACAGAAACAATAACCGCAGCAATAGCTGGTCCTTTGGCCTTCCCGGACTGGAACAGCCCCACGATGCCGAGGATGAAGGCGATTGGCAGCAACACCCATCCGACAATGAGCGCTCCTGGAATGCACGCGAAAATTAATCCCACGATGCCGACGATCAAGGCGATCAATCCAAGCGGGTTCTTTTGCTTCGCCTGGTATTGCGGTCCGGCATAAGGCGGGTATGGCGGGCCGGGCACAGGTGCGCCCGGTTGCCAGCTCGGAGGCGGGGGATTCGTTACCATGCGGCGGATCTTAGCCATCGGGGCCGACACTTCATTCCGGGCAACTCCGAATCGGCAAGAGCTGGGAGCATGAGGGCTTGCCTTCGCTGGCTTTTCGTCACCACCTGTGGTCGGCTCGCCACTGTTGACGTGGTCAACAAGCTGCGGCGTTTTCCCACGTCATCAGACGTGTTTTCGCGTCGTCTCAATGCAGGTAACTGCAGGTCGCCAGCGGTTATGGTATGCGGGGAGTGAGGTTCGATTCCCGGCAGCTCCACCAAGAAGATGCGGGTCAGAGTCAGAGACTCTGGTCCGTTTCTTTCTCACCGGCTGTGGCTGACTATCTCCCAGCAAAGTCCATCGTGATAGGGGCTCTGGATAAAGTAGTGCTCGTGAATTGTCGCGTTGCTATCGGGTTGCTCGCCGCTTTGGCGGTGGTGCTCGCCGTCCCTGCCCAGGGCCATGCCGATCCGCCGACGAAATGTCTGAGCAACACCCCCACAGGCAAGCAGGTCTACGTCCCCTGCGATCTACTCAACGCCGGCGTGAATTTCCCGCCGGGGCAGCGTTGTCCTCTACCGCTCGAGCAGTACCCGAAAGATGTGCGGGACTGGTGTGGCGAAGGCCCGGGCCTTGCGAGTCCCACGCCCACCAGTCCTACGAGCCCGACGAGTCCTACAAGCCCGGCAAGTCCTACCAGCCCGAAGGCTCCACCGACCACGACCGGTCCTACAAGCCCGACGAGTCCTACCAGCCCGAAGGCTCCACCGACCACGACCAGTCCGACGAGTCCGTCAAGTCCGACCAGTCCGACGAACCCGACCAGTCCTACGAGTCCTGCGAGCCTGGGCGGTAGATCGTGAGCATTCACGCCGTCAAGACCCGAAAACACAACCGCAGGTAACGAGACGTACTGAACGGGACCAAACTGGATCGAAGGGGCAGTTCAGAGGCCAAAACTCCTGGCTTAGATGCGGGTTCGATTCCCGGCAGCTCCACTTTTTGGAATGTCATCTCGCCGCGAGCGCCCGCGAAATGCCGCGAGCAGGATAGTAGAAAACTTGAGCGGACGTCTGGATTGCTTCCCCCAAACGAGGTATCCACCTGATATGGATGGCAGCGCAGCTTTAGGCGCGCACACGGTTCTTGAAGAGGTCGATGGCACTGCGTACCGGTCGTTGCGCCAGCGACCGGCCGCACGGGCAGAGCGCTATGCCCTCGGCAAGAGCCTGCGAAAGCGGGTGCCGCGCAGGTCATTAGCTGAGTGGATCGCACCTTCTAATCGTCCTGACCCGGTGGAACTCATCAACGCAAGCCACCAGGGCCGGGTCGACCGGCTGATCCCGATCCGGGTCGGGCGCATGGTGGACTCGCCATACGGATTCCTGCGTGGCAGCGCTGTAGTGATGGCCGAGGACGTGGCGCATCTGCCCGCGACCGGAATCACGCCCGTGGTTTGCGGTGACTCACACTTCGGCAATTTCGGGTTCTATGCTTCTCCCGAGCGGGATCTCGTGATCGACCTCAACGACTTCGACGAGGCCCACCCGGGCGCCTGGGAGTGGGACTTGCGGCGATTGTCCGCCAGCATCTGGGTTGCCGGACGTCAGAACGGGACGTCGGAAGACCACTGTTGCAACGCAGTACGCTCCTGTGTTGCCTCCTACCGGCAAGAGTTGCGGCGGCTCGCCGACCTGCCGCTGTTCACAAGGTCTTTCGTTCGGCTCGACGTCGACAGGCTGGCAGCCGAGACAACCGGCCCGCTTAGCGAACAGGTCGCGCGGTCGGCGAAGCGGGCGCGTAACCGCACCGGCGACCGAGCGTTGCCGCGCTTCACCCATGAGGTGAATGGTGAACGGAAGATTGTCGAGGAACCGCCCCTTATCACGCGACTGTCTGCTCGGGAATCGGAGCTGCTGGCCGGGGCGCTCGACGAGTATCTGAATACTTTGCCCCTCTACTGGCGTCGCGTACTCGGCGGCTACACGTTGATTGACGTCGCACACAAGGTCGTCGGGGTGGGTAGTGTCGGCCTCCGCGCCTACGTCGCGCTGTTAGAGGGTTCGTCGGAAGAGGACGTTGTTTTCCTACAGCTCAAGCAGGCACGCCGATCGGTATTGGCCCGCTACGTGCACGGTGAATCGGCGTGGCACGCGCACCAGGGGCAGCGTGTCGTGGAATACCAGCAGCAGCTGCAGACAGTCAGCGACCCACTGTTGGGCTGGACCACCATGGACGGACGGCAATTTTACGTGCGGCAGTTCCGAAACATGAAGGGCAGCATACGTTTAGACGCTATAGATGCGGCGGCGTTGTCTGACTACGCCGGAGTGGTGGGTCAGCTTCTTGCCAAGGGCCATGCGAGGACCAGTGGTGCCTCGATGATCGCCGGGTACCTGGGAAGCTCCGATCGCGTCGACAGGGCGTTGTGTAAATTCGCACGGCGCTACGCCGATCAGACCGAAGCCGACCACGCCGCCCTCACAGCCGCTGTGGACCGCGGACTGCTTCCCGTCGAACGCGGGGTGTAGGCCGCACACCGTTCGATCCGGCTGTGTTGCGACCACCCGTCGGCACGACCACCGGCGACCATCTGCCAATGTGGTGAGCATGACTGCACAGAAGCCCGAGATCGATTTCCCCGGCGGAGAGCCGCCCACCGACCTGGTCATCACCGACGTCATCGAGGGCGACGGCGCTGAGGCTACCGCCGGTAACACGGTGGTCGTGCACTATGTCGGCGTCGCTCACTCCACCGGTGAGGAGTTCGACGCTTCCTACAACCGCGGTGAGCCGTTGACGTTCCGACTGGGCGTCGGCCAGGTCATCCAGGGCTGGGACCAGGGCGTGCAGGGTATGAAGGTCGGCGGTCGCCGGCAGTTGCTCATTCCCGCCCACCTCGCCTACGGCGATCGTGGCGCCGGCGGTGTCATCAAGCCGGGCGAGTCGCTGATCTTCGTGGTTGACCTGCTTGAGGTCAGGTAGCCACGGCCCGCACCGGACGTCTTTCATCCCTAGAATCGGCCTCAGCGGCGTGTTCTGCGCACTCCGCGCCGGCGGCATGACGGGCTCATCCATCTTGTCGGCCACGTCATCGGGGTGAAACGCCGGCTCGCTCCGCACATCCACGACGAACCTCTCGATTGCCTCGTGCGTCATGCCTCGATCTAGCACGAGCCGCGTGCAACGGTTCGCATCCTGTCACTTCGTGGCATCGAGGATGAACTCCTTTCGCAGTCTGAGCAGGACTCTGTCAGCGGTGAGCAGTTGCAAGCCGGCCCGGTCGGCCTGGGCAACGAGGAGCCGGTCGAACGGGTCGTGCCGCGTCAATTCGGGATAGTCGCGGATTGCTTCGGCATGCTCGGCAGTGATGTTCAGCAGTAGGAGACCTTGCCCGCTGAGGACTGCGGACAGCGCGCTCGGCACGGAGAGTTTGCCGAGCATCGTCTTGATGGTCAATTCCCAAACAGTCGCGGCAGAGATGTGCACGCCTGCCGCCGTTCTGATGGTCGTCCGAGCCTCGGGGCCGAGCCGTGGGTTGTCATCGAGCAGCCACAAAAGGGTCTGGCTGTCAAGAAGCAGCATCGGCATCGCCGGGGTGTTGCGTGCCGTAAAACATCTCTTGAATCTCCGGATCGACGTCGAAGGAGGAGTCGTCGTAGGTGAGCTGGCCCCGTAGTCCGCCGAACGCGACATCGACCGCTTTATGGGGCACCAGATCCGCTATCGGCTTGCCGGCCTTCGAAATGATCACACGCTCGCCGCCCGCGACCTGCTCGAGGAGTCGAGAGAGGTGCGTCTTCGCCTCATGGATGTTCACGTTTACCGTCACTGCTCAAGGATACGCTTAGACTTAGTTTAGTCTAGTCCAGTTGCCCGTAGGGCGGGCCCAGGAATCGCTGCAGCATCTGACGCTCGGCGCCGGATTCTTGCAGGGGCCACGTCCACAGTGCCAAGAAGACGCGAATCAGCCACTGTTCTGCCAACGGATCGGGTGCGCTGTGCCCGAGCATTTCAGCGGCGAAATGGGCGAGCATGGGGGAGCGGAGTAACCCGTCGCTTTCGGCCGCGGTGTGCATCGCCTGCATGATCTGTGCGAGCGGGTCAGATCGGATGCTTTCGAGGGCGATCGCGGTAGCGGTGACCACCCGGTCTGAGCCACTGAGCCCGCTGATCGCGTCGCGAACTCGTTCCACAATGCGGTTCGCATGCATGGCGACGACGGCATCGCGGATCGCTGTCTTGCCGCCGGCGTGGCGGTAGATCGTGGCTGGGGAACAATGCACTTTGGCGGCCAGTGCGTCGATCGAGAATGCGCCGTATCCGTGGCGTGAGATAAGGTCGGCAGCCGCGTTGAGGATGCGTGCGGTCGCCTCGGTGGCTCGATCTCGCCCCACCAGCCAGTCGTCGTGTGGCATCAGTACCTGCCGGTTGCGTTGGAAATAGACGAACCACTCTTCTTACGGTGAGAAGAATTGCGCTCATTCTGTCATGGCAAATGCCCTGCTAGGAGCCGACCTGTGAGAACGGCTTACGTTGAGGTCGCAGAAGCAGACTTCTCAACTTCGTCTCGCATCGTTGACGGAACGGCGCGATGCGCATGAACTTAACCCCATGCCGGTCATGGCCGACTCGAGCCGCTCGCCGCTTCCGAATCAGCCTACGGATCTGCGCTGGGACCCCTTCGATCGGACCCTGCACGCTGACCCGTACGCAGTGTGGCAGCGGATGCGCGACGAAGCGCCTGTCTACTACAACGCGGAACACGACTTCTACGCCCTCAGCCGGTTCGACGATGTCATGACGGCATCGCTGGACACCGAATCATTCTCGTCTGCGCACGGCATCCTCCTCGATGTGATCAGCGAAGAACCCTTGGCCGCGCCCCAGCCGATGATCATGATGGATCCTCCCGACCACACCTGCCTGCGGAAGATGGTCAACCGCACGTTCTTTCGCAGCCGGATCGCCGGCCTGGAGGACCACATCCGCGAACTGTGCAAGGGCTATCTGGATCGACACGTCGGCACCGACGGGTTCGACTACGTTCAGGACTTCTCCGCCAAGCTGCCGGTCATGGTGATCAGCTCGCTTTTCGGCTTCCCCGAGAAGGACCACGACAACCTGCGCGAGTGGACGGACGCGCAACTGCACCGCGACGAAGGGCGCACGGAACTCAGTGCCGAGGGGATGCAGGCCGCGGCGAATCTGTTCGCCTACTACCAGCAGCAGATCGAACTGCGCCGCCAGCACAGCACGACCGACATCGTCAGTGATCTGATGAATGCCGATCTCGTTGTGCCCGAAGCAGGACCACGCCGGCTCGACGACGGCGAACTGCTGATGTTCGTTGCGATGATCAACGTCGCGGGCAACGAGACGGTAGCCAGACTTCTCGGGTGGGCGGCACTGACCCTCGCGCGCAATCCGGGCCAGCGCGCGAAGCTGGTCGCCGACCCCGGCCTGATCGGCGGGGCGGTGGAGGAATTGCTGCGATACGATGCGCCGTCTCCGGTCCAGGGGCGTTTCACCCTGCGTGACACCATCTTTCATGGTGTGGTGGTCCCGGCCGGGGCGAAGGTGGCCCTGCTGACCGGCGCGGCGGGCCGCGACGAGCGCCAATACGAGAACGCCGATGTCTTCGATGTCGAGCGAACCGGCATCCGTCACGTCAGTTTTGGGCACGGCGCGCACTTCTGCCTGGGTGCCGCCCTGGCCCGGCTGGAGGCCAGGGTGGCGCTGGAGGAGACGTTGAAGCGATTTCCTTCTTGGGATGTCGACGAAGACACCGTCGAGCATGTACATACGAACTCCGTACGCGGTCCGGCGGCGGTACCCATCCGACTGTGACCATCGGCCTGAGCGCCCTCGAAGTTTGGGCGCCCGGCCCACAAGCTTGAGGAGGTATTGCAGTGGAGACGCGGAAGATGAACCACGTCGTGTACGAGAAGGACGGGCCGATCGCGCGCATCATCTTGGACAACCCGGATCGCGCCAACGCCCAGACATCCGAGATGGTGCACAGCGTCAACGATGCGCTCGACGACGCGCAGTACGACTACGACGTCAAAGTCGTGATCATCAAGGCCAACGGGAAAGGGTTTTGCTCGGGCCACATCCCCGAGGGGTCTTACCCAGAGTTCAAGGCCGAGATCGAGGCGTCGGGCAAAGTGTGGCGTTCGGCCGCGCAGCTGTTCTTGTGGCCGGTGCTCAAGCTCTGGGAATTCCCGAAGCCGGTCATCGCCCAGGTGCATGGTTACGCGATCGGCGGCGGCACCACGTGGGCGCTGATTCCGGAGATCACGGTCTGCAGCGATGACGCGTGGTTTCAGATGCCACTGGTTCCCGGATTCGGCCTGCCCGGCTCGGAGACGATGTTCGAGCCGTGGGTGTTCATGAACTACAAGCGGGCGGCCGAATACCTGTATACCGCACAGAAGATCACCGCCCAGCAGGCTCTCGAGTTCGGCCTGGTGAACCGGGTCGTGCCGCGCGAACGGCTCGAAGCGGAGGTGGAGGAGCTTGCAGCCAAGATCGCGAAGGCACCGCTGATCACGTTGCAGGCGACGAAGGCTGGGATCCTGCGGGCGTGGGAGAACATGGGCTTCCGGACGCACCAGCAGGCCAGCAACGATTTGCAGGCGGTCGTGACCGGGTCCCAGGAATTCCGTGACTACCTGGCTGAGCTGATGAAGAAGGCCGCCAAGCCGTCGGATCGGGTCTGACGCGACGCTGTGACCTGATCAAATCAGCCCGGGTATCAACGCTTTTCGCTCGGGCGGGTAATCGGGAAACTTTTCCTGGTACCACTTGTGCGTGGCGAACGCCCGCGGGACCAAATTGCCTGCCGTGATCAGGAAAATGATCACCCCGGCGAGCGACCAGGTCAGCAGGGCGAACCCCGCCCACGCGATCAGCTCGCCCAGGTATGCCGGGCTGGTGACGAACCGGAACCCGCCGCCGTACGGGATCTTGTACTCGGTTGCGCCCGGGTTCGCCTTGTCCCGCAGGTTGCGCACGATCGATTCTGACCGGACCAGCAGGACGAATCCGCCGAGGTAAACGACCAGCCCGACCAGAAACCGTGGATCGGTCAACCAATCGGTGCCGTACTGATGCTTGTAGTCCTGGCTGAAGAACGCGCCATTGAGGTAGCCGTGCATCGTGGTGATCACCATGCCAAAGGCGAGCACGACGATGTTGAAGCTGCCGCGTTTGCCGGGCACCTGTCTGATCGACAACGGGAAGAACCATCCCCGGTTGCCGTAATGCATCAGCCAGATGGCCGCGAGCACGAGCGGCGTAGCGTCGAATCGTTGCGGCCCAGCGAGATAGAAGATTGCGAACACCACGGTTGCGGGTATTTCCATCAGCCACCAGCCGAGCTTCGGATTGAGATTGACTCCGCGCGCCGTGGCGCCGAATCGGCCGTAAGGGCTCTGCCGGAACAGACCGCCGATGATCACCAATGCCGCGATGACCAAACCCATCGTCACAACGGTGTCGTAAGTGGTGTTGCCGGTGTACCAGTTCATCAGTCTCCCTTCGAGAGCTGGCAGCGAAGTTACCCGATCCCAAGACGCGTTCGCTTCCTACCAGAAAACGGCCTTCGAGGAACAGGATCAAACACGACCGCGGTGGTTTAGGGTGACGACACCTCCGTCAACGAGAACGGCCGGACCGCTGCCCGACGGAGGTTATCGTCGCAGTGCCGGTAATCCAGTGAGGAGGTCGCGGCCTATCTCAACGGTGCTGAGTGTTCGAAATACGGGAAAACCGCTCTGCTTGCGTAAGATTCAGCGAGGTCTCGATGAGCAGTGATTATGCCTGGCTTGTTCCGGTCATCACGGCAACGGCAAGCCTTCTCGGCGCCATCGTGGGAGGGCTCGCCACCTACTGGACCTCGAAGGTAGCTCACGAGCGAGCGACAGCGGCCGAAAGAGCCGCGCAGCGGAACACATTGCTGCGCGAAGCCGCAATGCGTTTCGTCGCCGGGATGACCGGGATGGGGGAGATGGCGGAACAGTCGTCCGTCCTCAAGCGGATGACACAGCAACTCGGACCGGTGGCAGACGAGCTCACTGCTGCCAGCACGGAAGAGGAACTGTTCCGGGTCGCGAAGAAGATCGACCCCACAATCGAAGCCGGTGGCAGTCGAACCAAGATCTTGACTCAGCTGGTACGCGCGACCGGTGTCTACGACGAGGTGGTCCGACACAGATTCACCCTGCTGACGGAACTTCGCCTCATCGCGCCGAAGGATGTCGCCGACTCCGCACAACGAGTCCTATACCGCGCCTTCGCCCAGGAGATGATGGGTTTGGTCGCGCCGCACCTGCAGCGTCGGGCCACCGATGCGTTCAACGACGAAATGAGTGACTTCGTCAATTACGTGCGGCATCACATGAACGTCGAAGACATCGAGTTCGAGTTCATCAACGAGGAAGTGATGCAGCAAGTGCTCGAGATGGGGAACTAAGTCCCCACAGGCACTTCCCGACGGCCCCGGTCGGCGAAGATAGCAAGCGGGCGATTCAGCCACGATGATCGCCGCGGAGCAAGCTGGCGCAATCGACGCCGAGGAGTTGGCGCAAGAGGCGTTAATCTCCTTGAAGGCACAGGGATTCGCAACACATCAGCGTGTGTACCGGGTCGCAAAGACCTTCTCTTCGGTCGCTGCGGCATCTTCCGGCGTCGCGACGCCCATGGTTTTTCTCACGAATTCCAGCAGGGCGGGCCGGCTTTCGGGGTCCTGAACGGGCGCCTCGGCCAAGGTGTCGAGCAGCAGCGTGTATTGGGCGGACCGCGCTCGTTGCCGCGCGAGGTTCGCGATGACCAATATCTCCTCCGCGAGTTGTTGCTCCCCCATGCTTGTCGCCCCCGCGGAAAGATCAACCCGATGGATTCTGCCGCCCATGTCTGCCGACACCGCCACGGTCCCTTGCGGATTGGCCACCTTTGCCAGGCCGGACTCAGGCGATGCCGTCGTCCCGGCCAAGGGAGGAAAGGCGTGCGGCTCGAGGTCGGCAACCTCGGACTCGACCGGCCTCTGTCCGGCCAGGTCGCCGCGCGTCGACACGCGGTTTACAGGGCGGCCGTACAGATCCAGGGTGGACGAGTAATCGGCGCAGTCATCGGCTGGCCAGTTCACCGTGGCATCGGTCTGCTGGTCAGTGGGCACTTGGCGCCTTGGCCGCCCGTACATATCCAGGGTGACGGGCTCATCGAGGTAATCGTCTGTGCCGGACCAGTCGATCATCGTGTCCTCATCGTTCGGTAGTGATTGCCAGTGGGGGAGTGCTCAACTGGAGAACTTGATCTTCTCCATCAGCTCCGCCAGGACATCGTCGGCTTCGCTGTAGGCCTTGGCTGCGAGCCGCAGATTCGAGGCAACCTCGCCGCCAAGCGCGTAGAGGCTCGTGCCCACCGAGTTGCGGATCGTGGCTAGCGCCGTCAGCGTGGTGGTGAACTTGGACGTATACGAACCGTGGGTGGTCTCAACGTCTTCGGCGATGCCCGCAACCGTTTCGGTCGCGGACTGGACATATGCCGCGGCTTGTTCTTGGGCGTTTGCGAGCACGCCGAGAAAGTCGGGGTTGACGGCCAAGGAATCTGACATGGCGGATTCTCCTTAAGCGAGATGTTCTGTTTCCGACGGCCACGCCGTTTGGCGGCCGATCGCATCAAAGGGTGCGCTGTTGAGTCGATCCGGAAGCGGCCGCATTGACGGGTGCGCGTTCCGCGCCGGCCGCACCCGCGGCTGCACCTTTTTGACCTCCCGCATCCTTCGAAGAACGGCGCACCAGACTTGGAGGCAAACCGGCTTGCGGGGTCTGCGACTCTTCGTCGGCCAGCTTGTCCAATGCGCCCAGCTGACCCTTTGTCTGCTCGGATGTGGGGAACCCGGTGTAGCCGGCAAACCGAGTCAGCAATCCGGGCGAAACGGCCGAGCTCGACGTTGCCGTCAGGCCCGACAACGCGGTCGAATCCGACAAGGCGCTCGAGCCCGGCAACGACGTCAAGTCGGACAATGCGGTCGCATCGGACAATGAGTTCAAGCCCGACATCGACATCAGGGAAGACAAGTCCGACAGCGAAGAAAAATCGGACAGGGACAAGTCGGACGGGGACAAGTCGGACATGGACAAGTCGGACAGGGACAAGTCGGACAGGGACAGGTCGGACAATTCCGACCTCAGTGCCGAGATGACTCCGCTGACTTCGGATTTGACGGCGGAGACAAGTTCACTGACCTCCGATTCCACATCGGAGACAAGGTCGGAAATTCCGGACTCCAGGGCGGAGAGCAAGCCTTCCGACAGCGCGGCCAGGTCTTCGGTGAAATCGCTCGGCAACTGCGCCATTAGCTCGACTATTTCTTCGATACTTTCAACCAGCTTTTCGGCATTTTTAAATGTGGTGAGCAGCAATTCCAACAATGCGATACCGGAAGCTGTCACCGCGACGGCAGAAACCGTGGCCTGGAACACATACGAATCGGCAATTGTGACAATAGCGTCGTAGAGCGCTTTGGCATAAGGCTTGCAGTCCTCGAGAAAGTTTATCCATTTTTTGAGGGTATTGCGCGCCTTTTCAACCGCGTCGGCCTGGTCCGACACCAGTGTGCCGGTTGTGTAGTCGACGTCGGCCATAATCTGCTCGGCGTCTTGGAGAGTCTTGCTCTTCTCCGAATATGCGTCGGCCGCAGTGCCAAGCCAGTTGTCACTCAGGACGGTCGATGTCTGCGTTTCGATGGCTTCCAGGAACGTCGACGAACTGGTGTCGAATACCTCTCCGGTGACCGGCGTTCCAACCCCGAGCGTCGCATACAGAGTCTCGAGGAAGCTGATCGTGGAATTAAGGATTACCAGCGCACCCATGTGATTTCCTCGCTTCGAACAACGGGGTAAACATTGAAGCCGGGAGTTGGCCTTACTTCAAGCTGCGCGGACTGCGTACGCGGAGGGAGCTTTTTGGACCTTCCGCACGGGCTGCCGTTGGCCCGGAACTGTGCTGGTTGCATGGGGCGACACTCCGTAACGCTGTAGACGCATCCGTTCGCAATCGCACGCCGCCGGGGCGCCGCGCGAAGTTCGGCAGCGGGAATACCTAAGGCGCCGAACCATTTTGGCGCTACGCGGGTTGTGGCCGCGGTAATCCCGATCCGACACCGAGGCTACAGTCCGTTAAAGCAATAGTCAACCATGGTTGACATAGTCGGTTACAGGCGGTCGACGACATATCGGACGGCAGCGATCGCGCCAGGCGTCGCTGTCGATTCTCGTCACGAACTGGGTGGTTGAGGCCGCGGCGGTCCCCGGTGCCGGCGCACAACTTCAGGACGCGCGAGTGCGGCTGGTGCGTTGTGGCGGGGACCCGGCTGACGGGCCCGGAAGACTTCTGCGGATTGCAGACAAGCCTCCGCACCGAAACCTATGCTGCGCGGATGAACGAGTTTCGCGCATCGTCGCCGCCGGATCTGCCGGGTGTCCCCTCGGTCGAAGGACCACTGCCCGGCCCCGATCAACTGGTCGGCCGCCCCCGCGCGCTGCCGGTGGACTTACTCGGGGAATTGCACGGTCCGCTGTTCTACGCGGACTTCAACGGCGGCATCAGGAAGCTGTACGCCTGCTCGCTGGAGCTGGTCACTGAGCTCTGCGACGAGAGCCGCTTCGCCAAGAACCTCACCGCAAACCTCGCCCGAGTCAGACCGTTGGCCGGTGACGGCCTGTTCACGGCCTACCACGGCGAGCCGAACTGGCAGCGAGCCCATGATGTCCTGCTGCCGGGTTTCAGTTACGCGGGCCTGCGCGCCTATCACGACGCGATGCTCGACATCAACTGCAAGTTGATCGACCGGTGGGACGCCAGTGTCGGGGTAGGCCCGGTGGATGTGTCGAACGACTTGCAGAAGCTGGCCATGGACACCGTGGCGCTCGCCGGATTCGGTTCGCGGTTCAATTCTTTCGAATGTCCCGGGCTGGCTCCGATCCCGCAGAGCTTCACAACGGCCATAGCGGAGTTGGGCTCTGGAGCGACTACGCCGGTCTTCAACGAAGAATTGGCCACGTTGCACAAGTTCATGGACGGACTGATAGCCGAGCACCAATCCGGTGCCAGCAATGACCTGCTGGCGCTGATGCTGCAACAGGATTCGAGCGGCAAACCGGTGCTCGACACCGAGAACATCCGCAATCAGATCATGACGTTCCTGATCGCCGGCCAGCTCACCACGTCGGAGTTGATGCCCAACACGCTGTACAACATCGTCAACGATCCGACGGTGCTGCACCGGGTACAGGCCGAAGTGGACACCGTGTTCGGAACCGACGACGACTACCTGCCCCGCTACGACGACATCGGCAAGCTGACCTATCTGCGGCAGGCCATCGAGGAAACCCTGCGGCTGTCCCCGCCGGTGCTGAATTTCGACCGAATGGCTCTGGAAGACACGGTGATCGGCGGCAAGTATCCCATCAAACGGGGAGAGGCGGTCACGGTACTCACCGGCGCTTTGCACCGACAGCCGCAGTGGGGCGACAACGTCGAACTCTTCGATCCCGACCGCTTCACGCCCGACCGCTCGGCAGCGAGGCCGGCCGCCTTGTTCAAACCGTTCGGAACCGGGGCGCGATCCTGCATCGGCCGGCAGTTCGCCCTGCACGAGGCGGCCATGGCACTGGCCAGGCTGATCCATCGCTACCGCCTCATCGACGCCTACCACTATGTGCCGCAGTGGGAAACGCCGACCAGCCGCCGGCCGATCGGGTTCCGGCTCGATGTCGCGCGGCGCACCCCGCAGGACCGCCAGGCCGATGTACCGAGCCTCGAAGCGGCTGCCGCGCAGAGTGCGGCGGCGCAACCGACGGCACTCAAGGCCGGTACCAGGCTGGCCATCTTGCACGGCTCCAACTTGGGCACGTGCCGCGCCCTGGCCCGTCAGTTCGCGGATGAGGCAACGGCTTTGGGCTGTGCAGCGACGGTGGCGCCGCTCGACGACGCCGTTGGCGGCTTCCCCGAAGCCGAGGCCATCGTGATCATCGCGTCCTCGTACAACGGACAGCCGACCGACGATGCGCGCGCCTTCCTCACCTGGCTGCTGGACGCGGACACCACGTTGAATCCGTCACCCAACATCGCGGTTCTCGGTGTGGGCGACCACAACTGGGCCGACACCTATCAGGCGATCCCGCGGCGCATCGACGAGCGCCTCGGCGAGTTGCAAGCCAACAGATTGGTTCCACTGGCGGCGGCCGACACCTCGGGGGATATGGTCGGCACGATCGAGGAGTTCGCTGCCGGGTTGTTGTCGTCGTTGGCCGAACGCTTCGGTGACCCCGACGCCGCGCCGCTCACGGATGCAACGGAACCGCTCTACGAGTTGCGCCAGATCGTCGGCCCCGTGACGGCGGCGATGGACGCCCGGTCGTCGGTGATCCCGATGACCGTGGTCGAACGAAACGAACTGGTCAGCCCCGGGCTGGGACACGCCAAAACCAATATCCGCGTGGAACTTCCGGACGGCGTGGAGTACCAAACGGGCGACCACCTCACCGTGATGGCCGACAACCCGCCCCAGGTTGTCGACGCGGTTCTGGCCCAACTCGGCCTCGACCCCGGACTGCGGCTGGCGATCAACCCCCGGCGCAGCTCACGACGGCTCATTGCGCTGGACCGAGAGGTTAGTGTCCGAGAACTGCTCACGCACTTTGTCGAATTGCAGAAACCGGTCACCAGCAGTCTATTGCGCAAGCTTGCGGCAGCCAACAGCGACCCCGCCGAGCGTCAGCGGCTCACCGAGCTTGCCGATAACCCAGACGGCTGCCCGCTCAGCGTGATGGAATGCCTCGACGAATACCCTGCCTGCGTTCTCACCGGCGCCGAACTTCTCGAACTGCTCGACCCCATGGTGCCCAGGCACTATTCGATCGCGTCGTCATCACTGTTGTCACCACGCACGGTAGGACTGATCGTCAGCGTCTTGGAGGCGCCGGCCCGTTCGGGGCGCGGCACGTTCAAAGGTGTCGCGTCCAACTACCTCGCGACCGTCCAACCCGGACAATTGATCCGGGCGCGCGTGGACCCGGCCCGCCAGGCGTTCCGGGCCGGCGCCGATCCGGCCAGGAACGTGATCCTGGTCAGCGCCGGTACCGGTGTCGCCCCGTTCTGCGGTTTCCTCGGTGACCGGCTGGCCGCAAAGAACGCCGGAGCGCCGGTGCAGCCGGCGTTGTGCTTCTTCGGCGTGCGTGACCCGGAGGTCGATTACATCTTCCGAGACCAGTTCGAGCAGGCCGAGGGAATCGGCATCGTCGCGATGCGCCCAGCGTTTTCACGGGCACCGCAGGACGGGGTTCGCTACGTGCAGGACCGGATCGCCGCGGACGCCGACGACGTCTGGAACCTGTTGGGTGACCCGGGCAAGGACGCCCACGTCTATGTGTGCGGCGACGGCGCGCGGATGGCGCCGGCGGTGCGCGGGTCGTTCCTCGACATCTATCGCGCACGGACAGGCGCCGATGAAGGTCAGGCCCGCGACTGGCTGAATGGTCTCATCGAATCCGACCACTATGTCGAGGACGTGTGGGCGGGGTGAAAGTGGTTGCGGGCATCGTCATGACGGCAATTCCTCGATGAGTTCGTCGAGGAAGCCGCCGGCCTCCCGTCCGGCCTCTTCGACGTCCCGAGCGGCGATCGCGTCGATCAAGCCGCCATGTCGGATCTCGCGGGGTTCGTGCGCCACGCTGGTGGCTGCCACGCTGGCCGCGACGACTTCGGTGAGCCCCCGGTAGAGCTCTGTCAGGACGGTGTTCCCGGACGCCTGCACCACCGCGAAGTGCAACGCGGCGTCCGCTGCCGCGAAGGCGGCGTGATCTTCTCCGCAGGCCAATTCATCTCGGCGCCCGAGCAACTGCCGTAGCGCGGCGACGTCGGCGTCGGTGCGTGCAACGGCAGCCAGTCGCGCTCCCTCGACCTCCAGGCAGCGGCGCACCTGCAGTACCTCGCGGAGCTCGGACCCGCACAGGCGGCGCAACGCCCCGGAGACTTCGCTGGTGGCGCGCACATAGGTGCCGTCCCCCTGTCGAACTTCGAGAATCCCGGCGTGCGCCAGGGCGCGCACCGCCTCCCGCACCGTGTTGCGGCCCACACCCAGCGCCTCGGCAAGGCTCGGTTCGTTGGGTATCCGCGTACCGACGGGCCATTCTCCGGAAGCTACGGACTGCCGCAGCTGATCGATGATCTGCTCGACCAGGCCTGCGCGGCGGGTTGTTGCCAAGGGCACAGCGTCCTCAATTCAAGTCCTCAATTCATCCAATCATGGGATGTATGACAGACTAGCTGAGTGAGTGCAGAAATGGCAGGCATATGCGCCGAAGTGGACGAGCGTGCAGCCACTGCCGAAGAAACCCATCCGGCCGTCCGGCTAGCGGGCGGTGGGCTACTGATCGCCGCGGTGGTCCTCACGGCGCTGAACCTGCGACCCGCGCTCACCAGCGTGGGGCCACTGCTGCGCCCGATGCGCGAATCGCTCGGCGCCTCGGCCACCTGGGCCGGTGTGCTCACCACGCTTCCCGGATTGTGTTTTGCCGCAGCGGGATTCGCTGCGCCGTGGTTGGCCCGCCGGATCGGCCTGCAGCACGCGATCAGCGCCGCGTTGGTGACATTGGTCGTCGGCCTGGTGTTGCGTGTGCTTGACGGTCCGTTCGTCGTAATCGGTGGGACGGTGGTGGCCACCGGCGGCATCGCCTTGATCAATGTGTTGATACCGGTGGTGATCAAGGGGTCGTTTCCCGCTCAGATCGGGGCGATGACGGGCATCTACACCGCTGCCCTGCAAGGTGGCGGCGCGATCGGATCAGCGCTGACACCGCCGATGGAGTCCGCGTTCGGAAGTTGGCGCGGCGCGCTCGGGGGCTGGGCCGTGCTTGCGCTGCTGGCTCTCGTCGCCTGGCTTGTCGGTGCGCGGGGGGTGAGCGCCGTCGAGCTGCCCGCCCGCCCTACCGGCCGATCGCTGCTACGAAATCGCTTGGCATGGACGGTAACTCTGTTCTTCGGCTTCCAGTCCACACTCGCGTACATCATGTTGGGCTGGCTGCCCGAGGTGTTCATCGACAGCGGTGTGCCGAAGGCGACCGCCGGGATGCTCGTCGGCCTGACCTCGCTGATCGCGGTGCCGATCAGCATTTTCCTTGCGCCGATCGCCGCTCGATCGGGCAGTCAGAGCGGCTGGATCGTTGCGCTGGGGGTGGTTGGACTTGCCGGCGTCCTCGGCCTGCTTGTTGATCCGGCGGCGGCGCCGCTGTTGTGGAGCGTGCTCGTCGGCTTGGGTATGAGCGTATTCTCGCTGGCGCTCACCGTGATTGCGCTCCGCGCGCGCACCACCGAGGGCACCGCCCAGCTGTCGGGGATGGCACAGGGCTTCGGCTACCTGCTTGCCGGCATCGGCCCCTTCCTGTTCGGTCTTCTTCATGACGTCACCGGTGGTTGGACCGTGCCGTGGATCTTCGTCCTGGTGATCTACGGTCTGCAGATGACGATGGGCGCCCTCGCGGGCCGCAACCGCTACGTCTAGTACTGCTGATCTACGGTTGATAGATGAGCGGCGAGTTTATCGAGATCCGGATAAATTACCCGCGGGAGTTCATCCAGCCGACGCCCGAGGCCATCCGCCCGCGGCTGCTGGACTGGCAGGTTGACGGCAAGGGCAGGCACGTCGCCGAGCGCTATCGGATAACCCGCTACGAGCAGGACGGCCAACCGAGATGGTGGTTGGACGGCACCGGCCAGCATCCCTGGACCAGCGATGACGTCGAGTACCTGAAGGATGTGGCCGAGCACCACGCCGGTCGGCTGTTGCATAGACAGCGATGGCAGCCTAAGAGCATGTATAGCGGCCAGGAACCGCCGCTGTGGATGAGTGGTCGAGGGTGGTCCTGATGAGAACCGAACGCCCTAACTGGGGCTGGGGGACGAAGGAGCCGGTGCCGATGTTCACCGAGGCCGAGATCCGATCGGCCTGCAAGTGCTTCGGGCTGCACGACACCGACACGGACAGCGTTATCGAGCAGCTCAACCAGAACCGTCAAAGCGAGCGAGCTGCCGGCCGAGATCTAGGCGAGGGTGACCCATCCGAACGAGACGCCGGGCTATAGCGGTCCTTGGGACCGGGGCTGTGCCGGATCGCATGGCCGGCCGACGCCCGCGTTCCATCGCGTCGAACCTCGTGCACCGCCGGATAAATATGAATTGACGCGCGCGCGTATCGCCCGGCCCCGCGGTGGGTAAGTGCGTATTACACAGCCGTTCACTAGACGAAGGCGAGTACGCGATGAGCAGAGCCACTGTCCGCCCACAAGGGTATGCGGGAGACGTCAGATCCAAAGTCGCGCGGGTCGGCCTGTTAGGCCAGGGAGCCCTGTATGTGCTCTTGGGTTTCCTATCGATCAAGGTCGCGATGGGTGAGAATTCCTCGGCCAGTGCCAGTAAGTCCGGGGCGATCCAGACGGTCGCGCAGGCGCCGTTCGGCAAGTTCCTGCTGATCGCCTTGACTGTGGCATTGATCGCTCTGGTGGTGTGGAAATTCAGCCAGGCCGTCTCGGGTGATCCGATCGAAGGGTCGGACGGCAGCCATCGGGCCAAGTACGCGGGCAAGGGCGTTCTCTACAGCGGGGCGGCGCTGGCGTCGCTGTCGATCCTCATCGCGAACTGGGGCGGCGATGCCGGCGCGGTCCCCGGTGGCGGTGGCGGCGAAGGCCAGCAGCATGCTGCCGGGATGGTCATGGGCATGCCCGGCGGACGCTGGATCGTGCTGCTCGTCGGCCTAGTCGCCATAGGCTTCGGAGGCTACGAAATCTACAAGCACGCCATCAACCGTGGCTTCATGAAGCGCACCGGAGCGCTGAGCCCGGACAAGCGAAAGGTCATCGAAGCGCTGGGCCGGGCGGGGTACCTGGGCACCGGACTGGTGGCCATCGGTGTCGGCGTCTTTTTCGTCATCGCCGGCCTGACCTTCGACCCGAAAAACGCCAAGGGATTGTCCGGGCTGTTGGCCGAACTCGCCGGCCAGAGCTGGGGACAGGTGGTCCTCTGGCTGATCGCTGTCGGCCTGTTCGCCCACGGGTTGTTCTCGTTCGCCGAGGCGCGCTACCGCCCCGCCACCTAGCGCGGTCGTCCGCACGAGAACGACTCAGTCCGCCCGCGATAGATTGCTACTCGTGAGCGAAGACAGAGTCCGGGTGCGGATTGCCGACAACGGCGTGGCAACGGCGACGATGGTGCGCGCCGACAAGCACAACGCGCTCGACCAAGCCATGTTCGAAGGCCTGGTGGATGCCGCAGCGCAGCTGGCGGCTGATACGTCGGTCCGTGCGGTCGTCCTGCACGGAGAGGGCAAGAGCTTCTGCTCTGGCTTGGACGTGGCAAGTTTCATGGGCGGCGAACGGGGCACGGGCGTCCTGTTGACGCGGGACGAGGGCCGGCCGGCGAACCTCGCTCAGCGCGTGAGCTACGACTGGTCCTTGGTGCCGGCGCCAGTCATCGCCGCGATCCACGGCAACTGCTTCGGTGGTGGTCTGCAGATTGCGCTCGGCGCAGACATCCGGATCGCCACCCCGGACGCCAAGCTAAGCATCATGGAGATCAAGTGGGGACTCGTTCCTGACATGGGCATCACGCAGACACTGCCGAGACTTCTACCGATCGACGTCGCGAAAGAGCTGACCTTCACTGGCCGCATCGTTTCCGGCAGCGAAGGTTCCGAGCTCGGCTTGATCACCCGGACGGACGCGGATCCGCTGTCTGCGGCGCTGGCGCTCGCGGACGAGATCGCATCGAAGTCACCGGATGCCGTCCGTGCCGCGAAGCGCCTGTACGACGAAACCTGGATGAGCAACGACCCCGTGGCCGCTCTTGCGCTCGAATCAGTTCTGCAAACCGGGCTGATCGGTTCGCCGAACCAGATCGCTGCCGTAGTCGCTGGAATGTCGGGGGAGCGGCCCGTTTTCGCCGACCCCGCTTAGCCCGGCGGCATTCGGATCCCGGAGCGGTGTGCGTTAGGGGTCGGGTGATGGGGGCAGCTCGGTTTGCAGGGTGAGTTCGTGGGTGCCGATGCGGATGGTGTCATTCGCGTTGAGGGTCGTGCTGGTGCCGACCCGACGCCCGTGGACGTAGATGCCGTTGGCCGAGTGCAGATCGGTGATCACGAGCTTTGCCCCGGTGTTGATGATGACCGCGTGGTTGCGGCTGACTTTGACGTCGTCAAGCACGATGTCGTTCGCGGCGTCGCGGCCGATGCGGGTGACCACGGCTAGCAGTGGATACAAATGGCCGTCGGGGTCGCGCAGCGCGATTGTGGTCGGTCCGTTGGGGCTATGGGCGCCGCCGACGGTAGAGACCATGGTGTCTTTGGCCGCCGAGCGGGCGGCTCTGTCCACGTCGAGGGGTTGCTGGTGCAATATTTGTTCGTGCAGCGCGCGCAGCGTGGGTCCGGGGTCGATGCCCAGATCATCGGCCAGGGTGGTTTTCAGCCGGCGGTAAGCGTCCAGGGCGTCTGATTGGCGCTCGGCAACGTAGTAGGCGGTGATCAGCTGCGCCCACAGCGGTTCCCGGTAGCGATGCTCGGTGATGAGCTCTTCGAGTTCGTTGATTATGGAATATGTTCTCCCGCAGACGATTTCGGCCTGAGCGCGGGCAGTGTGAACCACGAGCTTGTCTTCGACCAACGAGCTCGCGTAACCGCGGACGAAGCCGAAGTCTCGCAGATCGTCCAGGACCGGGCCGCGCCACTGAGCCAGCGCCGCGCTCAAGTGTTCGCTGGCGTCCTGAAAGTGGCCGGCCGCAGCGGCGTCGAGCCCCGCGTTCTTCTCCGCGGTGAAACGCCCCACGTCGCAGTTCTCATCGCTGACGGTGAGCCGATACCCGTGGGCCACGTTGGCCAGCATGGCTTGGGGATCGACCCCGGCATCGGCCAGCAGACGGCGCACGTTGGAAATGTAGGAGTGCATCGTGGCTCGCGCCCCCGCCGGTGGCGAGTGCTCCCAGGCGGCCTCGATCAGCGTGTCCATGCCCACCGTGCCGTTGCGTCTGAGCACCAGCACCGCCAGCACCGCGCGTTGCTTGGGTGTCCCCAGCGCGATCGAGGTGCCTCCCACGCGCATCTCCAGCGTGCCCAGCACACCGAACTCCGGGCTCTCTGCGGCCATTGCCGTTGCCAACCTCCCCTCCGTGCAGCGCTTGTGTGCATTGTGCGTGCCAACGAGCCGACGCGGGCGGCAAAGCGCTCAATCAAAGGCGCCCAATCCCTGGGTAGCGCCGCAGCACCCGTTGAGCATCCATTGAGGATTTATTGAGGATCAATAAAGCCTGGCAACTCACCCTGACAGACGGCCCTTTGTGTTCATTGCACGACTTGGTCGGTACTGGTTGAGGTTGGCATGACGTACACATGTAGATCGGTGACGCCGCTGATTGCGCGGCAGGCAGAACTCACCGCGCTCGAAGAAGCATTCGACGATGCCCGGCGGGGAATGGGTCAGGTGTGCCTGGTGGCCGGCGAAACTGGCATCGGCAAGACTCGCCTGGCCCGTGAGCTCACCTTGCGGGCACAACAGTACGGCTGTGCGGTGCTCTGGGGCGGGTGTAGCGAACTGGAACCCGCCCTGCCCTATCTGCCCTTCAACGAAGCGATAGACACCTATCTCGCGACGGCCGATGCGGCGCACTTACGCCGACAGATTGGACCGGCCGCCGGTGCGGTCGGTGCGATCGTGCCACAACTGTCGAACGGTGCACCCCTGCCCAACGACCTGTCTGACGCTGCGGCCCGGCTGCAGCTTTTCGAGGGTGTGCTGGCGGTGATACGCGCGGTGGCGGGGCAGTCGGGCGCGCTGATGGTGATCGATGATCTGCACTTCGCGGATGCGTCGACGCGCGCGCTTGTCGATTTCGTCGCCCGGCGCACCGTCGGGCTTCCGCTGCTGTTAGTGGTGACCTACCGCTCGGATGAGGTCAGTGCGGCCCACCCGCTGCGTGCCATGTTCGACGTGTGGCGTCGCGCGGCCCTGGCAAGCGCGACGGATTTGGAACCGCTTGCCTATCGCGATGTCCGCCGTCTGGTCTGCGCACGCTTGGGCGTTGACCACGTCAGCAGCGCATTGGTTGACATGCTCGTGCAGCGCAGTGAGGGCGTGCCTTTTGCGGTCGAAGAGATGCTCGACGCAGCGATCAGCTCGGGGCACGCCTTCCAGCTTGACGGGGTCTGGCAGTGTTCGCAGCTTTCCGGGCTTCATCTGCCCGTCACTCTGGCCCTCGGCATTCTGCAGCGACTCGATCGTCTCGAGCCCGAGCACCAGAGCGTGATCACGGCAGCAGCGGTGTTGGGCAGCGCCTTTGATCCTCAGTTGCTGTCGGAGTTGACCGAATTGCCCGCAAAGGTGGTCTCGGCGGCCCTCAAGGCCGCGACCGCCGCGCAACTGGTGGAATGTGACGCGACCGACCCCAGCCGGCTGCGATTCCGTCACATTCTCACCCACGAGGCGGTGCGCGATGCGGTGCCTTCGTGGGAGGCAACGAACCTGCACAGCCGGGCCGCCGATGTGCTCGCGGCAGCGACGTCGCCGGCGCCGATCATCGATCGCGCCCGCCATCTGCTGGCCGCAGGTCGCGAGGGTGAGGCCGCGCCGCTGTGTGCGCAGGCCGCCGGAATGTCGGCGCGCGCGGGCGCGTTCGCCGAGGCGGCGATGCTCTACGAGCGCGCGCTGAGCAGCGATGTCGACCCCGCCGAACGCGGGCGCCTGCTGTGTGAACAAGGCCGTATGCTCCTGGCCAGCGGGGATCCCGCGGCAGCGATCGCCCCGCTGCAGGAGGGTGTGGACCTGCTGGAGCCGGCCGCGCACACGTCCACGGCAAAACTTCTCATGGTCCTGGGTTCGGTGCATCTGGCCCTCGGCCAACAGCTGGCCGCGCTCGACGCATTCGAACGGGCACAGGTGGTACTCGAAACCGCCCCGCCCGGGCCGGATTTGGCGTTGGTGTACGCGCGCCTGGCGATGTGGCACAACTGCAATCTCGACGGTGAGACCGGCCTCGCATTCGCCGACCGCGCTCTGGTGCTCGCCGATGAGTTCGACGCGGATCAGGGCCGCGCCGCCGCGTTGATCTGTCGCGGCGCAGCGCTGTGTGCGCTGGGACGCCGCGACGAGGGCATCGCGGTAATCGAGCGTGGGACGGCCGAGGCGATGCGGCTGCGGTTGCCGGAAGACTTCGGCGCCAGCGTCATAATCTGCGCTCTGCAGAAGGGGCTGGCTATGCGGGCCGGCGAGCTATCGACGATGGCCAACCTCGTCCGCGTTCACGCCCGCTCCCTCAACGTCGGCCCGGGTCCCGAGGTCTTGGCCGCGCTGATCGAGGCCATCGCAAGCCGGTCGATGGGCGATGTCGGCCGCACCGAGAAGGCCGCGTTGACGTTGCTCGAGGGCTCCGCGGCTGTCCCAACCGGGCTCTCGTCGTTCCTCGGACGCGAATTCTTGGCCTGGGTGCGGCTGCAGCAGGGCCGGCTGTGCGAAGCCGAGGCGCTGCTGCAAGATCTCGCACCGCGGGAGGGCTGGTGGCACCATGTCTGCGGTCCTACTCGGGTGGAGTTGGCCGCGGCGACGGGCAAGGACCCCCAAACGTCGGCCAATGTTGCGCGGGCCCTGCTCGCCCGTGCCCCTGCACTGGCCAGAGACCCCTTCGTCGTGCGCAGCGTGGTACCCGCGCTGCTGGCGGCAGGTGCCGAAGCCGAAGCCGAGCGCTGTTTGCGCGGCGCCCTGGGCCCCAGTCGGCATCCACTGGCAGTGGGCGCTGCGGCCGATCTTGCCGCTTACCGCGGCGACCTGGACGGCGCCGCCGCGCTGTACGGAGAAGCCGCCGAGGGGGCATCGGCGGCGGGTTACCACCAGTTCGCGGCCCGCTACCGCAAACGGCTCGACGAGGCCTCCGATGCGCCACACGTGCCAGCCCCGGTCAGCACCAGTCGTCTTGTGGGCCAATCGCTGAGCTGCCGCGAGTTGGAGCTGCTGGCATTGCTCGCCCACGGCCAGACCGATCAGCAAATCGCGGAGACTCTGTTCATATCGTTGCGGACGGTCCGTTCGCACTTGGACCGCATTCGGGACAAGACGGGGCGCCGACGTCGCCCCGGCTTGACGTTGTTGGCAATCGAACTGGGCCTGCTGGAAAAGCAAAACGTCAACGGTGCCGACGCGGCGGGGCTGGTGAGCGCACGGTAGGCAACCGGGGCCGGAGCCGTTGGTCAAGTTGACCCGCAACGGCCGTCAGGACTGACGGGCGACGATCACGGGAATCTTGGCCCTGTTGACCGCCGCTGCCCCGACCGATCCGAGCAACTTGCCGCGGAGCCAGCCGCAGCCGTGGCTGCCCACCACAAGCAGCTGCGCCCGTTGGGACGCCTCGATGAGGCACCGTGCCGGATCACCGATTTCGATCGTGCGGTGGATCGCCACATCGGGATAGCGTTCGTGCCAACCCGCCAACCGTTCGGCGAGGCTCTCCTCCTCCTCGGATAACTGAGCGTCCCATTCGGAGTCTTGGAACGACGCCCGAAAGCCGGAAATCCAGGGATCGGTCCAGGCGTGCAGGGCCATCAGGCCGACACCTCGTCGGGAGGCTTCGGCAAATGCGATAGCGGTCGCCGCTTCCGATGCCGGCGAGCCGTCGATGCCCACCAGCACCGGCGCCTGCGCGACACTGCCGAGCACGGTTTGGTCGTCATGGATTACCGCGACTGGGCAACGCGCGTTGTAGACCAATGCCGAACTCACCGAGCCCAGGCCACCGCGGGCCGACACGCCGCCGTGTCCTCGGTAGCCGACCACGACCATCTCCACGTCTGCGGAGAGGCCGACGAGCGTCGGGATGGTGGCCGAATTGAACACCTTGCCGTCGACTTCCAATCGACCGCATTCATCGGTGCTCGCCTCGGCGACACTGATCGCCGCTTCGATCACTCTGTGGGCCCGCCGCTTCTCCCGTTGCCTGCCGCCGGCCTGGGCGGCGACCTCGAACCACTCGGGCAAGGCGGCGTCGGAAATGTGGACCAGCGTCAGCGGCACATTCCGCAGTGCTGCATCACGGGCGGCCCAACGCACCGCGCCCAGTGCCGCTGCCGAGCCGTCAACGCATACCAAGATCGCGCCGCGTGGTGGTTGCCACATTTTCAGTTCTTCCCGATTCGCTACGTACCCATCCGCAGCTTTACTCAGGGATGTCCTCACTGTCAGGGTCGAAGAGATGCAAGCAGAAGGACCAAAGACACCGATCGAAGGTCCGGCTGTGTCTCCCGTGCGTGGCCATCACCGGTTTTCTCTTCATTTTGCTAACAGTTCGGCGGCGCCGGAGATAGATTTTGTTGGGGTGTGCGACTCGTCCGAGTCGGTTCGATGGTCGTAGCAGGTGAATCCAGTGGGCTTGTGTCGAAACGATCTGAGCCGGAATGGGATTGAGGGGGAGCGGTTATGTCGTTGATGGTCGTGCCGGAGTGGGTGACGGCGGCGGCAGCGGACGCGGCGGACGTCGCCTCATCGATCGGTGCTGCCAACGCAGCCGCGTCAGCGCCGACCACCGGCTTGCTCGCTGCCGCCGAAGACGAGGTTTCAGCGGCCATCGCGGCACTGTTCTCCGCTCACGGCGAGGGCTATCAGGTGCTCAGTGCCCAGGTCGCACGGTTCCACAGCGAGTTTGTGCACACCCTCACGACGGCCAGCAGCGCGTATGCCGCCGCCGAGGCCGCCAGTGCCGCGCCGCTGCAGACATTCGAGGGTGCCGTCACCCTCCTTCAGCAGGAGATCGCGCAGTTCCCCGCGGGCGTCGCCGCCGGCGTCAACCGGATAGCCAACGAGGTCTTCACCACGGTCTTCGGCGCGCCGGCCGGTCCGCCCATTCCCGCCGGGGACCTTGGCACCTTCACCGGCTCGCCGTCCTTGGTCACGAGGTTCGAAGAGGCTTTGCTGTACCCGGTCAAGCCGCTGCTGAATTTGTCGGGGCTGGACACCTACATCGCGACGCCGGGTAACCCGATATTGCAACTATTGGCCAGCGACGTTCCGCCGTTGTCCTGGTTCATCGGCAATTCGCCGCCGCCGTTGTTGAATCTGCTTCTCGGGGAGACGGTCTCCTACAGCACGTTTGACAATCCGACCGGCGGAACGATGAGCGTCGTGCACATCACGCCGGCTAATGCCACCGGTGAGCAGGTTGTGGCCATCCACGGCGGCGCCTTCATTTTCCCGCCGTCCTTCCTGCACTGGATTCACTATTCGGTGATGGCCTACCAAACCGGCGCGACCATTCAAGTGCCGATCTATCCGTTGCTCCAGGAGGGGGGTACGGCCGGGCTTGTGGTGCCGATGATGGCGAACTTCATTTCCGCACAAACCACGCAATACGGCACACCGTACGTCAGCGTCATCGGAGACTCCGCCGGGGGCAACCTCGCGCTCGCGTCCGTTCAGCAGATGATGCTCAACGGTGCGCAACTGCCGTCGTCGATGGTCCTGCTGTCTCCCTGGCTCGACTTGTCCATGACCAACCCGAATATCGCGTTCGTTCAGGATCCGTTGCTGCCCGTCGGGCTGGCCCAGCAGTTCGGCAGACAGTGGGCTGGGGGCCTGCCCATCGGCAACTATCAGGTGAGCCCGATCAACGGACCGCTGGCCGGTCTGCCGCCGACGACCGTCTACACCGGCAACCTGGACATTCTCTCTCCGGATGCACTCGTGTTGAAGGCGAGAGCCGCTCTCGACAATGCGCCGTTCAGCTTCGTACTGGCCAATGGCCAAATCCACGACTGGCTCATTCTCACCCTGGACGGGCCCGTGTACTGGCACCAGATCAACCAGGAGCTCGGTATCGCGGCCTGATTGCGTCACCTGCTGCCCATCGACCCTGAAAATTCGCAGCGAAAAAGCGAGTACGGCCCTGCAGGAATTCAGTGTCGGCGAGAAGATTCGAGGCACCCATGTCCAATGGGGTACCAGAACCCGCTGATGACGGGCATTACATCGTTGTTGACGGTCGCAGGTGGCGTGCGAGCGATCCGTTGATTCCCGAAGAACGTAGGCAAGACCTGGTCCGGATACTGATGGCGTGGCGCCGAGAGGTGCGACGCACCAAGGGAACTCCTGAGGAGCCGACTGCCCGAGCCGGCGTGCATGCCGCCAAGGTCGCACTCGGGGAGCGTGGCTCACCGCCGTGGTGGGAGGCGAGTCAAGAGCAACGCCGTGCTCGATGGCAGGCCGAGGTCAGCGAGCCCGGCTGACAGACCCCATGATCGGCCATCGCCCTAGGCGGGAGCCGCGTCTCGGTCTCGTTCACCAGAGCACGCCATGCTCAGTCGACAAGATGAACCCGTGGTTGCCCTCGGTCTGGCAGTGCACCGCGCCCTGGTTGTCGACCGCGCAGACCGCACCCATGGTCTGAACGCGGTAGCCGGCGGGCAGCACCGGGAAGTTGCGGGTGAAGGTCTTGGTGTCCGAATGCCGATATTGGGCGGGGTGGGTCGCGTCGGCGAAGGTTTGGTTGGTTCCCGGTGGAGCGTCCGCTGGCACCGTGTCGCAGCCGATCGGTCCGCCGTTGGGCGCAATGCCGCAGTAGCGCCCATCGGGTGTGGTGAAGTAGACCCAGGAAAAGGACGAGGAACTGTAGGTGCCTGAGGCGAGCGGATAGCCGTCGAGGTCGTCCACCGGTGGCGTGTTGTCATCCCCAGGCGCAGCATCGGCCGGAGCGATCGAGATCGCCACCGCACCCAACATGGCCAACGCCCCAAACTGCCAGTGCCGCATCCGCTGACACTATTCGGCCCGGCCGGGGCGCGGGGTGGACCAAGGGCCCCAATCGCGGGGTCCTTAGTCTCTAATCGCGGTCGCGGCGGGCTGCCGACACCGGGCAATCTGCTGCGTGCAAAGTCATTTCGGATCATCGCGGCCATGTCGGCGGCACTCGCGCCGTCGGGACGGTTAGTGGAGCTGCCTGGAAAGTGCTCGAACAAAAGGCTGGATGCTCCGGGACTTTGGACCCTATCGACGTGCTCAGTGCGGTGCTGTGATCAGACCATCCCTAGCGGGCGGGGCGGCAAAAATCATGGGCGATCGTCGAATCGCTGTTGACGAGGGGGCCTACGCCAATCAGTCCGGTCCCGCCGGCCGGGCTTTCGTCCTGGCGACGAGGCAGGAGACGGTTTCATATGGCCAATGACGCGAACGGACAGTGGATCGGTCTGGGCGTCGGCGACGTGGACAGGGCTGACACACCGCGCGACGCTCCGAACTGGGACGCGATCCGGCTGATGACGGCCAAATTGCACGACAAGTACCAGTGGGCACGCGACCTGGGAGTGGTGGCCCAGCCGAACTACGACGAACTCGTGGCGCGCGCCGTCGAACAGTTCTGCCAGCGAACCGGGCTCCCGATCATCCTCGATCCGAGTGGGCGCGCGGTCGCCAATCTCGCTGTCCGGCAACGGCTGGGCAGTTACCCGGCACCGGGCGCCGATGACAGGGTGCGGGCCGGCTCGGCGCCGATCCTGCCGATCATGTTCACCGTCGAAGGCCACAAGTCGGACATGTTCTTCGGTCCGGTGGCCAACACGGCCACTCAGTTGGAAGGTGAGGGGCTGTGCCGCCATCAGCCGATCGGCTACAACAACGCTGCCTTTCCGTTCGATAACGCCAGCGGCGAGAACGAACTCGCCCGCCTGGTAGGGGCGACCGTCATGAACAACGGGGTGCCGTTCCCCGCGGGCACCAAGTGGGTGCTCGGCATCTTCAGTCAGGGCGCCATCGTTGGGTTCGACTTCTGGATGAACTATCTCGCACCCGGTAAGCCATTGGAATGGCGGGAGCCGGATCTGCTCGGCGTGCTCGCGTACGGCAACCCATGCCGCGCAACCGGCAGTATCGCTCCCTGGGCCGAGGGTTGGATCAAGAACACCGAAACGCACGGCCTGGACCCATACCGGCGCTTCGGCCTGCCCGGCTTCCCGGTGAAGCCGGACAACTGGTTGGACGTCTACCGCGGGGGAGATATCTTCGCCGAGAACGGCGACGACAACGCCAGCAAGGCGAAAGCGGCGGTGTACCAGGCCGTCGCGCGCGGCGACATTTTCTCGAATTCGTTCTCGCTGGCCTTCCAGATCGCCGCCCTGTTTCGCGAGCCTGCGGAAGAAATCTGGGCCATCATCGACGCGATCATGTCGGGCGTCGTGTTCCTGAACGACAAGCCGAACCCGCACTACTCGCCTTACGACATCAGCGGCGGGGTGAGCTGGGTGCGAAGCTTGCTGACCGGTCAGCTGGCGGTGCCGGCACCAGCCGCTAACGCGTGAGAAACGCAGAGAAAGAAAATCATGGCATCGAAACAAGCCGCAAAGCCAAAGCCGTCCCGCCAGTTGAGGATTGATAAGTCCGGGGGCAAGGTGAAGTACCACCCACTGGCTCCCGGCACCCATACCGGTCAGAGTAGCGGTTACCGCACCGGCGACCGCCCCGATCATCGTGGTGTCGATATCGCGGCCAGTCACGGCACCCCGATCTATGCACCTGCCGACGGATTCTTCGTCCACGTCGGAATCAATGACGATCCGGGCGGTTTCGGTTCGTGGCTGTGGATCGACGCACAACAGGAATGGGACCTGGACTTCGTTCTCGGCCACATGCCGCCGTCATCATTGGTGAACCCGGACACCGGTCAACCATGGAAGACCAACGAGCGCGTGCGGGCCGGCCAGCAGATCGCGGTCGTCGGCTCGGAGGGTGGTTCCTCGGGCCCGCACCTGCACTTCGAGACCTGGGGCCCACCCGGTCGCAAAGGTGGGCAGGACCGCGATCCCAACCAGGCGTGGCTCATCGACGCGGTCGATCCGCGGAAGGCGCCGAAAAGGCAAGCTATCGAGCCTGTTACGTCGCTGGTGGGCCAGCTGCTGGTCGACTATTCCGCCGGTGTTCCCAGTGCCGAGCAGATCCGGGCCGCCGGGTACGCCGGAGCGGTGCGTTACGTCTCCGACCCGCGCGAAGACTGGATGCGCGGAAAACCGTTACGCAAGCAGGAGGCCGACGATCTGCGGTCCCACGGCCTCGCGGTGGTGTCGAACTACCAGTTCGGTAAGGCCGCCACCGCGGACTGGAAAGGCGGAGCGGCGCAGGGGCGCAAAGACGCCGAGCGGGGGCTGCGACTGCACACCGAGGCCGGTGGACCGAACACCGCGCCGATCTACGTGTCGATTGACGCCTGCCCCAGCGAACAAGAGTGGAACACCCAGTTGCCGCCCGTACCTGCTGGCTTGGCAGGAACGGCTCGGCAAAGAACGGATGGGCGTGTACTGCAACTTCCCCTGCATCGAGTGGGCGATCCGCGACGGCATCGGGACGTATTTCTGGATGCACAATTGGGACGAGGGATACAGCGGGGGACAGGTCCATCCGGCTGCCCACCTGCACCAGTTCGAGATCGACAAACAGCGCGTCGGCGGCGTCGGCGTGGATCGCAACCGCATCCTGCGAGAAGACTTCGGTCAATGGGATGTCGTCGCCGTAAGCACTGCGACACAACAAGATTCGGCCCGCTGGAAGATGCTGAAGCGCCTGGGATCGCTGGATCACGGGTCCGGCGCCGATGCCGTCGCGGAAGTCATCATCGGCGAAACACTGCGGCGCCGCTACAACCGAGACGAAGTGATCGCCTGCCTGTCGACGGCGATACAGGAGTCGGGGCTGCGTCCGGACGCGATCGGCGGCGGGGGAGCATGGCACGGCATCTACCAGCAGGACGAGAGCTATCCCGGTCGCGACGATCCCAATGAGAACATCCGGGTGTTCCTTGACCGGCTCGACGAAAAGCGCTGCAGTGCAGGGGCATCGCCAGACGTATGGAAGAACATCTTCTGGCTCCAGCAGCGTCCGGGCGAAACTCCGCGGACGACGCTTACCACGATCCGGACGCGCGCCGCGATTATCTCAACGAAATCCGCAGCCGCATGACACAAGCCGGCGAGATGGTCGAGCGTTTCGCCGGAACCCAAGGAACCCAAGAGGAAGGAAAAGAAGTGACGTACACCGGGGACCCCGTGTGGCTGGAAGATGTTCTGCGCGAAGCGCTCGGCAAACGATTGGTCGTCCACGAGGGCTGGCAGGACCGTGGCACGGGATGTGGCGAGAACGGCTCCAGTTCGATGGGGCCGATCTGGGGCGTGATGATCCACCACACGGGCAACGTCAAGGAACGGTGGGAGGTGATCCGCGACGGCGTCATGCAGCCGACAGGGTGGCTGCCAGGGCCGCTGTCACAAGGGCTGATCACCTCGGACGGGACCTTCCATTTGGTGGCTGTCGGGCCGTGCAACCACGCCGGTTCGGGGTGTTATCCCGGAATCCCCGACGGCTGCGGCAACACTCGGCTCATCGGGTTCGAGTGCGCCTGGCAACCAGGGTCGCACTACGCGGGCAACGAGACGTGGCCCGCTGATCAGATCGTCACCATGCGAGACGCCACCGCGGCAATCCTGAAGAAGCTGGGGTATGACTCGAGCCACGTCATCGGGCACAAGGAGTGGGCCGGTGCCGAGAACCCGCTGGGTATCGACACCCAGGGCAAGCCGGACCCGGGTGACATGGACATGAAGTGGTTCCGCGGCGAGGTCCAGAAGGCGATCCTCGGTGTGTTCAAGAAATTCGAGAAGCAGGAGCCGAAGGTCGAGGAGCCGAAGACGCAGATGCCTGAGCTCACCGATCACGCTCTGCTGCAACAGATCTGGGTGCAGTTGTTGGGGCCGGACGGCAAGGGCTGGCCGCAACTAGGGGGCAGGACTCTGGTCGATGCGCTGGCGGAGGTCCTCAACGGAGACAACGCCGGCCACCTTGCTGCCACGAACCCGCCCGCGCTGACCAAGCCGCTCCCCACGCGCGCGCGGCGATCCCCGGCCAAGAAGAAGGCCACCACCCGCAGCAGGAACGCCACCGGCGCAGGGTCGCTGCAGGACGCCTGAGCGCCGCGAACCTTATGCGTTGCCGAGCACAATCTGGCTGAACAGCGTCGCCGCCCAGTAGGTCGCCAGCAGAGTCGACGCGAGGCCCAACAACGCAACGAAAATGGGCGGCGTCAGGATCAGTGCTCCCAGCTGTACGAGAAAGGTCCAGGGATTGTCATCCGCGGCCGGCGCGACGGCCGCGGCCGGCGACAACACCGCGGCATTGGCGGCCTCGGCGCCCTGGTAAGCGTCAGCGCCCCCCGTTAGAGCCTGGGTGAACTGGTCGTGAAATGCGGCCACCTGGCCGCCGAGTTTCTGGAAATCCTGCGCATGTGACCGGAAAACGTCGGCGATTGCCGTGGATACCTCATCGCCGGCAGCGCTGGCGATGATGGTGGTCGGTGTTGCCGCCTCGTGATGGGCGAATCGTATGTCGGATCCGATGGCTGCCAATGCACGCGATGCGGTGATGAGCATTTCCGGCGCAACCTGCATCTTCGGCAGCCTATCCAGTACGGCGCAGGTCGACATGGGTTTCCCGCAAACCGCCCCGTGACTCATCGGCGGCGGCATAAGCTCCGGCTCATCGGGCGATCGAAGGGTGAGTGGCGCGGTGTCGTACGTTCTTGCGTTTCCGGAGGTGATGTCCGCCGCGGCGACAGAGGTTTCGTCGATCGGCTCGGTGGTCGCGACCGCAAATCAGAGCGCGGCGCAGGCCACTACCGCCGTACTGGCTGCGGCGGAAGACGAGATATCAGCGGCGATCGCCGCCCTGTTCAGCGCCCACGGTGAGGGCTATCAAGTACTCAGCGCACAGCTGACCGCTTATCAACAACGGTTCACCCAGGCCCTGGAGGTCGCCGCCGGCGCGTACGCCTCCGCTGAGGCGGCCAGTGCTGCGCCGTTGGCGGCCTTCGAGCAAGTGGTGCTCGGCGTTCAACAGATCCCCGCAACCGTAAGCGCCGGATTCGCGTCTCTGACGTCGGTGCAGGGTTCGCCGCTCCTGGCGCTGATCGCCAGCGACCTGCCGCCCTTGTCGTGGTTCCTCGGTAACTCTCCGCCGCCGTTGCTGAACGCGCTGCTGGGCCAGACGGTCCAGTTCACCTCGTATGACGGGATGCGGGTCGTACAGATCACGCCGGCCAATCCGACCGGTGAATACGTCGTCGCCCTGCATGGCGGCGCGTTCATTTTCCCGCCGTCGTTCTTCCACTGGATCAACTACTCGGTGACGGCATACCAGACCGGCGCCACCTTCGAGGTGCCGATTTATCCGCTGCTGCAGGAAGGCGGTACCGCCGGCTGGGTGGTGCCCCGCACGGCGGGCCTGATCTCCTCACTGATCACGCAGCACGGGGCGGAGAACGTCAGCGTCGTCGGCGACTCCGCGGGCGGCAATCTCGCACTGTCCTCCGTTCAGTACCTGGTCAGCCACGGCGACCCGGTACCTGCGTCAATGGTGTTGTTGTCACCGTGGCTGGACGTGGGCCCCCGCGATCTCGGCGTGGTGTGGGCTGGCGGTCTGTCCACGACCAACCCGATGGTGAGTCCGCTGTACGGGTCATTGGCCGGGCTGCCCCCGACGTATGTTTATTCCGGCGCGCTGGATCCACTCGTACTCCAAGCGGCTGTCCTTCAGCAGGCAGCCATCGCTCAAGGGGCCCCGGTCAGCTTCATCCTGAACCAGACCGGCATTCACGACTTCATCCTGCTCACTCCGAGCGGTTTGCCCTACTGGCCGGACATCAACCGCCAGCTGGGCATAGCCGCCTGATCGCGAGCCGCCTAAGCGGTCGCCGGGGCCTCGGACGGCACGGGCGCGAGCTCTCCCGACGGGACCTGAGTCGGCACGGGGTCGAACGCGGCGGGATCGGCGAGATACTCGCGGAAGATGCGGGCCATCGTCGCCGCCTGATAGCCATCGACGAACCGGTGGTCGAGGTTAATCGTCAGCGGTAACACCGGACGAACGACGGGTTGACCGTCTCGAGCCAATACTTTGTCGGTCACGGCTCCCAGCAGGATCGTGATGGGTACGTGGCAGAACGTCGGCACCGGGGCGGCGGCTGAATCCAGGCCGTAGGTCCCCACGTTGCTGACCAGAATGGATCCGTACGGGCGGGCTTCGAGTCCGGTGAACGGCAGGGCCAACTGCAGGCTCTCGGTGACGAATCCCACGCCCGCCATCAGCGGACGAAGCAGCAGCGGCGGCAACCCCTTCACCATGGCCTTCATCTTCTTGAACTGCGGGTCATGATCGTCGCGGATACGGCCGGCGCGATCGGCCAGCTCCTTGGCGATCGCCCAGGGCGGCTTCTCGTTGATGCGGCGCACGACGGTGCCCGACAGATCGGTTCTGGCTGCCTCGACCCCGGATACCGGATCGGTGCGAAGCGATACGACGAAGAAGCAATCGACGGTGGGGGAGGGCAGGAAACTGCCGAACACCACCCGCCCGTTGAGGCCCGGCAGAGCTTCGACGACCTTGCCGGCAGCCCGGCCGACGAGATCCACCGGGGTGATGTGCTGGCCGGTGGCGTCGCGCACCTGGTCGATGTAATCGAGCAGTCGAGGGGCTTCGATGTCGATCGTGGCCGAGATCGTCGGGTCTGTCCTCGGACGCCAGGTCGCCATGGCGATCTTTCGCCAGACGGAGAATGGGATTGCTGACGTGGTCTCGGGCATCGGACACCTCTTCTCGCACGCGGCTACGCCATCCGATTGTTCGGCCACAGCCCGCGGCGCGGCCAGAGGACAAGGTCACTTGGGCCGCGGGTCTTTGGCAGCCTCAGCCGGCCGCCTGCAAAGTGATATCGGAGAGCTCGGTCCGGCTCTGACCATTCGTGGAGCCCAGCGTGGAGATCCACACCAGCACATTCGTGGTCTTGTCGTGCTTCGTCACGGCAATCCGGTTGCGCCCGGGTTGCAACGTCGCGGTGGGAGCCAACTCGGTCGTCTCCGCGAGTTTGGCGGGCTTTTCGGTAGGCGACGAGCGGATCTGTACCTGGGTCCCCGTGCTGGGCACGTCGAGCATCACCGCGCTCAAGGCCGTGGGTTCGGACAGGTGCAGGATGAGGCCCATCCCCTGGATGAACTTCGGGAAGGGCACCGCGTCGGTGTAGGTCACGGTGGACCATCCGGTGTTGGGGTTCCCGTCGATCGCCAGTCGGGCGTCCTGCGGGTTGTCCGGGGTGCCGTCGGGTGAGAACACGGCGGCGCTCACCGGCTTGACGATGGGTCCGGGCCGCGTTTGGCGGCCGAATCCGTGGGTGAAGTAGAAGACGCCACCGGCGGTCAGCGCGATGACGGCGACAACGGCCAGGGCCGCCAGTGCCCACCGTTTGCGCCTCTTGGGTGAGGTGGCCATCGGCGCGGTGGGCGATGCGGCGGGAGCCGCAGGCCGCGGGCGCTTCGGGCGCGCGCCCGCCGACAGGTTGACGATCTTGTCGGCATCGAGGATCTCGCCGTCCCACATGCCGGTGACCTCGACTTCGTCCCCGTCGGTGAGCTGACCCGGGACCAGATCCGTTTGTATCTCGACCGGAAGCAGAGCCGGTAGGTCCTCCAGCGGTTCGTGCGGCAGCACGTGCAGAGACAGGGTGCCGACGTGATCTTCGACACCGGTCGGGCTTGTTTGCACGGCACGCGCGGTTCCGCTGATGATCAGACGTTCCAGTCGCTGCGTCATTGGACGCTCCGCAGCGCTGGGGCTTTCGGCCCGCTGGTGCCGCGCGAGCGCGCGGGCGAATTCCGCGCACGTCGGGTACCGCTTGTTCGGGTCTTTGGCCAGCGCCTTCGCCAGCACGGCGTCCAGATGTGCCAGCTCGGGCCGGCGTTGCGATATCCGCGGCGGCGGCGAATTGAGGTGGTGGCTGAGCACGACGGCCCGGTTCGAGTCTTGAAACGGCGGGGCGCCGGTCAGCAGGAAGAACGTGGTGGCGGCCAGCGCATACTGGTCCGCCCGACCGTCCAACGGCTTGCCCAGCAGTTGTTCGGGCGCGACGTAACTGATGGTGCCAACGGCGACGTTCGCCTCCGTCAGGTTGCTGACGTCGTCGATCCTGCGGGCGATTCCGAAGTCGGTCAGCAGCACGCGGCGGCGGTGGCCGTCGGCCGCGGCCACCAAGATGTTCTCCGGCTTGACGTCGCGGTGGAGCAGGCGACGATCATGACCGAAGTCCAGCGCCTCGGCGACCGCGGTCACGATTTCCGCGACATCTCCCTCGGGCATCCCGTCGGGATAGCGCTCGCGCACCAACTGGCCGGCGTCCATGCCGTCCACGTATTCCATCGAGATCCACAGCCGGCCGTTGAACTCGCCGCGGTCGAGGACGCCGACGATGTGCGGGTGCCACAGCGTCGCCGCCAGTTCGGCTTCGCGCTTGAATCTCGCCTGAAACTCCTGGTCGGCCGTGGCTGCCAGGGACAAGACCTTCAGCGCGTCGTGACGTGGCAGACGCGGGTGCTGGGCGAGGTAGACCTCGCCCATCCCGCCAGTGCCGAGCAGGCGCTCGATCACGTAGCCAGCGAAGACCTCGCCGTTTTTGAACGGCATGTCCGAAAGCCTACAAACCGGCACGGCGGGGGAGCCAATTCCGCTCGCCACCCGCGGTGCCGGCCGGCGGCGGCTACTCGGCAGGCGGCTTGGTGTCGGCTTGCTTGTGTACCGCCTCGTTTGCACTGCTCACGACGCTGCGGATGAACTCGTACTGGGTCTTGACGAGCTTGTCCGCCATGTCCAGAGCGGCGTCCACAATGGTGTTGCGCCGCGATGGGTGGTCATCACCATGCCCCGGCAGCGACTCCTCCACGGTGCCGACGAACTTGCGTACGGCGTCAATCGCCGCCCGCTGTCCGGATTCGACCGACTTGAGGACATCGTCGGACAGGCCGGCCGCTCGTTCGGACAGGTCTGCCGCGCGCTCGGCGACGGTCTTCTTCTCGGTGTCTGTCTCTGCCATGATGGCGCTCCTCCCGGTTGCTGCGGAAATTCAGCATGCGCCCCGGGCGGAGTTGTCTGTAGGGCCGATGGTCCCTGGTCCGGGGGCTCATTGGCCGTGGTGGAATGCTCGGCCGCAGCAATCGGCGTCAACAGAGACGGGGTGCGGTGGTGAAGTGTCGGGGCGCGGTGTTGTCGGGCGCGGGCCGCAGCTGGGAGATCCGCGAGATCGACTTGGGGCCACCGCGGGCCGGCGAGGTGCTGGTACAGATGGCGGTCGCCGGGATCTGCCACTCCGATGACCACTATGCGACGGGCGACGGGGTGGCGGGGGAGCACCTGGCGGCGGTTATGGCGACGAACGGGATTCCGGTGCCCGACTTGTACCCGATGCTGGGCGGGCACGAGGGGGCCGGCGTCGTGGTCGAAGCTGGGCCGGGCGTGCGGTCCGTCCAGCCCGGGGACCGGGTGGCCACGTCGTTCATCCCGGCTTGCGGCTCCTGCCGGTGGTGCTCGTCCGGCCAGAGCTATCTCTGCGACCTCGGCGCCGGCACGGTGTCGAAGGTGATGACGACCGACGGCACGCCGCGCCGGCACCTGGGCGGCGAGCCCTTGACAGCGATGACCCAGCTGGGCACGTTCGCCGAGTATCTGGTGGCCGCGGAGTCATCAGTGATCAAGATCGACGACGACATTCCCTTCCACGCGGGATCGCTGGTGTCCTGCGGGGTCATGACGGGTTGGGGTTCGGCAACCGTCGGTGCCGGCACGGAGGCCGGGGACACCGTCGTGGTGATCGGCGTCGGCGGCGTCGGCATGAATGCCGTGCAGGGTGCGCGAGCCGTCGGAGCCAAACACGTCGTCGCAGTGGATCCCGTTGTCCTCAAACGTGATTCGGCCCCATCATTCGGTGCCACGCACGTCGTTGCGTCCGTCGAAGAGGCTGCGCCGCTGGTGCGGGACCTGACCCGGGGGGTGATGGCTGACCGGGTGGTGCTGACCCCTGGCGTGGTGCCTGCCGACCTGCTGTCGCCCGCAATGATGTTGACCCGCAAAGGCGGAACCTGCGTGCTCACCGGGCTCAGTCGCTACGACGAGTTGCCGGTTCCGCTGGTGCTCAACGACATGGTGTTGTCGGCCAAGCAGCTCAAAGGCGTGCTGGGCGGTGGAATGAACCCGCGCACGGCCATGCCGATGTTGTTGTCGATGTATCGGGAAGGCAGGCTCAAGCTCGACGAGCTGGTCACCCGCCGTTACCGGCTCGAGGAGCTCAACGAGGCGGTCGACGATATGCGGGAGGGCCGAAATATTCGCGGGCTCATCGACTTTCAGTGACTCCCGACGTGCTTTTCGCGTCGCTTGTCTTCGTACATGGCGGCGTCGGCCCGGCTCAGCAGCTGGTGCAGCTCTTCTGGCTCCGCCGCCAGCGCGATCCCGATCGACGCGCTGATGGTCAGCTGGAGATCCGGACTGATCGTAATCGGCTCGAGCAGCGACTGCCGTACCCGCTCGGCAACCAGCGCGGCGCCGGCGGCATCTGCGCCCGGCAGCAGCACGAAGAACTCGTCACCACCCAGCCTGACCGCGGGCGGGCTCTGCGCCCCTGCCCGAAACACGACGTCGGCCCCGGCGCGGGTTACCTCCGCGATGCGCCGTGCGGCCTCACGCAACACACAGTCGCCTGCCTCGTGCCCATATCTGTCGTTGACCTCCTTGAAGCGGTCGAGATCAATGAAGATGGCGGCCACCGGGTCCGTGGACGATGCTCCGGCCAGCATGGTCGCCATCACATTGCTCAGATGGTGGCGGTTGGGCAACCCGGTCAGCGAGTCGTGTAGGCCGAGGTGAGCAAGCCGGGCCTGCGCCCGGCTCAGCTGGGCCGATTCGACGTCATATGCCAGCAGTTGTGCCGCCTGCACGTCGGCGTCCGTCCACGGCACGCTCGAGCCGGTGACTCGCTCCAGCCAGGTGTCGAACGACTTTCGCGGATTCAACAGCCCGGTGGATTCAGCGTGCGGGTCCCCGAGCCAGCGCAGGTGCTGCAGACGGTCTCGCCGGAACCAGATCACGAAATCGTCGAATCCGGCGAGCGCGACGAACAAGCAGCCGGCCGCACCGATGGACTCGGCTGTCTTGTGAGGCAACCGGTCGCAGGCCCACGGCGAGTTGGGGGGACGGGCCGCGCGAATCTCGGCGGCGAGTCGTCGCACGGCATCCTCGGTCGGGGCAGCGCCGATCGACCGGTACTGCCCGTCCGCACACGCGACCGCGCCGTCGGCCTGACAGAGCGTTAGCAGGTCAGCGGAACCCGACGTCAGCCCGTCGGCGATGGCAGGTGCGGCTTGCATCGCGGTGCGCAGCCGGGTCCGGACCGATTCCCGCAACGCGGCATCGTTCAACTTCGAAATCTGTTCGGCCGCAGAGACTTGCAGTTTGGCCTGCAGGACCAGCAGTTCGCACGACCGGCGCACCGAGCGTGACAGCCACCGGGGTTTCTCCGACGTGCACGAGACAAGCCTGGTCAGGCGCCCCGCACTGGCCATGGAGAACGACACGCTTGCGGCGGTGTTCATGTTGCGCATGAACTCGAGGTGGAAAGGCGAAACGCTGCGCAGCGCAGCGTGACTCAGGTCCAGACCCATGCCGGCCATCCGCGGGGAGGCGATGACGGCGACGTCGCCGTCGTCGACGTCGGGTATGTAGCGTGACGCTTTGCGGATGTAGATATGGCGGGCCTGCGGCGGAATGTCGTTCGCCGGAAAGTGATGTCCGAGGTATCGGACCAGTCCGGGCAGTCGGTCCTCGGCGACGATCTCGCCGTGCTCGTCGTCATGAAACCGGTAGACCATCGCCCGGTCGAATCCCGTCAATGCCCGCACCGTGCTCGCCACGGCCGCCTCGACTTCCGGCACACTGGTCGCTTCGCTGATCGCCTGCGAGGCATAGAGCACCGGAACGAGATTCGTCTGATCGTCCCCGCGTGACCGTTCGACCTCGACCACAAGCTGCCCGGCAACCTGATGCAGAATCACGTCGACCTTGCCGTCAACGGCCGCCAGGCGCACGCCGTACAGGTCGGGCGACGAAGGACGGTATCCGCTCTGCTCGAATGCCTGCTCCAGCCGCCGCAGTTCGTCGGGGGAAAAGACGCTCGTCAGCGGCGCATCGAAAAGCTGCTCCGGCGGCGCACCGATCAGATCAACCGTGTTGGCGCTGGCATAGGTAATCCGGCGGTCCTGCAGGTTGGCGGCGATCAGCGCCCCGTGGGCCTGAATTCGGCCGGACAGATGCAATTGCTCACTCGCGCAGCCGGACAGAGTCTGCGCGCTGGGATGCTCTCCCGCGGTCACCATGACACTTTAGGCGAGCGATGCAGATCCTTGGTACCGCTTCGCCTTGCGGAACTCTGACGTCAGTTACCGGCTTCGATGGCCGCCACCTTCGCCGCCCCTTCCGATCCGCACAACGGCTGAAGGTCGACCCCGCCGGCGGACAGGAGATCGTCGATGCGGCGCTTGAGCTCACCCGAGGAGAGGTAGGCGTAGAGATTCTTGCCTGGACACGAGGTCTGGGCGAAGTCGCGGTGGCCCGCCAAGGTGCTCGTCGAAAGTTTGTAAGTGTTTGCAGCCCAAGCGAATACCTGTGCCGCCCCGCGAAGTTGCTCCTCCGGCACGGCCTCTTTGTCGAAGTCGCCTTCGCAGATGACCAGGAAGTGGCCGACCGTGTTGTAGTCGGTGGCGGTGTCGCCGGCGATCTCGGGTCTGCGTAGCTGGTAGATGTTGCCCTTGCCGTCGACCCCGAAGTGATACGCGATGTCGATCCAGCCCAGGCTGTCCTGGTGGTAACGCTGGTCTGCGCGGAAGCGGGCCGGAGCGTTGCGGTTGTCGCCGAGTGCCACGGCAGCATGGTGCAGGGTCATGCGGGCGATCGTCTGGGGCGTCCCGCCGGGACGGGCGGGACGGGCACCCCATGCATCGCGGCACAGCATCGGCACCGAGGCGGCCCGCGCGGGGTCAGCGGCGGTCCTGCCGGCACAGGCGTCTACCGCAGCCGCCGTCAAGCCCAGGCCGCCGGCCAGGGACAGCAGCCGGCGACGGCTCACATGATCTGCCGTAGCGTCCATGCGCGCTTAGTCCTCCTCGATACCCAGCAGCCGCAACGGGTGCAGGCCATCGACCGCACCGACGAACGGCGGGTGGATGCTGTAGCCGAGCATGCGGCGGATGTCGTCGGAGACCTCTCGAGCGATGTCGCGCGATACCGAGAGGGTGAACGCCTCCATCGGTCGCAGCCACGGCTGGCAGTACTGGGCGGTGACGGCCAGCCGGTCGGTCGCGGACGTGTTGGCGCCTCCGCCGTGCCACAACGTGCCGACGAAGAAGACGCACGACCCGGCGGGCATGACGACCGGCCGAGTGGGATCGTCGGGGCCCGGACGACGCTTTCCCCAGCGGTGACTGCCGGGGATCACCACGGTGGCGCCGTTGTCGGCGGTGAAGTCGTCGATCGCCCAGATCGTCGCGGCCGCCAACGGTTCCCGCGGACGCGGAACCGGATAGAACCCGTCGTCATGGTGGGCGAGCTGCGCGGACTCGCCGGGCTGAATGTTGATGGCCTGCAGAGCAGAAAGCAGATAGTTCGGCATCAACAACCGATCGAGCACCGCCAGCACCCGCGGATTGTCGACGAGCCGATCGCACGCCCGCGTCCGGCTCAACACGCTGTAGATGCGCTGCGTGCGCCGACCCTCGAACGAGTTGCGGCCGGTATGCCCCAGCAAAGGACGCAACACCTCACGGATTTCCCGGCACTGGTCGGCACTGAGCAGGTTTTCCCAGATCACATAGCCGTCGCGGGCCAGGGCGGCCATGTCGTCCTGGACCACCGCGCGCTCGACCGAGCTCCCACCGGTGGGCGTCCACTTGTACCGCTGGGCCAGATCGCCTCGCAGATCTTCCAGCGTGGTGACGGACTCCTGGTCGATGTTCATGGTCCGCGTCCTTCGGGTAGTACCTCAGTCCACACTCAAGTCCACACTAAGCTGAAACTGCTCAATCACTATCCGCGAACACGGGGAATCGCGTGAAGCGACAGGCCATCGCACTCGCAACGTTGCTGGCGTTCGCGCCGGCCTGCTCACACGGCTCTGCGGCGCACACCGCGGTGAACGCCGGCGGCCAGGCCGTGCCAGTGCCCGCCCCCGCCCCGGCGCCGCCACCGAAGCTGCCCGAAATGGCGGACGCACCCGCCTTCGCCGCCGTCTCCAAGCTGATCAACGATGCCATCGCAGCAGACAAGCTGCCCGGGGCTGTTGTCGAGATCGGGCACGCCGGTGCCATCGCATTCCACCAGGCATACGGCTTGCGCAAGCACGCCGGCGAGCCCGGCCTGGACGGCCGGCCGGCGCCCGCCGAGCCGATGACCGAGGACACGATCTTCGACCTGGCGTCACTGACCAAGAACCTGGTGACGGCCACGGCCGTCATGCAGCTTTACGAACAGGGCAACGTACAGGTCGACGATCCCGCTCAGCAGTACCTGCCGGACTTCAACCCGCTGGGCGATCCGCGGCGCGCCAAAGTGACGGTCCGGATGCTGCTCACGCACACCTCGGGTGAGCCGGGTGACGTCGAACTCAAGGACCCCTGGGGACTGGCTGGACCCGACCGGTCCGAAGGCGTTCGCCGCGCGTTGACCACGCCGCTGCAGTCAGGCCCCGGCGAAGGTTTCCGCTACTCGGACATCAACTTCATCCTGCTCGGTGCGCTAGTCGAAAAGATCACCGGTCAGGCGCTCGATGTGTATGCGCAGCAACACATCTTCGGTCCCCTCGGCATGGCCGACACCCGGTTCCTTCCGGCGGCCAAAGCGTGCGGCCCGCACGTCACGTACGGGTCCGCGCTCGCCTGGACGCCCGGGGCGGCCCCGGCCACTTGTCCGGCGGGGTCGTGGGACACGGGCCTGCTGGCGCGCATCGCGCCGACCGCACGTGACGAAGAGGGCAGAGCCGACCCGGACAAGAACCCCGACCTCGATCACCTGCTCCGAGGCACCGTGCATGACACGACGGCGCGGCGCATGGGCGGGGTGGCCGGCCACGCCGGGGTGTTCTCCACGGCGTACGACGTCAGCATTTTCGCTCAGGCCCTGCTCGACCGATTCGCCGGACGGCCAAGCCAATTCCCGCTCAAACAAGCGACTTTGGAGATGATGACCGCGCCGCAGCAGCCGGGACACACAGCCCTCCAACTCGAAGCGGCCAATCAGGCTGCCCGCAAAGCCCTCGCCCAGCGGCCGAACGGCAACCAGTCGCTGCTCGCCGCGCGCTATCCGGCGATCGCGGGCCAGAACCTGCGCGGCTTCGGCTGGGATATCGACACCGGGCAGTCCGCGCCGCGCGGCGCGGTCTTTCCCATCGGCAGCTTCGGCCATACCGGCTTCACCGGAACCTCGCTGTGGATGGACCCGGGCTCCGACACTTACATCGTGCTGCTCTCCAATTCGATTCACACCAGGGGCAGTCCACCGATGTCGAACCTGCGAGGCGAGGTGGCGACGGCGGCGGCCCGGGCGCTGGGTCTGTGAGCTCAGGGCCGCTCGAAGTGCTGGTAGTCGATCGGTGTGGTCCAGTCGCCGCCCCACTGCCAACCTCGATCGGTGAAGGCACGCACTGCCGGGTCGCCGCGGTGCAGAAGCCCGGCGTCGGTGCGGCCGCGGTCCAAATAGGTTGCCGCGTTGTGCGGCTCGACGTTGCCGCTGGAATACAGGCAGGGGTTCAGGCGGGGGTTGAGGTCGATCGCGCGGCCGTAGGCATGCTGTGCCCAGCGGCCGGTGCCCGGAATGGTGCGGCAGTTGAACGCTGAGGTGTTGTTGTCCTCCATGGACAGTTCATCGTCGGCGCCCGGGTACTGGTCGACATTCTGCATCCGCTCGATGGGATAGCCCACTCGCAGGAGTTGCTCGAAGATGTCGATGACGGCCGGCACCAGGTCTTGGTGCACGACGAGCTCGCCGTCATGTGGTTGCCCGTCAAAACCCCGGTGGCTGAGACGAACTCGGCGTAGCTGCGCAGGCTCGACCGGGCAGCCCGGGTGCCAGCTCGCGCCGAGGTCGGCGGCGGTCACCGGCTGCACGACCGCCCCGGCAGGCGTGTGAGCGGGCAACGATGGCGCGGAGACAGACGTCGTCGTGGCCGCCTGGGGCGGTTCCGGCCGGGCGCACTGCACCAGCACGGCGAGGAGCGCGAGGAGGGCGAGTACCCGCCGGCACGACCTCAACGCGGCTCGATGAACAGCGTCGGTACCCCGCAGGTGCCGTCCTTGACGCTGAGCACGCGGGTGCCGGGTTTGCGTCCGGGACGCACTTCGGAGACGTCGAGGCCCGCTGCCAGCAACCGCGTCCGCGCCGCGTCGGCGTTCGGTACCCGCCAGGAAAGACCCCAGAGCTGATCGGTGTGTGGCGGAAGCGTCGCGTCACTCAGCGGCTGGGCAATCTCGACGGTGACGCCGCCGACCCGAAGGAAGACCAGCCGCATGCCCCAATCGGGGAAGCTGCGGTCCAGCGACAGGCGCAGGCCCAGGCCGTCGCGGTACAGCGCGATCGCGGCATCGGCGTCCGAGGTCTGCACGACCGCGTGGTCGATCCCGGTGACGATGTCATCTGCGCAGGCATTGTCGGATCCGATAGGCGCTGCCTCGGGAAGGCGGTTCGGGGACTCGTGCTCGATCGCGATGATCAGCACGCCGCGGGTGCGTGCTTCCGGCAGCAGCACGCTGCGCCAGTGCCGCACCATCCCGGTCGCCGTGTCGCGACCCTGGCCAGGCGAAACAGGCGGCGGTTCAAGGCCGTTGGCGACTAGTGCGGCGTGCGCGGCGTCGAGATCGGAGCTGGCGAAGGCAAGCCCGATCGGACCGTCGCCTTGTCGATCCAGCCGCGCCGCGACGGTGCGCCCCAGCGGCCCGTCACCGTGGGGAGTGATCAGCTCGAGGTAGGTGTTGTCGAGCCTGAACAGCGCATTGGCCGTGCCCCAGCCCGGATGCTCGCCGCGCCACGACGGGCTGCGTGACAGCAGCGTGGCGTAGCGGCGCGTGGCGTCGCTGAGGTCGCCGACGGCGACAATGACGTGGTCGAGCGCGTCGAACACGGATTCAGCATGCCTGATCGGGTGTCGCGGATCTGTTTGGGTCGCGGTTGTCTGGCTATCCCTGCTGACATGCCGGACACAGCACGTGAACGTGCGGCCGCCGGGGATCGCGCGGCGCAACTGGATGAGCAGATAGCCGAAGGCCATGAGTGGGCCACCAAGGCCGAGCCCAACAGCTCTGGTGACCTGCACAGTGACGCCGCGACCGAGCATCGGCGGGCCGCGGGCCAGAGCCGGTCCAAGGCCGAGTGCGCCCGGAACGAGGATCATGACTGAGCATTCCTGGACCGTGGAGGTCGGCGAAGCGGCCGCGCCCGACAATCCCGGGGTGCCCCCGGTCCCGACAACTGTCTACGAAGGCGACGAGGCCGGCGCGAGGGCGGCATATGCGGAGTCGACCGCGAATGCCGCCGCGCAGGATTACCGCTACGTGCTGCTTCGGGATCTGGCCGAGGTCGTCGAATGCTGGGGGACCCCGCCGGCTGTCGGCTAGCTCTGCGCGGTCAGTAGCAGCGCACCGCCGACAACCACTTCGACGACGAAGTAGAACCAGTTGGGGTAGAACGGAGTTCTGCCTTCGATCACGGCCGAGACGATGCGACCGAATGCCATGCCCGCCAGCGCAAGCCCGACGGTGATCATGATTCCGGTTCGTGCCGGGCCTGCACTGGTCGCCGCATACGCCAGCGCGCCCGCGATTGCCAGACCGAATCCGCCGTAGACGGCCCGTACCTCCGAGCGGGATTCTCGCTCTGGCAACCGGATGCCGAACACCTGGATCATCTTGGCCGGAGCGGCCAACGCGTAGACGCCCATGCCGAGGAAGAACACCGCGGCGAACGCGGTCACGGTCACTGTCACTGGCGCCTCCTGACACCCCGGGGTTTCACAGATCGACGATGGTGCCGGCCGTGGGATCGACCTTTCCGTCGAGCAGCTCGAGGTAGGCCCGCTGAATTTCGTCCTGGCCGGAGATATGTTCCACCCGAAGCCATTTCGACGCCCACTGCGCGAATGGCACCCATGATTCGGCGACGTGCTGGTCGAGTTTCGCGGTGCCCCAATCTGCGCCGCGTTTCTTGATGCGGTCCGGAGCGAAGAAGAAGACTGGTTTGGGTCCGGCGAGATCGCTGCCGCCTTGCGCCATCTGGGTCCAGTGGGTCATGCCTACCGCGGAGCTATGGGCGAGGCGATCTCCGTAGCGGGTGTGGACGCCGGCCCGCACCGCGCCGTCGCCCGAGATGTCGATGTACACGGCGCGATCGCCGGGGAGCTCGGAAATGTTGTCGTACCGGTGAACTGAGTCATAGACGCCAAGTCCCTCGACGAAGGCGCTGTTGCTCGGCGACGTCAGCCCCACCACCTGAACGCCCCCGCGCTGGGCGAGCAGGTACGCCGCGATGATTGCCGTCTTGGACGAGGCGCTGGAGATCACGATCGTGTCGGCACCGAAAAAACCTTCGTCCGCGACAAAGTCATCGATCAAGAACGACGTGAAGAAAAGCGGGAAGAACAGGATGTGCTCCGCCTCGCGATCTGCGGAATAGACGGGATCGGTGGTGACGTCGCGGTAGCCCTGGTAGGCCGAGGGCAGCGGCAGCCGGTGCGGCGCCGCGTCGTTGAATCCTTTCTCGTTGATGCGGTCCGGCACGATCAGCAAGTGGCTGGCGCACGGCAGGTACCCGTAGACGCGCATTCCTGTGCTCAGGCCGGGGTGGCGCGACTCCTCGACGTGCGCGTAGCCCCAGACGTTCAACTTTCCCCATTGCGGGTCGGATGCGGGGAAGAAGTCCCAGTACCGCATGGCTTCACCGAAGACGGCGTAGGTGATGTTGTTGGACGTCAGGCCGAAGGCCTCGACCCGCAACACGGCCTGCCCGTCGGCCGGCGACGGCGCATCGCCGGACACGAACCGGGTCTGGTGCAAATCGGTGCGGAGAATCTCGAAGTCCATGAGACAACAGCCTAAGACGCCGGCAGTGTCACAACAGCGGGTCCGCCGTCATCGTTGCCTGGCTGTCCGCCCGCTTCAGCACACTGGCCAGCGGTGCCGATGCCCCGAGGCGACCGCTATGAGACGCGGTCGGCGTGGGTAAGACCGGTGAGTTCCTGACGCACGCGCTTCTCGACGAGCAGGGGGATGAAGTCCCGGATGGGGCTCGCGGCGAATCGGGAATGATGTTCGCGGACAGCCTCGTCGAGAAACTCGGCATTGACCTCGGGAAACTGCTCCATCAGGCGGCGCTCGATCTCGGCGATTCGGGTCTGCTCGGGGATCCGTGCGCGCGGAGGCATGGTGAAAAGGATTGCCCGGACGGTGACCGTTCGTCAAACCGAAGGTTAACGAACGCCAGGGGCATGAATCCAAGGCACATAAAAGGCTGGTGACAGCGCGATCGGGTATGTACCATTTGGTACATGATTACTGAGAGCGGCGTCGAGATCGACGCACCGGCAACCCTGGTGTGGGACGTGTTCAGCGATGTCGAGCGCTGGCCGGAGTGGACCGCCTCGGTGACCGAGCTGGTCGCCCTGGACGGGCCCGGCCTGGCCGTGGGCAAGCGATTCCAGATCAAGCAACCCAGACTGCCAAAGCTGGTCTGGGAGGTGACCGATGTCGCGCCCGGGGTGTCCTGGACCTGGGTGCAGCGTTCGCCGGGTGGCACCACGTCGGCCCTGCACTCGCTGACCCCGATCGCCGACGACCGGACACTGGTACGGCAGGCGCTCGACCAACGAGGTCCGATAGGGGCGCTCATCGCCAAACTCATGATCCGCACCACGCGTCGCTACCTGGAGATGGAAGCCCAAGGGCTCAAGGGTCGCAGCGAGCAACTGCGGCAGTCACTTGGCCCGCACTCCTGACCTCAGGCGGCGCCAGCAGCTGCTCGATGACCTGATCGACGAATTCGCTGCCGGCGGCATCGGGGACCGGTCGCTGCGTGACGTAGCGGCCGCGGTGGGCACCAGCCATCGAATGTTGCTGCACCACTTCGCATCTCGGGACGAAATGTTGCTGGCCATCGTCGAGGAGGTCGAGCGCCGCCAGATGGCGGTGCTGTCCGAATTGCCGACCGATCCGGCCGAGAGCTTCGCCGCCATGTGGGCTACCCTGTGCCGGCCTGAGCTGCGTCCCTTCGAGCGACTGTTCTTCGAGTGTTACTCCCGCGGCGCCCAGGGCGAGGAGCCGTTCGCCCGTATGGTGCCCGGCGCCGTTGACGCCTGGCTGGCCGAGGCGGCGAAGGTGGGCGGCCCGGACAACGACCCGGCGCTGGTGCGGCTGGGTCTTGCCGTCACGCGCGGGCTGCTGCTCGACCTGGTCGCCACCGACGACGACGCGGGCGTCAGCTCCGCGGTGCAGCTTTTTGCCGATCTGCTGCGGCGGCCGGGATGGAAATAGCGGGCGCCTGCAGCCGAGGCCGGCCGGAGCATCGAAGCCGATCACTTCGGCATCTCGCTGGCAGTCGCCGACGGCGAATCGCCCGACGAGCTGGCAGCGGCGGTATGCCGGCGCCGTGCAGATCGTGAGCCTGCGGAGTTCATTGCCGCGGGCTGGGACCAGCTGCACCGCCAGCTCGACGGTTACCTGGACGCCAGCTTGACGAAGTTCGTCATCAGACCGGTCGGCGGGGCGGCGGACGGGTTCATCGAGCGCTTCGCCGCCGAGGCGCTTCCTCGGCAGAACTGAGCCTGCCCGGGTGATTGACTCCCGACTCTTTGTGGGTACAGCATCCGCATGGAACGTCCCGACACGATCATCGAGATTCATCGTGAACGCGTGCAGGATCAGACGGTCGAGATGTTCAGCGGCGACACGTACACCGAATCCGTGGACGGCACCGGTTACTCCGCTACGGCCAATCTCGACGTCACCCTGGATCGCGTCTGGTTCATCCTGGATTCGCACCAGCGTGCCTGGCAGGAAGAGATCGACGGCGAAAAACGAGATCCACTAAGGCATTTCGCGATCGACCTGGTGATCTTCGATTCCAGAATCGTCATCGATTCGGTGACCTGCATCCCACTGGTCGAGCTCCCGCCTACGACCATCACCATCCCGGACGGCCCGCGGGCCGGGGAGTCGCGCGAGATCCCCTACAACGAGATCCCGCTGTTCGGGCGTTTGACCATCCACGACCAACTCGAGTCTCACCAGATTGAGCCGGGCAAGCAGACCATCGCGCTGAACTTCACTGCCCAGCAGGCTCCGGTATTGGTGGCCGACGCGCTGCCCGGTCAGTACGCGACCCGGCTGTTCGGGCCGGGCGTCCAGCGCCGTGCCGACGGCACTACCGCGTTCACCGGCCAGGACCCGCGGATCAGCTGGGAGCTCGACTACGCCGAGGCGCACTGGATCACCCACAGCATCGCGGGCCAACTCCTGGTGAACGTGGAAAAGCTGCAACATCCCGGCCTCTCCGACGACGAGGCGAGAACCAGGGTGCTCGACTCGCTCGCCGCGCAGATCGCAGACGCGATGCGCCCACAGCTTGCCGAGATGGGCGACAACGGAATTCAGAGCCTGTTACCGACACCCCTGGACGTCGACCCGGACGCGCAGGACGACAGCACCGTCAAGGCTCTCGACGCCGTCGTGCACCGATTCGACATAGGTGACACCACCCACGAGTCCATGGTGGTTCAACTTCAGACCCTGCGTGACCTGCCTCCCGGAGAACAGCTCCCGGCGTCGGTTCTGGCCGAAAACCCGCGTGAGAAAACGGGATTGGCGGTCACCGGGTGGAGTATCCTGCGTCAGGTTCGCGACACCGTGCGCAACACCTTTGACCTCGACGAAAGCGACTTCGACTCCGACGTCCCGTGTCTGTTGCGCGGGCCCAAGACGGTCAAAATCGGTGGCGACGAGCGCAGCCTGGACGCACTCGACGCCGACATCTTGCCGCGCACCGGCGATGGCCGACTGGTGGTGGACGGCACGGTCAGCGCCGAAACCAAGCTCTACGACTTCAACGCAAGCTTCAAGGTGACCTACGACATGGGTTTGGACGAAATTCCGCGCGACCCGACGGTTCAGGAGACTCGCCGCGCCAACTTCAAGACCATCGAAAGCCTGGAGCAGGCAATGAAAACCGCGGGCGAACGCAAACGCGCCGGTGAGATCAGCGGTGAAGAATACGAGGCAGAAGTCAAGCGGGTCAGTGAGCTTTTCGACGAACTACCACGCACTGTCGGGGTCCGGCCGGTGCAGAATCCGCCGGAGCCAGAGATCAACCCGGACTTCAGCCTGACGGCGGCCGGAAAGGTCGCCACTGCCGCAGGGGCGGCGGCCGTCGCCGGTCTCGTCGCGCTTCCGGTCACCGCCGCGGCCGGCGCCGCGGGTGTCGGAGTGGCCGGAGCCGGTGGGCTGTTGACTCTGGCGATCGCTCAGTACCTCACCACTGTGCTGACCATCGACTGGTTCGGCACCGGGATCGGTTCTCGTCAGGTCAAGAAGTCGCTCAACGACGAGCCCGAAGGCACCTCCCTGCCTCCCATCGGGATACCGGTCGACGTCAATCTCAACCGTCAGCGCCTCGCGGTGTTCTTCCGCCCGCTGCCCGGAAAGTTGTGGGTGAGTTACGCGCACGCTGACGGAACCGAAGACGCTGAGCTGCAACACATCCGGACTGTCGGCGGCCAGTGGCCAACCGATGGCCGGCCATGGAAGCTGTCCAACGACGACGCGGTGCGCTATGTCGACTCCGGGGAACTGGAGCTCCTCGTCGAACCGGACACCCCCGGCGCGAACCAATTACCCGTCAGCGTCGCCGAGGCAGACGACGGGCAACCCTACTTGTGTGTCGAGGGCGATCCCGACCGGCTGCGGAGACTTCCGCGCGGGTGAGGTCCGTCAGAACTTCGCGACGGCGCCGGCGTCGACCGGCAGCGCCGCGCCGGTGATGTACTGCGCCTCGTCGGAGGCGAGGAAGAGCACGGCGTTGCTGACGGCGCGCGCCTCGATCAGCGGCTTCGGCAACAGGTGGAACTGCCCGATGATCTCCCCGGCATCTTGCACGGTGGGGTTCGGCAGGTCGGGGCGCAGCGTCCGGACGAACCAGTCGTTGTCCAGCATCGGGGTCAGCACATTGCCCGGATGAATGGAGTTGACCCGGATCCATTGCGGTGCAAGCTCGTTGGCCAGCGAGTTCATCAGCCCGACGACGGCGTGTTTGGCCGAGGCGTAGTGGGCCATGTAGCCACCGCCGCGGATGCCGAGCATCGAGCTGACCAGGATGATCGACCCGCCGCCGTTGGTCATGTGCGGCAGTGCCACTTTCACGGTGTGCCACACCCCGGTCAGGTTGATGTCCATCATCGTCTGCCACGCCGATTCCTCGATCATCGCCGCGGGAGCGGGAACCCCGCTGATGCCGGCGTTGGCCACCACGATGTCCAGCGGGCCCAACGCGTCCACTCCCTGGGCAACCGCCGCCCGCAGGCTCTCCACGTCCCGCACGTCGGCCTTCGCGGTGAGGATGCGGCGGCCCGCTTTCTCCACCAGATCCGCGGTGTCGGCGAGGTCGCTCTCGGTGGCGCAGGGATAGGCGACGCCGTCGATGTCCGCGCAGACATCGATCGCGACGATGTCCGCGCCCTCCTCGGCCAGCCGGATCGCGTGTTCGCGGCCCTGGCCACGTGCCGCGCCGGTGATCAATGCGACCTTGCCGGCGACTCTGCCGACCCTGTTTTCTGCCATAGCGATGAATCCTGCCATGGCGGTTTTCAACCGCCTCAGGTGTCGTCGATCGCCTCAGCGACCTCGACCAACGGATCGTCGAGGCGCCGCGCCAGGTTCCGGCCCAGGTAGACCGCGAAGCGGACGACGAGTTCCTCGAGTTCGGCCCGGGTCATCCGCAAGGGTCAGGGCCGCCCGCAGCTGTTCGGTGACCTCCTCGTCGACCGCGGCCGACGAGGCGAGTGAGATGGGTTGTGCGGCTAAATATTTCGCCGTACACGTACTTCACCGGGGCGCTGACCTTCTGATCCGTCAATTCAGCTGTGCCGGTGCAGGAATCCGTGCAGGCTCGCCTGCACCAGTTCATCCACGATCGCCTCACGCGGGGGCTGCTCATCGCCGAAGGACGCCGAACGCAATGCCACCTTGCCGGCGATCATCGCCACGGTGGAATGCGCCGGCAGTTCGGGGCGACTGGAGCGCAGTCCGGGTAACTGCATGCCTTCGTTGCTGATCCGCCCCAGCACCGCGATCGCCGCTCGGATGTCGCCCATTCCGGTTTCGGCGATCTCTTCTTGACTGAAGGCTTCCGAAGCGGCCAGCGTCAGCAGCAAACCCCGGTGCTCGACGATCACGTCGGCAGCCGACGCGATCTCGCGAGTCGTGGTGCTGCTTGCCGTCATCTACGGCGTGGTCATCTATTCCGACCCCGAAGCCCGGCGTTGAGCACCGGGCTAACCCCATTGCTCACGGCTGCCGTCATTTTCGGCTGGGGCAGCGGCATCGTCTTCACCGCCGTCGGGGTGTATCTGAGCATCCGCCGCCGTCGCCCGCACCCACTGCTGCTGCTCTGCATCTCGGCGATCTCGTTCTCCTGGATTGAGGCTCCGTATGACTGGGCGATGTACGCACAGTTCCCGCCGGCCCTGCCGCGCATGCCGTCGTGGTGGCCGCAGAATATGACCTGGGGCGGCCTGCCGTCGTCGGTACCGGTCGGTTACATCGGCTACTTCGTGTTGCCGGCGACGATCGGCGCCGCCGTCGGGCAACGGTTGAGCACGCGGTTCGGTACGCGCAGGCCCATCACCCTGCTCACCGTCGGCTTCGTGGTCGGCTTCTGCTGGGCCTTCAACTTCAACGCGTTCATCGGCGCGCGGCTCGGGTTCCATTACGGACGTGATTCCCGGACTGGCCGTCTTCGAAGGGACCGCGCACCAGTATCCGTCTACGACTCGCTCGCCATGGGTGTGCAGATGATGGTCTTCACCTACCTGCTGGGGCGCACGGATTGCGTAGGCCGCAATGTGATCGAGGCGTGGGCCGACCGAAAGTCGGGCAGCCGGCTGACGTCCGCGCTGCATCGTCGGAAACCTGATGTACGGGGCCGTCTTCGCGCCTCATCTGGCTATAAAACTGGGCGGTTGGGTGACCTCGGGCCCGACCGAGCAGCCCGCGCGGTAATCCGCCGCTTGGTCACTTCTTCGACACAATGTCATCGCGGTCCTACCAGCCGGGATTGAAACAGCGCGACGATTGACTGCGGCCGACAAGGAGGCAGTGTTTCGATGCGAGTCGTTGTCCTGAGCGCCCTTATCGCCGCGCTCTGCGTGTTGAATCCGCTCGCGCCACCGGTTCGTGCAGACCCGACGTGTGGCGTCAACCTGAATGCCCCCCAGATCGAGGCGGCGCTGGGGGCGTTGCCGACGCTGCCGCAAGGTTCGGCGTGGGATCACAACGTCAAGAGCTTCGATGCGAGCAGCAACTACAACCCCTGCACCACCCTGTCCACGGTCATCATCACCGTCGTGGGAGCCACCGGCAGTTCACCGGATCTGGCTTTGCTGTTCCACAAGGGCAACTACGTGGGCGTTGCGACGTTGAAGGCGTATGCCTTCACGACGGTTAATGCAGCCAAGACCACCGATGACACCGTCGCTCTGGACTACAAGGACGGCAGGGAAGTCTGCACGGCGTGCCCGGGGCCAACCACCACCGTGCGCTACCAGTGGCAGAACGACCACGTCGCGATGCTGGACCCGGCGCCCGCCTGGTGAGCCATGGGCCCTGACAAGAAGCTGGCCCATATCGTGCTGCAGACCGGCCAGTTGCCCGCACTGCGTGACTGGTACATGAAAGTGCTCGACGCCCATGTGGTGTTCGAGATTGCGTCGCTGTGCTTTCTGACTTTCGATGAAGAGCATCACCGGCTGGCGATCGTTGAATTGCCCGACCCGACTCCGCGCACCGCGACGACAGTGGGCCTGGCCCATTCCGCCTACACCTTCCCCGATTTGCTCAGCCTGCTGTCGAAATACGAGGTCTTGAGGGAGAACGGCATTCGTCCTCATGTGCCCGTACAGCACGGTGTGACGACATCGATCTATTACCGGGATCCTGATATCAACATGGTGGAACTGCAGATCGACAACTTCGCGACTCCCCAGGAATCGACCGCCTACATGCGTGGAGACGAATACGGTGCCGATCCGATCGGCCCGTCCTTCGACCCCGACGTCATGCTCGCCGCCTTGCGTGCGGGCGCTACGCAATCCGAACTTGCCACTCGCGCCTGGGCAAAGACCTGTCCGCAGCTCAACGTGCGGGAGCTGTTGCTTCCGTGACCCGTCGTGTCCTGCGGGTGCCGCGGCGCCGGCGAGCGCGCGCGTGTGTACGGCGACACGCCGTAAATCCTGTACTTTTGCGCGCCTTCGGCGCGGAGGTGTGA
>NZ_LQOY01000225.1 GCF_002101675.1 Mycobacterium gordonae | reverse complement strand
GCGTTTTCGATGATCTGCTTGGCGTTGGCCAGCGGTGGCATCAAAGTCGAGCTGATTGTGTTGGCGATCCGCTGGGCGGCGGCATCGATGGCATCGCGGACACCAATGACGGCTTGCAGGTCCTGACGGGCACGTGCCTGGGACGCCTCGGCGGTCCGCCCCTCCCAGGAGGACCCACCAGGGCGCTGCACACGGTGCAGGTAGTTTTCGGCGTACTGCTCTAACGCGGCGACGGTGGTCTTCCAGCCGTCGATCAGGTCCAATACCCGGTGCGGATCGGTATGCAGGATCTGCGACTTGGTCGGCATCGACGAGCGGAGCCGTTACGGGTTGGGTGAAAATCGCTGCAGCGTCGGAAGCGTATTAACCGCCGTCAGCAACTGTTCCTCGGACGCGATGAAGCCCCGGCGGGCCAGCTCAATCATCTCGGCGAGCTTGTTGAACCGACCTGCCACCGTGGTCTGGACGACCGGCAAGGTGTGGGTAGACATCTCCTGGGCAGCCGCCAGCGAAGGCACGGCATCAGCATCTTTCGTCCCTACGGCAGGGATCACATGCGGCACACCCTGGGTCACCTGCCAAGCCAATACCGCCAAATCCGGCTGCAACCGACCCAACGCATCCAAATCGGCCTGCAGCACCGGATCTGTCACCGTCGTTCCCTCCCACATTCGGCTGCCCGCACTCGACGCCGGCACCGCGACCGCGGCGGTAAGCGAAGCAGCGCTACGTCAACTACCGCAGCGAGCACGACGAACCTTGCAAATTTCTGCTGTCCTGACCACGACGGAATGGCCCGCATTTAAATCCTCCTTGCTCCACGGCAAGCCTCGGCGTGGCTGTGCCCTAAAACGCAACGACAAGGATTAGTTCCTTGAGCCGCGGGGCCGGCCCCGTCGCCGCGGGGCAACGTGATAGCCACCGCGTTCGGCCAACACCTGTAGGCGGCGCATCGCGAATTCCCGGGCGCGTTGCCCGGACTCGGGAACCACCACCCCCGCCCACAGCCCCTGCACACCGGTCGCCCGGTAGGCCTGCTGGGCGCACCACCCCCGGCGCGGACATGCCACACACAACGCCACCGCTTGGGCGTCGGGCTGCGTGGTGGTCCAGCGCTGCGGGTCGGTCGTGCAGCGCGGCACATACTCCTCCAACGGGGTCAACCAGGAAGTTGATGCCGCGGCCATCGCCTTTCCCCCTGTCCTTGACTGCTGTCACGTGATGCCCCTCGCATCTGGCACTAGCGTACTAAAGAAAGAGCTCGTAGCAGGGCCAATCGGCCCACCTCGCGACCATCGGACCAACCGATTCCGCTTAAGCCGAGCACAATGAGTAGGCCCCTACAGAACCTTGGCTCGCCAAAAACATCTTCCGCGCCCGGCTACAGCTCCAGCCCGTAGCTTCGGTCGCGTTTGTGCTCGCGGGTGCGGTGTAGGTGCTGTTCAACCCATCGGCGTTGTTCCAGGATGTGCTCGAGGCGTTGGTCGTGCCAGCGCTGGTAGGCGCGTCGGCGGGTGTGTAGGGCGTGGGTGCGCCGCGCCAGGAGGCCGCGGACAATGTCGGGCAGCTGGGTGGGGTCGGTGTGGGCGGCGACGTGATGGGCGCTGTGGGCGTGGTGGTCGCGGTGGGCGATCACGGTGCGCACCAGCCCGACCGCGTCCGCGGTGGTGCCGCGACGCAGGACATGCAGCCCGGGCTGGTCGCGGTGTTCGTGGGTGGTCTCCCCGCCCTGGCGTTCATAGAGGTAGGCGGTGTTGGAATCCCGGCCGCGGGTCATCGCCACATACAACAACGCCCGGCTAGTGCGCTCTCCCAGCACGGCGTGGGTGGTGTCGGCGGTGACCCCTTGGGCCGAATGCACGGTGACCGCATACCCGTGGGTCACCTGCTGGTGCAGGTAGTCCCCGGAGAAGGCGGCCCGCGCCCCGTCGCTAAGCCGACGCGCGGCGATGCGGTCGTGGGCGGGGTCGACGGCCAGGACTTGCCAGCGTTGCCCATTGCGCACCGGATCCGCAGTCTTTTTGTTGTCGGTGGCGTTCAGCACGGTGATCTCGGGGGTGTTGCGCCGGGTCAGGATCAGATCCCCCACGGCCAGTTGGTGCCCGCGCGCCGCGGTGATCGTGGGGGTGGCTTGGGCGTGGGGGTCGCGGGCGGCCAGAGCGTCATCGTGTAGGCGCTGGTTGAGCGCGTCGGCGATCTCGGTGGTGTCACACACCAGCAGCGCATCTTTGCCCGCGGCGATGTCGGCGCGGTAGGCCTCAAGGGCGTCGGTGGCCATGGCGATCGGATCCCCGCACCGCAACCGGCCATGAGTGGCATACCAGCCCACGGCGCGCCGCAGCGGGGCGGGCCCGCCCTCACGCAGCGCCAGCGACGCGGCACGTTCACCGGGATCGGTCATCCGCCACACCTGCGACAGGGTTTGGGTCCAGGGCAGATCCGTACACAGTTGGGCGAACATCCCCCCGGGCGCTTTGACAGGGCTGAGTTGGTGGGCATCACCGACCAACACCGTCTTGGTACCGGCGGCGGTGGTCGCGGTCAGCAGCGCGCGCAGCTCGGCGGTGCCGACCATCGCGGCCTCATCGACAATCACCACGGTGCGCTGATCCAACTGCAACGTTTCCTCACGTAACGCCGCCAGCGCGGCAGCCACGGTCATCCCAGAATCGCCGGCGCCTTCGCGGACCGCGACGTCGACGGCTTTACCGGTCGGCGCCACCACCAGCACCCGTTTATTGCTGTGCCGCGCGCCGATCCGCAGCGCCCGCATCGAGGTGGTTTTTCCCGCCCCCGCTGGCGCGGACAAGGGGCAGATCAGCCACGGCAACCACGCGATGTTCTCCACCGCGCGCGCCTGATCCGCCGACAGCCCAGCCACATCCAGATCACGCAAACCGTAGAGCTGCGCGCGCTCATCGCGGGCGTCGACCAGCTCAAGCAACCGGGCCTCGTTGGCCAGGATCTTATCCAGGGTGAAACGCTGCGACCCCTCCCGCTGATGGGCCGCCCGCGGCCCAGAAATCCGCATCCCGAGCCGCTCGACGGAGGCCTCGATCACCTGTCGCGGCGACCGCGGATCACCGTCGATATCGACCGGGAGTTGCGCGCCGATCAGCTCCACCAGATCAGCGCGCGTCAACACCGCCTGACCGCGCTGTTCGGCCGCCTCAACCAGCCGGCTGCGCTGCCACACCCCCCGCCCCGCCGCAGCCTGGCGAGCCTGACGCGCCGCCTGGTGCGCACCGCGATCGATCGTCCAGCCCCGCGGATCCTCGCGCCACAACCGACGTAATTCCGCCCACGCCAACTGCTCGGGTTTACCCGGCCGGGTCGCTTTCTGCGCGGCCGCCAACTGGGCCTGGGTCGGCCCCACCTTTGGGTCAACCACGACCAGATTCTTCGCTGCCCATGCTCGCAGCGCTGAGGCCCGCTGCGACCAGGCGGTGATACTGGCCGGGTCGATCGCGGCGACCTCAGCCATCCCGGTGGCGGGGTCGATCGCGCTCCATTCCACCCCGATCGCGCGGTGTAACTCCCGGCGCAGGGTGGCCTGATAAATCACCCCCGCCGCCCGCGCCTCATGAAACAACGATGTGCCGTCTAGTGACACCAGTTTCCCGTCGGCGCGGGCCTGGCGGTTGGGCACGATCACATGGGTATGCAGATGCGGATCCCCCGCCCGCGACGTCTCATGCTGATACGCCACCGCCACAATTCCGGGCAGGCGCACCAAGTCCTTGTCTCCGGTGACCGGGTTGTGCACCCGGGTGTAACCGGCATGCTCGGCCAGATACTCCATCGCCTCGGCCAGGGCGGCGGTGTGGGCGTTCACTACCGCTTTTTGCGTCACGTCATTGGGGTGCAACGCCCGCAACAGCGACACACTCTTCGGCGCGCAAAACGTCAAATCAAACCCATGCACCGACCCCTTCCCAAGGGCTCGGCCACACCCCCCCGACGGGGCCACCCCCTCATCCAGCCACCGCCTCACCACCCCGGTATCGGCCTCACCACCCGCGCGCTGCGCATCGTCTAACCCCACCAGTTCCGCCGCCCGGTGCGCATCGCCGGCGCACACCCACACCGGGGTCCGAGTGTCACCCTCGGCGTAGTACTCCCCCAACCCGCCATTAGCCCGCTGGGCATCCCGGGCGGCCATCCCCACCGCGTGCGCGGTGTCGTTGTAATAGGCAATCGACCACCGCGACAACTTCGCCACCGTCAACACCCCGCCACCACCCTCCAACCCGACGAATGGGCCGCCCGCCAAACGGCTGGGAGTGGGCTTGACGGGCGGCACCACCATCCTCGCACACATTTGTGCAAATGTGCCAATAGCTTGATGTGGTTAGCGTCATGGGTCGCGGCGGTCAGCGGCGGGGGCGCGATGGTGGTCGCGGCGTGCGTGCTCGACGAGGCCGCTCATGCGGGCGTGGTCGGCGGCGGCGGTCGCGGTGCGCCGGAGTGCGGCGCGGCGGCGTACCGCGGCGAGCTCGGCGAAGGCCGCAGCGCGGCCAGGTCCGGTGGCGGCCATGCGGGCGGCGGTACGCCCGAGCAGGTGGGCGCGGTGGTCGGCGTCGCGGGCCATCTGGCGGGCCGCTCTGGCAGCCTCAGCGTGGACGGCCCGGGCCTCATCGAGGGCGCTGGGTCGGGCCGCCAACGTGTTGTGGGCGCTGTGCCACGCGAGCAGGGTGCCCAGCAGCGCGATCGGTCGGGCCGGTCGGTCGGGAATCCAATGTCCGGTGCCCAGCCAGTCGGCCACTAGCGCGGTCAAATCGTGCGGGGTCCAGCCGTGGCGTGCGGGGGCGGCCAGCATCGCCGCCCAACTGTTGGCGCTGAACATCCGTGCCCACGCTGGGGCGTGCGGATCGGCGCGCCACCGCCCAGCCAGCCGCCGGCCCGCCTCATCGGGTGCTCGGCGGCGCGTAGCGCCGTGATGCCGGGCGCGGTGAGCGCCCGTGCGGGTAGTGACCAGTCGGACAGAACAGGGGGGTGTGGTGGTTACTGGGGACCGTTCCAGGTGGGGTGACAAGCTGTGGACAAGTCGGGTGAGGTGGGCGTTGTCGTGCAGCGCCCACACCGAGGCCCACCCGCGGTGGCGATCGCCCAGGCGCCACGAGGCCATGCGTTCGATGTAGGTGCGCTGCCGGCCGCGCAGGATCTCGGTGGCCACCCCCAGCAGGCGCAGGCATTCATGGGCGCGTTGGATGGTGCGTTCGTCATAGCCGGTGTCGGCGGCAAGTTGGGTGTTGGTGGGCCGGCAGCCCCGCCCGGTGCGCCAGTCGGCGTAGCGGGCCATAGCCGCGGCAATCACGACCAGGGCGGGTTTGGCGATACCGCCATTGCACATCAACGGCCGCACACGCCCATAGTGCAGGTCGTAGGTCACCGCCACAGTGATGTGCGCCCAACCGGTCGGCCCGGCGCTCCAGCACGGCACCCCGGCGTAAGCCTGATCGTCAAGCTCCAAGCCCACAAAGGCGCTCGGTGTCGGCACGGGCCGACCGGCCAGCCGGCGGCCGCGCCGCATCGCCAGCACCTGCGCGGTCGGGGTGGTGCGGACCATCCCGCGGCGCCAACGCGTCGGACTGCACCCGCGATAGGTCGCAGGGGCCGCGGTGAACGGCCGCGACAATGCCGTTAACGGCGTTCGATGATGACTATCCGACAGATCACGGTGCGCGTCCTCTGGAACCGGATACAGGTATGCGCTACCGTGAGACGAGTCGCTCAAGACACGTCCCTTTCAGGGGCAACGGGTGCGGACCCGGAACCGAGCTGCTAACTCGGTTCAAACCCCCTCGACAAGGCCCCGCCATGCGGGGCCTTCGTCATCTCAGCGAGTCGTCCACACCGCTATGGAATTGTTTCCCATCTGCCCGACTGTGTCGGGCTACGGTGCTCACATCGCCAACGGCAAAACCTCCATCTTTTTGTTAAGTTCGCGCACCAATTCGGGGTGCCCTACGTGAGCGGCAAGAACATCGGCCACGTATTGCCCCATGGGGATCCCCCGGGCTGCGGCTTCTTGTTTGACGATGTCGTAGACGATGCGATCGGGACGCGCCATGATCTGGGCGCGATCGCCTTTGTGTGTGCTGCGCGACTGGGCCATGGTGATGACTGTGCCAGCACGACGGCGGTTACCTGATAACAACACGCCGCAACCCGTGACCTTTTTGTAATGGATTACGCGGCCCTGATGGCGGGACGTTGCCAGCTCCGCTTTCGGTGACCCCTTACCCAGCGACTGTGCCGGGTGTATAGTCACAGGTGCCTGCGGCAATAGCTGCAGGAAGTGAGCCCGAGACCCGGCCGGACGACCGCGGCGCTCGGGCTTCGCGCGTATCTGAGTGTGTTTCAGACCGGCTGGACCGTGACCACAGGTCGGATGTGAGACCGCCAGCGGCCGCCTTTGGCCCAACACCAGGCGAAGGCGTCAGGGATAGCAAGTAGACGCTCTGAGGCCGATCGCCGATGCTCGTAGCGCACTGTGGCCTCGCAGCCCGCAGCGCGCACAGCGCCGTAGAGCAGTCGGCGATCGGATTGCACGAGGCTCTCGTCCTGGTCCAAGACGATCAATGTCTCGACGTTACTGGTGGCCAGGTCCTCGACAAGCGCAGACAGGCACGCGGCCCGCGCAAGCACCTGGGTGCGGTGTCGCCGGCCCGCGTCATAGACCGTCGCGCGAAGATCGGCGCTGACGAGTGCCTTGGCGATGGTCTCTTTGCGACCGTCCGCCTCGTCCTTCATGTGAAGATGGCGCTGTCCGGGCTTGAGAAGCTCCTGAACGACAGCGCGAGCCGACGTCAGATCCTCCCCTAACACGACCGCCGCCACCATCAAATAGTCACGGTGCTTGGTCTCGTCGACGTAGATGTGCCGAGCGGTCACTATGTGCCCCGGACAGCCTGGCGGGTCGCCGTACGGCCTACCCGGATCATCACGGTCAAGGGCGAGGTGTGCTGTCCTCACACCGATTGTTGGCGTGAACCAGACCGGTTCACAGGGTCCGCAGGATGATCTGTGTCTACGCCAGCGATGGAACGTGTCGATGCGCATGCCGCAGACGTTAGCGAGCGGGGGTGCAGACGCCCCGTGATCAGCGGACACGCCTCGGGGGTGCGCAGTTCTTACGGCTCAAAGTTGGCAGTGACACGCTCTCGTGCGGACTCCGAGGTAGACGGCGACGGGCACGGCATCAGCGGTAATCACGATTCGCCGTCGGCGTCTCGCTCGCGAAGCGAGTCTGCGGCTTCGGTGAGTCTTTGCCAGATTCGCTTTGAAGTCACGGTAGGCGACGCGGCACTCGTCATCGGTGGTGTAGTCGTCGCCGTATCTGTCCAGCCGTGCTGCCTAGTGCTCGGCGGCGTTCATGATTCCCACGGTATGACTCCCCTCATGACACCCTGCTGGGCTCCTTCGCGGCATGCCCTTCCTCGTACTAGCCGTGCTTGTGCGTGGTGGTGTCGGTTGTCAAGGTTCGACTTTTGGGTCGACCGCACAGCGGCATGGCCTTGACAGCCGACACCACCACGTCCACCACAAATTGGCGACGAGGAAAGCATGGCAACCTCAATTCACGAAGGCATGCGGTCGTTGTGGTCCGGCCTGGGGATGCCAGCGCCGTCGAGGTATGTGTTGATGGCATCGTCGACGGTGTCGGTGATCGCATAGCCGCGGGCCTTGATCCATTCGAGCCGTGCCAGCGTTCCTGAGTGCAGCTGCGTTGCGAACGGGCTTTTCGCCTTGCGCTGCCGCGCCTTTAACCGCACCGGCGGCTCGGCCGCCTCATTTCTTTGGTCGGGGGTGACCACCGGTGCGGGTGGAATCTCATCGTCCGACCGGCTGACTGTTGCCGCCGGCGTGGCGGATGTTTCTTCGGCTTTGACTCGGGCGGCCTCGGCCCGCCGCTCCGCGCGGGACAAGGGTCGGGTGGAGCCGAGCTGTAGACCGCTGGGCTTCGCGTTCATGCTGCTTGCCTCCTTGCCGCGATACGTTCGGCGACTTCTCGGTATGCCACTGCGGCCGTGCTGGTGGGGGCGTGCACGTGGACCGGTACGCGCTTGCCCTTGGCCTCGACCACTCGCACGGTGTGCGGAATCTCGCCCAGATACGCCCCGCCGGCATCCCACTCCCCCCAATCGGCTCGCAGCTGCTTGCGAACATCCTTGCTGGCCTTGGGATTACCGTCGAAATCGGTCAGCAGCACATATCGGATTTCGACGGCCGGGTTGAGCGTCTCCTGAACATCGAGGATCGCGTTACCAAGCTCCACCAGCCCGTCAACTTCATCGGGCCCGGCCTTGAGGACCGCCAAGACGTAATCGGCGGCCGCCAGCGCCGCAGTGGTCAACTCACCCAACGCCGGCGGGCAGTCCATGAGCACGAAGTCGTAGTCGTCGATGTCGTCGAGCTGGCGGGCGAGGCGCAGCTGGCCACCCGACCCGAGTCCGGTGCGCTCAAGCTCCTTGAGCGCGAGATGACCCGGTGCGACATCGATCCCGAACTGGCTCGGCCGGATGACCTTCGCGAGCGGGACGCGCATCGCCCTGTCCGGGTGCAATACCTCATACATCGAGGCATCGTCGGCGCCAAGCTCGACGCCGAGGCCCTTAGTGCTGTGGGCCTGCTGATCCATGTCGATCACGAGAACGCGAAAGCCCATCGTGGCGAGATTTGCGCCAAGGTTGATCGTGGTGGTCGTCTTACCAACGCCGCCTTTTTGCAGTGCCACCGCCACGATTTCGCAGCGCTCACCTGCGGAAACATTCATAGCGCGATAGCTTACCAGATTACATACATGATAGTATGCATTCTTTATTACATGTAATTTTGTATGCATACATTTGTGCAGCCTTCCTCTGGGTTGGGCTCACGGCCCGAGCAGGAAAATCTGCAGCGCCTGGTGCCGTTAAACCGAAGGGTTAAAGGGCGGGCCCCGGTGGACTCCGGGAGGCCCAGCGCGTCGGGTCGATGAGGCGGCCTCGCAGGCCAGTTCGGTGTGCCACTGGCTCGCTTAGCCCAACCAGTGCACCTCGCGGCAACGGGACAACTGTCCAGTCAATAGCCGGTTAGGGTTTATTGAAATGAGTTTTTTCAGCTCGATCCCACAACCCCCGCCGCCTGAGCCGATGCGACAGCCTTTTCTCGCTTGGATGCAACCCGATGCGGTGATCCCCGCATCGGTGCCTGGCGAGCTACTGCTGATCCGCACCGAAGAGGTAGCGGTGTCGATTGGCAGCATTTGCGCCTACCCGAACGGGTTCGAGTTCACCGCCCACGTCCGCAGGCGCGGCAGCGACCACAGCGAGCCAGGCTGGCACGATCCGTTTGGCCGTTTCGGGCAGCGCGGCCCACAAGCATCGAGCGGTGACCCCTTGCGGCTCGGTCTTTTCTACGCCGACGGACGTCGCGGCGCCACCACCGGCGGCCACTGGGGGCCAGGCGATCCCGATGACCTGGTTCTGATGCCTGGCGGCGCGGGGGGAAGTGCCCGGCGGTGGGACGGCAAGTTCTGGGTGTATCCGCTGCCACCGGAGGGCCCGGTGACGTTCGTGGCAGCCTGGCCAAAATACGCGCTGGCCGAAACTCAAGCGGAGCTGGACGGGGCCGCGATCCGCGCAGCCTCCGGGCGAGCAGTGACCTTGTGGCCGGAGGAATCGGAGATCAGTCCGGGCGGCGGTGGCTGGAGCAGCCAGACACTCACTGCGTACCAGACTGCCGAGCCAGAATCGGCGGCAGAACAACCGCCCCACCCACAACAATGATCACTTTGGAATCACACCGAGGCGCAGGCGGCGGAGCTTTCGGAGCCGAGACGATTCCGAAGAAGGAAGGATTGACGGCTCAGCAGCACGCGGTTCGGTGGTCGCTGATGCTCCGTCGTTCGATCGCCCGGTTTTGACGGACTTGCCATTGCGAATCCGGAATTCTAGAGACGGCTCTTGGTTCGGGCTAGCAGGATTGGTCAGCGCAACGATTCTCAGTATGTGGAATGTCTGACGAAACCGACCAGCTGTCGCGAAGCGTTTACAAAGGAAAACGGTGCGAGGTACAGCTACCACGGCACGTATTACAGCGGTAAACTTGCTGGTGGAATCGGGTCGGCTCCGCCTTTGAGCAGTGCAGGGGCGAGCATCGACACTGGGTGAAGCAGCACCTCTAGGGAAACCCATGGGCAGCACCGAAATGCTTCCATCACCCGCGCACCTCAGCAAAGAGTTCGCCTTCATGACGAATGCCAATGACAGCCTGTTGCGAGCCACCACCGAACGCCGCGGCTTGGCTGTGCTGCTCTGCGCCGGCGGAGAGATCGACGCGAGCAACGTGAGAACCTGGAGGCAGATCGTGCGCGCGGCCGCGCACGCTACCGCCGCCCCGGGGCCACTCGTCGTCGATACCAGCGGACTGGACTTCATGGCGGTGTGCGCCTTCGGTGTCTTGGTCGAGGCCTCACAACAGTGCCGCGCCCGCGGCATCGAGCTGCGACTGGTCAGCAGCCAACCCATTACGGCCCGCATCATTGCTGCAGCCCGCCTCCAGGCCGAGCTGCCGTTATACCTGCACAAGTCCGCCGCGCTACACCCGCCACCGCGCCGCGGCCTGCCGCACCGTCAACCAAACGGCTGACCATCCCGCGCCTGCCGTCTCGCTGGGCTCCCCGCGCCGAAGCGATCAGCCCACCGCAGTCGCGCGAAGCGCAGATGCCGCGCACCGCCACGAGGAAGCCGGCGGCGTCACCGCCGCGACACGAGCAATTCAAGCCGATTCGAGCAACGCCTCTAACGCCTCCACCCCGCACGCCGCACGCCGCACGCCGCACCGAGCACTCTCAATTAAGCGATTCGCCCTGACGGTTGTGTGACGTGGGTAACATTGAGCCCGCCCGTTCGCAAGAACAGTGGAACTAAGGAACCGATGCCCGACGATCAGCATCAGGAACGCCGCCGCCCAGGGCAGGACGGTCAATCACCGCTGAGCACCCTGATCCACTTACCCGCACTCGTGGTACTAGACCGAATCCCCGTCGCCGTACTCGCCATTTCCCACGACGGCACCATCCTCTTCACCAACTCAACATTCGCCAGCATGCTGGGATATTCCCTCAAATCGCTGCACACTCTGAAATTTTCCCAGCTATTTACCACCTTGCCCACCGACCAATCATCCCCCGTGTCCGTCATGCGACTCCACGGCGGCGAACTCGTCGAGTTGGTACACGCCGACGGCTCAACCGTGCGCGCCTGGATGAGCAAGTCGGCGCTGCTGCGCGACGATGATCCCGTTGCTTTAGTCACGTTCCAGGACCTCACCGCACAGCTCTGGCAACAGGACGATTAACTCGGTCGCGTCGTCAAGTGCAGCTAGGGCGACGCAAGGCCAACCCCGGCGACCTACCTGGCTTCTTTTGCCCGCGTGTTCCCGATAACGAACGTTTTCGGGAAACAATTCGGGGATGCGCGTTCTCATGATCCAGGGGGAAATGAGAGCGCAGCAATCGTCACGGCAGCTCGGGCCGTTTAGGCTGTTGGCTATGAGCATCGCTAGCGGCCCCGAAGGCCACGAGCTCGTTGTCGCCGACGACGGGAGTATCCCGGCTGAGCAGATCGCGCGCCTTGGCATGCGTCCCGGTACACATCTGCGGGTAGTCGCCGAGCTGCCGCCCGCCCCAGACGCCACCATCGCCGGGCGACTGATGAGTTGGCCGCAGGTGAGCTGGGAGGACTTCGAACGAGCCAGCCAGCTCGCGCAAGGCGATCTCGGCCACTCGTGAAGGTCATTGCCGACTCGCACGCGTTGATCTGGTTCACCCAAGGTTCCCCGCAGCTCTCGGCGCGGGCGAGCGAGGCGCTGCGGGAGGCGGAGGCAACCGACGGCATCGCCGTCTCGGTCGCCACGCTGGTCGACCTGTGGTACGTCACGCACACCACCGAGCGGGTCAGCACGCGGGAGCTGTCGGAACTGCGCGGCCTGCTGATGGCCTCCTCCGCTGTGCATCTCTACCCGGTCGACGTCGACGTCGTCGATGCCTACACGCGGATCAGCCGGGAAGTGCTCAGGGACCCGTGGGACCGATTCATCGTGGTCACCGCGCTGATACTGCGGGCACCGCTGGTGACCCGCGATGGTGCCATCCAAAACTCTGGGCTAGTCCAAACAGTCTGGTAGTCAACGGTACTCATCCGGCTGTCGCCACGTGTCGATCAGAAACCCAACGATAGGTACCGGTAGGCGGTGGCCCGTCCGATCCCGAACGCGTCGGCAAGCTCGCGCACGGGTTCCCCGGTCGCGGCCAGTCGGCGCAACTGCTCTTGGCGCTCTGGTGTGAGCTTGGGCGGCTTGGTCGCCGGTAGGCTTCGGGCGCGCCGGGATTGGCGGGATGCGGCACGCCGCTCGCGCCCCAGTTCGAGTTCCAGTTCGGCCAGGGTGGCCATAATCGCCGCGACGGCCCGCCCAGTCGGGGTGGCGGTGTCGATTCCTTCGCGTAAGGCGCGCAACAAAATTCGACGCTCACCCAGATCGGCGATTGTGCGGGTGACTTCGGCGACGGAGCGGCCAAGCCTGTCGATGGCCGTCACGACCACGGTGTCACCGGGCCGGGCGTAGTCCAGCATCGCCGTCAGACCCGGGCGGGCGGTCTTGGCGGCGCCGGACAGCTTGTCGCTAAAGACGCGCGCCGGATCGACACCGGCAGCGCCCAGCACGGCCAGCTGGGCGTCGAGGTCCTGGCCGGTGGTGCTGATCCGGGCGTAACCGAGGATCACCGTCATAACGATGACTGTCTCATTGCCCGCTGACATCGCGGATCTGAGACATGCGCTGTGAGACAAGAAAAGAGACGGCCTAGGACAACGCTAGCTGCACGAATGTTTCTGGAATGGTCCCAATTTGGCCTGTCCTGAATCTTTAGAAAAGAGACCAGCCGCCGACCTAGCCACCCCTCAGGAGGAACGATCTCCGATCACGTCGGCAACGGGTTCCACGGCCCGCTGCGGGCAGCTCCGACAGCGGCTCCGACCGATGGATTTGATCGGAGCCGCTGTCGACCCTGTCGTCCTCGTGGGCCGTCCCCTGTGCTCAGTCGTTGATCGTTTTCCGGCGCCGCGGTGGGGACGCCGTGGTGGTTGCCGAGGTCGTCGGGGACATCGGCGCGTCGAACTCCGGTGCTGTCGTGACCGCGACATGACCCAAGAGCAGGTCTATCGCGTCGCTAACCACCTGCAGGCTCGCCAGTTGGCCGGCACTGACCTTCAGGTGCAAGAACTCGTCCTCCAGCGCCGTGGAGATCTCGACCGCAGCCAGCGAATCCATCGACAGGTCCTCCCTGAACCGGGTCTCCTCTGTGATCCCATCAGCAGCGCGACCGGTGACCTCCTCGATGCACTCGGCCAGTACCGCCAGCACCCGCGCCCGGCGGGGATCACCAGCGCAGCTCACTGTCTCGGCATCGTCGATGCCGGGCCGGAAATACCGGCCCATCAGCTGTTCGACGTGCTCATCGGGCAACCGCCCGGCTGCCTCCTCGGCGACCGCGCAAGACTCCGCACCGGCGGGGGACGCTACCGGTGCGGCCGAATCACCGGCGCCGACATCGCCGGCAGCGGGCTCCATCGCTGCCGGCGCCGCCCCGCCGGGCAGCCCCTCGGCGGCCAACCGGGCACGCACCCGGTCGAGCAGGGCATCACCGACCCCGGGACCGACCTGCGCGCGCACAGCACGCGCAGCCTCGGTCCCCAGCGACGATGCCTCGATCGCACGCCGCACCCGCTCGTAGACGCTTTCCTCCTCGTCGAGCGGGCCCTTGCCGTCCCAATCGTCCACAGTCATACCTCTACTCGTTCCCCGCGCGTTGTTTGATCCGATCCCAGGCCCGCGAGACAGCCTTAGGTGTCGTGCCGAGCTCTTCGGCAATTTCCTTATGCGAGCTGCCCGCCAGCAGCATCCCCACGATCGTTTTCTCCCGACCGTTCTTCAGCTGCGACCACAGCCTCTCGATCAGCTCGTCGTACCACTCAGCGGACTGCTGGGCGCCGATGCGTTCACCATGACCGTGCACCCCACGCATCTCGGCAACCTCTTCAATGCTCAAACCCAAAGAGCCAGCAGCCAATTCAGACAGGGCCTCCTTACCCTGCCGATCCAGCCGGTACCCTTGCGCCTTCTGCCAATCCCGAAACGCATTGCTAAACGTTCGCTTGCACAGATCAACCAGATAACTCGGCAATGCCTTACCCAGCGCGCTATTCCAGCCAGTGCCATTTGCCTCGAAGCGCATCCACAGCACGAACGCCTCGGCAACCACGTCGAAAGCCAACGCCTCGCGTTCCCTCTTCAGCATCACCAACATCTCGCGCTGCGGCCCCGACGGATACACCGGCCGACCGATCTCGGCTACCAGCCCGTAGATCTCCCCGCTTACCAACATGGCCTGCACCACCCCGACCGCGTACTTGCTCAGCTCCCTGAACAGCTCATCGGTCCACTTCCCGCTGAAGCCCTCGGCCTTGGCCCCCTCGTAGAGCTCGACGTCGCTGTCATACAGCAACAGCCGACGCTGCCAACGGATCTCCTCATCCACAACACAGTCCTGCTGGCCGCAGTCCCGGCCCTCAACCAGACCGCCATCGTCGTTGACCCTATCGGCAGCCCCCGGCTGCACCTCCTGCTCAAGATCACGCATCATGGCCTGCTCTGCAGCACCCAAATGACCGGCAGCGACCTCATCATCGCCCAGCGTCAACACCTGATCGGTTCCCTCATCAGCGGCAGACAGCCGCCCCTCGCCGTCATCGGCAGCCTCGTCCGTGCTCGTCGCGATTCCCACTAGGCCTCGGTCCTCTCGTGCCCTCTACCAAGAGTCATATGCGACGAAAACCGCAAATTCCCCGCGCCTTCACTGTGATTCATATCATGCCTTTGACCAGGGGGAATGCCCTCCGAGACCCGCATATGAGCCTATGCGGACCGAGCACCAGGACCGCAATCAACCACCAACCGAGGAGGTGTCAATGACCACTTTCATCGTAGTCGCGGCGACGATGATCTTCATCGCCGCGCTGGCCATCACCACCGCGCGGCGGTGGCCTACCGCGACCACCTGGATCCACATCGCCATGGCCGTGACCGCACCCATCGCCGCCGAAACCATCCACCTGCTTATCCACTGACCCAGTGCCATCAGGGGGGCTGCCGCAGAGGCAGCCCCCCTGCCTCTTGTCGAGGACAGGATGGTGATCGGCCCCGTTTCTCTAGATGTGAGACTCACTCGTGATGGTTGGTGGATCGAACTGAGTTGACGGCACCACAATTGTCGCCGGGCAGGCGCAGGCTGGATAGGCCAGTTACCTAAACCCTGATCGACCCTCTCAACCCCGCTAAGTCAATCAGGCATGGCACGTCCCCCGTTGTCCCCCAGGCGTACCGACGTGCTTGCCAACTCGTGGTCGCAAGCGCACGATGCCCTTCGATCATCCGCTGGGTGTAGATGTCCATAGCACGCGCTTCAGCGACCACTGCGACGGCCACGCCGCGGTGAAGGTCGACGTGACCGATCAAAACACTGCCATCCGAGATTGCTGGAGCTTCGCAATCGGCACCGCCAAAAAGGATCTGCACCTCAAGAACGTCATCCGAGCTTCGCCGATAATCCCAACGGTGCTTCCTTACCTCACTACACGGCGGTTCATCCTGGAACATCGGCGCGAGAGTGGTTGCCGGAAAGAGGATTACGCTGGCTTGGTACCAGTCGTTGATCTTGGGCGCGCGCATCCAGTAGTCGCAGATCGATTCATCGTTTTCAGGCGGCAAACGACGTCTGGTGAAGTCGCCGGAACACTCAATCAGCCAGCTGCCCTGCAAGAAGCTTAGTTGCAATGTGCCAATCAGTTGATGGCTGCCGATGAGTAGCTTGCCTCTAGCGCTGGTGGTAGCAAACCAGGTAAGCGATCGACGGCCATCGGGTCGTTCGATCCTCCACCGCAAGTAGTCGGCCTGTTCTACGGAAGTTCGAATCCCAGTGTTGCCAGAAGCTATGTCGCGGGGTCGCGCACCTATGCGCATAGACGAAGGATATGCGGGAAGGACTCTGCCCACCAACGGCCCGGCCATCACATTCTTCAGATCCCGGTCGCCGGTCACCTGCGCGCCGCCGTCGACGTCATTCTGCTCGGTCGCTAATGCGCACGCTTCGCCGACATCGGCAAGTGGTGATTGACCACCCGACTGGGGGTGATGGTGCGCCGAATATCCGCTCTTTTCGTCAGCCGATCCGGATTCCTTCGAGCATGACTACTGGTTCGACATCGGGGCCGTAGTCGTAAACATATTTCTTGCCCGTTAGTTTCCAGGCCCATTTGCCGTTGACGGCGTTGATGCTGACGTGTTCGCCGTCGAAATCCCATGAGCTATCGGCAAGGCCGAGTTCGTGTTGGGCGAACCAGAAGGTTGAGGTCGCATACTCGACGTGCACTCCGCCGGCGAAGTCTCGGTGAAAACGGATCTCGCATTCGGATGGACCTGTCAACGCTCTCAATTCCTTTCGGGCGCGCCATCGATCCGTTGCCTTGACTGCACGCAGATTGTCGCACGACGACCCATCCTTAACCGTAGTGGTGCGTAGTCAGACAGCGCGTCGATTGCGTTGGGCGCGAGTACGTTCGACAGAGAGAGATCTGGGCGGGCCGTTCGTTCACATCGCCATCGTTCCAGCTCATACAAATACGCTCGCGATGACGCCTACGCGCAGGGCGAACCCAAAAGCCGCCCCAGTCGATTGAACGACTACAGGGGTTCGCCAATGTCGGGAAGTAATGCAATATCCTGGGGCTTTCCGTACTTGCGGAACATGTCCGCAGTCTCGCGGACATTCCTTTTTGCCCAATCGACACTCAACTCGCTGAGCACTTGATACTCATACCTGAAGCGTTCCGCTCGGTCTCCGACCCGTTCGGCGGCTTGACTGCTGATTACGCTCTGGCAATACCAATACAGAAGATCGTCAAGACTGCCTATACGGTCAAATCCGAGCTTGCCTCGCTCGTAGTAAGTGAAGTGATACGTACCGTCCTCAGCAACAAAAATATTCAGGTCATCATTTGTTCTCAAACCGACCGGCATCGGACGCACGCCTAACAGTTCTGATAGCCGGTTGATTTGGTGCTGTAAATCGGCTGATTTAGCGTCCAAGGGGCGGTCCGTAGTTGTCCAGAATGCCTAACCTCACTAGTTCGTCAACAGTCGGTTTTACCCCCTCGGGGGCCAAGATCATGTACTGCCTGGCCCCAGACGACGGTGTCTGGCCGAACCAGGGTTCTACCGGTCCTTCGACAATTCTCCATCCCGGAGGCAGCGGTTCGGAGGTCACCCTATAACGGTTGTAGCTGCCTCCCACCGATTCTGGCATCAACGCACGATCGGCGAAAGCAGTGCCATCGGGTGCAAGGTACTGACCAAATGGGGAGCCGAACCGGTCGATAACGGTTCCCTCAGGCAAATGGGCGGGCTGAGGGACGTAGCCAGGGGGGAATCCATCATTCGGCGGCCAATGGCGCGCTCCCGGAAAGCCAAATTGCGCCTCGAATTCGTGCGGGGACAGACCGCCCACAGGGTCCCAGCCGCGCAGAACGGCCAGCGGCGCTCCGCCTTCGGTAACGATTTCAGCGGGCAGTCCTGCTCGCACCGCAGCTCCTTCACCGCCGAAGAGAAGGCTCGGCGCGGTCATTGCTGCGTCAGCCGCATGGCCTCCCGCGTAATAGGCCGGGCTCGGTGAGTTCAAGAGCCCGGTGACTTCATCGCGGATCGCCGCAACGGGCATACCCAACGGATCACTAAACTGCTCGGCGAGGCCTTTTGCCAGTCCGGCCCAGGATTCAAGGACACCCGGGTCGCCGCGTTCGCCGACGCCGAGCAGATTGTGGATCATCGTTTCGGTGGCTCGCCAGCGGTCGCCGAATCCTTCGGCGAAGCCAGGTGCTGGCGGGACTGGCCCGCGTGATTGCGGTGGGGGAGCCAGGGTGTGGTGGCCGAACCCTAATGCCTGCGCCCGGGCAATAACCGCGTCAAGTCGCTGCTCGATTTGCGCTGGCGGCACGCCGTCTGCGCGCAGTGTTTCGCGGGCCAGCGCCTTGAAAGCCTCGATGTCTTGCGCTGGGATGCGGGCGGGTGCGGCAGGAGCGCCAGGGTGGGCAATTTGATTGAGCCAGTCCGTCATGTTCCTCGGCGGAAGTGCCGCATCGCCCTTGGCGTCTGGTCGCGGTGCCGATGCCCCCGGCAAGATCGCGTCCTGCCAGGTCTTGGGTGCACCGACTTCTACCGCGCCAAGTAAGTCGCCGAGACCGGAGGGTGTTCCGTTGGCTTCGGCTTGCGGTGGTTTTGGCGGGAAGACGGCTTGCTGGGCGCCGGGTGGTTGTCCAGCAGCCGGACGGGTCCAGGGCATCGCCCGCACGGGGTCATACAGTGCAGCCCCGAGGTTGATGGCCTTCCCCACTGTGCCTTCGGCGTCCTGGATCTGGGCTGCCACGTCGTTCTCCGCCGCCCACCACTTGGCGGCTTCGGCTTTGAGTTCGTCCTCGGCGGCAGCGATGGTCTTGGCGTTGGCCTCGGCGGTCTCCTTGCTGGCGCCCTCGGGCGCGGTGTAGCTAATTGACAAGTCTTCGTTGACGCGCACGCCCGCATGGGAATCAGCGTTTTCGATGATCTGCTTGGCGTTGGCCAGCGGTGGCATCAAAGTCGAGCTGATTGTGTTGGCGATCCGCTGGGC
>NZ_LQOY01000224.1 GCF_002101675.1 Mycobacterium gordonae | reverse complement strand
GCGCCACCCCCACACCAACCCGCGCCACCCCCACACCAACCCGCGGCACCGCCACAACAACCAGCGCCTCCGCCTCGGCGACCCGACGCTCCGGCGGCCCCTTGGCCGGCCGCCGCACCCGGGCCGGCAACCACTGCCCAGCCCGTCGAGCGCGGCTGGCGGCGCATGGTCCGCACGGCGACATTCGGACTGGTCAAGCCGGGCCCGTCAGCCGCGCAACGCGAGGCGGCGCAGTTCGCGGCGACGATCCGAACCCCCTTGCACGGCAACCACAAGGTCGGTGTCCTCGGCAAGGGCGGCGTCGGCAAGACGTCGGTGGCCGCCAGTGTCGGTTCGATCCTGGCCGAGCTGCGCCAGCAGGACCGCATCGTCGCCATCGACGCCGACACCGCGTTCGGCCGCCTGAGCAGCAGGATCGATCCCCGGACCACAGGTTCGTTCTGGGAGTTGACCGCGGACAAGAACCTGCAATCCTTCGCCGATGTAACGTCGCGGGTCGGGAGGAATGCCACCGGGCTGTACGTGCTGGGAGGCGAGCCCGTCTCGGGTCCGCGCCGGGTGCTCGATCCGGCGATCTACCGGGAAGCCGCGCTGCGGCTGGATCGGCATTTCGCGATCTCGGTCATCGACTGCGGATCGACGATGGACGCCGCGGTCACCCGGGAGGTACTGCGCGATCTGGATGCGCTGATCGTGGTCTCCTCGCCGTGGGCGGACGGCGCCGCGGCCGCCGCCAAGACGGTCGAGTGGTTGTCCGATCACGACCTCGGCGTGCTGCTGCAACGCAGCGTCGTCGTCCTCAACGACTCCGACGGCCACGCCGACAAGCGCACCCGCTCGCTGCTGGCTCGCGAGTTCGTCGACCACGGGCAACCGGTCGTCGAGGTGCCTTTCGACCCGCATCTGCGCCCCGGCGGAGTCATCGATGTCACCCAGGAGATGGCGGCCGCCACGCGGCTGAAGTTCCTGCAGGTCGCCGCGACCATTACCGGATACTTCGCCTCCCGAGCGGAGGGGCCGCGCAGGCGCACGCCCGCGTGAAGCACTCAGACCCAGCGCGCCGACGGGTCGGCCGTCGCCTCGATCTTGGTGATCAGGTTGCCGCGGACACCCAACACGACCACGGCGAACAACCGGCGCTCGGCGAAGGCGAGTAGGACGGGCTGACCGGCGGGACCGCTGACCAGCGTCGCCCCGGGACCCAGGTACCGCAGCAGGTTGGTGGCGACCGCGACGGGTCCGTGGTTGACCTGTGGCGGCGGCGCCGGGTCGGCGAGTATGGTCCCCACGCCCCACACCGTCGGGTCCAGGACGGCCGTCAGACCCGCGATGTCGCCGTTGGCACAGGCGTTGATGAATTTCTCGGTCACGGCCTGATGTTCGGATTGGGTGACCGATTCGTGCGCAAGCGAGGGCACATGGGCATCGGTGAATTTGGCCCGGGCCCGACGGGCCAGCTGGCGGCAAGTGCCGGCCGGACGGCCGACGGTCTGCGCGATGGTGTCGAAGGGGACGCCGAACACATCATGCAAGACGAAAGCGACCCGTTCGCCGGGATTGAGCCTGCGTAGCACTTCCAGTAGCGCGGTGCGGATTTCGTCGTCGAGGGTGACCCGGTCCGCGGGGTCGACGGCACGCGCGTCGGCAGGCAGCGGCGGCGGCTCCCCCGAGTGCGGCCGTTCGTGCCGGGCGCGTGCCGAACGGACCTGGTCCAGGCACAGCCGGCTGGTCACCACGGTGAGCCAACCGCGGACATCGTCGATCTCGTCGCCGGCGCGCGACAGCCGCAGAAACGCCTCCTGCACAACGTCTTCGGCTTCACCGACATCGCCCAGGATCTGGTAGCCGAGGTTGACCAGGTATGGACGGTGGCTGTGCCAGGCCTGGTCGAGATGAGCCGAGGGTGCTTTCATAGGACTTCGACGATTCCGCGAGCAAAAAAGTTACCGATGCCGATGAGTAACTTTCCCACCCGCCATCCCGTCCTTGGTTGAGCACACATCGTTTTCCCAAGGAGTCCCCATGACGATCGTCGTCACCGGAGCGACCGGCAATGTCGGCCGCCCGCTGATCTCTCGGCTCATCGCGCCGGCGCGCAGGTGCGGGCGCTCACCCACGCCCCGGACACCGCCCAACTTCCCGGCGATGTCGAGGTATTCACCTCGACCACCGACGCGCAGCGAGGCGCCTCGGCGGTGTTTCTCAATTCCCGCGCACTGGGCGACGGCCTCGCCGACGTCGTCGCGCGGCGCGCGGCTGCGGGTGTCGCCAAACTGGTTGCGCTGTCGGCGATCAACGTCGGCGACGACCTCGTGCTGCAGCCGTCGAGATTCCGGGGCGACCGCAACAAGGAGGTCGAACAGCTGGGTAGCCCAGCGCCGCGACAGCTTCACGGGGGGTCGGAATGCCTGAGCTGAACCGCCGTCCGCCGCGCTATCTCAAGCCGATGAACCGGATGCTGAAAGCGGTGCAGAAGCTCGGCGTACCGACCGGGCCCGCCATGGTGCTGACGGTGCCGGGCCGTAAAACGGGGCAGCCGCGCAGCACCCCGGTGACGCCCTTCTACTTCCGTGGCGGTCTTTATGTGGTGGCCGGATATCCCGGCGCGGACTGGGCGGCCAACGCCCGGGCCGCCGGCACCGGCACGCTGGCCCGCGGGCGCCGGCGCCGGCAGGTTCGGATTGTGGAGCTGGGCGCCGACGACGCCCGTGCAGTCTTACGCGAGTTCCCCGCGCAAGTGCCCGTTGGCGTGGCGTTCGCCAAGCGGTCGGGACTGGTGCGAGATGGCAGCGCCGACGAGTTCGAGGCGCTGGCCGGTCGGGTGGCCGTGTTCCGCTTCGATCCGGCCGGAACGACGTAGACGCCGAATGCAGAACAGCGCGAGAAATCGATCGATTTCTCGCGCTGTTTGACGCAGGTCGCGACTCACGCCGACTGGGCAGTCACCCGCTCCCGCACGGCGAAGCCGTTGCGCTCGGCCAAAGACCGCAGCTGGGCGAGCGCGAAGGCCCGCGGACGGCCCGAGTCGGGAATGACCACGCCAGCCCAGAGTCCTTCAGCGCCAGGCGATTCCACGGCCTCCTTCGCGCACAGCCAGCGGCGCGGGCAGGCCCGGCACAACGTCTTGGCCTCGTCGTCAGGAGTTTCCGTCCAACGGTCGGGGTCTTGGGTGCACACGCCCAACTGCGGGATCTCGTAAAGAGTTGTTGCGGTCATGTCTCTGCATTCCTCCATAAAGCGTTGCGCGTTCTGCCCCTCTGCTCAGAAGGCTAGCGCACTAACCGTCGCAGTGCAACAGTTCATTGTGCAGCGGTTGTGGACTGGTGCTACAGCTTTGCAGGGGGAACGGCGAGCCTACCTGCCAAACCTTCGATTACCAGGGGTTATACCCTGTCAATCAGCTGTGCATAACCTTCTGATCAGCTGGTTCTGTTCACAGCTTTCGGACAATGTGTTCCCAGGAGCGACGGTTCGCGGTATGGTTAACCGTAGCGGTTGGCCGGTTTCACCGTCCTGAAGGCCGACCAGCCCGCCGCTCACAAAACGTAGCGAAGGTATAGCAATAGAAGGGTGCAACGGTTACGATGTTGGTCAGCGAACGGTGTGCCTCAAGGCCCGCCATGCTGCCCGCCCTGACCACCGCGAGCGAGGATTCCACCCCGATGCCTAACGCCGAATCGACTGTCGCGCCGGCCGCGCTGGCCGCGTTCAGTGGCGTCACGGCCGGTGCGAACGCAACCGGCTACAGCATTGCGGACATGGGTCGTCGCTACTGGAGCGGTCGGCGGGCTGATGACCAGCAGGCCACCGGGGTAGACCTGCGAGCGGTGCCCAACGACGGAAAGTGGCGCTTGTCCAATAAGCGCGTCGACGACCGCGAGAGCGGTATGTTCTTCGACGGACTGCGCACCAGCCCGTCCGTCAGCGACACGAAAAACGTCCCGTTCGGCGATCCCACTGGAGGCAAGGCGTTGACGTTCGAAGTCGTCAGGCCGACGAATCCGCCTGAAGAGCCCCGTCAGGACGACCAGCCCACTGACGCCGACCCCGGAGTGATCCGGGCCGGCGCAGCCGCCGCGGCACGCCGCCGGGAACTCGACATCAGCCAGCGCAGCCTCGCCGCCGACGGGATCATCAACGCGGGCGCGCTCATCTCCTTCGAGAAGGGCCGCAGCTGGCCCCGGGAGCGGACCCGGGCCAAGCTCGAGGAAGTACTGCAATGGCCGGCCGGGACAATCGCCCGGATCCGTGAGGGCGATGCCGTCGCCAATCCGCCAGGTCCGGCTCCCACGCCCGTCGTCGACGCGGCTCCCGAGGTGCCCTCGGCCACGGACGGCCCCGCGTCCCTGATCGCGCAGGCGGTGGCCGCCGCCGTCGACACCTGCAGCCTGGCCATCGCCGCGCTGCCCTCCCCCGAGGACCCGGAGTTCACCGAACGGGCCGCGCCGATCCTGGCCGATCTGCGCCAGCTCGAGGCGATCGCCGTTCAGGCGACCCGGATCAGTCGCATCACCCCCGAACTCATCAAGGCAATGGGTTCGGTGCGGCGATACCACGACCAATTGATGACGCTGGGTGCCACCGCGCCCGGTGCGACGCTGGCGCAACGTTTATATGCGGCGCGCCGCCGCGCCAATCTCTCCACTCTGGAAACTGCGCAAGCGGCCGGAGTGGCTGAAGAAATGATCGTCAAAGCCGAAGCCGAGGAAGCCTTGCCGGCCGAAACTGCCGCGGCGATCGAAGCACTGATAAGTCAGATCAATTGACATGGAACCCGGGCGGCATCAAACGCTGACGCGCTCGGGTCTGAACGTTCGGGGAAGGCTTGCGCCGCCCCGCAATCCCGCTATGAAGTTGACCGCGCCGTGCGCCCGAAAAGGCTACGCGCACCCGAAAATTCGTGCATCTAGCCCTGTCAGAGCGCTGCTAAGCTCAACGTACGGTGCGAAGGTGCATAAAGAAAATGACCGTGCACACCAACAAGCCAACGTAAGGAACCATTCAAATGTCGGGTAGCGCGATGTGCAGGACCACCAGTAACTTCATCTACGCACAGCTGTTTTTGCTGGGTGAAGGAATTCCCGACCCGGGCGACATATTCAATGCCGGCTCGTCATTGTTCAAAGGCGTCGCCGACAAGATCGGTGTGGCCATTCCTGGCACCAACTGGATTGGCCAGGCGGCCGACGCCTATTTGAACCAGAACACCGCCCAGCAGCTGCGCGCCAAGCTGATGGGCGAGATCGACGACCTGACCGGCAACCTGATCTCCAATCAGGCCGAGCACGTGTCGGACACCCGTGACGTGTTGCGCGCCATGAAGAACATGGTCGACGGGTGCTACAAGGCCTGCAAGAAGCTGGAGAAGGTGTGGTTGATCGGCGATGCCCTGTCGATCGCCATCGCCATCCCCTGCTGCGCACTCGCGATGGCCGTGACCGGCGGCGCGCTGCTGTACCTGACCATCATGACGGCCATGAACGCGGCCAGCATGATCGGGCTCGGCGGGCGGTTGCTCGACATCCTGACCAACCTGCCCAACCTGATCGGCATGATCCCCGACATCATCGGCGGCATCATCGACGGTCTGTGGCCGCCGAAGCTGCCTGACATCCCCATCCCCGGCTTCCCCAATATCCCGGGCCTGCCCGAGTTCACCTGGCCGCCGACCCCGGGCATTCCGGACTTCAACCTGCCCATCCCGGGTCTGCCCGACTTCCAATGGCCGTCCATCCCGGGTCTGCCGGACTTCGGCGGGCTCATCCCCGGCTTCCCTGACTTCGGCGGCGGCGGCGGACTCATCCCCGGCTTCCCCGCCCTGCCCGGGATGCCCAGTATTCCCAACCTGTTCCCCGGCCTGCCCGGGCTCGGCGACCTGTTCCCCGGCGTCGGCAACCTGGGCAAGCTGCCCACCTGGACCGAATTGGCCGCTCTCCCCGACTTTTTGGGCGGCTTCGCCGGGATGCCGGCACTGAGCTTCAGCAACCTGCTGAGCTTTGCGCAGTTGCCCGGCGTCGGACAGATCACCTCGACGATGGGCCAACTGCAGCAGCTGATGGCGGCGGGCGGCGGCCCCGGCCAGCTGGGCAGCATGGCCGGCCAGCAGGCGCAGATGGTCTCCTCGCAAGTGCAACAAGCCGGCCAGAAGGACGACCAGCAAGACGGGGCCGGCGCGGCGGCGGGCTCCGACGGCGAGCGCGCTCCCGTCGAGGCGGGAACCGGCGGCCAGCAGGGCCAGCAGGGCACCGTCCTCTAATTGCAAACAGTCGGCCACTAAACGGCCAAACCCATAGCAAGCCAAAGCCGTAGCGAGTAAAAAGTTAGACGTAGAGGAGGGTCTACCCCATGTCCGGAGTTCTCGAAGTCGTACCTTCATTCCTGAAGGTGCTGTCAGGCATGCAGAACGAAATTGCCGGCCAGTTCCAGACCGCGACCAATTCGGTCAGCGGTATCAGCGGCAAGGTCTCGATGACCCATGGCTCGTTCACATCGAAGTTCAACAACGCGCTTCGGGATGTGGAGACCAACCGCGCCAGCACCGGTAAGGGAGTGCAGGGGGTGAGCACCGCGCTGGCCACCAACCTGGTCCAAGCCGCAACGGCCTACCTCAACTCCGACCAGGGGCTCGGCGGCATCATCGACAAGATCTTCGGCTGATCGTGTCCGGTCCGCTCGCTTCCAGTCGCGCGGGCCTCGCGGGGCCCGTTGCCGACGTCGTCGGCGTGGAGGTGACCATCGACGGATTCCTGGTGATCGCCGACCGGTTGCACCTCGTGGATTTCCCCGTCGCCCTTGGGATCCGGCCGAACATTCCCCAAGAGGACCTGCGGGACATCGTCTGGGAACAGGTGCAGCGCGATCTCACCGCCCAGGGCGTGCTGGACCACAACGGACAGCCGCACCCGGCGGTGGCCACGATGGTCGAAACGATCAGCCGGGCGGACCGGACCTTGGAATGCCGTTGGTGGCGCCGCGACCGCGGCGGCGACCGAGGTGGCGGGGCTGGCGGCCTGATGGTGCGATTTGTGGTGTGCCGCAAGGGTGATACCCATGTGGTCGTGGCACGCGACGAAGACATGCTGGTACTGCAGCTGGTGGCGCCGCAAGTCGGACTGGCCGGGATGGTGACCGCCGTGCTCGGCACGGCCGAACCGGCCAAGGTCGAACCGCTGACGGGGGTGGCCAGCGAATTGGCGGAGTGCACCACGGCGGCGCAGCTCGCCCAGCACGGTATCCCGCCCGCGCAGGCGCGCATCTACGCCGAGATCGTGAGTGACCCGACCAGCTGGGTGGAGATCATCGCGACACAACGCCACCCGGGCGGTACCACTACCCACACCACCGCCGCCGCAGGCGTTCTCGACTCCAAGCACGGCCGGCTGGTCTCGCTGCCCCGCCGCGTCGGCGGCGAGTTGTACGGGAGCTTTTTGTCCGGCACCCAGCAGAATCTGCAGCGTGCCCTCGATAGCCTGCTGGAGCTGCTACCGGCCGGCTCCTGGTTGGACCACGCTCAAGCCTCCGCCTGAGGCTTCCGACACTTCCGAAACGAGAAAGGGACCCGACAGTGGAACTGCCCGGGAACGACTACGACAGCGACGATCTCGGTGCGCTGGATTTCTCCGGCCCCGGCGCCGACGTCGAGGAATCATCTCTTGATGCGCTGGGCGACTACGCGCCGCCGACCGAGGCCGAGGACGCCGGAACCGGGCTCGACGCCCTGGAGGGGCTGACCGAGCAGGACGAGGAACCCGAACTGGCGTTGTTCACGGTGACCAACCCCCAGGGGTCGGTGTCGGTGACCGCGCTGATGGACGGCCGGGTCCAGAACATCACCGTCTCCGATAAGGCATCGAGCATGTCCGAGACGGCGCTCTCCGAGGAGATCTTCGTCATCGCCGACCTCGCCCGGCAGAAGGCGCGGGCCGCTCAACACACCTTCATGGTCGAGAGCATGAGCGAGATCGCGGGCGACAACCCCCAGCAGAGCGCGCTGCTGCACGAATTCGTCGAAAGCACTCTGCACTTGCCGACACCGGAAGAGGCGGCCGCCCGGGAGGCCGAGGTGTTCGCAACCCGCTACGACGTCGACTACACGGCCCGCTACAACGGTGATAAATGACTGATCGCCTCGCCGGTCTGTTCGACAGTGCCGTCGGAATGCTGCCGTTGTCCGAGGCACGGTCACTGGACCTGTTCACCGAGATCACCAACTACGACGAGACGGCTTGCGACGCCTGGGTGGGGCGGATCCGCTGCGGCGACACCGACCGGGTGACGCTGTTTCGCGCCTGGTATTCGCGCCGCAACTTCGGGCAGCTTTCCGGAGCGGCTCAGATCTCGATGAGCACACTCAACGCACGGGTTCCGATCGGCGGAATCTACGGCGACATCACTTACCCGATCACCTCCCCACTGGCGGTGACCATGGGCTTCGCGTCGTCGGAAGCGGCGCAAGGCAATTACGCCGACGCGCTGGAGGCAATGGATGCCAGCGCGGTATCGGGCTCCGAGCACCTGGTGTCGTGGCTCAAGGCGGTGATCTACGGCGCCGCCGAGCGGTGGACCGACGTGATCGACGAGGTCAAGGGCGCCGGCAAGTGGCCTGACAAATTCCTCACCGGTGCCGCCGGTGTCGCCCACGGTGTCGCCGCCGCCAACCTCGGGCTGTTCACCGAAGCCGAACGCCGGCTCACCGAGGCCAACGACTCCCCCGCCGGGGAAGCGTGTGCCCGGGCCATCGCCTGGTTCCTGGCGATGGCGCGGCGCAGCCAGGGCAACGAGGACGCCGCCGTCGCGCTGCTGGAGTGGTTGCAGACCACCCATCCGGAGCCGAAAGTGTCTGCGGCGCTGAAGGATCCGTCGTACCGGTTGAAGACGACGACGGCCGAGCAGATCGCTTCCCGGTCCGATCCATGGGATCCAAGCAGTGTGGTGACCGACAACTCCGCGCGCGACCGGCTGCTAGAGGAAGCCCAGGCCGAGCTGCAACGCCAGATCGGGCTCAGCCGGGTCAAGACGCAGATCGAGCGGTACCGGGCGGCCACCCTGATGGCACGGGTTCGCGCCGCCAAAGGCATGAAGGTCGCCCAGCCCAGCAAGCACATGATCTTCACCGGCCCGCCCGGCACCGGCAAGACGACGATCGCCCGGGTGGTGGCCAACATCCTGGCCGGCTTGGGCGTCATCTCCGAACCGAAGCTGGTCGAGACCTCGCGTAAGGACTTCGTCGCCGAGTACGAGGGGCAGTCCGCGGTCAAGACCGCCAAGACGATCGACGCCGCGCTGGGCGGCGTGCTTTTCATCGACGAGGCCTACGCGCTGGTGCAGGAGCGCGATGGGCGCACCGATCCGTTCGGCCAGGAGGCGATGGACACGCTGCTGGCCCGGATGGAAAACGACCGCGACCGGCTGGTCGTGATCATCGCCGGCTACAGCAACGACATCGATCGCCTGCTGGAGACCAACGAGGGCCTGCGCTCGCGCTTCGCCACCCGCATCGAGTTCGACACCTACAGCCCCGACGAAATGCTGGAGATCGCCAGAGTCATTGCGGCTGCCAATGATTCGACGCTGAGCCCGCAGGCCGCCGACGAGTTGCTGGAGGCCGCCAAGGTGCTGCATGACCGGACCCTGCGTGGCCGGCCGGCGCTCGACATCGCCGGGAACGGCCGCTACGCGCGGCAATTGGTCGAGGCGGCCGAGCAGTGTCGCGATATGCGTTTGGCCCAGGGTCTCGACATTGAGGCTCTCGACGTGGACCGTCTACAAGAGATCAACGGCACGGACATGGCCGAGGCGATCGCCGCGGTTCATGCACACCTCAACATGAGAGAGTGACAAATGGGGCTTCGCCTGACCACCAAGGTTCAGGTTAGCGGCTGGCGCTTCCTGCTTCGCCGAGTCGAGCATGCCATCGTGCGGCGGGACACCCGCATGTTCGACGATCCCCTTCAGTTCTACAGCCGCTCGGTCTGGCTGGGTGTGGTCATCGCGGTCATCATCCTGGCGGGTGCCGGCCTGCTGGCGTTCTTCAAGCCCCAAGGCAAACTGGGTGGTACCACCCTGCTCACCGATCGCGCGACCAACGAGTTGTACGTGATCATCTCGGGGCAACTGCACCCCGTCTACAACCTGACCTCCGCGCGACTGGTGCTGGGCAGCCCGTCGAGTCCGGCCACCGTGAAGTCTTCAGAGCTCGGCAAACTTCCGTTGGGACAGACGCTCGGGATACCGGGTGCGCCGTACGCCACCCCGGTGTCCGGGGGCAGCACCTCGGTCTGGACGCTGTGCGACACCGTTGCCCGGGCCGATACCGCGTCCCCGGCAATCCAAACCTCGGTGATCGCGATGCCGTTGCAGATCGATTCCTCGATCGATCCGGTCGATTCCAACGAGGCCATGCTGGCGAGCTATCAGGGCCAGGACTGGATCGTCACCGAAAAGGGCAGGCATTCAATCGATCTCGCCGACCGCGCGCTCACGTCGGCGATGGGTATTCCGGTCACTGCCAAGCCGGTTCCCATCTCCGAGGGCATGTTCAATGCCCTGCCCAGTCAAGGGAACTGGCAGCTGCCACCGATTCCGTTGGCCGGCGCGCCGAACACCCTCGGCCTGCCCGACGAACTGGTGATCGGATCGGTGTTCCAGATCCACAGCGAGAAGGGCCCGCAGTACTACGTGGTGCTCCCCGACGGCATCGCCATGGTGAACTCGACGACCGCGACAGCACTGCGCGCCACTCAATCGCACGGGCTGGTCGCCCCGCCCGCGGTCGTGCCCAGCGTGGTCGTGCGGATACCGGAGCGGGTGTATCCCTCACCGCTTCCCAACGAGCAGCTGAAGATTCTGGCCCGGCCCGACGAACCGACGCTGTGCTGGAGTTGGGATCGCGCGGCCGGTGACCAGGCTCCCAAGACCACCGTGCTGTCCGGGCGCCACCTACCGATCCCGCCGTCGATGATGAGCAACGGCATCAAGCAGATCCAAGGCAGCGCAATGATCTTCATCGACGGCGGCAAGTTCGTCCAACTCCAATCTCCGGACCCGCGCTACGGCGAATCGATGTACTACATCGACCCGGAGGGGGTGCGTTACGGGATTCCCAACGCCGAAGCGGCAAAGGCGCTGGGTCTGAGTGCGCCGAAGACCGCGCCCTGGGAGATCATCCGCTTGCTGGTGGACGGACCGGTGCTGTCGAAGGAGGCGGCGATGCTCGAACACGAGACGCTACCCGCCGACCCGGCACCCCGAAAGGTCCCCGGCGGCACCCCCGGAGCACCGCAGTGACACTGGAAGAGCAATGACGACAAAGAAGTTCACCCCGACCATCACCCGCGGCCCCCGGCTGACCCCGGGCGAGATCAGCCTCACCCCGCCGGATGACCTCGGTATCGACATTCCGCCCTCGGGCATCCAGAAGGCGCTTCCCTACGTGATGGGTGGAGCGATGGTCGGCATGATCGCGATCATGCTGGCCGGTGGCACCAAGCAACTGTCGCCCTACATGCTGATGATGCCGCTGATGATGGTGGTGATGATGGTCGGCGGCATGGCCGGCGGCACCGGCGGCGGCGGCAAAAAGGTGCCGGAGATCAACGCCGATCGAAAGGAGTACCTGCGGTACCTGGCCGGGCTGCGCGGCCGGGTGACCTCCTCGGCCACCTCGCAGGTGGCTTTCTTCAGTTACCACGCACCGCATCCGGACGATCTGCTGTCGATCGTCGGGACGCAACGACAGTGGTCGCGCCCGGCCAACAGTGACTTCTACGCGGCCACCCGCATCGGGATCGGTGACCAACCGGCCGTGGACCGCCTGTTGAAGCCCGCCGTCGGCGGTGAGCTCGCGGCGTCCGCCGCGGCGCCGCAGCCCTACCTGGAGCCGGTCAGCCACATGTGGGTGGTCAAGTTCCTACGCACCCACGGCCTCATCCACGATTGCCCGAAACTTCTTCAGCTACGCACCTTTCCGACGATCGCGCTGGGTGGTCACCGGCCCAGTGCGGACCGGATGCTGGCCGCGATGATCTGCCACCTGGCGGTGTTTCATCCGCCGGACCTGCTGCAGATCCGGGTGCTCACCGAAAACCCCGACGACCCCGACTGGTCCTGGCTCAAGTGGCTTCCCCACGTGCAGCACCAGACCGAGACCGACGCCGCGGGGCCGGTCCGAATGATCTATACCCGGCCGGACGGACTGTCCGATCTGGCGGCCCGCGGTCCGCACGCACCCGACACCCTGCCCACCGGACCCTATGTCGTCGTCGTAGACCTCACCGGAGGCAAAGCCGGGTTCCCGCCCGACGGGCGGGCCGGCGTCACGGTGATCACCTTGGGCAACCACCGCGGGTCGGCTTACCGCATCCGGGTCAACGAGGACGGATCCGCCGAAGACCGGCTGCCAGGTCAGCAGTTCCGGCTGGTGACTTCGACCGCCGACAGCATGACGCCGCTGGAAGCCACCCGCGTGGCGCGCAAGCTCGCCGGCTGGTCCATCACCGGCACCATTCTCGACAAGACACAGCGGGTGCAGAAGAAGGTCGTTACCGAGTGGCACCAGATGGTCGGAGCCAAGAGCGTCGAGGAGATCGTGCCCAGTCGCTGGCGGATGTACACCGACACCGACCGGGACCGGCTCAAGATCCCGTTCGGTCACGAACTCAAGACCGGCAACATCATGTACCTCGACATCAAGGAGGGTGCGGAGTTCGGCGCCGGACCGCACGGCATGCTGATCGGCACCACCGGGTCGGGTAAGTCCGAATTCCTGCGCACCCTGATCCTGTCGCTGGTCGCGATGACGCACCCCGATCAGGTCAACCTGCTGCTCACCGACTTCAAGGGCGGCTCGACCTTCCTGGGCATGGAGAAACTTCCGCACACTGCGGCCGTCGTCACCAACATGGCCGAGGAGGCCGAGCTGGTCAGTCGCATGGGTGAAGTGCTGACCGGCGAACTCGACCGGCGCCAGAACATCCTGCGGCAAGCGGGGATGCAGGTTGGTGCCGCCGGTGCCCTGTCCGGTGTGGCCGAATACGAGAAGTACCGCGAGCGGGGTGCCGACTTGGCGCCGCTGCCAACGCTTTTCGTGGTCGTCGACGAGTTCGCCGAGCTGTTGCAGAGCCACCCCGACTTCATCGGACTGTTTGACCGGATCTGCCGGGTGGGCCGGTCGCTGCGGGTACACCTGCTGCTGGCCACCCAGTCGCTGCAAACCGGCGGCGCCCGCATCGACAAGCTCGAGCCCAACCTCACTTACCGAATTGCCCTGCGGACCACCAGCTCTCACGAGTCCAAGGCGGTGATCGGAACGCCTGAGGCGCAGTACATCACCAACAAGGAAAGTGGTGTCGGGTTCCTGCGAGTCGGCATGGAGGACCCCGTCAAGTTCAGCACCTTCTACATCGGCGGCCCGTACATCCCGCCGGCCAGCGTCGAGACCAACGGCGACGGCAGCAAGCGCGGTCCCCAGGCGATCAAACAGTCCGTGAAGATCCACGAATTCACCGCAGCTCCGGTGATCGAGCCGGTCGCGGCCCCCGTCGGTGAGGAGGTCCTGACGCAATGACCGAGACGGAAGTACGGGCGCTGCGCGAGGTGGTGCTCGACCAGCTGGGCACCGGCGAATCGCGGGCCTACAAGATGTGGCTGCCGCCGCTGGCCGACCCCACGCCGCTCAATGAGCTAGTGGCCCGCGACCGCAGGCAACCGCTTCGGTTTCCGCTCGGGATCATGGACGAGCCCCGCCGGCATCTCCAAGACGTGTGGGGCGTCGACGTATCGGGGGCGGGCGGCAACATCGCCATCGGCGGGGCCCCGCAGACCGGGAAGTCGACGCTGCTGCAGACACTGGTCATGTCGGCCGCGGCCACTCACTCGCCGCGCAACGTGCAGTTCTACTGCATCGACCTTGGTGGCGGCGGCCTCATCTATCTGGAGAATCTGCCGCACGTCGGCGGCATCGCCAACCGTTCCGAACCCGACAAGGTCCAGCGCGTGGTCGCCGAGATGCAGACCGTGATGCGCCAGCGAGAGCAGATGTTCAAGGAGCACCGGGTCGGCTCCATGGCGATGTACCGTCAGCTGCGGGACGACCCGAACCAACCGGTAGCGGCTGACCCCTACGGCGACGTTTTTCTCGTCATCGACGGGTGGCCGGGGTTCGTCAGCGAGTTCAGTGAACTCGAGGGCGCGGTGCAGGACCTGGCCGCGCAGGGTCTGGCCTTCGGAGTACACGTCATCATTTCCACCCCGCGATGGACGGAACTGAAGTCACGCATCCGGGACTACCTGGGCACCAAGATCGAGTTCCGGCTCGGCGACGTCAACGAAACCCAGATCGACCGGATCACCCGGGAGATCCCCGCGAACCGTCCGGGCCGTGCGGTTTCGATGGAGAAGCACCACCTGATGATCGGTGTGCCCCGATTCGACGGCGTACACAGCACCGAGAATTTGGTGGAGGCGATCACCGCCGGCGTCAACCAGATCGCGTCGCAGACCACCGAAAAGGCACCCCCGGTCCGGGTGTTGCCCGAGCGCATCCACCTCTTCGAACTCGACCCGAACCCGCCCGGCCCCGAGTCGGACTACCGCACCCGCTGGGAGGTTCCGATCGGGCTGCGCGAGACGGATCTGACGCCGGCTCACGCCCACATGCACGCCAACCCGCATCTGCTGATCTTCGGTGCGGCGAAATCCGGCAAGACCACCATCGCCCACGCCGTCTCGCGTGCGATCTGCGCCCGCAACAGTCCCGACCAGGTGCGGTTCATGCTCGCCGACTACCGCTCCGGCTTGCTGGACGCGGTGCCGCAATCGCACCTGCTGAAGGCTGGCGCGATCAACCGCAACAGCCAGAGCCTGGACGAGGCCGTGCAAGCGCTGGCGGTCAATCTCAAAAAGCGGCTGCCGCCTCCCGATCTGACGACCGCGCAACTGCGCTCGCGTTCGTGGTGGAGTGGACCCGACATTGTGCTGTTAGTGGACGACTGGCACATGATCGTCGGCGCCGCGAGCGGTATGCCCCCGATGGCCCCGCTGGCGCCACTATTACCCGCCGCCGCGGATATCGGCTTGCACATCATTGTCACCTGTCAGATGAGCCAGGCTTACAAGGCAACCATGGACAAGTTCGTCGGCGCGGCTTTCGGGTCCGGGGCACCGACGATGTTCCTCTCCGGAGAGAAGCAGGAGTTCCCCTCCAGCGAGTTCAAGGTGAAGCGGCGGCCTCCTGGCCAGGCATTTCTCGTTTCTCCGGACGGGAAGGAGGTCATCCAGGCGCCCTACATCGAGCCGCCTGACGAGCTTGGAGAATAAGTGCACGGACCACCCCCAACCCCCGGTTAGGATTATTACAACGCAAGTTTGGGAGCCAGATCGGGAGCTGAGGAATCAAGCCCCAGGGGGACGCTGAGCCACCGGCTTAATTCCGGCTATAAACGGCGAAGTTTGGGCCCGGAAGACAAATGCATCGGGCATAACTGAACAAATGCAATTCGCGTTTCCCGCACCGGTGTAAACGCCGAACAGGAACCAGAGGGGAGTTGATCACATGTTCTGGCACGCCATGCCTCCGGAGCTGAATACCGCACGGCTGATGGCCGGAGCAGGTCCCGCTCCCATGCTGGCCGCCGCCATGGGCTGGCAGGCGCTCTCCGCGGCGCTGGACGCCCAGGCCGTCGAGTTGACCGCGCGGCTGAACTCACTCGGCGAGGCCTGGACCGGCGGCAGCAGCGACAAGGCGATCTCCAATGCCCAGCAAATGATTCCGTGGCTGCAGACCGCGTCGGCGCAGGCGAAGACCCGGGGTATGCAGGCGACCGCGCAGGCCGCCTCCTATACCCAGGCGATGGCGACCACGCCGTCGTTGCCGGAGATCGCGATGAACCACGTCACCACCGCGGTGCTGACGGCCACCAACTTCTTCGGCATCAACACGATCCCGATCGCGCTGAACGAGATCGACTACTTCGTCCGCATGTGGATGCAGGCCGCCCTCGCGATGGACATCTACCAGGCCGAGACGCTGGCCAACACGATGTTCGACCAGCTCGAGCCGATGGCATCCATCCTCGACCCCAGCATGAGCCAGAGCATGACGTCGTCGACGCAGATGCTGGCGATGCCCAGCAGCCTCACCTCGAGCCAGCTGCAGGCTACGGCAGGGCAGGTTGCGGAACTGAGCGGTCCGATGCAGCAGCTCGCCCAGCCGGCGCAGCAGATGACCTCAATGTTCAGCCAAATGGGCAGCGGCTCAGGTGGCACCGGCACCGGACTCGGCGACGATCAAGCTCAGCTGGGCCTACTCGGCGCCAGCCCGCTGTCCAACCACCCCCTCGCGGGTGGGTCGGGCGCCAGCGTGGGAGCGGGCTTGCTGCGCGGCGACGCCCTGCCGGGCGCCGGCGGCACGCTGGCCCGCACGCCACTGATGACAGGCCTGATCGACAAGCCCGTCGGTCCCGCGATGATGCCGGCGGCCGCCGCCGGCGAGACGGCGACCGGTGGTGCTGCCCCGGTGGGTGCGGGTGCCATGGGCCAGGGTGCCGGCAGCGGCGGCAGCTCCAGACCGGGCTTAGCGGCCCCGGCGCCGCTCGCGCAGGAACGCGAGGAACAAGAAGAGGACTTGTGGGACGACGAGGACGACTGGTGAGAAACCCACGGCCACAACAGACTTCCCGGCCAACCGGGCCGGAAGACTTGCCAACCACGGCGAGGAATGGAAAGAGAGAAAGTAGTCCAGCATGGCAGAGATGAAGACTGATGCCGCTGCCCTCGCGCAAGAGGCAGGTAACTTCGAGCGAATCTCGAGCGATCTGAAGACCCAGATCGACCAGATCGAGTCCACCGCGGGTTCACTGCAGGCTCAGTGGCGCGGTGTCGCCGGCCAGGCAGCCCAGGCCGCCGTCGTGCGCTTCCAGGAAGCCGCCAACAAGCAGAAGGCCGAGCTCGACGAGATCTCGACCAACATCCGTCAGGCCGGCGTTCAGTACCAGCGTGCCGACGAGGAGCAGCAGCAGGCGCTGTCCTCGCAAATGGGCATCTGACGCAAATCCCCCCAATTACCACCAGAAACGGAGCAACGACATGACAGAACAGCAGTGGAATTTCGCGGGCATCGAGGCCGCGGCCAGCACCATCCAGGGAAACGTCTCCAGCATTCACTCCCTGCTCGACGAGGGTAAGCAGTCGCTGACCAAGCTCGCCGCGGCGTGGGGTGGTAGCGGTTCGGAGTCCTACCAGAGCGTTCAGCAGAAGTGGGACGGCACCGCTCAGGAGCTCAACACTTCCCTGCAGAACCTGGCCCGGACGATCAGCGAGGCCAGCCAGGCCATGCAGTCGACCGAGGGCAGCGTGACCGGATTGTTCGCATAAGAAGCGTCTCTATACGCGTAGAATCTCGAAGCACGAGATCGGGCGAGTTCAACCCATCCGGGGGATCTCGCCCCTTCTCGTGCTTCCCTCATTTGGCGAACTTCTGAGAGGTTCTCATGCCGGCCGACTATGACAAGCTCTTTCGGCCCGCCGAAGATTACGACCTGCCCGACGACGACGCCGAACAAGCATTCTTTGACCCGAATGCGTCATTTCCCGACCCACCCGCCGTTAACGGCGGCAGCGCGCCTGCTGCCGACTGGTCGCAGGCTCCCCCGCCGCCTCCGCCCGTTGCGGTAGAGCCGCCTCCTCCC
>NZ_LQOY01000223.1 GCF_002101675.1 Mycobacterium gordonae | reverse complement strand
ACGGAGCGCTCTCGGCGTTCCCGGCGTTCCTCGCGCTCCATCAACCGCATCAGCTCGGGGGTGGTCATTGCCGCAAAGGTCAACGCGCACAAGCGGTCCTGGGCATCGTCGGACGCGTCGAAGGCCTCGACGATCTCCTCACGCGCGCACGCTGCCATACCAGAATTTTACGAAGGACCACTGACAAGTTCGGATCGCCGCGAGAACCGAAAGCTGTTGATAGCACCGGTGATATCACATTAGCGACCGAACGCCGCTGCACGGTGACACAGGGCACGTCCCCCAATGACCAAGGTCCCTACCCATCACCAACCCGCAACCGTAACGTCCGTGCAGTGGACATCGAGACCGTCAAGAGCGCCGTCTCGCTGGCCTGCCGGGCGCCGTCCGTCCACAACAGTCAGCCGTGGCGCTGGGTCGTCGACCAGGACGCCGTTCACCTGTTCGCCGACCGCAGCCGAACCGTCCGCGCCACAGACCATTCCGGGCGCGAGGCACTGATCAGCTGCGGCGCGACGCTCCATCATTTCGAGGTCGCGATGGCGGCAGCGGGCTGGAAAGCCACGATCGCCCGCTTCCCCGACCCGACCGACCCCGCCCATTTGGCCACCCTGCGATTCCGCCCGATCGATCTCGTCACCACGGCGCATCGCAACCGGGCCGAAGCGATCCTGCAGCGCTACACCGATCGGCTGCCCTTCGACCGCCCGATGTACTGGGACCACTTCGAGCCAGCCCTGCGCGATGCCGTCGACGGCGAGGTCGCCACCCTCGACGTTCTCGCCGACGAGCAGCGCCTGAGCCTGGTCGAGGCGTCGCAGCTGAGCGAGGCGTTGCGGCGTGACGACGCGTCGTACCATGCGGAATTAGACTGGTGGACATCGCCCTTCGCTTTACACGAGGGCATGCCCCCCGCCGCGCTGGCGTCCGACACCGAACGGCTGCGGGTGGACGTCGCCCGGGAGTTCCCTGTTCGCGGCCACCAGGATCGCCGTCCCCAGATCACCACCGACTGGTCGAAGATCCTCGTGTTGTCGACACCCGCCGACATGAAAGCCGACGTACTGCGCTGCGGCGAAGTACTCTCTACCGTGCTGCTCGAATGCACCATGGCCGGAATGGCGAGCTGCACGTTGACCCACCTGATCGAATCGAGTGAGAGCCGCGACATCGTGCGGGAACTGATCGGCCGGCGCGGCGAACCGCAAGTGCTGATCCGCGTCGGCATCACGCCGGCGATGGAACCGCTTCCGGCCCCGACGCCGCGACGACCGTTGCATGACGTTCTCGAGATCCGCCACACGCCCCGCACGCCGCACGAAAGGATGAGCCCATGAGCAACGACCCGATCACCGTCCTGTCCGAAAGCGAGAGTTGGGATCTGCTGGGCACCGCCTCGCTCGGCCGCCTGGTGACCAACTTCGCAGGTGAACCAGAGATCTTCCCGGTCAACTTCGTGGTGCAGGGCCGTAGCGTCCTGTTCCGGACCGCCGAAGGCACCAAACTGTTTTCGGCCGTCGGGAATCGCACCGTGATCTTCGAGGCCGATGACCACAACGTCGCTGAAGGCTGGAGCGTGATCGTGCGCGGTCGTGCGCAGCTGCTGAAGACCGATGCCGACATCCAGCAAGCCGACAAGGCCGGGCTATACCCGTGGGTTGCCACGGCGAAGCCCAACTTCGTGCGGATCACCCCGAACGACATCACCGGCCGGCGCTTCGTGTTCGGTCCGGAGCCCGACCACGTCGAGACCGTCTCCTAGTAGCTCAGCGCGCGAGCAGCGCATCGAGCTCGCGCGTGTCGACGCCGTTCAAGCGCCGGTTCATCGACCAGGCGATCCTGGCCGCTTGCAGTTTGGCATGCTCGGCCACCGGTCCGTCGTAGAGCTCGTCGACGGCCTCGTTCCACAAGATCAACCAGCGGACAAAGTGGCCGGGCGCCAACGGAGTTCGGCTGTGCAGATCCCGATGCACCGTCAAGGCGCTGCCGCGGTAGAGGCCGGCGCGAAAGAGTACGGTTTCCCAGAAGTCGCACATCGTCGGGATATGCCCGGCCAGCCCGGTGGCCCGCAATTCCGTGAACGACTCATACAGCATTTCGTCATCCAGCGCCGTGCCGTAGAACCGGTGCAACAATGCCTCGACGTCGGCGCGATCGGCCAAGTCCGGCCTCACTGCGCCCACCCTCAGACCACCAGCGACAGCGGCCCACGCGTCGGAGGGTTCCTGCGCCGCTTGCTAATTGCGACCAAACGCGTGATGGCCGCCTCGATGCCCCGCGCCAGTTGGTCGACGTCCGCGGCAACCCCGTAGTCGGTAAGTATCCCGAAGAACAGGTCACCGGCGTAACTGAGCATCGCCACCCCGGTGCGCAGGTCCATCGCCAGCGGCGGGACCGGGTACAAACCGGTGACTTGCCTGCCCATGATCCGTAGCGGCCGACGCGGCCCGGGCACGTTGGTCGCCACCGTCACCACCCCACGTTGCGGCAGGCGCATCAGCAACCCGACCGTCCACGCGCTCAATGCGAACGGAATACGATTCGTCAAGGCTACGAACACGTTTCCCGCCTGCCGCTGTCCACTCGACTTCGCCCGGCCCAGCCGGTCGTGCACCGTACGCAGCCGCTCCACCGGATTCTCCTCGTCGACCGGCAGATTCGGCAGCATCAACGAGACCCGGTTGTCCGTCTCACCGGCCGCGTTGGCCGACCGCACCGACACGGGCACGAGTGTCCGCAACGAACCGCGCACCGGTTTGAGCCCGCGCTCCATCATGATATTGCGGTAGCTCTCGGTAATAGCTGCCAGCGCAACGTCATTGACAGTGACATCAAAGGTCGAGGCGATCAGTTCGACGTCGACCATGGCCACCCGCGCCCCGCTGTACCGGCGCTGATCACTGAGCGGACCGTTCAGCGCCGACGCGGACGGGATCACCAGTCCGGCGGCGATCTCACCGGCACCCTGGACCGCGCGGGCAATACCGGCCGTCACCGTGGCCGATGCCTCGGCCAAACCGCGCAGCAATGGCTTCCGTTGCACGGGCCTTTCTTTCGTGATCTTGCGGGGCGCACGGGCCATACTGTTGACGCCGTCGTCGCACAGTCCGGCGAGTATGTGGGTGGCGGCGACACCGTCGGCCATGCAGTGGTGAAGTTTGGTCAGCATCGCCCAGCGATCATCGGCCAGGCCCTCGATGACCCACACCTCCCAGAGCGGCCGATCGCGGTCCAGACGCCGTGCCATCACGTCGGCGATCAAGCGGAACAGCTCGCGCTCACCACCGGGATGGGGCAGCGCAGCACGGCGTACATGCCGCTCGATATCGAAGCTGGGGTCGTCCACCCACTCCGGAGCACCGAGGTCGAGTGGGTGCAGGCGAAGCCGCTGCCCGAACCGAGGGCATCCGCGGATCCGTTGCGCGAATACCGAGATCAACTCATCCTGGCCGGGCGGCGGCCCTTCGATGACGGCCAGACCCCCGATGGCCAGGCTGACCCGCGGATCGGCATCCTCGGCTTTGAGGAACCCGGCGTCCAGTGTCGTCAGGTGGTCCATGGATCAGTGCCCTCCCAATATTTATCTGCAACTGCTAGTTTCACTATCCGCCGTCGGCGGCCTCCGGAGCAGGGCCAAAGGTCCCATGCCGGTGGGGCTTGTTCCTCTGCCGCTGGTCAGGGGGTGCCGACCAAGCTTGGATACATGACTACCGTCATCGACAGGGAGGGCTCCGTCCCCATGAACGCCCAATTCCCCGATGCCGACACGCTGCGCACCGTCCTCACCCTTGCCACCCGCGCTCCTTCCATCCACAACACCCAGCCGTGGCGCTGGCGAGTGGGAGCGACGAGCCTGGATCTGTTCTCCGAGCCGGACATGCAGCTGCAGAGCACGGATCCCGACGGTCGCGACATGATCATCAGTTGCGGCGTCGCCCTGCACCACTGTGTCGTGGCGCTGGCGTCAATGGGCTGGCACGCCAAGATAAGCCGATTCCCCAATCCCCAGGACATGCGTCACCTGGCCACCATCGAGGTGGTGCCGCAGGCTCCGGATCAGGCCGACATAGCGCTGGCAGCAGCGATCCCCCGTCGCCGGACCGACCGCCGTGCCTACAGTTCCTGGCCGGTGCCGAACGGCGACATCGCGCAAATGGCCGCGCGCGCCGCCCGCAGTGGGGTCATGCTCCGGCAGGTCGATTCGCTGGACAGGATGAAAAACATTGTGGCGCGCGCTGTTTCCGACCACGCCAGCGACGACGCCTACATGCGCGAATTGACCACGTGGAGTGGACGCTACGGCGCGGTGGCCGGAGTGCCCGCGCGCAACGCCCCGCCGTCGGACCCACATTCCCCCATCCCGGGCCGCTTGTTCGCCGGTCCCGGACTGGCTCAGCCGTCCGGGATCTCACCCGCCGACGACTGCGGCGTGATCCTGGCCCTGGGTACCGACAAGGACGACCGGTTGTCGCAACTGCGGGCCGGCGAGACCACCAGCATCGTGCTGTTGACCGCCACGGCAATGGGTTTGGCGTGCTGCCCGATCACCGAACCGCTGGAGATTGCGGAGACCCGGGCGGCGGTCCGCGCCGACGTGTTCGGCGACAAGGGCTACCCGCAGATGCTGCTTCGGGTCGGCTGGGCCCCGATCAACGCCGATCCCCTGCCGGCCACCCCGCGGCGCCGGCTGGTCCGTGTCGTGGACTGGCCCGAAGAGTTATTGGACGAGCGGCGCTGACCAACGCAGCAACGTCCCCCCGGAGGGGTGCGCGCCGACGGTGAAGTCGCCACCGGCATCCTCCGCACGCCGCCGGAGGTTGGTCAGTCCGCTGCCGGTGACCTCCTCCGGCATGCCGCGACCGTTGTCGCCGACCTCGATGCACAGGTCGTCGTCGACCGTGACCCGCACCGTCAGGGTGCTGGCCTGCGCGTGCCGGACCGCGTTGCTGACCGCTTCCCGGACCACCGCCTCCGCGTGATCGGCCAACACGCTGTCGACCACCGACAGCGGCCCGATGTATTGAACGCTGGTCCGCAAACCGGAGTCGGCGAACTGGCCGGCGGCCGCGTCAATGCGCTGACGCAGCCGGGTGATGCCCTGCGAGGCCCCATGCAGGTCGAAGATGGTGGTGCGGATCTCCTGAATGACCCCCTGCAATTCGTCGATGGCCCCGGAAAGTCGTTGCTGCACTTCGGGTTCCCGAGTCCTGGGCACCGCCGCCTGCAAGGACAGCCCGACCGCGAACAGGCGCTGGATCACGTGGTCGTGCAGATCCCGCGCGATGCGGTCGCGGTCGGTCAGCACGTCGAGTTCGCGCATCTGCCGCTGCGACGTGGCCAGCTGCAGGGCCAGCGCGGCCTGGTCGGCGAACGCGGCCATCATCTCGAGTTGATCGTTGCTGAAGAATCCCGGGCCCTCTTTGCCCACGATGACGACCACACCGGCAACGGTGCCGGTTGCCCGCAGCGGCAACAGCAACGCCGAGCCCATATCGTCCAGGCCGTCCAGCCCATCGGTGTCCAACCGGTCGACCTGGCGCGGCATACCGTGGGCGAACACCTCGCCCACCGCTGTGCCACCGACCGGAATAGTCTGCCCGCCAACATGTTCCACCAGGGTTCCGACGGTCTCAATCACCATCAGCTCCGCAACCTGGGCAGGCGAGACGTTCTCGTCCAGGGGAACGGCAACCAGAGCCGCGTCGGCCGCGGTCAGTTTCAGGGCCTCCTCGGCGAGCAGGCGGTACACAGTAGCGGGTTCCGTGCCGGAGAGCAGTTCGGTGGCGATGTCGCGGGTGGCCTCGATCCAGGACTGCCGTTCCCGGGCCTCCTGGTAGAGCCGTGCGTTGGCGATGGCAATGCCCGCCGCCGCCGCCAGCGCCTGCACCAGCACTTCGTCGTCGTCACTGAACGGTTGCCCGTTGGTCTTGTCGGTGAGGTACAGCGTGCCGAAGGATTCCCCACGCACCAGGATGGGCACCCCGAGGAACGTCCGCATCGGTGGATGATGCTCAGGGAACCCCACTGACGCCGGATGCTTCGAAAGATCGTCCAGCCGTAGCGCTTTCGGCTCGTCGATGAACAGCCCGATGATGCCCTTGCCTTGGGGCAGCGGACCGATACGGCGAACGGTCTCCTCGTCGATGCCTTCGTGGACGAAGTTCATCACCCGCTGCTCGCCGTCATGCACCTCCAAGGCTCCGTAACGGGCGTCGACGAGATCGGTGGCAGAGTGCACGATGGCGCGCAAAGTGGCGTTGAGTTCGAGCCCCGAGGTGACCACCAACATGGCCTCCAGCAGGCCGTCGAGCCGGTCGCGGCCTTCGACAATTTGCTCGACCCGGTCCTGCACCTCGACCAGCAGTTCCCGCAGTCGCAACTGGGACAACGTTTGACGGAACGGTTGCAGGTCGGTTTCGGTGGCGGTCTCGACCGGCTCGTCCACACTCATCAGCCGGCACCCCGCGAGCGCTTCAATTCGGTTGCGAACACGGCGGCCTGGGTTCGGCGTTCCATGCCGAGTTTGGCCAGCAACCGCGAAACGTAATTCTTCACCGTCTTTTCGGCGAGGAACATCCGATCGGCGATCTGCTTGTTGGTCAGTCCTTCACTGAGCAGGCCCAGCAGCGCGCGCTCCTGCTCGGTTAGGCCGGACAGGGGGTCCTGTTTCTCGGTGGCGTCTCGAAGCTTGGACATCAGCGCCGCGGCCGCCCGGTTGTCCAGCAGCGACCTTCCCGCACCGACATCCTTGACGGCGCGCGCCAACTCCATGCCCTTGATGTCCTTGACGACGTAGCCGCTCGCACCGGCCAGGATCGCGTCCAGCATCGCTTCGTCGGAGGTGTAGGACGTCAGGATCAGGCAGCGCAATTCGGGCATGCGGGACAACAGGTCCCGGCACAGCTCGATTCCGTTGCCGTCGGGCAGCCGAACATCGAGAACCGCCACCTCCGGATTCGCCGCCGGGATCCGTGACATGGCTTCGGCAACCGAGCCCGCTTCCCCGACCACGTCGAGTTCGGGGTCGGCGCCGAGTAGGTCGATCAGACCTCGTCGCACCACCTCATGGTCGTCGACGAGGAAGACTCTTACCAAGGCATCACTCCCGATCTCTACAGGTTGCCGCAGCGCACGGTCAGTACTGAGGACCCCGCGTTGTACACGCTGCGCACCTGTGCGGCGTGCGCATCGGTGACGAAGAGCTGGCCCGGCCCTTCATTGTCGGCCATGTAGCGACCGCCGTGTCCCCGCACGACAGCCAACTCCACCCGCACGTCCGGGTACAGCCGGGTCCACCGGGTCAGCCTGCGGTCCAGTTGCGCTTTCGCCAAACCGTTGCCGTCACCCGTCGCGTCATGCGGGTGAGAAGCCTGCACCGAAACGGCGCGCAGCGGAACGCCACGCAGGCGGGCCTCCTGGAAGGCATGGCGCAACACGGCGCCGTTGTCCGCTTCCGCGACGACCCGCCTGATGTTGGGAGTCGTGGTGCCATCGGGTGACCGGTGGATGACCGCGACGGGACACAGGGAGGAACCGGCCAGTGCACCGGCCACCGACCCCTCGCCGCTGTGCGCGTGATTGCGCCCTATCGAACCAACACAGATCATCGACGCCGACCTGGACTCCTGCATCAACTTGGTAAGGGGCCGGCCCCAAAGAATTTCGGTCTCGACCACTACCTGCTTGCCGGTCGACCTGATCGCTTGCTGCGCATCGAACAACGCTGCGCGGGCGGCGGCCTGGTGTCCGGCGAGACCGCCCGAGACCGGCGGCGATTCGATGACGTAAACCAGGCGCAGCGGAACATCGCGGGCGACCGCCTCGTCAATGGCCCACAGGGCGGCGTGCAACGCCGCTCTGGAACCGTCGATCCCCACCACGACCGCAGGACCTGACTCACGGCTGCTCATCGCAGGTGCTCTCCTTAACTCGATCACGCCGGGCACCTTTGAAACGCTATTGAGGGCAGATCGGCCGCCCAAGAGGCATTGGTCCCCGGATCAGTGTCTTAGGTCCCTAGAGCGAAGGGATTCGCGGCAACTCTTGCCACCGCGGCACAACGCGAATTTGATGTGAACGGGCGCCACACGCGTCTTACGAGCGCCCGGGAGAAGTTTCGTCGCCAACCGGGGGTTCTGCAATGGCTGTTCAAGAGACATCGCCACATTCCGCCCAACCGACGTCCCAACCCCTAGTGGGAAAGGGGTGGGTTCAGGGCGTCGCGCTCGTCATGATCTTCGGCTTCCTGGTGATGGGCATCCTGGCCTACCGGACCTACACGGCGGCGATGCCGATGCCGGCCAAGGTGGCCACCGAGTCCGGCCAGGTGCTGTTCACCGGTGACGACATCACCGCGGGCCAGGAACTGTTCCAAGCCCGCGGCCTGATGCAGTACGGATCCGTGCTGGGCCACGGGGCCTACCTGGGACCGGACTACACCGCCGACTACCTGCGGATGGCCACCGACGACGTCACCGACCAGTTTCGGGCAGAAGGGGTGGCGGACCCGCGCAGCCGGGTGGTCACCGAATTCCGGACCAACCGCTATCAGCCCGACACCAAGACCCTGGTGTTCACCAACCGGCAGGCCGCCGCCTTCGACCGCATTCAGCGTCACTATGCCGAGTATTTCGGTGAGAACTCCACGAAATACGGCCTGCTGCCCAAGCTCATCACGGACAAGGCCGAGATCCGCCAACTGACGGCATTCTTCGCCTGGACCGCATGGGCGGCAGCGGCCGAACGACCGGGCCACAAGTACACCTACACCAACAACTGGCCGTCCGAGCAACGCGTCGACAACGGCCCGACCGCCGCGGTGATCGTGTGGTCGGCGCTGTCGCTGGTCGCGTTGCTGGGCGGTATCGGGGTGATGTTCGCGATCTACGGACGCTGGAGCCAGAAGGTCGGCTGGCACGGAGCCGAATCGTCCACGCTGTCATTCCGCCAACCCGGCGAGGTGAGCCTGACGCCGGCGCAGCGCGCCACCATCTGGTTCTTCGCCATCGTGTCGGTGCTGTTCCTGGCGCAATCGCTGCTGGGCGCGGCCGCCGAGCATTACCGGGCCGACCTGTCGACGTTCTTCGGACTGGACTTGGCCCGGGTGCTGCCGTACAACCTGGCCCGCACCTGGCACCTGCAGCTCGCCCTGTTCTGGACCGCCGCGGCGTTTTTGGCCGGTGGCATCTTCCTGGTGCCCTTCATCGCCCGCCGCGAGCCCAAGCGCCAGGCACTGCTGGCCTACGCGTTGCTGGGCGCGGTGGCGTTGGTGGTGTTCGGCTCGCTGACCTGTGAGGCGCTGTCGATCTACGGCGTCATCCCCCGCGGTGGCCTGTTCTCCCAGCAGTGGGAGTACCTGGACCTGCCGCGGCTGTGGCAGATCCTGCTCGTGGTGGGCCTTTTCGTGTGGATCGCCATCATCTGGCGCGGAATCCGCGCCCGGCTCAAGGACGAATCGAAGATGAACATGCCGTGGTTGTTCTTCTTCTCCGGCCTGGCGATTCCGATGTTCTACGCCGTCGGGCTGCTCGCGAGCAGTGACACTCACTTCACCGTCGCCGATTTCTGGCGATTCTGGGTGGTGCATCTGTGGGTCGAGGACTTCCTCGAGCTGTTCACCACCGTCATGGTGGCCTACATCTTCGTGTTGCTGGGGGTGGTGCGCGAGCGAATCGCGTTGGGCGTCATCTTCCTTGACGTCATCCTCTACTCCGCGGGTGGTGTCATCGGCACCATGCACCACCTGTATTTCTCCGGCACCCCGGTGGAGCACATGGCGCTCGGGGCCTTCTTCTCGGCGGCCGAGGTGATTCCGCTGACCTTCCTCACCGTCGAGGCGTGGGCCTTCCTGCAGCTCGGCGCCCGCCAGCAGTCCGGGGACGCCAATCCGTTCCCGCACCGCTGGGCGGTGATGTTCCTGGTGGCAGTCGGATTCTGGAACTTCCTGGGAGCGGGGATCTTCGGGTTCCTGATCAACCTTCCGGTGGTCTCCTACTACCAGATCGGCACCGCACTGACGGCCAACCACGGGCACGCCGCGATGATGGGTGTGTACGGCATGCTCGCCGTGGGCCTGGCGATGTTCGCGTTCCGCTACGTCATCCCGGCCGACAGGTGGCCGGAGCGGCTGGCCCGAATATCGTTCTGGTGCATGAACATCGGGCTGGCCTGGATGGTGTTCGTGACCCTGCTACCGCTGGGTGTCATGCAGCTGTTCCATTCGGTCAACGACGGCTACTACGAGGCTCGGTCGCTCGGCTACATCACGAAACCGGGCAACGCGGTGCTCGAATGGCTGCGGATGCCCGGCGACGTCATCCTGATCTTCGGCGGCGTATTGCCCTTCGTCTGGATCGCCTGGATCGCGTTGCGTCACTTCCGCACCGGAACCACGGTCGACGAACTGCCCGAGCGTCCGCTGTACACCGAGGCATGACGCCACCGGACGCGACGGTCTGGCTGATCGCCGGCTATTCGCTGACGCTGCTGGCCCTCGGATGGTGTTTCGACGCGATGGCACGACACGCGTCGGCGCGGGCAGCAGCCTGGCGCACGGGTCAATTCAGGTACCGACCGGACCACGACGCCTGGGTGTGCCCACAAGATCAGTGGCTGTGGCCGACGTCCTTCGATCCCAGACACCGGGTGATGCGGTATCGCGCGTTGCCGGTGGTGTGCAACAGTTGCCCGGTCAAGGTCACCTGCACCACGTCGGACCACGGCCGGGAGATCAGCCGTGAGGTGGACCCGTGGCCGCATTCGGAGGCGGGCCGCTTTCACCGTGGGATCGCCTGCAGCGTAGCCGGCTTCGGCATCGTGCTGCCCCTGGCGACATTGATCGCCCAGCACTCGCTGTCCGAGGTGCTGGTCCTGACCGGCACCATGGCGATCGTGGTGCTGCTCGGACTGCCGTTGGTCCGCCACCTGTGGAACACCCCGGCCAACGCGCCCGACCATCTGCCGCACCGCACCGCCATCGAGGATCAGGTGGCCGCCGCGATCGATCGCTATTCCACCCGCTACGGAGGCTGGGCAGGCAAGGAGGACCGAACGTGACCGGACTGGCGTGGGGATTGACGGCCATCGGGATCGTGGTGCTTGGCGTGCTTGCCGTCACGTCAATGGCGGTGCTGCGCGAGTACGAACGGGGGGTGGTGTTCCGGATGGGCCACGCGCGCCCTTTGTATCAGCCCGGACTGCGGTTCCTGATTCCACTGGTGGACAAGATGATTCGGGTCGACCAGCGACTGGTGACGCTGACCATCCCGCCGCAGGAGGTGATCACCCGCGACAATGTGCCGGCCCGGGTGAACGCGGTGGTCATGTTCGCGGTCACCGAACCGCTGAAAGCGATTCTGGCGGTGGAGAACTACGCGGTCGCCACCTCACAGATCGCCCAGACCACGCTGCGCTCGCTGCTGGGCCGCGCCGATCTGGACACCCTGCTGGCGCACCGGGAGGACCTCAACAGCGACCTGCGCACCATCATCGAGAAGATGACCGAGCCGTGGGGGGTGCAGGTGCGCGTCGTCGAGATCAAGGACGTCGAGATCCCGGAGTCGATGCAGCGGGCGATGGCGCGCGAAGCCGAGGCCGAACGCGAACGCCGGGCCAAGGTGATCAACGCACGTGGCGAGCTGCAGGCCTCCGAGGAATTGCGGCAGGCCGCCGAAACCCTCTCAAAAAGCCCGGCCTCGCTGCAATTGCGTTACCTGCAAACGCTTCTAGAGCTCGGGGCGGATCAGAATTCGACGGTGGTGTTTCCGCTGCCGGTCGACATCATCACACCGTTTCTGCGCAACCCGGAAACCTTGCGGGGCGTGCTGGACAACGTGAACAACGGCAGTTGATCGCTTCCCCGGTCTGACGTGGGCCGGTCCGCCAGCTATTCACCGTGACGACTGCTGGAATTCACCGGATTCACCGCACGGTATGCGTTCACCCTTGTCAGGTTTATGGCACGTCCCACAAGTGCCGACGCTGCCAACACCTGAGTGAATCAAATCCTGTTCTGCCCGGGGTTGACCTGGTAGTTCATCCATAACGACAGCAAGGAGAAGCGACCATGGATTACGCCTTTCTTCCACCGGAAGTCAATTCGGCGAGGATGTACACCGGCCCCGGCTCGAGTTCGTTCCTGGCCGCGGCGGGCAGTTGGGACGCCCTGGCGGCGGAACTCGGTACCACCGCGGCGGGTTACGAGGCGGTGCTCACCGCTCTGGCCAGCTGGCAGTGGACCGGTCCCGCATCGCAGGCCATGACGGCCGCGGCCGCCCACTATGCGGCGTGGCTGCAAGCCACCGCCGAACAGACGAAGCAGACGGCCACCCAGGTTCGCGCCGCCGCCGCGGCCTTCGAGCAGGCCTATGCGATGACAATCCCCCCGCCGGCCGTGACCGCGAACCGCACTCAGCTCACCTCGCTGATCGCGACAAACCTATTGAGCCAGAACACCGCAGCGATCGCCGCGACCGAAGCCCAGTACTCCGATTACTGGGCACAAGACGCCGCCGCCATGTACGGCTACGCCGCCTCGTCGCAGACGGCGACACGGCTGCTGCCGCAGTTCTCCTCCCCGGCGCAGACCTCCGATCAGGGCGGAGTGGCCGCACAACAAGCCGCGGTGGCCCAAGCCGTCGCCGGCGCCGCGGCGTCAGACCCGGTGTCGCAGTTCATCGACGCGGCGACCCAGGCACTGCAGTCGCTGACCGGCTTCGGATCGATCATCCCCGACGACTTGACCGTCCTGGACGTCATCGCGGCCGTCGGCACGTCGATCAACTCCACGTACTACATCGAGGCGTTCGCCGCCGGGGTCATCGGTGCGGAGAACAATCTGGGCGTGCTGCCCAAGGCGGGCGCGGCGCTGGCGGCCGACGTCGCCCCGGCAGCCCCCGCCGCGCCGCCGTTGGGGGCCGGTGCGGGTCTGGGCAGCGTCACCGCGGCCCTGAGCCGGGCCGGCACGATCGGGCAGCTGTCGGTGCCCGCGAGTTGGGCCGCGCCCTCGGTCAGCCGCTTTTCGGCGTTGGAGCCCGCGGGGTTCACACTGATCCCCGGGACCGAGGACGCAGTCGTGTCCGGTTACCCGGGCTATCCCGGTCTGCCGGCCGGGACCGCGGCGCGAGGTGCGGGCGCCCCGCCGCGGTACGGTGCGCGCCTCACCGTGATGGCGCGCCCGCCGGCCGCCGGATGACCCTGGATGATCGGCTTCGCTTTCTTACCGCCGGAGGTGAACTCCGGCCGGATGTACAGCGGCCCTGGATCCGGGTCGTTGCTGGCGGCCGCGGCAAGCTGGGACTCGCTGGCCGCTGAACTGGAGACCACCGCCCAGAGCTGCCAATCGATACTGTCCACTCTCACCGGGTTGCACTGGCACGGGCCGGCGTCGGCGGCCATGGCGGCCGCAGCCGCCCCCTACCTGGGCTGGCTGCAGGCCACCGGCGAGCAGACCCGGCAGACAGCGATGCAGGCCCGGGCCGCGGCGGCCGCCTATGAGCTGGCGCATGCCATGACGGTGCCGCCGGCGGCGGTCACCGCCAACCGCGTTCAGCTCGCCGCACTGATCGCGACAAACTTCTTCGGCCAGAACACCGCGGCCATCGCCGCCACCGAGGCGCAGTACTGCGAGTACTGGGCGATCGACGCCGCCGCGATGTACGGCTACGCGGCCGGCTCCGCCGCGGCATCGGAGCTGACGCCGTTCGCGTCGCCGCGACCAGCCGCCGCCGACCCGTCTCTGCAGGCGCTCTACACCGCGCTCGACCCGTCCTCGCTCTTCTATCTCGATGTGACCGTGTTCGACGAGATCCGTCTCGTCGGCACCGTGATCGGTTGCACCACCAAACTGGATCTGACCGCGTGCGGAGTCATCGGGGCCGAGAACAATCTGGGCATGTTGCCGACGATTGGCACGACCGCCGCGGCTCCGGCGCCCCGGTTGGGCGCGTCCGTCGTAAGCGGCCGCGGTGCGGGCCTCGGTCAGGTGAGCGCGACGCTGTCGCGAGCCGGCCGGATCGGCTCGCTGTCAGTGCCGACGAGCTGGGCCGGGGCGCCCACGGTCCCGTTCAGGGGCGCGCCACCGAGCTTCGCCGCATCCGCTGAACCGGCCGGGACCGGGCTGAGCGTGCCGGGGGTCCCGGGCATGAAAGCGTCGCGGCCGTCGATCGTCGTGCCCCGGTACGGACGCCGGCTGCGGGTGATGTGGCCGTCCCCCGCGGTCGGTTGAGCGCTAATCGAGGGTGTCGGGCGGCGCGGGCGGCTCGGCCGGCGCGAAGTTCCAATTGTCGGGATTGTTCGGCGAATACACCACCGGAAACTGCTGACCGGTGACGGGCCACTGGTTGACGTCGACGACCATGCGCCGGTACACCGCGTGCTCGTTGACGGTGGGCCCGTTGATGACGCCGGAGATGGTGGCGAACTGCTCACCCTGAATGCTGATGTCGTCCGGGCGCGGGCTGACGCCGGTCACCAGCAACGTGCCGCTGGCCAGCGCGCCGCGCGGGCCGGGACGGATGAACCGCGGCACCAGAAAAACCAGCAGCACCGCCACCAGCAGGAGCAGCACCATGAATTCCCACATCCCGCCATGGTAGGACTGCTGGGATGGAGCAGTCGGATCTGCAGTTCGCGCTGGCACTGGCCGACCAGGCCGACGAGGTGACCCGCGCTCGGTTCGGCGCCCTGGACCTGCGCGTCGACACCAAACCCGATCTGACCCCGGTGACCGACGCGGATCAGGCCGTGGAGTCGCAACTGCGTGAGGCGATCGCCGGCGGGCGGCCCGGGGACAGTGTGCTGGGCGAGGAGTTCGGCGGAACCACCAGCTGGCACGGACGGCAGTGGATCATCGACCCGATCGACGGCACCAAGAACTTCGTGCGCGGAGTCCCGGTGTGGGCCAGCTTGATCGCGCTGCTCGACGACGGCGTCCCGGTGGTCGGGGTGGTGAGCGCGCCGGCCCTGCACCGGCGCTGGTGGGCGGCGCGCGGGCAGGGCGCGTTCGCATCGGTGGCCGGGGCGGCACCGCGGCGATTGTCGGTTTCGGCTGTGGCACAACTGGATTCGGCGAGCCTGTCGTTTTCCAGCCTGACCGGCTGGGCTGACATCGGGTTGCGCGGGCACTTCATCGAGCTGACCGACGCCGTCTGGCGAGTGCGCGCCTACGGCGACTTTCTGTCCTACTGCCTGCTCGCCGAAGGCGCGGTGGACATCGCCGCCGAGCCCGAGGTTTCGGTCTGGGATCTGGCTGCCCTCGACGTTCTGGTGCACGAGGCGGGCGGACGGTTCACCAGCCTGGACGGCACCGTCGGACCGCACGGCGGCAGCGCGGTGGCGACCAATGGCCTGCTGCACGACGAGGTGCTGCAGCGGCTGCACACCGCTGTGAATTAGCTAACACGTGCCATCTATCTTACTCCGGAGTAAGATACGGTTATTCGCATCGCCCCAACGACAGAGGCTGCTGATATGACCGACACCCTTCCCGCTTCCGGCGCCCGCTCCAAGAAGCGCCGGGACCCCCAGACGACCATCGGAATGAAGCCGCACAAGCGCACCGGCGTCGACATCGCCATCGCCTTGCTGACGCCGCTGGTGGGCCAGGAGTTCCTGGACAAGTACAAGTTGCGCGATCCGCTGAACCGGACGCTGCGCTACGGCACCAAGCAGGTGTTCTCCACCACCGCCGCCGCGAGCCGTCAGTTCAAGCGGGTGCAGAGCCTGCGCGGCACACCGACCCGGCTGAAGTCGAGCGGTAAGAACTACTTCGACCTCACGCCCGACGACGACCAGAAGCTGATCGTCGAAACCGTCGAGGAATTCGCCGCGGAGATCTTGCGCCCGGCCGCCCATGACGCCGACGAGGCCGCGACCTATCCGGAGGGTTTGATCGCCAAGGCCGCCGAGCTGGGCATCACCGCGATCAACATTCCCGAGGACTTCGACGGGATCGCCGAGCACCGCTCCGCGGTGACCAACGTGCTGGTCGCCGAGGCGCTGGCCTACGGCGACATGGGCCAGGCGTTACCTATCCTGGCGCCGGGCGGTGTGGCGGCGGCGTTGACCCATTGGGGCAGCGCGGATCAGCAGGCCACTTACCTGAGTGAGTTCGCCGGCGAGAGCGTCCCGCAGGCGTGCGTGGCGATCGCCGAGCCTCATCCGCTGTTCGACCCGACGCGGCTGCGGACCACCGCCGTGCGCACCCCGTCCGGCTACCGGCTCGACGGCGTGAAGTCGCTGGTGCCGGCGGCGGCCGACGCCGAACTGTTCATCGTCGGCGCACAGCTCAACGGCAAGCCGGCGCTGTTCATCGTCGAATCCTCCGCCCAGGGCCTGACCGTCAAGGCGGATCCGAGCATGGGGATTCGCGCCGCGGCGTTGGGACAGGTTGAGCTGAACGGTGTTTCGGTGCCGCTGAATGCCCGGCTGGGTGAAGACGAGGCCGGCGATGAGGACTACTCGGAGGCCATCGCGCTGGCCCGGCTGGGCTGGGCGGCACTGGCGGTGGGCACCTCGCACGCGGTGCTCGACTACGTCGTCCCCTACGTCAAGGAACGCGAAGCCTTCGGTGAGCCGATCGCCCGACGTCAGGCCGTCGCGTTCATGTGCGCCAACATCGCCATCGAGCTGGACGGGCTGCGGCTGATCACCTGGCGCGGCGCGTCGCGCGCCGAGCAGGGTCTGCCGTTCGCCCGGGAAGCGGCGCTGGCCAAGCGATTTGCGTCCGACAAGGGCATGCAGATCGGCCTGGACGGCGTGCAGTTGCTCGGCGGCCACGGATTCACCAAAGAGCACCCGGTCGAGCGCTGGTACCGCGACTTGCGGGCCATCGGCGTGGCCGAGGGCGTCGTGGTCATCTAACTCGTATACGTCAAAGGCGAAAGATCAATCATGGCAATCAATCTCGAGCTGCCCGGCAAGCTGCAGGCGGTAGTCACCAAGACCCATCAAGGCGTCGCCGAGTTGGTGCGGCCCATCGCCCGCAAGTACGACCTGAGAGAACACGCCTACCCGGTCGAACTCGACACGCTGATCAACCTTTTCGAGGGCGCATCGGAGTCGTTCAGCTTCGCGGGGGCCGGCGAGCTCCGGGGCAGCGACAAGAAGGACGACAACCACAACGGCGCCAACATGGCCGCCCTGGTGCAGACCCTGGAAGCCAGCTGGGGTGATGTGGCGATGATGCTGTCCATCCCGTACCAGGGGCTGGGCAACGCCGCCATCTCCGCGGTGGCCACCGAGGAGCAGCTCGAGCGCCTGGGCAAGGTGTGGGCCGCGATGGCCATCACCGAACCGGGGTTCGGTTCGGACTCGGCGGCGGTGTCGACCACCGCGAAGCTCGACGGCGACGAGTACGTCATCAACGGCGAAAAGATCTATGTGACAGCCGGTTCGCGCGCCACCCACATCGTCGTGTGGGCCACGCTGGACAAGTCGAAGGGCCGCGCGGCGATCAAGTCGTTCATCGTGCCGCGCGAGCATCCCGGTGTCACCGTCGAACGGCTTGAACACAAACTCGGCATCAAGGGCTCGGACACCGCCGCGATCCGTTTCGACAACGCCCGCATTCCCAAGGAGAATCTGCTCGGCAACCCCGAAATCGAGGTCGGCAAGGGCTTCTCGGGTGTCATGGAGACCTTCGACAACACCCGCCCGATCGTGGCCGCCATGGCCGTGGGCATCGGCCGCGCAGCGCTGGAGGAGATCCGACGGATTCTGACCGATGCCGGCGTCGAGATCGACTACGACCGGCCCGCGCACGTCCAGAGCGCCGCCGCGGCGGAGTTCCTGCGGATGGAGTCGGACTGGGAGGCCGCCTACCTGCTGTCGCTACGGGCGGCATGGCAGGCCGACAACAGCATCCCCAACTCCAAAGAAGCGTCGATGAGCAAGGCCAAGGCCGGCCGGATGGCCAGTGACGTCACGCTGAAGACTGTCGAATTGGCGGGCACCACAGGGTATTCCGAGCAGATGCTGCTGGAGAAGTGGGGCCGCGACTCCAAGATCCTGGACATCTTCGAAGGGACACAACAGATTCAGCAGCTGGTGGTCGCCCGCCGGTTGCTGGGCCTGTCGTCGGCCGAACTCAAGTGAGCTGCCGGGCGAGCTCGTAGATGGCCCGCCCGTGCATCTCGAACAACGCGATCAGATCAACCGCGTCGCCGCCGAGTTCTTTGGCGATGAACAGACCGTCGGCACCGGCCATCGCATAGGTGGCGAGTTGGTGCACGTCGGCTTCGGACAACTGCGGCATGGTGGCGCGGAAGTTGTTCTTGAGCTGATCGAACGCGCGCGCCCGAACCTGGATGAACATCGTCTTGGCCCGAGGTTCGGCCGGGCGGCGCTCGAGGGCAAGCATCAGCCCGAGTCGCAGGAAGTCCGGCGCCTCCAGCAACGCCTTGGCGGTCTGTTCGGTGAGGCCGGCGACCAGCTCCCGCGGATCGGCCGTAGCGGTTGGTTCCGAGAGGTTCCACGCGGCCAGCCAGGTGCCGAAGCTGCGCTCGATGACCGCGGCGATGAGGTCGTCTTTGTCCTTGAAGTGCCAATAGATTGAACTGGCCGGCAACCCGCACTTCGCGCTGACCAGCCCTATGCTGGTGCCTTCGTATCCTCGTTCGGCCGCGATCTCGGTGGCCGCGTCCAGGATGCGGGTGCGCGACAGTTCACCGTCGGCCCGGCGCTTGCGCTTGGGCGCGTTGTCCGCCATCACGCTTCCCTTCTACCGTAGTGATCACTACGATACCAGCGCGGTCGGTCTTGCGCCGAACGTGAACTGACGGCGAGATTTTCGCGGCAAATTCATACGGTCATTGCAACAACATGGATCTTAGGAGTTGCAATGCCAAGTGGTTACCCGCATCCGCCG
>NZ_LQOY01000222.1 GCF_002101675.1 Mycobacterium gordonae | reverse complement strand
CAGCCCGGCCGGCACGATCGCCGGTGCTGTCGCGGGCGCCGGCCTCCAGGCGGCTCCTTCGGGCGGCGGCGGCGGCGGCGGCAGCTGCACCGTCACCGTTTGCGGCGGCGGTGGCGGTGGCGGCGCTTCGGTGGTCGGGACTGTGTCAGGGCGGCGAGACTGGCGCGGCGGCGGCAGCGGGGTTTTGCCGTCGTTGGGTTGGGCGGCGATCAGCGAGGCCACGATGGTGCCGTGCGCGTCGCAGTCGGTCAGTCCATCCCCGCCGGCCTCGACGTAATCTCCGCCGCCGGTCAGGTTGGTCAGCCGCGGATGCGGACTGACGCCGGTGTCGATGACCGCGACTTTCACCCCGGCACCGCGCCCGAAGCGCCACGCCTCGGCCACATCGAGCATGTCCAGGAAATGCGGCTGGACCCGGTAGTCGGTGCCGGGCAGCGTGCCGACCCGGGTGCAGTAGGTGCCCTGGCGCATCGGCTGATCCGGGCCGGGCGGCCCATCGCCGGGCAGCGCCCCCAGGTCGATCTCGGGCGGTGCGACTGCTGCGGCCGGCGGGGTCACCCACAACGCCGCCACACCTGCCACCGCCAGGGCCGCCGCGGCGGCGATCATCGTGTCCCGTCTCAAGGGTCTCACCTCCACCGCTACCGGTACCGGATCGCGGCCAGGACACCCATCAGCCAGAACGCCAACGGGAAGATCGCGGTCAAACACACGTATTCGATCCACTCCACCACCTTGCGGAACGGCGGGGTGTAGAAGCGCCGGGGCACCACCACTGCGGCGATCAAACCGGCGACCGGAACGGCCACGATCACCGAGACCCCGATCAGCAGCGCCGGCAACGACCACAGACCCAGCACGTAGCGCCCGGCCACACCGATCACCACGGCGACAGCGGCCAGTGCCAGGATCGTCGCCTGCCACCGGTCGGTGAAGGAGCGGCCCCGCAGCAGCACCGCGACCGCGACCAGGCCCGCCACCACCAGCGGCAGAGCGCGCCGCGGTGCGTGCGGATCGCACATCCCCACACAGCACACCACGATCAGCGCTGCGGTGGCCACGAGCAGCCCGCTCAGATGCGCGCGTGCACGATCGGCGGACACCGTCACATCGCGCACCGAATCCGGGCCGTCCAGGGTGGCCAACCCTCCGCTGGCCACGACCTTTGTCGACGGCAAATCCGGGCGGGTTTCGAAAATCCAGCGGCCGGTGGACGAGGGAAACACCGGTAGCCGGATCCCGCTGGCCAGCCGCGCGGCCGTGGGCGCCAGATGCATGCCTACGATCGACACCAGCAGCAGCACACCGAGCAGGATCGGCGCTGAGGTCACCAGTGTCATCCGCACCACCGCGACCACAGCACCGGCTAGGCCCAGCGTGATGACCGCGGTGCCCAATGCGACGTGGCGGCCGGTGAAGCGGACCGCCAGCACTGCGGCAGCCACCGACGCGGTCAACCCTAACGCGGCATGCGGTGCCCCCACCGGGCCCGGAACCGCACTAGCGGCGCCGATCGCCGCCGGGACCATTCCCGTCCACAGCAGCGTGTCCCCTACGGCGCGCGACGGCGCGCTTGCGTGTTCGCGGACCAAGATGGTCACCGCCGCGATGATCAACACCGCCGCCAGCGCCGCGCAGTAGGGCGCCGCCACCCAGTCCAGATGCCCGTAACGCCACCGGCCCAGCAGCGCCGAAGCCACCAGCACACCGGCGACCACGATGCCCGAACCGACCCGCGCTGCCCACTCAGGGGTGACCCCGGGCCAACGTGTATGCAGCTCGCGGGCCACCGCGGAGGTGACGTGCTCGACGACATCGATCCGCGCCTCGGAGTCACTGGCGTGCCGCAGCCACAACCTCGTTCCGTCGACCACGTCCTGCTCGGTCAGCGACAGGGCCGATTTGAGTGCGCTGCCGTCCATGCGGCATAACGTCCAGCGGCCCCGCGACTGCGTCCGCAGCGGGGGTTGTCCCAGTTCCTCGAGGCGCGCGGTGATCAGATCCACCAGTGCCGAGAGCTGCACCGTGACCGGCGCACCGGCGTCGAGGACTACCGAGATCTTGGTGGCTCCGGCGATGATCGCCACCAGAATCCGATCGGGCAGCGCTACGCCAGCGGAGGCCCCCGACGTCGCCTCCCGGGCCCGTTCCACCGTCATCCGCGCAGGGCTCCGGCGGTGGCAAATCCCTCACTCAACTCCGCCGCCAATTCCATCAACGCTTCCTGGGTGTCCTTGCGCAGTGCCGGGAAATCTAGGGTGGGGGCATCGCGCAGGTGCGGATCCCAGGGCACCGTCAGGACCGCCTTGACGCGCTTGCTGAATGTTTGGTTGACGTGGGACAAAAGTTTCGGTGTCGCGCTGCGGTGGGTGTCGTTGAGCACGATCACTGACCGGTGGAGCAGCTCATGGCCGCGCCGGGCCGCCAACCAATTCAGCGTCCTTTCGATCATCTTCGCGCCTTCGACGGTGCACGATCCGATGATCATCAGCGCATCCGAGGACGACAACACCGCTTTGAACACGTCGCCTTTCATGGCCGCGCAGTCCACCATGGCCAGCTGGTAGATCTGGCGGGTGCGGCGGATGGTGTCGAAGAACGCCTGCTCGTCGAAAGGGAAATCGGTGGCGACGTTTTGATAGCTCGCCAGCACTTCCAGGCGTTCTCGGTTGCGCCCGGTGTAGGGCCGGGTTTTCGGGTGAGTGAGCGCGTCGGCATCGGCTAGGAATTCGCGGACCCCGACCCTCGTCTTGGGGTCGATGAACTCACCCAGCCGGCCCGCGGTGTCATCGGCGTCGATCGCGATCACCCCGCCGCCGCGGTGATAGGCAAACACCGAGCCGACCGCCGCGGTCAGCCGGGTCTTGCCCACCCCGCCTTTCATCGATATCGCGGCGATCTGATAGTTGCCGGGAATGTTGGCGTTGATCCGATTCGTCCAGTCCAGCAGCTTCTTTTCGTGTTTCCCAGCGCCCAGATTCACCAACGTCCCGGTGGCCGTGTACACGGTCTTGCGCCACCCCATCGTGGCCGGTTCGCGGCGAGGCTTGACGACCGCCTTCGCTTCGATAGTGCGAAACGACTCGCCTGATGCCTGCGGGTCTGCCCGCGGCGTCCACCGTTCTGTGGGGTCGATCGCCGGTGACCATTGCTGCGCAGGTGGCACCGGCGAGCGGTCCTCCAGGCGCGGCGGGTGTGGGATCGGTGCCGGCGCCGGGCCGGCGGGCGTGGCGGGTGGCTCGCCGTCGTGCCGATGCGCCGGCGCGGGGTTCCACGCCCCACCTGAGCCCCACGGGTTACCATCGGAGCCCGGGTACGAGTGCCCGGCGCCGTAGGACGGTGCCCGGTAGGGCCCCGGCGGGGGTGGGGTCTGCCCAGGTGGCGGCGGCGGTGCTGAGGCCTGCGCGGGAGGCGTCGGTGTCCGCTGCGTCACCGGCGGCGGCGCGAACAGCGGGGACCGTCCCGGCGGCGGGTAGTCGCTGGGTGGGTGGGGATCATGCGGCGGTGGCGGTGCGAGTGCCTCCGGCTCGGGTATCGCAGGGTCGGGCATGGATGGGTCCTCGCTGGGGTCGTGGCGCTCGCCAGTGGTGGGCGGCGGCAGATAGCGTGACCTGAAATCGGAATTGTCCGTCATTTCCTGCCTTGTCGTTGGCCTTCTTCTACTGATCCTAAGGCTCGACTTCTCGCCAAACCACGCCCGATCAACATTTTTTGAGAAATATAACGGTGTTTGCAAACATAACGGTGTTTGCTGAGACCCTCATTACCATTCTTTGAGTCGGGATCAGCAGCGATTGTTAGGCCATTCGTTCGTGGGTGGGCCAGGAGCGCACGGGCACGCTGGCCAGAACCGTGGTCAGGCCGTGGCGGATCTGCGTCGCGCCGCCCGGGGTGATCGCCATCCACTCCTGGCGGCTGCCCTGGGCCGGATTGAGCCGGTAGAGCGCGACGCGGCCGGCGGCGGTGTCACGCAGATTCAGTACCGACTCACTGCCCACGGTGTCGCTATCCACATACGCCCGCGCATAGACGCACGCCTCCGCCGCAGGCTCGTTGAGGGCGCGCTCCAGCTCGGCCAGGGCCGCGCCGCGCAGCCCCACCGCCCGCAGCGCTGCGTGCTTGCTGATGGCGCTGCTGCTCGCCTCCCCCTGGGCGGCGGCCGCCGCCGTCATCTCCTCTAGTGGCACATTGAGTGCGCTGATGCGCGCGGGTGCCACTTGGTGGACCGAGTCCATCGCGGCGATGACCAATTGCGGCAAAGCGTGTTCGTCCACCGGGGCGCAGTCGTCGATGGTGATGTGCCCGCCGGCGCGCACCGCCGAGGCCCACCGGCCGCCGCGCCGGGATAGCACGATGCGCAGCTGCTCCTCAGGGATCGCCCGCCACGTCGAAGGGTCCTCGAGCACCACTGTCGGCGCCCAGTTCATCGGCCCGCGTGAGATCAGCACGATGACCTCGACGTCGGGGTGGGCCAGCACGTGCATTCGCGCGGCGATATCGGCGCGCACCACCGCGGCCTCATCACAGATGCCCTGCTCGACCAGTACCCCTAACCCGGGATGTGTGCCGACCCAATCCAGCGAGCGGGGCTGGCCGCAGGGGTGGCCGCGAAGCTCGGGTGCCAACTGGTCGATACCCAGCAAGGCTTGCAGGAACCACAGACCATCGATATTGACGGTGATGTCTGTTGGCGAATTCTCGGTGCTCATCGGCAAATCGTGGTCTTCAGATGGTGACGACAGCGCGGCGGCACCCTGCGATGCCGCCGCGCTGCTGACAGTAACCGGGCTAGGCCGACATCCACGAGGAGCCGACCTGCCCGTCGGTGCTGTTCATGTTGTGGCCTGCGGCCTGCACCTTTTGGCCGTGGGCGCCTGCTTGTTCGTAGATGACCTGGAAATTGCGGCCGAGTTGGTTGATGAACTCCTGGCAGGACGTTGATCCAGCACCTCCCCAGAAGTCACCGGCGGCCAACACATCGCGCACGATCCCCTGATGCTCGGCCTCCAATGCCGCGGCCTGGGCCCGGACCGTGGCGCCGTGGGCGTCGACGTCGCCGAACTGGTAGTTGATCGACATGGTTGAAGTTTCTCCTGACCTCGATAAAGCGTTGGGTGGGGGTTTAGCTACTCAGGATCTGCTGAGAGGCCTGCTCTTGCTGTTCGTAGTTGGCGGCGTCGCGAATCAGGCCGTCACGCACTCCGTGCAGCATGTTCACGATGTTGCGGAAGGCCTGATTCATCTGGCCCATGGTGTCAAGCGAGGTCGCCGACGCCAAACCGCTCCAGCCCGCCCCCGAGATGTTCTGCGAGGACGCGAACATCTTGCGGGCGTCGTCCTCCACCGTTTGAGCATGGGTCTCGAACCGGCCCGCCATGTCACGCATCGCGTGCGGGTCGGTCATAAAACGCGAAGCCATAATTGGTGCTCTCCTTTTATTTGCTCAGTGAATTAGTGTCCAGCCGCTCTAACACTCATTCTATGAGCCGGTTTTGGCCCCCGGCAACGGCGGCGGTAAGCAATTTCCCAGCAATTTTTCAAGCAACGCGGCTATTGTCGGCGCAGCACCTTGATCGGCGTTCCGTAGCGCGGGCCGCCGCCACCGTCGCCGCCGCGCGCACCCATCCCGGCCGCCATCGGGGCGCCGCCATACATGCCGCCGGCGGGGGCTGAGGCGGGAACAGCCGACGATGCCGCCGCACCGCCCGGCGCGGCGACCGGTGTCACCGCACCGGTCGCTCCCACCGCTTCACTGGTGCCCGCCGTCCAGGTCGCCGGCACCGACAATCCGCCCAGCGAACCGGCCCGACCGGCCATCGCTTCCACCTGCGCACCCACCGAGGAGGCCCCGCCCAGACCCGCCAGGCCGGGTCCTCCCACACCGCTCGCGGCGCCGGTCGCGCCGCCGAGCATGCCGGGATTGCTCAGCACCGACATGAACGGACTCAGCAACGACTGGAACTGGCCCAGACCTGACGCCGGCGACAGCCCGCTGCTCAGGGGCGAAGCGAACCCTTGCAGCACTTGAGGGATGGTGCTGACCAACTGCGGGCCCATCGACAGCATCGTCTGGCCGTCGAGTCCGGCGGGCAGACCCGCGTTGCTGAGCAGATTCATTGGCTGCTGGCCCGCCGCGTTGCCCGCGGACTGGCCCAATGCCGCGCTCTGGGCGGCCAGCCCGACCGGGTCGGAATTGGGCAGCGGCGGCGTGAACGGCACCAGCGTGCCGGTGACGCCGGCGGCGTCGGCGGCGAAGCCGTACAAGACCATGCTGTCTTGGGCCCACATCTGGTCGTAGTGGGCTTCGTTGGCCGCGATCGCTGGGGTGTTGAAGCCCATGAAGTTGGTGGCGACCAGGGTGGCCAGCTGGGCCCGGTTCTCGGCGATCACCGGTGGGGGAACGACACCGGCGCGGGCGGCTTCGAACGCGCCCGCCGCCGCGGAGGCCGCCGCGGCCGCGGCCTCGCATTGTCCGGCCGTGGCCATCATCCACACCGCGTAGGGGGCGGCGGCCAATGCCATCGAGATCGACGACGGACCCAGCCACGCCGTGCTGGTCAGCGCTTCGATCACCGCCTGGAATGCGCCGCCGGCTGAACCCAACTCGGCGGCCAGGGACTGCCAGGCCGCCGCCGAGGCCATCAACGGCCCCGACCCGACGCCGGCATACATGCGCCCGGAGTTGTACTCGGGCGGTCCCCCGTAATCGACCATCAGCGCTACGGCGCGAAAAGCGCTTAGACCATCGCCACGGCGTTGAGGGCCTCAGAGGCCGCATACGTGGCCGCGGAGGTGCCCATGGTGGCCACGAACATCTCGTGGATCACCGAGCCGATCGCCTGGGTGACCTGATAGACCCCCGCGTGAGTGCCGAACGCAGCGGCCAGCAGCACCGAAGTGGGCTCCGGTGCCGGCGGCACCACCCCCAACGTCGGGGCCGCCCCCGCGGCGTTGCCCGCGGCCACCGCCGAGCCGATCGCGGCCAGCCCCGAGGCGCAGGACTCCAGCCCCGCTGGTAACGCCGTGACAAACATGCACCCTCCCGAAACGTGACGAACGTACCAATCTACTGGCTTGAGTCTAACGGTGCCGATGTCTCTATGTCTGGGTCACCGCGGATCAATTTCGGCTGGTTCGGTGTCCGCGACCTGCACGTATATTCCCGCTTCGCCCGATTCGGCGCTATTCATCAAGAATCCGCGGCCCGGGATCATCGGATGGCCCTTCCACTTGCCCTGCACGAAGCCGGGGTCGGGATCGGAATCCATGATCAGCATCGGTGCGAACGACTGCCGCAACATCCGCAGCACCGGATTGGCTCCCATCTGTGTGCTGAACGCCCCGAACGAGTGGGTGTAGACGATGTGCAAACCGACATCGTGGCCGACCTGCACAAATCCTTCGATCGCAGCGAACGGCGAGTCGAAGCCCCCCGGCATGCGCTCGCCGTCGTCGATCACCAGGAAGATCTCGGGCCCCTGCCAACTACGCGCCACGATCTGGCCGCCACCGTCGGGATCATCTTGCGGCAGCCGCGAGGCCAGCACGCCGGCCAGCTCCGCCATCCTGGTCTTCACTCCGTCCGCGGTGGAGGCGAAGCGGTACACCCCAGCGGGGCCCAGCACCGCGTGCAACTGGCGGCGGGGATCGACCAGCCACACCTGCGCAGCCGGACGCCCCTGCGCCACACCCGACTCATCCAGGGCATAGAGGCGGGCGATCTCGGCCAGGATCGTCGCGCACACCGTCGTGCGCCCGCAATCGGCCTTGCCGGCGATCACCAGATGACGGTCCGGGTCGAGAAAGACCGGGGCCTCGGTCTCGCTGAGCGCCCACACGATCGATGACGAGAACCGCGCGTCGCTGCGCGCCCGCGCACCCAACGATGCCGGCGACAGCCGGGCCGGTAGGCGGCGCACCTTGGGTGCGGGGGTGAACCGGCTCGCGACCCGGCTCACCGCCTCGGCCACGCTACTCGAATCGAAATCTTCTTCCGTGCTGGCCGCCATCGCGGGCCGGGCCATCAGGGTGTGCAAACCGACCGGCTCCGAACCCGCCCGCAGATAGTTCTGGGCGATCATCCCCCGGCCGGGGCGATCGGGGATGGCCGCGGCCAGCCGCGGCTTCGGTAGATCGGTGACGTCGTGAATATCGGTGGGACGCAGCCACACTTTCGACCCGAACGCGCCGCGCACCTTGATTCGCAGCTCAGCGAGCCGGTTCACCGCGGCCACCACGTGGATACCGAATGTGGGGCCCTCGGCGATGATCCGGTCCACCATGTCCATCAGCACTTCGTTTTCGTACGCAAGATTGAGCGCTGCGTAATTGTCGATGACCAGAAACACATCGCCATAGCCGTCGTCGGGGCACTCTCCGGCCTCCTGGCCAGACTTGCGCCGCCGGAACACCTCCATCGACATGACCCCGGTTTGCTCGAAGCGGCGTTTGCGGCTTGCGAGCAGCTCTGTCATCTCGGCCACCGTGCGTCGTACCCCGTCGCCGTCGAGGGCCTGGGCGACCGCACCGACGTGCGGCAGACCCTCCACCGTCGCCAGCGCCGCCGAGGAAAATGCCAAGCAGTAGAACTGCACCTGCTCGGGAGTGTGAGTCATCGCCGCCGCGCAGATCAGATCCTGCAGGGTTGTCGTTTTCCCCGTCCTTTGAGCGCCCACGATCACCACGTTGGCGCCCGGGCCTGACACATCGACGACCAGCGGGTGCTGGTCGTGCTTGAATGGCCGGTCCACCAGCCCGATCGGGAACACCAGGTTTGGGCGTGCGGCATATTCGGTGTCCCACCGGCGCCCCAAAAACGTATCGACGAGCCGCTCGATGGTCCACGGCGCATCCAGCGGAGGCTGCCACAGCCGATAGGGCTCAAAACGGACCCGGCGCAGCTCGTCGATGATCACCCGGCCCACCTGCGGGCGCATCAGCGCACTATCGGCCGCCGCGGCTTCTTGTTCGCCACGCGCGGGCTCCTCCTGCGCCGCCTCGACACTGTCCTGCGCCGCGACATCGTCGAAGTCATCGGGCAGCGGTAACGGAGTGAAATCGGTGCCGAACAGCTGCGGAGCGAAATAATTCACCGACGCCGGCACAGCATCCTCACCGGTGGTGAAATCCTCGGTGCCCGGCTTGCGGTACTCGCGCCACAGATACTCCCCCTGAAACCTCACCAGCGAGCCATCATCCTTCGGACCGAACGCCAGATACGCCTGCCCATTCTTGGGCAGGTTCATTGCGTTCAGCACCCCGATCTGCGCCGCATCATTCCTCGAATTGAGTGCCAACGCGATCCGGTAATGGATGTTGGTTATCAGCTTCTCGGCGCGGGTACCGAGCTCCTGGCTGGCCATCAGCAGATGCACCCACAGCGAGCGGCCCTGGCGGCACAGCTGAATCAGCACCTCCTCGATATCTGCGGCGATCCGGTACAACTCGGCGAACTCATCGATGACCACCATCAGCACCGGCATCGGCGGCAGCGGATCAGCATCTCCGCGCGCCAACTGATCGGCGCGCTTCTTGTTGTACATGTTGGCGTCATCGACCTCAGCAAAGTCGCACAACGCTTTTCGGCGCGCGATCTCGCCCCACAGCGCCTCGACGAAGCGCCCGAGCAGGTTCTGATCCTCCTCAAGATCGGTAATGATCTGCGCGACATGAGGAACACCCGCAAATGGCTTAACCCCCGCGCCACCTTTAAGGTCGGCAAGGAGAAACTGCAGATTCTGCGGCGGATGACCCAACATCAGCGACTCGATCAACGCCCGCAGCATCGTCGTCTTGCCCGAACCGGTGGAGCCCACCATCACCCCATGCGGACCTATCCCACCTTCAGCCGACTCTTTGAGGTTGACAAAGAGCAGCTCATTGTTATCGGCGCGGTTGCCGATCGGCACATTCAAGCGTTGTACTGAGTTATTGATGTCGCTGCGCGACTCCCATAACTTTTCGAAATCAATATTGGCCGGATCATCAATCCCGTAGTGCGCCAGAATGTCTCGCGCCATGAACCGCGACGCCGAATTCACCTCGATCGACTCATAAGCCTCGGCCAGACGCCAGCGCGCCATCCGCTCAGCGAACACCTCAGCCTCATCGCTGCTCATCTGATCAGCCACCGCAAAAAACTGGGGCGCATCCGGCAAGGCATCCCAGGTCTTCGGGTCACGAGGCACCGCCGTCACCACGGCGTCCTCCCGCACATGCAGCACCCGCGCCGGCTCGGCGCACGCCGGCACCTCACCGCAGCCGCGCAGATCGAAAAACGTCATCCCCCTGACCCCCGCGGAGTTACCCAACACCTCCCAGCCCCCCCCGACATCACACACGATCACTGTGTGCGGCAGCGGATCGATCGGGGTCTTCATCAGCTTATGCCTGCTCACAAACTCCCCGCGGCCCCGCAACCCCATCGCATCGGCCTGAGCCTCAACAAAATCGGCCACCGACCCGTACACCATCCGCACCGGCCCCGCGCCGTCCTCGATCACCGGATCCCCCACATGCGGCAACCACTTCACCCAATCCCACTCGGGCACATCAGCGGTGACCACCACCAGCCGCAGATGATCCGGGCCGTGCCAAAACACCAACTGGCACAAGACCGCCCGCATCAACGCCAACACCCGCTCTCGCGGACCACGCAACTCATAGCCCGGCTCGACCATCAGCGACACCAACGCCGGAACCCCGTAGGCCACCGTCTGATACCGCACGAACTCCTGCAACACCTTGCCGGTGACCGGCTCGAGCTCGATATCACTGGGCATATCTTCAGGCTCTCTAAACACCGCGGCCGCCGACTCCTGCAAGTCGGTCATCCCGACCCCGACCCGCACGACCCCAAACCAGCTGTCGGCGCCGCCATCGGCGGTGCGTTCCCACATCCGCACCCCACCCAACGCCGACTCCAGCGTCTGCGGCGCCGGGTGATACCAGCGGTAATGCTCCCCCAAACGGTCCGCGGCCGCCGCCGCCATGTCGCGCCTCTCGTCAATCGTCAAGCAGTACCGGGCACGCAGCGCATCCAACTTCGCGCGCGACATGTCCTGAGAACCCCGACCGCTGAACAACATCGCGAACAAACCCCCGACCATCATGATCGGAAACAGCGACCCCGCACCAGAAAACGAGCGCGCCCCGCCGGCGAAACTCATCCACACCATGCCGCCCACCATCGCCATCAACCCGATGACCAACGCCACCGACCACAACGGCTTACCCTGCGGAACAGGCACTCTCACCGGCGTCGGCAACTCAACTTCCACCGACCGCAACGCCGGCGGCTCCGCTGGCTTCTGACGCGCGAACGCGTACTTCACTTCGGGACCTCCAACTGTCCAGGACTCAGATCGACCGGCAAACTGTTGTGGCGCACCAACGCATCCGCACGGGAAAGCACCGGGCCCTGAGCCAGCAGACGCAACACCAGCCACGGCGCCGGGCTGGGCCCAAAGCTTTTCGGGTCCAACCCCAACGCCCGCAACGTGTCATCTTCGCGCGGTATCCCGAACCGCACCCCCGACTCCGAGACCCACCACAGCGACTCCGCCGTCGCCGACGACACCGAATTGCCCGTCGACACCACGTAATTGGCGAACCCCGGCCCAAAGAACACCCGATCGGCCTGCACCGCCGACTCTGGACCCTTCACCAACTCCACAACCTGATCGACATGTGCCTCAGCGACCGGGATACTCGCCCCGGCGATCAGCGCCGTGCTCGCCGCCGACTCACCCACCACACGCTGCCACTGCCAGCACGCCACCGAATTGAGCGCACTGTCCACCAGATGCACCGGGGAGACCGGAAACGCCGACAAATCAAGCGAGGTGACCACCGGTAACTTCGCCAGCACCGTCCCAGCCACCACCGGGGCCGAAGCCCCCGCGTTCTGCAACACCTGCGCCACCACCGGCGAGATCGGCTGAATACCGTCGGCCAGCACCACCGAATACGCCGTCTGCCCACCCACCTGTGGAGTCGCCACCACCGCACCCACCGGCCCCGGCGCATCAGCAAACCGCGCCGCCGAACCCGCAGCCGGAACCACCGGCACCGACAACTCCGGACCCACCGGCACCGCATCCAACAACGCCCGACTCATCGGCCGCGCCGCCGACAAGGCATCTTCACCCAGCCCAAGGGCCAACAACACCGCCCGCGCACTGCGATTAACCAACGAACGCCGCCCGTCGCGGATCAGCCACACCTGATCGCCGTAGCGCCGCACCAGAGCCTCCTCAGCCCCCAGCACATGCCGCCGCCCGCCCAGATCCGGTTGCCCATCAATGACCGTCACCGCCACCGGCTCGGGCGCCCCCGCCCCGAACGCCTTGGTGATCTCATCACACACCAGCCACGACGAACGCGCCGGAGACACCGGTGACATCTCTTGCGGTGCACCCGGAATACCTACCAACGCCCCCCGCGGGCGCGCATCGATTTCGCTGCGCCGCACCCGATCCGGCGTCGCCGGCTCCCCCGCGATCAGACGCGCTGACGCCAAATTCAACGCTGGATACAGCTTCTCGCCCACCCGCACATACAAAGCACCCGAATTCTGATCCGCCAGAATCCGCGACGTCCCCGCCGAACTTGCCGGACGCACAAACGACCAAAACAGCGCGCCCAGACACAGCACCGCCGTCAACGTCACCCCGGCCAGCACCGCCATCGACTGCCGGCGGCCCGGCTCGGTCTCCATCCGCACCCGCCGGCGCGTCATCGCTAAAACCGCTCGCCGGGCCATGAACATGTGCCCCGAGACCTGAAGGCGTGTCGACAGCCCTAACCCGCGGCCACGCGCAGAAGCCGCCGTGGTCGTTTCATCGGCCGAATCAGCCATCCCAGCAATGCCTTTCTGACACGGTCACAGCCGGTAGGACTCGCCGCCGTGCGGGAAGCCGCCCCCGTTGGTCGCGATGTGGACATGATCCATATGGTTCTGCGTCGGCGAACCCCGATTCTCCATCAGACTCGACGACCCATCCGGGTTGTGGATCGTCTGCTGCCAAATCACGTGATTAATGTTGAACTGGCCGCGGTGCGCCATCGCGAACCGCATCACCGCATCACCGAGCGCCTTACCGTGCGCGGAGGTCGGATCGGGAATCATCACGTCGATCGCCTGGCCATTGGGATGCCACTTCAACGAATCCGGGCGCACCCCGCCAATCGTGCGGATCTCCGGGAACGCCGCCGACACCGCGCGGGCCGCCAAAATAGTGTCGCGCTGCAGCCCCTTCTCCGAGGCCACACCCGGACCCAGCTCACCACCCACCGAACGGCCGACCACACCACCCGTCGTCGAGCCGACCGCGCCGCCCGCACCGCCAAAGCCGCGGCCCATCAACGAGGTCGGCAACCCGGCCAGGCCACTCAAACCACTCAACCCGCCCCCGCCGCCACCCAACGACGGGACCGAACCCATCCCCGACAGCACCGAGGACAACCCGCCCATCCCGCCGCCACCCATGCCGCGATAGCCCATCGCCAACTGCCGCAACCGCAACGCCAACACCCGGTTCTGCTCCGTGGTCGCCTGCACCTGGCGCTGCATCGCCGCCAAATGCTCCTCCATCGTCGCCACCACCAACCGCACCCCCGCCGGTGACGACGCCAACGGCCCCGCCGCCGCCCCGACTACCCGCGCCTGATCCCGAATCGCCCCCGCACCAGCCCGCCCCGATGCACCGGCCGCCGTGCCCTCACCGGCCGCCTGCCCCGACTCCACATCAAGGCCCACCACCGAGGCCCGGGCCCGCGAATACTGCCCACCCGCGGTGACCACCCCACCGGCCAACCGGCTCCCACCACCAGGAACCTCAGGAACCGAGACGCCCCCGTCACCACCACCAGCAGCAAACACACCCCCACCGCCGCCACCACCAGCCGGGAACAAACCATGCCCACGAGTCAGCAGCCGATCCACCCCGGCCACAAACTCCCCAACACTCACCCACCAAAACTAACCGCCCAAAAACCCCCCGACCACAACGCACGACCACCAAAACCGGCGTTCTTCACGCGGCCCTATAAGAAGAGACCCTTGGTGCAACACTAGTGTTACACTCGGACTGTGCCCACCAAACGCCGCCGACATGCCATCACCGAAACACCGCCCGTCGAAGCAGCATTGGAAGAACTACGCCGCGAACTGGGCACAGACCACGTCGAGCTCGGCGAACTTGTCATCCTCGGCGCCGCCGCCAAGCTCGCCCTGATCCATGCCGAGCGCGACAGCGGAGCAAGCCTGAGGCGACAACTCGCCGACCAGATACGGTCACGCAGTCTTCCGGTCGACATTCACGCGGCAGACCACGTACGCCGATCCGGATGGGTGCGCGCGTGAGTATCCAACTGCTACTCGATAATTCGGCATTCGTCCGCCTCGCAGCCCCCTCGCTGGCCGACCACCGAGTCCTGCAAATCGCTGAAGCAATCGAGCAACGCCGCATCGGTACCTGCTTGCCGTTCCTTCTTGAAGCCGGGTATTCAGCGCGCAGCGCAACCGATCACGACCAACTGCTGCGCGAACTCACGGCCCTGCCGATGCTGAACATCGACACCAAAGTTGAGCAACGCGCACTCGACGCACAGCATCAACTCGCCCGCGCCGGACACCATCGCCTCCCGCCCGTCGATCTCATCATCGCCGCCTTAGCGGACCGGCACAGCGTAGGAGTGCTGCACTACGACCACGACTACGACATCCTCGCGGAAAAGACCGACCTGCGATTCACCAGCGAGTGGCTCGCCACACGTGGCAGCCTTTAACCGGAACGCTCAGCCCCGACGAGCAAGCAGTCTCAGAGTGAGTTAAGCGTGTCCGCCAAGCTATTCAACATCTCCGGACTCAGGGGACCATTACCGCGACAAGCCCTTATACCGTGCACACGTTGATCTCGAAGTGCCCGCAACAGCTTAAGTTGAGCATCAATAGACGGAAGATCAACGTCGGTCAGATACGACGCGGAAACACCGAAGAACTCAGCGATCGCACGTAAAACGACTGTGCCAGGACTCTTTTCGCTGCCATCCCGAAGGCACCCGAGGTACTCCGGTGTTACTGATATACCCGATTGTTCGGCAACCGCGGCCGCAACGGTAGTGTTCGAAACTTCGGGTGAACCAACTGGGTGCATGACATCGAAAAGCTTATTCAGGCGCCCTGCCAGATCCATCAACCCCCCCAAATCTACTGAAGCGCAAAGTCGTTGAGAGTCAACCGTACACCGCACACCCACGCCGAGTACACCACATTCGCCAGGTCGCCGCCATGCTGTTCCCAACACAACAACGCCTCCATCCGGCGGGCCTCCACGAAATACTTTACATAGCTGACGATTTGCGCCGCATTTTCGAAGCCATCAAGCCCGGGGCGTTGCGTGCCGGCCAACAGATGCGCCTTATCGTATTCCGCTCGCAGCGCCGCCCACTCCTCCCTCGCCGGCCAGTTCCCCGCCACCAACGCCCGACCCACTGCCTGCACCACCGCCGACACACCCTCGGCGTCATCACCGAAAACCAGCCGCCGCACCAACTCTCGGCAATACCTCCGCATCACCGACGGATCGGCATCCTTCACAGCGGCATACAAAGCTGGGTCCACCGTTTTCAGCCGATGCGAACGATCACGCGACAGCTGCGACGCCAGACTATCCACCCCCGAAGGCGCCACACCCACGGCCATCTCAGGCACCGGGTCCCCGGTCAGGTATTCCGACGGCAACGCCCACGACGTCGCCACCGCCGACACCTCCTCACCCAACGACCGCGCCGCCCGCACCACCTTGTCCGCCGGATTCACCCAGCCGAACCAGCGCGCATCGAAATCCTCATTGAAGACCGCCGCAATCGGCATCGTCTTATGCAGAAAAACACCCGGCGGGATATAGGTAGCGCCGTCGTTCGTGGCCACCCACAACGAAATCCCGCCCGTCCGATCCCGGGACACCGCCACCGCCCAATCCAAACCCGGATCGATCACTGACGCCGCACCAGCAAGATCCGCCACCGCCATCCGCGCCCGCCCAAGATCCGTCTCCGCGCTGTCCCGAACAACCTGCGAAACGCGGCGCCGACCCCCCACCGGCATCAAACCAGCAGAACTACCACCAGCAGTCGACACCGCGCCCTCAGCCGCAGCCGCCAAACCCGCCGGCGACCCCGCGCCCACACTGGCCGGCGCCGGACTCGACATCGTCGGCGGCAACACCGACCCATAAGGCGCTAACCCGGCCCCGGCTCCCATCGCGGGCACCCCCGCGCCCGAAGGCGCCGAAGAGATAGGCGCCGCAACAGCAGCCGCGGCAGGTGCCGCCGCTGCGGCAGTACTTTCCACCGGAGCCGCCATCAAAGGTGTCAACGGAGCCGAAGGAGGCGCAGCCGCCGGCATAGCTCCCGCCGCCGAAGCCCCAGCCGCCAGACCACGCCCGAAATCCGCACCCAACGAAGACAACGCAGGCGGAGGACTCACCGGTGACGACAGACCGGCCGTCGACGGAAAGCCCGTGGCCCCAGGGAATTTGCCGAAGCCCTGCAACATCGACATCGGAAACCCGGGCACACCACCCCCGCCACCCGGCATGCTCGGCAACGAAGGCAAACCACCCCCACCCAACGACGACAACGGATTTGGAGTCGGGCGCAGTGCCGGTTCACCTGGTCCTGTTGATGGACTCAAATGTGGTCCACTTGGCAGGTGTGGGTTGTTGCCTCCTGATCCATCACGTGTAGCGCCACCGCGTCCGGCTTGACCAGTCGGGTTAGGAGTCGGTGGACTCGGAGAAACGGGATCGTCTGTTGATGGATCTTGATTTGAGCCATTTCCTGTCTGTTTAACTTTTGGACCGTGGCCACCGCCCTCTGGGCTGAGTGGAAATCGGTTGGTAAAAAGGAGGGTGAACCATCCCGCGTTTGATGCGCACCTCCTTCCTTGGGAAGGTGCATGTCATGCCGAGCAAGTACGACCCGGAGAC
>NZ_LQOY01000221.1 GCF_002101675.1 Mycobacterium gordonae | reverse complement strand
GGAAGACGGCTTCCGCGTCTTCACCGAACTGTCCCCTCACCCGCTGCTCACCCACGCCGTCGACCAGACCGCCCGCGGACTGGACATGTCCGCGGCCGCCCTGGCCGCCATGCGCCGCGAACAACCGTTGCCGCACGGCCTGCGCGGCCTGGTCGGCGACCTCTACGTCGCGGGGGCCGCGGTGGACTTCTCGCTGCTCTACCCGGGTGGCAACCTGCTGCAGCCGCCGCTGCCGGCGTGGACCCACCGCCGGCTGTTGCTCGAGGAGAGCACCGATCGGCTCCCCCACGCCAACACCGTGGCGGTGCACCCGTTGCTGGGCGCGCATGTCCGGCTGCCCGAGGAGCCGGAACGGCACGTCTGGCAAGGCGATGTCGGCACCGAGGCGCAGCCCTGGCTGGGTGATCACCAAATTCACCGGGCCGCGGCGCTGCCCGGCGCGGCCTACTGCGAGATGGCCCTGGCCGCGGCTCGCACCGTACTCGGCGAGAACGCCGAAGTCCGCGACATCAAGTTCGAACGGTTGCTGCTGCTCGACGAGATGACTCCCGTCGGGGCCACCGCGACGGTCGAGGCGCCCGGGGTCGTCCCGTTCGTGGTGGAGACCAACGAGGGCGGCGAACGCTCCCGGCGCGCCTCGGCGATGCTGCATGCCGGATCCGACGGGGACGACGGCGAAGTTCCGCCCGCCGCCTACGACATCGAAGCGCTGCTCGCCTCGCACCCGAATCCCGCCGACGGCGACGACCTTCGCCACGAATTCGACGGTCGCGGCATCCAGTACGGCCCGGCATTCAGTGGTCTGACCGCGGCGCACGTCACCGAGGAAGCCGGCGACACGGTGCTGGCCGAGGTCGCCGTGCCCAGTTCGATCCGCGCCCAGCAGGGTGCGTACGGCGTGCATCCCGCACTGCTGGACGCCTGCTTCCAGTCGGTGTCCGCGCACCCCAGCGTCACCACGGCCGGCGGCGGCGGCCTGCTGTTGCCGCTGGGGGTTCGCCGGCTGCGCGCCTACGGTTCGGCTCGGCATGCCCGGTACTGCCTGACCACCGTGACCCCCGAGGGCACCGGGCTCAATGCCGATATCGACATCCTCGACGAGCACGGCTCCGTGCTGCTGGCGGTGCGGGGCTTGCAGATGGGCACCGGCGCCTCGGCAAGCAGCGAGCGGGATCGAGTGCTGGCCGAGCGGCTGCTGACCATCGAGTGGCAACGGCGCGAGCTGCCCGAGAAGACCGTGACCGAACCCGGCAACTGGTTGCTGATCAGCACCGCCGACGCCTCCGACATGATGGCGACGCAGCTGACCGACGCCCTGAAGGTGCACGACGCCGACAGCACGACGATCTCGTGGCTGCTGCGCGACGACCACGACGCGCAGGCCGGCTTGCTGCGCGATCAACTCAGCACCAATGCCTTCAACGGCGTCGTCGTTCTCACCGCGCCTCCAAGCGGGGACTCGGCAACCGGGAGCGCCATCGAACGGGGCAGAGAGTACGTGGGGCACATCGTGCGCATCGCGCGTGAACTGCCCGATATCGAGGGCCAGACCGCCCGGCTATACGTCATGACCCGCAATGCCCAGACGGTGCTGGCCGACGACTGCGCCAACCTCGAACAGGGCGGCCTGCGTGGCCTGCTGCGGGTGATCAGCGCCGAACACCCCCACCTCAAGGTCACCTACATCGACGTCGACGACAACACCGGCGCCGAACAAGTGACCCGTCAACTGCTGCTCACCGAGTCCGAAGAAGACGAGACGGCTTGGCGCAACGACGAGTGGTACACCGCACGCCTCAGCCCGACGCCGCTGGGCCCCGACGAGCGTCAGACCACCGTGGTGGAGCACGAGCACGAGGGCATGCGTCTGCAGATCCGCACCCCCGGCGACCTGCAGACGCTCGAGTTCGCCGCGTTCGAAAGGGTCGCGCCGGGGCCGGGTGAGGTCGAGGTCGCCGTCGGTGCGTCCAGCATCAACTTCGCCGATGTCCTGGTCACCTTCGGCCGCTACCAGACGGCCGACGGACAGCAGCCTCAGTTGGGCACCGACTTCGCCGGCGTGGTGACCGCGGTGGGACCCGACGTCACCGACCTGAAGGTCGGCGACCGCGTGGGGGGGATGTCGGCGAGCGGCTGCTGGGCCACCTTTGTCACCTGCGACGCACGCCTGGCCACACCCATCCCCGACGGCTTGACCGACGCCCAGGCTGCCGCGATCACCACCGCGTCGGCCACCGCCTGGTACGGCCTGCAGGACCTGGCCCGCATCAGGGCGGGCGACAAGGTTCTCATCCACTCCGCGACGGGTGGGGTGGGCCAGGCGGCCATCGCGATCGCGCGTGCCGCCGGCGCCGAGATCTACGCCACCGCGGGCAGCGAGCAGCGCCGAGAACTGTTGCGCACCATGGGAATTGAGCATGTGTACGACTCGCGCAGCGTTGCGTTCGCCGACCAGATCCGCAACGACACCGACGGCTACGGGGTCGACATCGTCCTCAACTCGGTGTTCGGCGCCGCCCAGCTGGCGGGGATCAAGCTGTTGGCGCGGGGTGGACAGTTCGTGGAGATCGGCAAGCGCGACATCTACGGCGACACCAAACTCGGCCTCTTCCCGTTCCGGCAGAACCTGTCATTCCACGGTCTGGACCTGGGCTTGCTGTCGGCCACCGACCCGAGGGCGGTCCGCGAATTGTTGACCACGGTCTACCATGCGACCGCCGAGGGCACGCTGCCGATTCCCGAAAGCACCAGCTACCCGCTGGCCGATGCGGCCACCGCGATCCGCGTAATGGGCGCGGCCGAGCACACCGGCAAGCTGATCCTGGAGGTGCCGCACGCGGGCCGCAGCAGCGTGGTGCTGCCACCCGAGCAGTCGCGGGTGTTCCGCGGTGACGGCGCCTACATCATCACCGGCGGCCTGGGCGGCCTCGGCCTGTTCCTGGCCGAGAAGATGGCGGGCGCCGGGGCCGGGCGCATCGTGCTCAGCTCGCGGTCGCAGCCCAGCGAAAAGGCTATGGAGACAATCGAATTGATTCGCTCCATCGGAACCGACGTCGTGGTCGAATGCGGTGACATCGCCGAGCCCGGCACCGCCCGGCGGTTGGTGTCCGCGGCCACCGCCACCGGCCTGCCGGTGCGCGGGGTATTGCACGGCGCCGCGGTCGTCGAGGACGCCACCCTGCCCAATATCACCGAAGAGCTCATCCAGCGCGACTGGGCGCCCAAGGTGCACGGCGCCTGGTATCTGCACGAAGCCTTGCAGGAGGGGCAAGCGGGCCGGCAGCTGGACTGGTTCTGCTCCTTCTCCTCAGCGGCGGCGCTGGTGGGGTCGCCAGGTCAGGGTGCGTACGCCGCGGCCAACAGCTGGCTGGACGCCTTCACCCACTGGCGGCGCGCTCAGGGGTTGCCGGCCACCTCGATCGCCTGGGGCGCCTGGGAGGAGATCGGCCGCGCGACGACGTTCGCCGAGCAGTCCGGCGAAGGTGAGGCGATCGGCCCCGACGAAGGTGCCTACGCCTTCGAGGCGCTGCTGCGGCACAACCGGGCGTACACGGGCTACGCCCCCGTGATCGGCTCACCCTGGCTGACCGCCTTCGCTCAGCGCAGCCCGTTTGCCGAGTTGTTTAAGTCCGCCAGGGGCCGGTCGGGCACCAACAAGCTGGTGGCGAAGTTGATGGAGCTGCCGGTCGAGGAGTGGCCCGGCCAACTGCGGCGGGTGATATCGGAGGGCGTCAGCCTGATCCTGCGGCGTGCCGTGGATCCGGACTGGGCGCTGTCGGAGTACGGACTCGATTCGCTGGGCAATCTCGAGCTGCGCACCCACATCGAGACGGAAACCGGAATCCGGTTGACGTCCAACGAAATCACCACCGTGCGGGACCTGGCTGATCGGATCTGCGAAAGGCTCGCGGCGACCCAGGACGCCGCCGCGCCCGCCTGATCGTCAGCACCGAAGGCACCTCTCGGGCCTCCCGGGCACAGGACTTCCGCAACGCGCCCAGCTACCTAAATCGGGGGACCCGCCATCGGCTGTTCACCATCACAGGGCGGGGAAAGGCACCCGGGACCGCCCGCCGGGCGGTGACCGCCGAAGATTGCTTTGCGACGCAACGACAGTGCCATAAGCTGCGGTTTTGTCATCAAACGAAGGAGCGATCGCCGAATACGAGCCGATGTGATTGATGTCACCTTGGCGAATTATTTTTGTACGTTCGCACGATTTTTCTACATGCGACGAATCAACCGGTTACGCTTCTGAACGCGCCCAACTATGTCGTTGGCGCCGAAATCTGGGGGTCGGTGTACGCGTCCGTTGCTGCGGGCTGGGGCAGCGCGGACCGAAGTTCGACGGAACTTGCCGAAGAGGGTTCGAAGCGCGGGCTAAGGAGATGACGTACCACCGTGGAGAAGACACGCGTACCGGTTGCGGTCATTGGCCTGGCGTGCCGGTTGCCGGGGGGCATCAATTCACCTGAACAGCTGTGGCAGGCGCTATTGCGGGGCGAGGACTTCGTCACCGAGGTGCCCTTGGACCGCTGGGACGTCGAAGAGTACTACGACCCTGAGCCCGGCGTCCCCGGACGCTCCCACTGCAAGTGGGGCGCTTTCGTGGAGAACATCGGCGACTTCGACCCCGAATTCTTCGCGATCGCGGAAAAAGAAGCCGTGGCTATGGACCCCCAGCACCGCATGCTGCTGGAAACGTCCTGGGAAGCCATGGAACACGCCGGCCTCACGCCCGCGCAGCTCGCCGACACGCCCACCGGGGTCTTCATCGGTCTCAATCACGGCGACTATCAGTTCGTCCAGGCCGAGACCGGCACCTTGGAAGGCCCCTACGGCAACACCGGCACCAACTCGTGCATGGCGTCCGGCCGGGTCTCTTACGCCTTGAGCCTGCGCGGGCCGTCGGTCACCGTCGACACGGCATGCTCTTCCGGTTTGTTCGCCGCCCACCTGGCTTTCCGCAGCATTCAGGACGGCGAGAGTGACCTGGCTTTCACCGGCGGTGTGTACGCGATGCTCGAGCCGCGCCGCTTCGCCTCGGGCTCGGCCAACGGCATGCTCTCGCGCTCGGGCCGCTGCCACGCGTTCGACGTCGAGGCCGACGGGTTCGTCTCCGGCGAGGGCGCGGTCGTGCTGCTGCTCAAGCGGCTGGATCACGCCGAGCGCGACGGCGACCGGATCCTGGCCGTCATCAAGGGAACCGCGGCCAACCAGGACGGTCACACCGTCAACATCGTCACACCGTCCGTCGATGCCCAGGAGGCGGTGTATCGCACCGCGCTGGATGCGGCCGACGTCGACCCCGCGACTGTCGGCATGGTCGAAGCACATGGCACGGGAACGCCGGTGGGCGACCCGGTCGAGTTCGCGAGTCTGGCCGCGGTCTACGGCAACGACGGGCCTTGCGCACTGGGGTCGGTGAAGACCAACTTCGGCCACACCCAGTCGACCGCCGGCGCGCTGGGGCTGATGAAGGCGGTGCTGGCGGTGCAGCACGGCGTGGTTCCGCAGAACCTGCACTTCAACACCATGCCGGAAAAGATTGCCGCAATCGAGAGCAATCTCTTTGTGCCGCAAGAAGTTACACCTTGGCCGAAAGACGACAAGGCCGCTCCCCGGCGGGCGGCGGTGTCGTCGTACGGCATGTCGGGCACCAACGTGCACGCCATCGTCGAGCAAGCGCCGGCACCGGCGGGCCAGACGGTGCTGCCCGACGGCAGCACCGGCCTGGAAGGCACCCTGATCTTCCCGGTCTCGGCCAGCTCGGAGGAGGCGCTGCACAAGACCGCCGGTCAGCTCGCGGACTGGGTGGATGCCCAAGAGGATCTGGACATCTCCGACCTGGCCTACACGCTGGCCCGCCGCCGCAGTCACCGGCCGGTGCGCACCGCCGTGCTGGCGGGCACCGCGACCGAGCTGCGCGACGCGTTGCGTGCGGTCGCCGACGGTGAGACGCCGTACCCGCCCGCGGTCGGTCAGGACAAGCTGGGACCCGTCTGGGTGTTTTCCGGGCAGGGCTCGCAGTGGGCGGAGATGGGCAAGGACCTGCTGGCCACCGAGCCGGTGTTTGCCGC
>NZ_LQOY01000220.1 GCF_002101675.1 Mycobacterium gordonae | reverse complement strand
CCGACGAACGGCCCGCCCCCGGTTGAAGCTGCGCCGCCACCGCCCGGGGGCGCGCCGCCACCACTCGCGCCACCGCCGCCGCCCACCCCCGTCACCGTCACCGAAACCAGGCCGGCACCACCACCACCGCCCGGTGACGAACCGTCCAATGCGCCCGGGGACCCCGGCGTCGGAGGTGCTGATGTCGCGGAGGTGCCCGGGCCGCCGCCGGGGGCACCCGACGGAGTCATGGGCGTCGCACCGCACGCCGTGATCATCTCCATCCGCCAGTCCTCGCGTGCCTACGAGCCGGTCAACCCCGGACCGGGTGACATGGAGGTCCGCAAGAAGGCAGGTTCCATCGCGACGCTGGCGAGTGCCATCGTGCACGCCGCCAACATGGGCGCCAAAGTGATCAACATCAGCGTGACATCGTGCGTGCCGGCCGCCGACCCGCTCGATCAGGCCGCCATCGGTGCGGCCGTGTGGTACGCCGCCACCGTCAAGGACGCGGTGATCGTGGCCGCCGCAGGCAACGACAGCGAAGACGGTTGCGCCCAGAACCCGTCGTTCGACCCCCTGGACGCCGCCGACCCCCGCGACTGGCATCAGGTGAAAACCGTGTCCTCGCCGTCGTGGTTCTCCGACTATGTGTTGTCGGTGGGGGCGGTGGACAACACCGGAGCGGTGATTGCCAAGAGCCTGGCCGGGCCCTGGGTGTCGGCGGCCGCGCCCGGTGTCGGCATCATGGGTCTCTCGCCGCAATCCGGTGGTCCCGTCAACGCCTACCCGCCGATCCGGCCGGGCGAGAAGAACATGCCGATCTGGGGTACCAGCTTCTCCGCCGCCTACGTCAGCGGCGTCGCCGCGCTGGTGCGGGCCAAGTATCCGGCGCTGTCCGCCCACCAGATCATCAACCGCATCGTCCAGACAGCACACAATCCACCGCGCGGCATCGACAACCAGGTCGGTTACGGCGTGGTCGATCCGGTAGCCGCGCTGACCTTCGATGTCCCTGCGGGAGCACGACTTCCACCCTCGCCTCACAGCAGGATCGTCACACCGGCAGCGCCGCCGCCCCCGCCGGATCACCGCGCCCGCACCGTTGCGTCGATCTTCGCGGGCCTCATCGTCGCCGCTGTGGCGGCAACGGCCTTGATCGCCCGGGCGCGGAGGGCGCGATGACGCACGCCACCAAGCTGGCCGTCATAGTCGGCATCTTTCTCGCCGCCCTCATCGGCTGGGCGAGCGGCGGCTATGCCGGCGCGGCAACGGGTTTGGTGATCGGGTTGGGAATCACGGTGGTTCCCTGGCGGGGCCAGACCGCCTGGTCGTGGCTCACGCTGTGGTGGCGGCGCGGACGCCCTATTCGGTGGACCGACCCGCACACCGTGGCCAATGATCGTGCCGGCGGAGGAGTGCGCTTTCAGGACGGGATCGCGGTCGCCGCGGTGCAACTGCTCGGCAAGGCGCACGCGCCCACCCTGTTCACCGGCTCAACCTCGACCCACACCGACAACGCCTTGGACATCGCCGAGTTGGCGCCGCTGCTCAGGCAGAGCCTGGGTTTGCGGATGCAGTCGCTCAGCGTCGTCAGCACCGGTGCCCGCCGGCGGGCCACCGGTGACTATCCGCGGGTGTACGACACGCTGATCGGCACCCCACCGTATGCCGGGCGGCGCGAAACATGGCTTGTTATACGAGTTTCCGCGCTGGCTAACGTGGAAGCACTGCGGTCCCGAACCTCGGTGGGCACGGCGACGCTGGCGGCCGCGCAGCGGATCAGCGCGGCGATGCGCCAGCGAGGCATTCGTGCCAAGGTGGCAACGGCCACCGACATCGTGGAGCTGGAGCGTCGCTTGGGCGCCGCAGCGGTGAACGTCCTGAATCGCCGCTGGAGATCCGTGCGCGGGGAAGCGGGATGGCTGACGACCTACTGGTACCGGCCCGCGGACGTCAGCAGCGAGAACCTGGCGCAGGCATGGGCGACCCGCGCCGACGGAATCACGCAGAACGTCACGCTTTTCGGCGATGGGACTCTCACCGCGACGGTCACCGTCCGCAGCGCGCAACCGCCGACGGCGCCGCCGGGCATGCTGCTGCGGACTCTGCCGGGGGAGCAGGCCGCAGCTCTGGCGGCCAACCTGTGTGGGCCGCTGCCGCAACTGCGTGGGATCCGGCACGGGCACCTGACCGGTCCGCTGATCGTTCCGATCGGACCCTCCGGTGTCCTGCTCGGCAAGGTCGACGCCGGAAACAGGATGATGTTGCCGCTGGACGATCCGGGCGAATTCAGCCGGGTGCACATCGCCGCCGACGACGCGCTCGCCAAGCGCATTGTGGTGAGGCTCGCCGGAGCGGGCGAGCGGGTCACCGTGCACACCCGGGACATCAAGCGGTGGGCCAGTGTTCGGACGCCGGACATCGCGGTCACCGACCTGGCCAAGCCTATGACGGGCACCACCGTCAGTGTGGTCGACGGAACCGTCACTCCGGCGCCCCGCCCGAATACGGTGGTGTCCGTCGGGGAGCCGGACGTCGAGTACCGCGGTCCGGCGAACGTGCGCATCAACCAGGTCGGCCCGGCGACACTCTCGGTGTCGGCCGCCGGTCGGGTTCACACCGTGGAAGTCGAACTGTTCCGCGCCGAGAATCGTTACGTGTCAACCGAACCCAGCAGCCTTCGAAGCGGCGACCTGGCATCTGCGGATGCACCATGACGAGCGGCACCATGACCGCCGCCGCGCGCAAGCGATTCGACCAGGGGATGGCATCGCTGGACAGGGATCCGTCGGCAGCGGGCGCCCGGTTCCGCGAAGCGACGGAGATCGATCCCTCGATGGCCGACGCGTGGTTGGGCCGGATCGCCGCGGGTGACGAGTCGTTGACCACGGTGCGAGAACTGTACAACTACGGGTCGCGATTGCACCGGGAGACCAACCGGCTTGGTGTACGTCTCTCGGCCCCCGTCAAAGCCGGTCCCTACCTGTCGATTTCGGTGGCGGAGGCATCACACGCGGGGCTGGCCTTGGCCAGCGCTCTGATCGACGCCGGCCAGTACAAGGAGGCGGACACGCTGTTGAGTGATCCCGCCGTCTTGGACACCTGGGAAAATCACCAGTGGCAGCAGTACATCCACGCCTATCTCATGTTCGCCTCACAGCGCTGGCCGGACGTGATCTCGGTCGCCGCGACGGTTCTGCCGCCTCAAGCCATCATTATGTCGGCGGTCACCGCGGCGACCTGCGCGCTGGCGGCGCACGCGGCCGCCCATCTTGGCCAGGCGCGCGTTGCGCTCAGCTGGACCGATCGGGTGGAGGTGCACACGATCAGCGCCGGCCCGCACCGGGTACGCAACGAAAACGCAATCACTGCAATCGATCCCGGAGATTATCCGTTGATTGCCGCCGATCTGGCCTATGTCCGGGGAATGGCGCACCGCCAGCTCGGCGATGAAGCGCGGGCGCAGGAGTGGCTGTCCCGGGCTACCGTCAACGGTGCGCTGTTGGTCTCCGCCAAGCAGGCCCTGGCCGATGCCGGTCTGCAGCTGTTGATCACCGATGAGGAAACAATCGGCACCCGAACGGACAAATGGGATGTCACAACCCAGCGTTCGGCGCAGCAGCGCACCGATGCCGAGCACGAGGAGCGGCGAAACCAGCTCCTGCAAGAGGGCCGAGCGCTGCTCGACAACCAAGTCGGTCTCGCCGAAGTCAAGCGTGCCGTCACCGAGTTGGAGGACCAGATCGAGGTCCGCGCGCTGCGCCTGGCCGCCGGACTGCCGGTGGCCAATCAGACGAATCACATGTTGCTGGTAGGTCCGCCGGGTACCGGAAAGACCACCACCGCCGAAGCCCTGGGCAAGATTTACGCCGGCCTGGGTATCGTCCGCCACCCAGAGATCGTCGAGGTGAAGCGGGCTGACTTCTGCGGGGAGCACATTGGCGCGTCCGGCCCGAAAACTAATGAGCTGATTGGTCGTTCGCTGGGCCGCGTCCTGTTCATGGACGAGTTCTACTCCCTGGTGGAACGACACCAGGACGGGCGGCCGGACATGATCGGCATGGAAGCGGTGAACCAGTTGCTGGTGGCCCTGGAGGTGCACCGGTTCGATTTCTGCTTCATCGGCGCCGGATACGAGAAGGAAGTCGACGAATTCCTGACGGTGAACCCGGGTTTGGCCGGACGGTTCAACCGCAAACTGCGATTCGAGTCGTATACGCCGGATGAGCTGGTGGAAATCGCGGTGCGCTACGGCAATCCAAGAGCGACCGTGATCGAGCCCGCCGCTGCCGTGGCGCTGACGGCGGCATGCGCGACCCTGCGGTCGTATCACGCCCCGGACGGCACGCACGGCGTGGACCTCATGCAGAACGGGCGGTTCTCCCGCAACGTCGTGGAACGGGCTGAGCGGCTGCGGGATTCGCGGGTAGCCGCCCAGCATCGCAGCGCCAGAGGATCGGTGACGGTCGAAGACCTACAGACACTGCGCGCCCACGATGTGATCACCGCGGTGCGGGAGGCGTGCGCGGAAAAGCACGTGCCGATCGAGCTGTGAGGCTAGACCTCGACGACGACGGCCCCGCCCTGACCGCCGCCCGCGCACATCGCGGCCACACCGATGCCGCCGCCGCGGCGCATCAGTTCGTAGGTCAGCGTGGTCACCATCCGCGCCCCGGACGCCGCGATCGGGTGGCCGAGGCTGCAGCCGCTGCCGGAGAAGTTCACCTTCTCCTCGTCGATGCCGTACTCCCGGCACGCCGCGATCGGCACCGAGGCGAACGCCTCGTTGATCTCCCACAACGCGACGTCGTCCACCGAGAGACCGGCGCGCTGCAGCACCTTGCCGATCACGGCGACCGCGCCCAACCCGCAGTCGCGCGGCGCAACCCCGGCGGCGGCCCAGGCCCGGACCTTACCCATCACATGCAGGCCTTCGGCGGCGGCGTAGTCGGAGTCCACCAATGCGACCGCCGCGGCGGCGTCGTTGGTGCCGCTGCTGTTGCCGGCGGTGATCGAGAAGCCCTCGATCTCGGGGTGCAGCACCTTGAGGCCGGCCAGCTTCTCCACCGTGGTGTCGCGGCGAGGGTGCTCGTCGACGGCGAACTCGGTGACCGACCCGTCGAACTGGGTGATCTTCAGCGGCAGGATCTCCTCGGCGAATTTGCCGGCGTCCTGCGCGGCGACGGCGCGCTGGTGTGAGCGGGCCGCCCAGGCGTCCATCTCCTCGCGGCTGATGCCGACCGACTGCGCGGTGTTCCACCCGACGGTGATCGACATGTCCTTGGCGGGGGCGTCCGGCGTCTCGACGTGGGTGGGCGGCATCCAGCGCTCCTCGAACTTCAGCTCGGGACCGGGGATGCGCCAGTTGGTCAGCGGCGTCATGGACAGCGACTGCACGCCCCCGGCGATCAACACCCGTTCCATGCCGGAGCCGATCTGGGCGGCGGCATTGCCGATCGCGGTGAGGCTGCCCGCGCAGTGCCGGTTCACCGACTGCCCGGGCACGTGCTCGAGGCCGGTGGCGGTGGCGGCATAGCGTGCCAGATCGCCGCCGCCGTAATGAGATTCGGCGAAGATGACGTCGTCGATGGCCGACGGGTCGACGCCGGAGCGGCGCACCACCTCCGGCAGCACCGCGGTGATCAGCGTCTCGGGCGGGGTGTTGACGAGCGTGCCCTTGAACGAGCGGCCGATCGCCGTCCGGACGGCACCGACGATTACGGGTGTGGCCATTGTCTAACCTCGCGCTCTCTACCGGGGGATCAGGCCCTATCGTAGCAAGTACCGTATTTACAATAGTACCCGGAGGTGTAACGCCACTGGCCGCGCGTGACTGGTTATCGCTGCGGTCCCGGTGGCGGCGGATAGTGCGGGGGAGGGTAGTAGGGCTGGCCGCCGGGCGACGGCGGGTACTGCGGCGGGTACGACGGCGGCGCGCCGGGCGGCGGGTAGCTCCCCGGCCCGCCCGCTGGCCCGAGACTCCCAGGAGTTCTGGGAGGACGCCGGTAGGCCCAGATCGCCCACGCAGTGCCGCCGATCGTCACAACCGAACCGACCCCGAGCACAACCCATCCCATCGTCTGGTCGAGGTTGCGCTGCTCTTCGTAGGTTCGCACAGGTTGTTTTGGCTGTTTGCAGGTGTCCCCGGGATGCATGACCCGCTGGTCGCAGTTGACGGCCAGCCCGCTGGCGAACCAGGCGCCGAAGGCCATCATTGCCAGGCCAAAGAGCAACACCAGCACTGGTAGCACCAGCCTATTGCGCGTGGGCCCCTCTCCGCAGCTGGTCGAGCCCCGTCGTGGTCGGTGAATAGACCATACTGCGCCGAGGGGTTTCACCGAGTTCAGGTACGCAAAAAGGCTGTGCGGCAACGACGTTGACGCGGTACCTGGAACGATCGGGGGGCCGGCGCCAGGAACCCCTCGGCGAAGCCGTCGACGAGAGCCCAGAAGGCCAGTTCCGGCCCGCCCGCCAGCGCAGAACAACCCGCCCTGAATAGCGCCGTTTACGCACCCGTTACGTCTAAACTGCTGCCAGGGTTTGACACGCCGCATGAATTCAAGAATGGAGTGATTCGGGGGTGCACCGGATCTTGCTGATGACGGTGGCGCTGGCCGTCGCAACGGCACCGTTCACGGCGCCGCCAGCATTGGCAATCACTCCGCCCCCAATCGATCCCGGGGCGCTGCCGCCCGATGTGACCGGCCCGGATCAACCCACCGAACAACGCGTCCAATGTTCGGGGCCCACGGTGTTGCCGGATTCGACCTTCCACGATCCGCCGTGGAGCAATTCCTACATCGGTGTCGCCGAAGCCCACAAGTTCGCCACCGGCGCCGGCGTGACCGTCGCGGTGATCGACACCGGCGTCAACGCCTCGCCCCGCGTGCCTGCCGAACCCGGTGGCGACTTCGTCGACCAGGCCGGCAACGGGCTGTCGGACTGCGACGCCCACGGGACCCTCACCGCGGCCATCATCGGCGGCCGTCCCGCCCCCACCGACGGCTTCGTCGGTGTCGCGCCGGACGTCCGCCTGCTCTCCATCCGCCAGACCTCGGAAGCTTTCGAACCCGTTGGCACTCAACCGAACCCGAACGATCCCAACGCGACGCCGGCCGCCGGTTCGATCCGCAGCCTGGCCCGGGCGGTGGTGCACGCGGCCAACCTCGGCGCCAATGTCATCAACATCAGCGAAGCCGCCTGCTACAAGGTGAGCAAGCCGATAGACGAGGCGAGCCTGGGTGCCGCGATCGACTACGCCGTCAACGTCAAGAACGTGGTGATAGTCGTCGCGGCCGGCAATACCGGCGGTGACTGTGCGCAGAATCCGTTGCCCGATGCGGCTAACCCCGGCGACCCGCGCGGGTGGAACAAGGTGCAGACCGTGGTCACACCCGCCTGGTACGGCGACCAGGTGATGGCCGTCGGGGGCATCGGCCAGGGCGGTGTCCCCAGCACCTTCTCCATGCACGGTCCCTGGCTGAACGTGGCGGCTCCGGCGGAGAACATCGAGTCCCTCGGCGACCGCGGCGACCCGGTCAACGCGCTGCAGGGCAAGGAGGGGCCGGTGCCGATCGCCGGCACCTCGTTCGCCGCGGCCTTCGTCTCCGGGGTGGCGGCGCTGGTGCGTCAGCGGTTTCCCGAATTGACGGCGCCGCAGGTCATGCAGCGGATCGAGGCCACCGCGCGGCACCCGGGCGGCGGGGTGGACAACCTGGTCGGATCGGGCGTGATCAACGCTCTCGCTGCATTGACCTGGGACATCACGCCTGGCCGCGGCACCATTCCCTATGACGTTCGCCGGATGCCGCCGCCGGTGATGGCTCCCGCCCCAGATCGGCTGCCGATCACATTGGTATCCCTGGCAATCGGTGGGCTGCTGGTGGCGCTGGCTCTCGGCTCACTGGCCACCAGGGCGTTGAGGCGCCGGCGATGACGAGCCCGATCCGCCTGAAGTTCAGCACCGGGCACACGTTGGTGTTGGCGGTGCTGGCACCGGCGGCCATCTTGGTGTTCCTGCCGACCCGCTACTGGTGGGGCGGCATCGCGCTGGCGGCGGTGGGTGCGATCGTCGCGTTCGTCACGTTCTTCGGACGACGCATAACGGGTTGGGTGGCAACGGTTTTCGCGTGGCTACGCCGTCGACGCAAACCACCGGACATTCCGTCCGAACCCGAGGTCGGGGCCACCGTCAAACCGGGCGATCACGTCGCGGTGCGCTGGCGGCGCAACCACTTGATCGCCGTCATCGAACTCAAGCCGCGACCGTTCACCCCGACGGTCATCGTCGACGGGCAGGCGCACACCGACGACGTGCTGGACACCCGGTTGCTGGAGCACCTGCTGGAAGTGCACTGCCCCGACCTAGAGGCCGACATCGTCTCGGCCGGCTTCCGGGTCGGCAGAGCCGCCAGCCCGGACGTGGTGAACCTGTATCAGCAGGTGATCGGCGCCGACCCGGCGCCGGCCCACCGCCGGAGTTGGATCATGCTGCGCGCTCATCCGGAACTGACCCGCAAGTCCGCGCAGCGCCGCGACGAGGGTGTGGCCGGGTTGGCCCGCTACCTGGTGGCCTCGGCGACCCGCATCGCCGACAACCTGGCCAGCCACGGCGTGGACGCGGTGTGCGGGCGCAGCTTCGACGACTACGACCACGCCATCGACATCGGCTTCGAGGGCTTCGTGCGGGAGAAGTGGGCGGTGATCAAGGGACGCGACTCCTACACCGCGGCCTACACCGCGCCGGGCGGGCCCGACCTGTGGTGGTCGGCGCGCGCCGACCGCACGGTCACCCGGGTGCGTATCCGGCCGGGCACGCCGCCGCGGGCCACGGTGCTGCTCACCACGGTGGGCAAACCGAAGACCCCGCGCGGGTTCACCCGGCTCTATGGTGGCCAACGGCCCGCCCTGACCGGCCAGAACCTCATCGCCGACCGGCACTGCCAGCTGCCGATCGGGTCGGCCGGTGTGCTGGTCGGCGAGACCGTCAACCGGTGTCACGTCTACCTACCGTTCGACGACGTCGACGCCAGCCTGAATCTGGGTGATGCCCAGACGTTCACCCAGTTCGTGGTGCGTGCGGCGGCCGCGGGGGCACATGTGACCGTCGGGCCGCACTTCGAGGAATTCGCCCGGCTGATCGGCGCGCAGGTGGGTCCGGTGGCCAAGGTGGCATGGCCGACCGCGACCACCTATCTCGGCCCGCACCCGGGCGTGGAGAAGGTCGTGCTGCGCCACAACATGGTCAGCACGCCGCGCCACCGCCAGTTGCCGATCCGCCGCGTGTCCCCGCCCGAGGAAAGCCGTTACCAACTGGCCTTACCGAAGTAGCGAACCTTCGCGAATTTGGTGCAGGGACCCCGAAATTTAGCGACGATAATGGTTAGAGCATTAAGGAGGACGATCCGATATGACTCAGCCGCAGACCGTCACGGTGGATCAGCAGGAGATTCTGTCGCGGGCCGATGAGGTCGAGGCACCGATGGCCACCCCACCCAACAATGTGCCGGCAGCGCCGTGCGGGCTCACCGCCGCCAAGAACGCGGCTACGCAACTCTCGTTGTCCGCGGGCAACATGGTGGACTTCCTGGCTGCCGGGAACCGGGAGCGGCAACGCCTCGCGACGTCGCTGCGCAACGCCGCCAAGGCGTACGGGGACGTCGATGAAGAGGGTGGGCAGGCCCTGAACAACGACGGCGGCGAGGTGGCCGGCGAATCCGCCGGCGGCGCAGGCGGCGACAGCTCGGCCGGCCTGAACGACACGGCACAGGTGTCCGGCGCGGGCGACGACGGCTTCACCGACCTCAAGGCCGCCGCGACGAAACTCGAGTCCGGTGACCAGGGCGCGTCGCTCGCCGCCTTCGCCGACGGGTGGAACCAGCTCAGCTTCGCCCTGCAGGGCGACATGAAGCGCTTCCGCATCTTTGAGAACTGGACGGGCGACGCCGCCACGGCCTGCGAGGCATCGATGGATCAACAGCGGGAGTGGCTCACGTACATGGCCCAGCTGGCAAGCTCGCTGGCCAAGCAGGGGCAGTACATCGCGCAGTTGCAGGTGTGGGCCCGGCGGTCGCACCCGACATTGGCCGACATCACGAAACTCGAAGAGCTGTCCAAGGACCCGGCCTATAAGGATCAAGCCATCAAGCTGTATGCGGAATACCAGTCCAAGTCCGAAGAGGTGCTCAACGAGTACAACACCAAGGCGCAACTGGAAGCGGTAAACCCGAAGAAGCCGCCGGCCGCGGTCAAAATCGACCCGCCGCCGCCGGCGCAGACGCCGGGTCTCATCCCCACCCAGGTGATGCAGGCCGCCGCCATGGCCGGTGGTGGCTCCGGATCGGGTATGCAGGCCCCGATGATTCCGCCCACTGGAGGCGGCGCCGGTAGCGGTGGCATGCCGTCCGGTGCGAGTGCCGACCTGGCCTCCGTGCGTGAAGCCGCCGCCAGCTTGGGCAAAGAGCCTGGTATGAAACCGATGTCACTCGGCGGCGGCGGAGGTGGCGGCGGCATGCCCGCGATGCCGCTGGCGCCGGCGACCGGTGGCATCGAGGCTGGTGAATCGGTGCGGCCCGCGGGTGCCGGCGACGTCGGGGGCGTCGGTCAGGCCGGTGCGGCCGGTCGTGGCGCAGCGGGAGGCGGCGGCATGGGCATGCCGATGGGTGCTCACGGCCAGGGCGGCGGCGGATCGAAATCCAAAGGCGCACAACAGGATGACGAAGCGCTCTACACCGAAGACAGGGCGTGGACCGAAGCTGTGATCGGTCAACGCCGCCGGCAAGACATGAAGGAGTCGAAGTGACCGACATGGAGATGGAACCGCATGTCGCGGCGGCACTGGCGCTGGCAGCGCGGTTTCAGCAGGCCCTGGAGGGCACGCTGAACCAGATGAACAACGGCAACTTCCGCGGCGAGGACGAGGCCGAGACCGTCGAGGTGACCATCAACGGGCACCAGTGGCTCACCGGCGTGCGCATCAACGAGGGTCTGATCAAGGAGCTGGGCGCCGAGGTCGTCGGCGCGCGGATCAACGAGGCCCTGCAGAACGCGCAGCAGGCGGCGATGCAGTACAACTCGGCCGCCGGCGAGCAGCTCACCGCGGCGCTCGAGGCCATGACGAAGGCCGCCGGTAATAACCACGGCTGAAATGCTGGCGAGCGTGCGCGTTGGTACAGCGACACGCCGTTGACGGTGGCATTTAGCGCACCCTCGCGCCGAATTAACGGCTGCCGTTGAACGGCACATTCCACCCGAAATTGCCGCAGCCACCACACTTTAGCCTCAGTTAGGCTTGGTATTCAGATACCTAATCGGCGGTCACAGCCACGCGAGACTGCCGTTGCAAGGAGAGTAGGCGATGGGCATTCCCCGACCGACAGGCGAATATGCCGGTCAGATGCTGGAGGGCGGCTGGCCCGAGGCCGACGAGGACACCTTCTACGAGCGCGCCCAATCCTTCAACGCGATGCTGCACAAGGTCACCGACGTCATCGACGCCGCCCGCCACCAGCAGGTCGAGGTGTTCCACGGGGGCATCTGGACCGGCGGCGCCGCCGGTGCGGCCAACGGCGCGCTCGGCACGAACCTCAACGAAATGGGCACGCTGCAGGATTACCTCGCCACCGTCATTACCTGGCATCAGCACATCGGCAATTTGATCGCGGAAGCAAAATCGGAAATCGGCAACAATGTCGACGGCACGCACCGGGAAATCTCCATCCTGGAGAATGACACCGAGCTCGAGCCCGAGGAGCGGCAGAACGCGATCAATTCACTGGTCCGGGCGGCCCGTCAGGCCAATGCCACTTTGATCGCCGAAGCCGCCGAGCAGGTGCTGGAATCCAAGAATTGGAAGCCGCCGCACAATGCGCTGGAGGAATTGCTGCGCCAGGTCACCCCGCCGATGCCGGAGGTACCGACCCTGGTGGTGCCCACACCGGGCGCGCCCACTCCGGGCGGCCCGGCCCCCACGCCGTTCGAGCCGGTACCGGCCAAACCGTACGACCCGCTCAGGCCCGGAACCCCGGTCAACCCCGTCACGCCCAGGCCGTTCGAGCCGGTGCCGGCCAAACCGTATGACCCGCTGAATCCGGGGCCGCCGGTGACGCCGGGGAATCCCACGACCCCGATCACGCCCATCCCGCCGCTGCACCCGTCCACGCCGGTGACCCCCGGCAAGCCGTCGACGCCGGGGATTCCGGTCAGCCCGGTCACCCCGGTCAAGCCGAAGCCCGACGAGAAGCCGGCCAAGCCCGCCACGCCTACACCCAGGCCGGCGCCGGCTCCCGCGCCGTCCCCGGGTACCCCGGCGCCGGAAGTGACTCCCGCACCCGCGCCCGCTCCGGCTCCCACACCGGGTGTCCAGCCGGCACCCGATCAGCCGTCGCTGCCCACCGATCCGGGCACTCCGTCGACCCCGTCCACCCCGGGTACCGACACCCCGCATGTCAAGCCCGCGGCGGCGGTCGATGCGCCGACGCAACCGGGACACGCGGCCGGCTCCGGTCCGTCGCATCGTGGTGACGATTCCTCGCCGGCCATGGCACCGGCGGCGGCCACCGGCATGCCGGCGGCGGCCGCGCGCGGCTCGTCGACCGGCATGGGAATGGGCGCCGCATCCTCGGGCGCCGCGCCCACCGCGGGCGCGGGAGCCGCACCCAGCGCCGGGTCGCGCGCCGCGGGCGGCCGGGCGCCGTTGGGCGCGGCCGGCCGGGCACCGGCGACCGCGACAACCCGCGCGGCCTCGGCCCGTACCGCCGCGCCGGCCCGCCCGGCTCCGCCCGAACGCAAGGACGACACGCAGAAGGACAAGAACCCGCCGGCCGACGACGTGACGTCGGTGCCGTCGGTCCCGGTGTCGGCGGCCCGGGCGGCGCGCGACGCGGTGGCCGCTGCCTCCGCGCGCGGCGCCAAGAAGGACCCGCTGCGGTTGGCGCGCCGCGTTGCCGCCGCGCTGAATGCCCGTGACAGCGGCGGTGACGACGACTACGGCTTTTTCTGGGTCACCGCAGTCACCACCGACGGCGAGATCGTGGTGGCCAACAGTTACGGCCTGGCCTACATACCCGAAGGCGTCGAGCTGCCCGCCAAGGTGCACCTGGCCAGCGCCGACCGCAGTGTCCCCGTCGACGAAAAAGCCCGCAGCGCAACCTATCCCGCGATGGCTATTCAGACCTGGGCCGCGTTCCACGACCTCAAGTTGCGCGCCGTGATCGGCACCGCCGAACAGCTGGCGAACACCGACGTGGGTGCGGCCAAGGTCATCCTCGAGGACGACGACATCCCCGACAGCGGGAAGATGGTCGGCCGCTCGCGGCTGGAGGTGGTCGATCCCTCGGCCGCGGCTCAGCTGCAGGAGACCGATGATCTGCACCTGGTGGACCTGCTACCGCCAGCGCCGGCGAATGCCAAAGCACCCGACGACGAGCGGCACATGCTCTGGTTCGACCTGATGAAGCCGATGACCAGCACGGCAACCGGCCGCGAGGTCGCGCATCTGCGGGCCTTCCACGCTTATGCCGCGCACAGCCGGGACCTGGCGCTGCACCAGGCCTACGCCGCGACGGACGCGGAGACACAACGCCCGGCGGTCGTCGACTTTCTGTATTGGCGCTACGTGGCCGGACTGCTCGACAGCGCGTTGACCGAGACAACCTGAGCCCTGCCCGGCAAACCCAGATGAATTGCCGCGCCGGGGGCTCCGGCAAGGCGGGTAAAATTTTCCCGATGGGAAACGTACAGAAGGGACGCTGTGATGGCGGAACCGCTAGCCGTTGATCCCGCCCGGCTGATCGCCGCAGCGAGCAAACTCGGCGAACTCGTTTTTCCGGCTCCGCCGGCACCGATGAGCGTGACGGGCTCGGATGCGATGTCGTCGGCGATCAGCCAGACGATGCCCGGTATCGAGTCACTGGTCACCGAGGGCCTGCCCGGCGTCACCGCCTCCCTGAAGCGCACCGCGACCAGCATGAGCACGGCGGCCGACATCTACAGCCAGGCCGACCAGTCATTGGGCCAGGCGTTGTCCCAGTACGGGTTCGGAGCGGACGGCCAATCGCTGAGCGCCAACGCGATGTCGGCCATGGCGGGCGGACCGCTTGGCGCCGGCGCGGGTGCGGCTGCCGCGATGCTCGGTGGTCCGGCCGGTGCGGCCCAGCAGTTGGTGGGTGCCGCCGCATCCGGCGGAGCGGTGTCGCAGGTGGGCGCGGCGGCCAGTGCGCAGGCCGAAGCGTTGTCGCCGCAGATCGCCGCGACGGTTCCGCAGCTGGTGCAATTGGCGCCGCTGGCGCAGCAGATGGCTCCCATGGGTCAGCAGGTCGGGCAGAGCATTCAGCAAGCCGCATCGCAGGCGGGTCAGAGCGGCGGCAGCTCGGCTCAGCTGGCCAGTGACACCAAGCCGGCCGACGAAGAGAAGAAGGACGACGACGGCAAGGACGGCGCCGAGGGCACCGACGGCGCCGCCGCGGGCAACGCCAGCCTGGTCAGCGCGCCGGTCCAGACAGCGGGGGGCGGGACGCCGCCGGCGGGTTCGGTTGCGGCCCCGATCTAGAAGCGCAGGTTGCGCACCATGTCGTAGACGCCGGTGATCCACAACAGCAACGGAATGATCGAGGCGACCACCGCGCCGTCGATCAGCTCGGAGATGCGCTTCATCACCGGTGACAGCCGGCGAATCGGAGCCATGGCGCTGGTGATCAGCAGGGCGATCACGACCAGCGCCAGGTAACCGGTCAGCAGCAGCCACGCCCACTGCGGATACCAGAGGCTCAGCCGGATGGTCAGACCCGTCGGGATCGTGACGGTCGCCGCCAGCAACGCCCAGGCGCACCACCGGTCGACGTACAACCGCGACCGGAATCCGCACAGCACAGTGAGCAGTCCGGCCACCACCAGGCTGTGCACGAAGAAGTGTCCATGGACCACCACCGCGATCGCGCCGGTGGCCAGGATCACCGCACCCGCGGTCACGTAGCCGATCAACAGTTGCTTGGCCAGCTTGCTGCGCTCGGTCAGCCGCGTCGCCGACGCGGGCACCGACGCGATGATGGCCTGCCAGGTGGGCGTCTCGTCGTTGGTGGCGTTGCTCCCGGGGTCGGCCGTCACCGGGTCGAGCAGTTCCTCGTTGTCGACGGTCTCGCCCGGCACCGGGATCGGAGGCAACGCGATGCGGGCGACGGCGACGGTCAATTTGGCGGCGGTCGTGATGACGAACAGCCCGAACGCGATGGCCCCCGCAGGCACCCACTTCTGGTATCCGTAGCCGGTGGCCACCGAGGCGGCGATGACCGCGATCATCGAGATGACGACGAACGACGCCACCTCGTGGCGATGCCGCGGACCGCCGCGCACCGCCAAAGTCAGGAACAGCACCGCGGTGGCGGCCGCGGCAAGCTGAGGCGCCCCGAGGGTGGCGGCGCCGCGCGGCAGCGGAACCGCGATGGCGGCCGCGGCGGCCAGCAGCGGGTACGCGGCGATCAGCAGGCATTCGGAGAGTTCGGCACGCTGGTAGAACCGCTTCGCGACGAAGGAGGCCGCCAGCACCAGGACCGCGACCACCGCCATCGCCACCGGCCAGTACCAGTGCCGCCCGGTGACCCACCAGGCGCGCATCGCGATGGCGGTGACAGGCAGGGTCAGCACGGGGATCGCGACGGCGATAAAGCGATCGACGGCAGTCCGATCGAATTCGGGAGATTCGTCGAGTACCGCGATCGCGTCGATGACGTCTTCGACCAGCGGCCGGTATCGCTCGGTCCGGCTGGCCGAGACCAGGGTCAGCAATGATCCGTCGACCACCCCGGCCTCGTCGAGTGACTGGTCGAGTTTCAGCGGCGGGGAGCCGGGCCGGGCGAAGGTCCACACTCCCTGCGCGTTGAAGTCGAACCCTGCCAGCACCTCGGCCGGGGTGTCTTCCAGCAGGTCGGCCAACACCGAGACGGTCTCGTCGATGTAGATGCCCATCGGCGTCGTCGCCGGCAGCACCAGGTCGGTCATCCGTCTACCGGTGAGGATGGTCACCCGCGTGGTGGCGGGTCGGGCGGGGGCAGCCCCCGCAGCGGTAGAGCCGGCAGCTACAGCAGGTGCGCTCAACGACGTCCAGCCCTTTCAAAATCGTCGGACAGAGCCGCGGCCAGCTCGAGCACCCGTCGCCTGTAGACGGGGCCGAGCCGGTCGAGCTGAATCTCAGTACCCTCCGCGATGTGCTTGTCCCAGGGCAGCAGCACAACCCGGTTCGGTTGGACCAGCTGTTGGAACTGTCTCACCAACTGCTTCTCCGCGACGTTGGTTTCACCAACCGCGACATGATTGATGACCACGACCACCCGGCTGAGCAGATCCTGGTAGCCGTTGTTGCGCAACCACTCGAGAGCGCTTTCGGCTTGTCGCGCGCTGTCGAGCGACACGTTCGTCACGATCACGATCGCCGACGCCGTCTCCAGCACGCCCCTGGTCACCGGATCGAAAAGGCCGGGCCCGCAGTCGGCCAGCACCAGGTTGTAGAACTTCGACACGGTGTCGACCGCGAAACGCAGGTCCTCCCCGCTGAGTCCGCGCCGGGCGGTGGTGTACTCGGCGGTGGGCAGAATCTCGAGATTGTGCGCATTGACGCTGGTGTGTGCCCGGACATCGTTGTAGTGCGAGAGGTTTTCGTCGGCCACTAGGTCCGCGATGGACGACGGCGACGTGCGGCCCGCGCGCTCGGCGAGGTTGCCGCAGCCGGGGTCGGCGTCGAGGACCAGGATCCGGTCGCCGCGCACCTGCGCCAGCATCGTGCCTAGGGTCACCGTCGTGGTGGTCTTGCCGACGCCGCCTTTGAGGCCGAGCATGCCGATCTGATACGAGCCGCGGGCCTTGCGGCTGACCCGGGCCCGCAGGTCCTGTTCGTACTTCTCGTCGCGGGACAGCCCGGCGTTGATCCGGGTGAATTTGTAGAGCGCGCCTCGCCAACCCCGCTGCGGCACCTGCTTGGTGGCCTGGGGTGGGGCCTGGCGCGGCTCGGGCGCCGGGGCCATCGGAGGTTGCGTCGGCGCCGGAGCCGGACGTCGAGCCCTGGTGGGGGCTGGCGGCGGTCCCGCCGACATAGGTGCTGGTGGTGCGGGTGGCCCGGAGGGCGGTGCGGGTCTGGGCTCGGCGACCGCGGGTGCCGGTCGCGGCCGCACCGGGATCGGACCCGACGGCGCTCGGCGCCTGCCGCCTTGTCGGGGTGGTTGCGCGGTCGGCCGATGCCCTGGTTTCGGGTCGGGGGCAGGCGGCATCGGGACGCGGAAATAGGTGCCCGCCTGCGGATCGTCTTCGCCGGACTCCGGGTCGGGTAGGTATCGGTGACGCCGGCGCGCGGGGGCCGGCGGCGGCTCGGACGCCGGGGGCGCCGGTGGTTGGGGCGGTCCTGCCAGTGGTGCTCGACGGCTGGCGTCGGGCCGCACGGGTGGCGCGTCGCGAGGCGGTCCGTTGACCGGTATCGGGCCCGACGTGCGGTCTGGCGGCCTCGGCGGGGCGGCGACGGGAGGGGGTGGCGGTGCGGCTTCAGCA
>NZ_LQOY01000219.1 GCF_002101675.1 Mycobacterium gordonae | reverse complement strand
CAGACCCGTCTTCCACAAGGGCAAGCCGCTCGAACGGCCTATCGACATCACACCCGAACCGTCGGCAGCTGAGCCTCGAACCGTCGGATCATCCGCCATCCCGCTGCGCTGCCACTCGTATCCACCCATGAACGACTCTCACCCAAAGCGATTCGGCAGGCGTGCGAAGATTTACGTCCATGCTGCCGCTGACCGCATTCTGCGTACCGCAACGTGGTCGAGGTGTGGCGAAAAGCAAATGTGCGTCTGGCCGAGAGAACGGCGTTTCAACGCAGAACTGAAAGCCCCTCCCCGCCGAATTGCAGGCGAAGCTCCGTCTTGAGCACCTTGCCGGTGGCGTTTCGCGGCAAGTCGGGAACGACATGTACTCGTGACGGGCATTTGAAGTGGGCAAGGCGTTCTCGAGCGTAATCGATAAGCTCCTCTGCATTGACGGCGGCATCCTGCTGAAGGGCCACGACGGCCACCGGAGTTTCGCCCCAACGCGGATGCGGCACACCGACAACCGCGACCTCGCGCACGGCATGGTGACGGTAGAGGACCTGCTCCACCTCGATCGGGTAAACGTTCTCACCACCGCTGATGATCATGTCTTTTTTTCGGTCGACCAGAGTGATGAAACCTTCTCGGTCAATGCGGCCCAAGTCGCCAGTATGAAACCAGCCGCCACGAAAAGCTTGCACTGTCGCCTCGGGAAGACCCCAGTAGCCCGCGAATACGTTAGGGCCGCGCACTACTAACTCGCCCACCTCGTCGACGGGGACGTCGTTGTCGGCGTCGTCGACGATACGAGCTTCGACGTGAAAAGCCGTCCGACCGATCGATCCGGCCTTCTCCTTAACGTGTTCAGCGTCGAGGAATGAGACGATAGGCGCGGTTTCGGTCATCCCGAAACCCTCCTGGAACGGCAGACTGCGTCCTTGGAAGAATTCGATGACGGTCAACGGACACGGTGCGCCACCCGCAGCCGCCAGTTCGAGAGCCGACAAATCGTGGTCCTCGAATCCATCGACGTTCATCAGCGCGGCCCACATCGCCGGAACCATGAATTGCACTGTCGCATGCTCTTGGGCCATCATCGCCAGCGTCTGTCGCGGATCGAAGGACGGCAGCAGCACGCTGCAACCGCCGACATGCAGCAGCGGCAGCGTGTGCACTCCGAGTCCCCCGATGTGGAACATCGGAGCCACGGCGACGGTCACGTCCGTCTCACGCAGCCCGCGCCCGATTGTCAGCGCGTTCATGACGTTCCACAGATGGTTGTCGTGGGTGAGCATCACACCTTTGGGACGCCCCGTAGTCCCGGACGTATACATCAGATTTGCAATGTCATGGCCCGCCACGTCGGAGCCCACAGCTGTGGGCGCTTCACTGTTCACAACGTCGTCGTAGGAAAGCTCACCGGCAAGGCATTCACCGCCGACGGCCATTTGGTGGCGGACCCGCACCCCATCCTCTGACACCGCGGCGCGGGCGACCGGGGCCAGCGGGTTGGAATACACGAGCACGTCTGCGCCTGAGTCGGCCAGCTGGTAAGCCACCTCTGCTGGCGCCAACCGCACGTTCATGGGCACGAAGATCGCGCCTAGTTTCGCGGCCGCCAGCATCGTTTCTATGAACGCGGGACTGTTGATCAAGAGACCGCCAACCCTGTCGCCCTTGCGGACACCGAGCGCTCGCAGGGCACGCGCAAGCCGGTTGGTCCGTTCATCGAGCTGAGTGAAGGTGATCCGTCGGTTATCGTCAACGAGGGCGGTGCGGTCGCCGGACAGGAAGGCCCGTTTCGTCGCCCAACTGCCAATACCCCTGTCCATGTGAACTCCTTCGGAGCCGGTCGCCCAGACACGTCGTCGTGGGCCGATTCAGTGCCGAACAGCTATAAGCCGATGCGCTTGGCGATGATCTCGTTCATGATCTCGTTGGTGCCACCGCCTATTCCGAGAATGCGGCAATCTCGGTAATGCCGTTCGACTTCGGACTCGCGCATATAACCCATCCCACCAAAGATTTGAACCGCCTCATTCACCACATAATCGCACGCGTATACGGCGGTGTTCTTGGCCATCGACACCTCAGTGACTACATCCTCCCCGGCCAGCCACCGTTGCATCACGGCGCGGGTGTAGGCGCGCGCGACGTCGACCTGCCTGGCCATTTCCGCGAGCTTATGGCGGATCACTTGACGAGCCGTCAGAGGTTTCCCGAAAGTCTGGCGTTCGCGCGCCCAACCCTTGGCTAATTTGAGCGCGCGCTCCGCCGTCGCGTATGCCTGCACGGCAATGCCGAGTCGTTCCGACTGAAACTGCTGCATGATCTGCAAGAATCCGCCGTTCTCTGCCCCCACCAGGTTCGCAGCGGGAACGCGAACGTCAAAGAACGAGAGTTCTGCGGTATCGCTGCAACGCCATCCCATCTTGTCCAGCCGGCGGTCAACCTTGAACCCCGGTGTGCCCTTGTCGATAACCAGCAACGAAACTCCGCCGTACCCGGGTCCCCCGGTACGCACCGCGGTAGTCACGAAGTCGGCGCGGACACCGCTCGTGATGAAGGTCTTAGCACCGTTGACCACGTACGTGTCACCATCGCGGACTGCTCGTGTGCGTAGGTTCGCCACATCTGAGCCCGCTCCGGGCTCGGTGACTGCCAGCGAGCCGATCATATCTCCGGCCAGGGTGGGGCGAACGTAGTGGTCGATCAGGGCATCCGATCCATTCGCGGCGATGTGCGGAAGCGCGATGCCGTGGGTGAACAACGCGGCGCACACGCCGGTAGACCCACCGCACGCCAGAATTGCCTCGGTTACCAACGCCGAATCGATCGCGTCGCCGCCGCTGCCTCCCACGTTCTCGGGGAATCCAACCCCGAGAAGTCCCACATCGGCAGCCTTACGGTGCAGCTCGCGCGGGATTTCACCTGCCTCCTCCCAATCCGTCACTTTCGGTGTTATCTCGCGAGCGACGAAAGATCGCGCCAACTGGCTCAGTGCTAGCCGCTCCGGCGTGGTCCACGGATCGTTGGGCACAGCGCAGCCTTCCGTCCCGGCTATGTGTTTGGTGGTTGCTTCGATATCCGTCATGATGGCTCCCGGATCGAATTGCGTCGGCAACCGAACAGCGGTTGCACGCAGGTGCAAGGTGTCTCAATTCGATTGTGCAGTCGGACGATTCGGAAAGCATTCGCCCAACGGGGCGAGCGGCCCGTGTGCTGAATTCCGAAACAATCGGAGCGAAACTTTGTCTTCGCCTCCCAGCGCACGCGCCGAAAGCATTGTCCTGGAGCATGACTGCGCCGCCCACCAACACGATCAAGCGCATAGGCGGCATCGGTCAGCCAGGCTCCTCGCGCGAGGATCGGCACTGAATCTCTCAAACCGATCCCTTCCTACCCACTCGCGACCGCGACTTAAGTCAATGCAAGGCTCGGGCGTCGCGTGCAAGTGGCCACCTCAAGGAGTGCTTCGCGTGCCCCGATTAGTCCAGAAACCGTCGAAGCTCAACAGCCTCAGTTACTGGTGGCTAACGTTACGTGCGAGGCCCAAGGATTTGCAACACCCATCGCGTAGATGTCGCGCTCCGGTGCACCAGATCTACGACTCATGCGAATGAAGGAGGTCTCGTCCGCCGATCACTGCAATCTATCCGGGTTGATTGTCTTGGTGGTTGCAGCCGCGCCGCGCTTGGAGGTACCCCGGGGCCTCTCCCAGTATGGACGTTGGATGGCGCGGCAGTTGCGCGTGGGGAGTGGGCATCGTGAAGAAGTGTTAACGTTCGTAGATCACCCGGAACGTGTGGGCGTTTCGAACGGAAGAGGTATTGCTGCTTCGACTGCGAAAGGATGGTCGACCGTGACCGACACAGTCACCGTCGGCCGCACGCGAGGAGGCGAGCGTCGCGAGCGGATTCTGGCGGCCGCCGCCGAACTCATCGCGGACCGTGGCTATCACGCTGTTTCTATGGCCGATATCGGCATCTCGGCAGGGGTCGTCGGTCCAGCGATCTACCGGCACTTTGACAGCAAGGCGGGCTTGCTGGCGGCACTGTTCGAACAAGTGATTGACACGCTGCTGCGACGGGCGTCGGCGATCGTTGAACAAAGCCGAGATGATCGCGAGGCGCTGACTGCCTTAGTAGCCGACCACGTTGCCCTGGTGATGGAGAAGCGCGAACTCGCCATTGTTTACTACCGAGAAGTCCATAATCTGCCTGACCATCGACGTAGTCGCCTGCGCCGCAAACAGCGCCTCTACGTTGAAGAGTGGGTGCACGTTTTGGGCGAGTTAAGGCCGGAGTTGGACGAGACGGAATTGCGCGCCGTTGTTCACGGCGCGATCGGTGCCATCCAATCGACGTTGCAATATCGCGATACGGGGATGCCTCCCGAGCGCGTCTCGGTGCTGCTCGCGCGGATGGGGCACGCTGTTCTCGGCGTTCCACCGTGCGAGTCGCACAGTGAGGATCGGGCAAGCCACGCGTTGCCGCAGCGCCGAGGTCGACGGTAGGCGCAACCTCGGAGTGTCCTCGCCTCGGCGTGTCCTCGGGAGGGTGATTTCGCTGAGCAGAGGCTGTCAATGATTTGCTTCGTGTCGATGGCTCCCTGGCCACGATTAAGCACGCCGCCAATCGGCTTGCTTGGCGGGCCCGCACGCCGCGCCAGTCAGCCGGCGGTCTCGCCGCGCGGTCCTTGGCACGAGCATTCGCAGACATCCGGCGTGTTCAGCGTCCCCGCCATACAGGTGCCCGTTTCTCCCGGAATGCGCGTGGGCCCTCCTGCGCGTCCGCGGAGTGGTACACGGGTTCCCAGATCTTCTCAGCCAGCGTGTATGCCTCCTCAAGGCGATGTCGCGCCGATAGATACGCAGTCTGTTTAGCGGCCAGCACCGACAGCGGAGCATTTCCAGCGATTAGAGCGCCCAGCTTCTGGGCTCGATCCCTAAGCCGAGCGGCGGGCACCACCTCGTTAACAAGACCCACTTCGAACGCCCGGGCCGCGCTGATCGGTTCGCCGGTGAGCATCATCTGCAGAGCGATTCTCGGTGGAACGAGCCACGAAAGAGGAGCGGCCCAGGGAGCTCCACGGCCGACTTTGACTTCGGTGATCGCGAACAGGGCATGCTCGGCGGCGACGATCAGGTCACACTGCTGTGCGAGCAGGAACCCGCCGGCGAATGCAACACCGTTGACCGCCGCGATGGTCGGTTTAGCGATGTCGATGTTGCGGCCGAACTGCGGGGCGAAGTCCAGTGGCGGAACCGCCAGCGCCTGGTGCGCCATCTCTTTAAGGTCGCCGCCGGCGCAGAATGCCTTTTCACCCGCGCCGGTCAAAACGAGTACGCGCGCGTCAGCGTCCTCATTGAACCGACGTGCGCCATCCCATAATCCTTGGCGCACGGCGACACTGAGCGCATTGCGAGAGTGGGGCCGGTTGATAGTCAGCCAGGCCACCCCATCGACGACGTCATAAATCACCGGATCATCCAAGGTAGTCCTTCCGCGTGTTCTGGGCACTGTCTCCATCGACAATGCCGGCGTCCCATCGGCGACCACTTGGACGTCCCAGCGACACCTTCTGCGGGGCGTGCAGGTCTGGGCTGCGACGGGGTCTTCGATTTTATCGCCTCCAACGCCACCTAATTGGAGTAGTCGACTTGGAAGTGGGGACTGGTAACACCGTTCCCGCCACAAGTCGCAGCATATGTGACTAAGCATTCACGATTGTGGGACGTGACGACGATTCGATGCAGGCGGGTGACTGGGTGGGCTCTCAGTTGTCGAGTTCAAAGGACGATTGTGCTATCCATCGGCGCCCCAGTAATGTTAACCACTGATAACGTGAGGGCGCTCGGGGCCACTGGATGTGTCATTGCCGGGCCCGCACCGGTTGAGAGTTCAGGAGGAGACGTGATGTACCTCACGCAGGGCTTGCACAGAGCACTGCAACAACACCCGGACCGCCTCGCCACCATCGACGCGGATCGAACACGGACCTATGCGCAGTCCGCACAACGAATCGCGAAGTTGGCGAGCGCATTACGGACGATTGGCGTTAACCGCGGGGATCGCGTCGGCATGCTGGCGCTCAACTCCGACCGTTACCATGAGTACCTGCTGGCGGTGCCGTGGGCGGACGCGGTATTAAACCCGATCAATATCCGCTGGAGCCCTCCGGAGATTGCCTACGCCCTGCGCGACTCCCAAACCGATGTCTTATTTGTCGATGACGCCTTCAGTCCAGCAGTCCCCGCACTTCGCGCGTCATATCCTGACCTGCGCGCAGTCGTTCATTGCGGAAACGCCCCGACCCCGGAGGGAATGTTCTGCTATGAGGAACTCATAGCCGGCGGCGAAGTCGGTGATGACGTGCGGCGCAGCGGCGATCAACTGGCCGGTGTGTTCTACACCGGTGGCACCACGGGTCTACCCAAGGGCGTCATGCTTAGCCACGCGAACCTGATGACCTCCGTGCTGGGAATGCTCAGCGTGGGAAGCTTTCTGAGTTCGGAGGCTCGACTGCTTCATGTTGCGCCGTTGTTCCATCTCGCGGACTTGGCCGCCTGGGCGGGGCAAACCACCCTGGGTGGCACACATGTGATGCTCTCGACTTTCGAGCCCAGTGCCATTCTCCAGACCATCGAACGCCACCAGGTCACCGACGTCCTTTTAGTGCCGACCATGCTGCAGATGGTCGTCGACCATCCCGCCGTCAGGGATTACGACCTCTCCAGCCTCAGAAACGTGATGTACGGGGCATCGCCGATTTCCGAGGCGGTCCTGTCGCGCGCGATGAAGACCGTGCGGTCGGCGCGATTCATGCAGGGTTATGGCATGACAGAACTGTCCCCCCTAGCCACAGTCCTGCGTCCTGAGGACCACGAGCATCCGGACCTATTGCGTTCAGCCGGCCGCGCCGCGCCCTGCGCCGAGGTCAAAATCGTCGATGCTGACGATAAGGAAGTGCCGCCGGGCAATACCGGCGAAATCGTCGTGCGTGGCGGCAACGTGATGTTGGGCTACTGGAATAAACCAGACGAGACAGCGGCCGCGCTGCGCAATGGGTGGATGCACACCGGTGACGCCGGTTACATGGACGAGCGGGGTTATGTGTTCGTCGTCGACCGCATCAAAGACATGATTATCTCGGGTGGCGAGAATGTCTACTCGACGGAAGTCGAGAATGTTCTGTCCAGGCACCCGGAGGTGGCGGCGTGCGCGGTCATCGGAGTTGCCGATGAAAATTGGGGCGAGCGCGTTCATGCGGTCGTCGTCTTGACCGAAAACTCCTCGGTGACAGCCGAAGAGCTCAGAGACTTCTGTAAGACTCAGATCGCGGGATACAAGGCGCCCCGTACAGCCTCGTTCGTTGATGCGCTCCCTCTCTCAGGTGCTGGCAAGGTGCTCAAACGCGAACTGCGAAAACAGTTCCGGCAAGAGTGCACAAGCACTAGCCGGGGTCGATAGGTGCCCTTGCAGCGCGCCCCGCGGCCATCGACGCGGCTGCCTCCAAAGGATTTCCCTAGACGCCCTGGGCAGGCCGTCAGGACGGGATCGTCATGGCGCGCGTAGAGGTGCCTTACAGACACGAGCTCGGCGGCCACTGCGGGTCCGGTGCCCTCCGCGATCTGACCGAGTGGGCCGGACTCCGTTGGGGTGTGCACGCCCCCCGCGAAGGACTGGTTTTCGCGCTGAGCGGCACGCTGGATTTTTCCTATGCCCGTTCCGACGAGTTATTTCCGCCGGTGTACCTCGTTGGCAGGGGCCCCGATCTCGAAGAGCAATACCTCACTAATGTCGGTGCACAGTTCGAGATTCGCGCCACCGATGACGGCGACCTCGGGTGGAAGTGGGTGACCGATCAACTCGACCGCCGCACCCCCGTGATGGTTTGGGCCGACATTGCTCATCTGCCCTATCTGCGCGCACGGTTGAGCATGAGCCGCCACGACATTGTCATCACCGGCTACGACGACGACCGAGGCGTGGCCTTGGTCGTTGACAACGACCGAGATTCGGTCCAACTGGTCCCCTACGAGGATCTCCGTCGGGCACGGTCTTCGACCGGCTTTCCCGTGCCGACCCGTCACACCGCCTACATCGTCGACTGGCCGACTACGGCGCCGGACTTGGCGGCGATCGCCGGTCCCGCCCTTATCCGAAGCGCGCAGGCGATGGCGGCAATCACCGACAGCCGGGGTCTTACAGTCACTCGCGACCCTGAGGCACAGAAGGATGGACTCGATGGTGTCGAGCATTTCGCCGTCGACGTGGCGGCGTGGCCTGACGCCCTGGACGATCACAACCTCGAAAGCGCCCTGTTTGCGCTGTGGGCGTTCATTGAGAAGGCGGGGACGGGAGGGGGGTTGTTCAGGGCCCTGCAGGCCGACGGCTGTCGAAGCATCGCCAACTTGCTGCATTCCGAAGCCGCCCTGGAGGCGTCGAGGGCTGCTCGGGAGGTGTCGACCGCCTGGACCGAAGTAGCCCGGATGGCTTACAACCCAGGCACCCCACTGCGGGCTCGCGCCGCCGCCACTGCGGCCGCAGCCGAGCGTGTGCCTGACGCCGAAAAGCGGCTCACGGAATCGCTCTTCGCCGCCGGAGCGGCTCTGACGTAACAATTTCCGCCTTGGGCCGGCCGCTGCATTCAGCTTGGCATCTGGGTGCCGAACGTCCACGCAGCGCGGCTTTTGACCCACCGGAGCCATTTTCGAGGGGTACGCTAACGACGGTTAACACTGTTGGTGGCTCCACACGTGTAGCGGTCCGCAACTGGGGCAGCAGGAGGGAACGCTTGGTGCACGGAACAAGGGTCGCCGCACCGGCGTGCGCGGGTAGGACGGCTGGTCGTGTGCCGACAACGAGCGGAAGCGCGCATCAATGCCTTAGTGCGTAGCGGCGCCGGTATCGGCGTGATCGGCAGTGCCGAGTACAAGTAGCACTTCAAGAATGAGTGATGAACATGACGGAACAACGGTCAGTCAAAGTCGCAATCATCGGTGCGGGCATGTCGGGACTGTGCATGGCGATCAAGCTGCAGGACGCCGGCATTGACTCGTACACCATTTTCGAACAGGCCGAGGATGTCGGCGGCACATGGCGAGACAACACCTACCCGGGGCTAACCTGCGATATCCCATCGCGGTATTACTCCTACTCGTTTCGGCCCAACCCGAACTGGTCGCACCTGCTGCCGCCGGGGCCGGAGATCCAGGCCTATTTCCAGCAGGTGGCCGACGAACGGGCCATCCGCCCGCACATCAAGTTCGGCGCCGAGGTCATATCCGCCCGATACGACGACGAGCGGTGGCGGATCACGACCGACGACAGCGAAGAGACATTCGACGTCCTTGTCACCGCGACCGGCGTGCTCCGGGTGCCGCGCTATCCGGACATTCCCGGCCAGGAGAGTTTTGCCGGGCCGGTGTTCCACTCCGCGGAATGGGATCACTCCGTCACCTTGCGGGACAAGCGGGTCGGACTGATCGGGACGGGCTCGACAGGCATACAGATCATTGCCGAACTCGGGGGCAAGGTCAGTCGGCTCACCGTCTTCCAACGCACTGCGCAGTGGGTCTTTCCGATGCCCAATCCGCACTACTCACCGCTGATCCAGGCCGCGTTGACGCGGTGGCCGAGGTTGAACGGCCTGGGCTATTGGTTCTGGGGATTGGTGGTCAGGCGCATCTTCGGCCGCGCGCCGATCCGTCCGGGATTTCAGCGCCGCTTGGTTCAGACGCTATGTCGATGGAACCTGCGACTCTCGGTGCGCGACCCGCAGTTGCGCGCGAAACTCACCCCGAAAGATCAGCCGATGTGCAAGCGCCAGATTATGGCGGGACATTTCTACCGTTCGGTCCAACAACCGGGTGTGGAGGTGATCAACGAGACGATCGACCACATCGAGCCTCGCGGCGTCATCACGGCCGACGGTACCTTGCACGAACTCGACCTGCTGGTCTATGCCACCGGGTTTGACGCCCGGGCCTACGTGCGCCCGCTGACAGTGGTCGGGGAGCGTGGGCTCACCCTCGACGAGGCATGGGCCGATGGCCCCACGGCGTATCGGTCGGTCGCGGTGCCCGGATTCCCAAACTTGTTCATGCTGATGGGTCCGCATTCGCCGATCGGCAACCAGTCACTGATACCGGTCGCCGAGGACCAGGCTGATTATGTGCTGTGGTGGATTAACCGGATCCGTGAGGGCCGCATCGTCGCCGCCGCGCCCACCAAGTTGGCCACCAAGGGCTACAACGACAGCATGAAAGCAGCGATGCCACAAACAATTTGGGTTACCGGTTGCAACAGTTGGTACCTAGGCAAAGATGGGCTTCCCGAATTGTTTCCGTGGACACCCGAGCGGCACCGAGAACTATTGCGTGCACCTGAGATCGCAGATTTCGAACTCCGATGAGACGCGCATCGAAAGCCAATCAAGGTCTTTTCGCGCGGATCCTGTCGCGCTTGGTGCCATGCACGTCATCGGTGAAGATGGTTTGGGGCCCTAACGCGAGCGCAAGCGTCTCGGATCAGGCGGCGGCAGAATTCGGAGCGAGGACGCTACGACGCCCATGGAATGGGGAACGACTTCGCGTGGTCTTTGGTGGTGACGACCAAGCGTGGCCACTGTCCTGGCAACGCTTACGCCCACCGTTATCACGCCGGCGTTTGCCGACTAAGCCATCGAACGCTCCGAGCCGGCGTTAGAACCGCATCAACGAAATCATGCAGGGACCGGCGATTGGTCATCTTCGACAGCAAGCAGGTGTGGTCCTCCACCGCCCGGACGGAACACTTGTGCAAGACGCATATCCTGCTCACCATGTCCACAGAGTCCGTTCGCCTCTCGTTTCGCCAGCACATGCGTGAGCAAGTTCTCAGGGCTGCGCGTGACCTCACTATCGAGAAGGGCTGGCATCGGGTTCGCATGAGTGAAGTCGCCAAGCTTGTCGGCGTGTCCCGCCCGACGCTCTACAAGGAATTCACCGATAAGCAGGGACTGGGTGACGCGCTGGTTGTGTCCGAAGGCGAACGATTCTTGAACGGCATTCACGCAGTTTCGGCACAACACGCCGGAGATGTCCGCGGGGGTATCACCGCCGCGGTGTCGTACACCCTCGAGGAAGCGGAAGCGAGCCCGCTCTTGAAGGCGGTGTTGACGTCAAATCGGCCTACAGACAAAACGGTTTCCGAGACAACCGGTATGTTGCCGCTCCTGCCGACCTCGGCATCGCTGCTGGAGCTATCCTCGGCAGCCCTCGTGACTTGGTTCAACGAGCACTTTCCAGGTCTGGATGCCGATGACGTGCATGAAGTCGCCGATGCGCTGGTGAGGCTCACTGTGAGCCATGTCGTGCTTCCTTCTGCCGATGCAAGTCTGACCGGTGAGCGGATCTCGCGGATCGCCCTTCGCTATTTGGGCGCAGATCCCGCGAGGCCGTTTACACAACGCAGATTTTTGTCTGGATGTTGACTTTATAGAGAAAAGTGTAAACACTGGCGTGGAGACACTAGCTCGGGAGGACCCTCATGACTGTCAGCGCTTCCGCTCCGAAGTCGTCGGTGGAGCGTCGTTCAGCACGTTCGTATGATTCTGCCGACCTGTCCTCGACTGCCTTTTGGGCTGGCACCGCCGCTGACCGTGAGAAGACCTACGCGGAGCTGCGCCGACGCGCCCCCATCAGCTGGCACCCGCGCGTCGAGCACACCATGATCGACGACGAGGACGACCAAGGCTTCTGGGCCGTGGTCACCCACCCGCTACTTGTCGAGGCGACCCGGCGACACGACGATTTCCTGTCTGGTCAAGGCATTGTGATGGAGTCGATCCCGCAGGAACTGCTCGACACCGCGCAAGGCTTCATCGCTATGGACCCGCCGCGGCATACCAAGATTCGACGATTGCTGGCATCCGCATTCACACCGAAGCAAATGCGGCTGACCAGTCACCAGATCGAGGCCAACGCGAAACGGGTCGTCGATGGCCTTGCCCCGCAAGGCGAGGCTGACTTCGTCGACCAGTGCGCCGCGTTGCTGCCGATGCACAACATCTTCGACATGATGGGCGTGCCGGACTCGATGCGCCGCGACATCGCGTGGGAGTCACGGTATGCCGGTGGGTGGAGCGACCCGGAGGTGATGGGCGAAGACCCGGTCATACCTCGCCTGTTCCAAGCGATGGGATTCTTGGGCGATGGCGCCCGCGAAATCATCGCCGCACGTCGCCGGCAGCCCGAAGATGACCTTATGACGAACCTCGTTCAAGCTGAAGTGGACGGCGAACAACTCACCGACGACGAGATCGTCTCGTTTTTCATACTTCTCACGATCGCCGGGAACGACACCACGCGCCAAAGCACCAGTCACGCGATGAAAGCATTGACGGACTTCCCAGACCAAAGAGCTTGGCTCATGGAGGATTTCGACGGACGGATCAAAGGGGCCGTGGAAGAATTCGTCCGGTGGGCCACACCAATCATGACATTTCGCCGGACGGCGGCTCGCGACTGCGAACTGGGCGGGCAGCAGATCACCGAGGGTGACAAGATCATACTTTTTTACAGCTCGGCCAACTGGGACACCACCGTGTTCACTAACCCGGAGAAGTTCGATCTGTCGCGCGACCCTAACCCGCACGTGAGCTTCGGAGGCGGGGGAATCCATCACTGCCTCGGCAACCAGCTGGCCAGGCAGCAACTCGCTGCGCTCTTCAGAGAACTGCTGCACCGCCTGCCTGATATTGAAGTCTGCGGGCCACCCAGCTACACCGTCAGCACGTTCTTCCACGGCGTGAATCACCTTCCCGTCCGCTTCACCCCGAACGCGTAAGGCGGCGTGGTATGAAGATCAGAGTCGACCGCAACCGATGCTCGTCAATCGGAATGTGTGAAGGCCTGGCTCCTGACTTCTTCGAGGTCAGGCACGATGGCCAACTCAATATCGTGAACCCCGAGCCACCGGAATGCCACAGATCACTCATCGAAGAAGCAGTATCGTGCTGCCCCACAGGCGCTCTCGCCGTCGAGGACTGAGACCGCGGTCCTGAGGCAACGCTGACACACCTGCTTGCTGTCGGCGGCGATGGGCTTTCGCCTTCGGGTCAACTAGCCGCTGACACCGTCTGTCACCTACCACACGATGGAGCCGTCACTTATGAGTACTTATGGACTTTCAGTCGTCGCCCCTGAACTTGCCGCGATGAAGGCCACCGCCGCGGCTGCCGACCAGGCCGGGTTCGACGCCGTCTGGGCATCCGAGTTCTACACCCGGTCGGGATCCATCTCGATGGCGGCGATGGCAACCTCGACGAACAGGTGTCGCATCGGGTCGTCAATCCTCTACGGCATCGGACGTAGTCCGCTGGTCTTGGCGACCGAAACACGCGACCTCGACGAACTGTCCGGTGGTCGGGTCGTGCTCGGGATCGGCAACGGCACCAAACGGATGATGAGCGATTGGCACTCTGTCACCGATACCAGCGCCCCCGCCCTGCGCGTCGAGGAACTCGTACCCCTTATCCGGCGCATCTGGAACCTGCACGAAGGACCCGTCCGCCATGAGGGCCGTTTCTACAATATGAATCTCGTCCCCACCGGGCCGGTAGAACCCCCTGCGCGCAATATCCCCATCGTCACCGCCGCCGTGCGGCCGCGAATGTGTGAAGCCGCCGGACGGGTCGCTGACGGCTTGGCCGGGCATCCACTCTTCACCACCGCGTATGTGGAGGAAGTCGTGCGGCCTGCGGTGGCCAAGGGCGCACAACGCACCGGGCGCGACCCTAACGGCGTCGAGATCGTGTCGATGGTGATGTGCTCCATCCACGACGACCCCGAGATCGCTCGTCGCGAGGTAGCGCAGCAGATCGCATTCTACGCCTCGGTCAGGACCTACGAACCGCTGCTCGACTTCTGCGGATTCGCCAAGCAGGGTGCCGTCATCCGAGAAGCCTTCACCCGCAGCGACTTTCAGGCCATGTTCAACGCCGTCACCGATGACATGATCGACGTCATGGGTGTCGCCGGCACCGCTGACGAGGTTCGCAACGGGCTACGCCGCTACGAGGGCGTGCTAGACCACATCATGCTCTACCCACCGTCGGTAGGTACCGCGCCTGAGCGGGTCGGACAGAACGTCGATGATCTCATCAAGCATTGCGCCCCGCCCAATATGCCTCCGGCCTCCCAGCTGCACGCGCGACCCGGACCACGGTAGCGACACGGCGATCTCGCACACAAAGTGCGCTGCCGCATCGATCGATGCCGACCTTCGGGTTCGCATGAAACTACTCATTTCCCTCTGGGACTATCTCGGTGGGGTGCAGTCCCCCAGTGACAGCCGAGCTTGCGTTTGGCAATAACGGTCCTTGGGGAAGGCTAGGACGATGCCGGTCCTCTTTCACTAGGAAGTGAAGTGGTCAGAACACGTTGTGGCACGCAGATGCGTTGCGGCGCGGACCTTCTGCGCCGCATCAAGGCGGTCCGACGGAGTAGATGCGGAGTCGATCGAGCGGTTTGGCGACAAGGTCATCGGGTTGCTAACCTCGATTAACATGTCAGAGTTGTTCGATGTGGTGGTCGTGGGAGCGGGGATTTCCGGTATCAGCGCTGCCTGGCACCCGCAGGATCGCTGCCCCGGTAATAGGTACGTAGTTCTAGAGCGCAGAAGTGATCCGGGTGGCACGTGGGATCTGGTCAAGTATCCGGGCATCAGGTCGGACTCAGATATGTGCACGTTCGGATTCCTTCAAGCCCTGGCACTCGGCCAGGTTCACTGTCGACGCGCCGACAATCAAGAACTATCTGCGTGAGGTCGCGACCGAGAACGGCATCCATGAGCACATTCACTTCGGTACCCAGGTCTTGTCTGCCGCTTGGTCGGACGCCAGCCGGCGCTGGACCATCAAGGCGGTTCGGAACGGCTGAGGAATTAGAGCTCGAGGCGCGGTTCGTCTTCATGTGTAGCGGCTATTACAACTACGACGCGGGTTACCGACCAAACTTTCCCGGCGAGGAGAACTTCGGTGGGCCCATATTGCAACCTCAGCACCGGCCCAGAGACCTTGATTATGCCGGTAAAGAACGTCGTCGTTATCGACAGCGGCGCCGGGCACATAACGATGCTGCAACGTTCGCCAACATCGACCGCTTCACCAGAACGGGTCACGAGTTGGCGGCCGATATCATCTTCTACCGCAACAGGATTGAACTTGTGGCTTTTGGGGGCGCCAAGCTTGGTCGTAACGGCCAGGATGTCGACGTCAGCAAGTCGATGACCTATAAGTCGATGTTGCTGTCCGATGTGCCCACCATGGCGTTCACCATGGGCTATATCAATGCATCGTGGACCTTGAGGGCCGACCTGGTATCGGAATACGTTTGTCGCCTGCTCAATTGCATGGACGCGCGCGGCTACGACACCGTCGTAGCCGCTCATCCAGGGAAGATGTCGAAGAAGAACCCTTCGCCGATTTCGCACCAGGCTACTTCCAGCGCGCGATGGACCAGCTACCGAAGGCGGGATCTCGAGGGCCATGGCAGGTAAAACACAATTACCTCTTCGACATCCGTGAGTGAGATATCGTCAAGACCTGTGGATCGGTGAGTTTCAGGCGACCTGCGATCCGACGGTTTGAGGCTCAGCTGCCGACGGTTCGGGTGTGATGTCGATAGGCCGTTCGAGCGGCTTGCCCTTGTGGAAGACGGCGCTG
>NZ_LQOY01000218.1 GCF_002101675.1 Mycobacterium gordonae | reverse complement strand
CGAAGCGCTCTGAGTGGGGTGCAATCTCAGTGGCAACGAACTTTGCGGCGAGATCACGAAGCGCTTCCAATTCCGGGCTGAGCCAAGGTGAGGCGACTGTCATGGTGTCCTTTCGGTTAGGTGCTGCTGACGACGTTGGCGGCTTTTCGGGTTAGCCGCAGTACACGACCTGGTATTCGCCGGCGCCGTGGCGTGCTCTCAGCAATTTTTTGTCGTATTTGCCCACACTGGTTCGGGGAACCTCAGCAATGAACGCCCAGCGCTCCGGGATCCACCACTTGGCGACCGCGCCGTCCAGGAAGACCCGCAATTCGTTGATATCCAAGCTGGTTTCGGTCTTCGTGACGATCAACGCCAAGGGTCTTTCCTGCCACTTCTCGTCGGGCACGCCGATCACCACCGCCTCATGCACGGCTGGATGGGCAACGAGCGCATTCTCCAAGTCGACCGAGGAAATCCATTCGCCACCTGACTTAATGACGTCTTTTACCCGGTCGGTAAGCGTAAGGTAGCCGTGTTGATCGATGCGACCCACGTCGCCGGTGCGCAGCCATCCTTCGTCGAGCTTGTCGGAGTCGTTGTCGCCGAAGTACGAGCCGGTGACCCACGGTCCGCGGGCCTGGATCTCGCCGATAGACCGTCCGTCCCAGGGCAGGGTACGGCCATCGTCGCCACGCAGCCTAATCTCGACACCGCAGACGGGACGACCCTGACAAGCGCGTAGCTCCCATTGGCGCTCGCCGTTGGTCCCCTTCGGCGCGCGCGCCACGGTTGCCAGCGGCGAGGTTTCGGTCATCCCCCAGGCCTGCAGGATCGGGACACCGAATTCACTCTCGAAGTGCTCCATCAGTGACCTTGGAACGGCCGACCCGCCGCAGGCGACCAGGCGTAGCGACGAAATATCGTGCTCCGGTTCGGATTCCAGGAAATGCTGCACGTCATTCCAGATCGTCGGTACCGCACCGGCCACGGTCGGCTGCGTGTCCTCGATGATGGCAACCAACGGTGCCGCCTGCAGGTATCGGTCGGGCAGCACGAGGTCGGCTCCACACATCAGCGCGGAATAGATCAGCCCCCATGCGTTCGCGTGAAACATCGGGACGATCGCCAAGACGCGGTCTTCTTCACCGATGGACAGCACGTTGGGTGTGCAGCCAGTCAGCGAGTGCAAATAGGTGGAACGATGACTGTAGACAACACCTTTCGGGTTTCCGGTAGTGCCGCTGGTGTAGCACATCGCCGCGGCCGACCTCTCATCGAGCTCTGGCCAGTCGAATTCGCCGTCTTGATCAGCAAGCAGGTCCTCGTAGCGCAGCACGTTTTTACCGCTGGCCAGCAGCGGCTCCAGGTCGCCGTCGCCCGCTGCGATCACGGTGTGCACCGACGACATCGTCGGCAGTGCCTTCGCTAGAAGCGGTGCCACAGAGACGTCCGCGATGATGACCTTGTCGTCGGCGTGATCTGAAATGTAGCCAAGTTGTTCTGCGGTGAGTCGAAGGTTGAGGGTGTGAAGCACCGCGCCCATCGACGGCACCGCACAGTAGGCTTCCAGGTGTTCCTGATTGCTCCATTGGAAGGTGGCCACGCGCTGATCGTCAGTTATGCCCAGACTCCGTAGTGCGTTGGCCAACTGGCTGATTCGCCGCTTGAGCGCACCGTAGGTCGTTGTGCGGTAGCCCGATCCGGTCGGCGTGACGACTTGGCTGTCAGCGTGGATGGATGTCGCGTGCCTGACGATCGAGGCTACGGTCAAGGGGATATCCTGCATGGTGCTTTGCACAGGCACAATCCTTCAAACTGCTAGTTGGTGAATGAGTCCGGCACTGGAGGAGGTTCGTAGATGAGTTCGCCGTAATTGTCGCGCAGCGCGTCGATGATTTCCGTGAGGGGAAGGTCGTCGAAAACACCACGGTCATGGAGGTATTCCAGGTGTTGAGAACTATCGCCTGTGTAGGCGTGCAACATGGCGTCTCGCTGACCGTCGAATTCGATGGGAGCGACGCGGAAGCGCGCGCATAACTCGCGGTTGAATGCCGGTGTGGCCTTGACCCACCGGCCATTCAGCAGTATTTGACTGTAGCCGTGGTAGACGAAAACGTCCGAGCCACCCATCCGTTCACGGAGACTCGGGGTCTGTAGATGGTT
>NZ_LQOY01000217.1 GCF_002101675.1 Mycobacterium gordonae | reverse complement strand
TGTCGGCGGACATGAAAAACTGCCCACTGGCGGACATGAAAGTGCCCAGTAGCGGCCAATAAGAACTGCCCACCGGCGGACACGAAAGTGCCCGCAGGCGGCCATGAATCTGCCCAGACCTACCTGTTGCCGTCCGGCGCGTCAGCGCCGGTGCGGCCTCTCCTGCGGTTTCGATGTCGATGCCTAGTCGAACCGAAATCCCCAGGAGAGACCTACTTGAAGTCTGACGGAGAACTCATGGAAATCCTCAATGCTTACGACCTGACCGGCTCCTACCGCGCCGCCGCCGAACTGTGCGGATGCTCTCATCACACGGTGAAGAAGGCGGTCGAGGACCGCGCCGCCGGCTTGCCACCGGCCGCGCGGCGAGCCCGCATGATCGACGACTGGCGCGACATCTTAGAAGGCTGGGTCGTTGACTCGAAGGGCAAGATCCGCGGCGACAAAGCCCACGAGAAGCTTCTCGCGTTGGGATATGCCGGTACCGACCGCACCACCCGCCGCGCCGTGGCGGAGATCAAAGCCCAATGGCGACTGGGCAATACACGCGTGCACCGGCCCTGGATCACCGAGCCCGGACTATGGCTGCAGTATGACTTCGCCGACGGCCCCCTGGTGGCCGGGCGCAAAATCGTGCTGCTGGTGGCCTGGTTGGCGTGGAGCCGCTACCGCGTGGTGATTGCATTGCGCGACCGCACCGCACCCAGTGTCTTCGCCGGACTAGACCGCATCTTCCGGCTCACGGGTGGCGCCCCGACCTACCTGTTGACCGACAACGAAAAGACCGTCACGACTGGCCATATCGCCGGGGTCCCGGTCCGCAACCGCGCCGCGGTCACCTTCGGCCGGTATTACGGCGTCTCGGTACTGACCTGTGAACCCGCCGACCCGGCCTCAAAAGGTGGGGTGGAGAACGCGGTCAAACTCGCCAAAGCCGACATCGTGCCCACCGAGACGAACCTGCTGCCCCAGTACGGCAGCTTCGCCGAGGTGGAGGCGGCCTGCGCAGCCTTCGTGGCCGAGATCAACGCCCGGGTGCACCGCGCGACGGGTCGGCGCCCGGCCGAGATGCTCACCGCAGAACGTCCCGCTCTGCACGCAATACCCGATCTCCCTCACACTGCCGCGTTGGGTGTTACCCGCCGGGTCCCCGACAACACCCCGATGGTCACCTTTGAACACTGCCAATACTCCCTGCCGACAACACTATTGGGCCAATCGGTATGGATACGCCACCACGACGGCACCGACGAGATAGTGATCTGCGCCCTCGATGACGGTGGACCGATCGAGGTGGCCCGGCACCGCCGCGCCACCCCAGGTAGCCCCGCCATCGACGATGCTCATTTCCCCGACCATCGTGACAAGGTGCCTGGTGACTACCGGGTCCGGGCGCGTACCGCCGCCGAGCAGACGTTCCTGGCACTCGGGCCTGGTGCCGCGGTGTGGCTCAAAGAAGCCGCCGCCGTCGGTACTGAACGGATCCGACAGAAGATGGCCCACGCTGTCGCGCTCTCGGCTCTGAGCAGCCGCGCGGACGTCGACTGGGCACTGGGGCATGCCGCCGTGCACGGCCGCTTCGCCACCGGTGATCTCGATTCCATCCTCGCGGCCAAAGGCCTCGATCGGACCCGACGCGGCGCCAACGAGGACACCTCCCTGGCCCAAGGCACCCGCGGATGGAACCTGTTCGGCGCCAACATCATCGACGGACCCGAGGCGGGCATCGCATGACCACCACTACGGCTGCGGTGCTACCCGCCGACGTTGAAATGCTGATGCGTTCCCTGCGGTTGCCGCATGCCCGCGCGATCGCCGCCGACGTGCTAGCCACCGCCCGCGCGCAACGCTGGGACCCCACCGAAGTCATCAAAACCCTGCTCGCCGAAGAGTCGGCCGGACGGGCCCGCTCGATGCTGGCATCGCGCCGTAAAGCAGCCGGTTTCCCGACCGGCAAGACCTTCGATGTCTGGGATCCCAGCGCGTCGTCGATCCCGCTACCCACCCAGCAGGCATTGCAGACCCTGGAATGGGTGCGGCGCCGGGAAAATTTGGTGGTCTGCGGGTCGGCCGGCACCGGCAAGACATTCTTCCTCGAAGCATTGGGACAGAAAGTGATCGAGGCCGGAATGCCGGTGGCATGGTTCACCCTCGAACAAATCGGCGTACTGGTACGAGCCCACCGCGCCGACGACTCACTCGGCAAGGCCGTCGCCAAGATCGTCCGAGCCGAGCTCGTGGTGATCGATGACGTCGGCCTGCTCCCAGTCGGCGCTGATGCCGCCGAAGGGCTCTACCGCATCGTCGAAGCAGCCTACGAACGCAAGTCGGTGGCGATCTCGTCGAACATCCATCCCAGTGGCTTCGATGAACTCATGCCCAAAACGTTGGCCACCGCGACGGTGGACCGCCTCCTGCACCACGCACACCTGTGCCAAACCAGCGGAGACTCCGTGCGCCTAGCCCAGGCCCTGCACGGGAAAGGAGTCAAACCCTTGAGCTGACAACGGCCTCACCGACCGGTGGCGGACATCCCCTCATGGGCAGATTCGTGTCCGCCACTGGGCAGTTCTTATTGGCCACCTACAGGCAGTTCTCATGTCCGCCCACGGGCAGTTTCCGATGTCCATTGACA
>NZ_LQOY01000216.1 GCF_002101675.1 Mycobacterium gordonae | reverse complement strand
CACGCGATGACCTTCATTCATCCGGCTACGACACGCCGGTCATCACCGGCTCGTACACCACTCTGCTGGACGCAACTGGGGAGAACTGGCACCGTGACGAATTGACCACCAAGATAGAGTTCAACCTACGCCCATCCGCTTACGATCAGAGATCTTCAGGGTCACCAATGTCCGATAAGGCACCGCGGCACAAGCCTGCAGAACGGATGACAGCGGAACAGCTCCGCCGAGCAGCCGACGCTTGCCGAGACCTCGACGATCCGACGTTGATGGCGAAGGCTTGGGACGAGCCACCGCCGCCCGATATGCAAGCTTCAACAAACACACCGCGTCAATTCGGCCAGCTACAGAATCTCTCAGTTTCCGACACCTTCGATAATCCGCTGCCTGACGTGGAAGTCGCTGCGTGGGAAGCCGATTGTCCCCTTAGGTCCCAGACTCCAACGCGGGCGTCCGCCTTACGAAATGCAACGTCGCAATTGTTACTCAATGGCCGGCGCGCCCTTGAACACCCCGGACTTGTCGTTGGACAGGTGCATTGTGAACGTACCGCGCAGCCAGGGCGTGTTTGGTGTTGTAATAGGAGACTCGTTATGCAGCCGGATCAGCAGATGATAGAAGCACTGGTCAATTTGGCGACGAACGGCGTGCTGGACCGCATCGGCAACCGTGCCAAGCGTGCGCGGAATTGCGGCAGTGGGGACTGCACCCGCACCATCCTGAGCCGGGGAGCCCGTTTGTCGGCGACGACGCCGCTTTTAAGGAGGCGTATCCCTTAGTGCCGGCGGGGGATGCGGCGGTTGTCCGTTATCACTGGATCTGGGGCATTCTCAATGAATCTGGGGCACGACGTCAGTCCCAGGGGTTGACCAGGTCGACGCCCGTTCCGTCGAAGTGGCGAGTATTGCGGGTAGCCACAGTTGCGTGCCGGGACGCGGCGATGCCGGCGATCTGCACATCACGAATTTCCACCGCACGCCCACCTCGTTGTTGGGTGGCGGCGATGGTCCCAGCGGCAAACGCAGCCGTCAGGTCGAAGGATTGCACACGACCATCAAGGTCTTCGTCGAGGAGTTGAGAAAAGATCTCGTCGAGCCGCTTGCGTCGGCGGCTTGGCGTCAAAAGTTCAATTCCAGTGCGTATCTCGAATACTGTTACCGATGTCGTCCAGATTGATTCGGTGGGCTGATTATCGAGCCATTCCACGACGGCCGGATCGGGTGTGTCCCGCATCAACGCGGAGAGCACATTGGTGTCCAGCACGATCATGATTCGTTGAACTGTGCCGGCTGGACGGGCTGTCCCCGCAGTTCGGGTATGTCCTCGGTCAGGCCCACGCCTTTGAAGCGTGACGCGATACGAGACCCGAGCCGCCCAGGCGGATTATCGACGTGCCGGACTGCGTTCCGTAAGATCTCGCGCACCTCCTCCTCGGTGCTGCGACCGTGTTGACGGGCTAGTCGCTGCAATTTGGCCTTGGTGTCGTCCTCAAGTTGACGGATGAGAATCTGCGCCACAGAGCGATGCTATCACGATATCGTTCAGATAGTGCGTTGACCTCGCCTTCATTGAGAATGCCCCAGATCCGGTTATAACGGACAGCGGTCACCGAGGAGTGTTTGATTCCGATGATGAGCGCCACGGAGAACCTGTACGCGGCCGCGTTGCTCGTAGATCAACGGACGACGACGAGGAACCTCTACGCGTCGTCCATAATGCAACTATGCCGTTCGGCGATGGAGACATCGGCGCGAACCATCTGGTTGCTCAGCGACCCCGACAGGAACGTACGGCGGGATCAACGGGACGCGGATTCGCTCGTGCCCGAGCGCATGGAGCCGACCATCGCACGGTGGATGAGTCTCTACGCCTAGGTGGCTCGGACGCGCTCGCCGATCTTCTCGTGGTGACGTTCGCGGCTTATCTGTAATCGTGTCACCCGCGACGGCTCGCGCCGCGGGTTGCGCATGGGCCCACTTATGGCTGTTGGAATGGCCACGGATTTGGCCACAGAACACGGTGGAACCGATGCGAACAAGAGGGACGGAGCGTCACAGCGGGAACGGCTGAACCTCGCTGACGTGCAGCTATGAGACCGTGCGCACTGGAGGAGACGGTGACCGGTTAGCTCATACCTTAGAGGTCGAATCGTGGCCAGTGAGCGGCGTCGTTGGCGGCATTTTTGCGCGAACATGCTGATTCAACGGCTCCAACCGCGAACCGTAGGCCAGGCCTGGTGGCTATCAGGTGTAGCTTCAGGGTGTGTTCTCAGGTGTTTATGTGGTAGCGTCTCAGGTAGATCAACGTGGAGGTGCGATATGCCAGTCTTGACCGTCTCTGCGGCGCAGCGGCTTGATGATGAGGCAGCGACGCTTTCGATCCGCGAGATCGCCGCGTATCTGCAAGAGGCCGTCGGCCAGCGCGTCGCGGCGGCGATGGCGGGCTTGGCTGACGCCAAGCAAATCGGCCGCTACGCGCGCAAGGGCGGCCCGGAACCTCACGGCGCGACCGAGCGCCGGTTACGTGAGGGCTACAAGGTCGTCAGGATGCTCGTCGATGCTTACGACGACAAGACGGCGCGGGCGTGGCTGTTTGGCACCAACACGCGCTTGGACGATCGCGCGCCGATCGAGGTGCTCGGTGCGGCGGTCGACACCGCGGAGTTCGCGATGGTTGTCCGGGCTGCACGGCAGGTCGCCAGCTTCCAGTCGTGATCGCGGCGCCCGAGCAGGGGCGAACCCTGTGGCGGGTCGGCTATTACGCTGACCCGCTCGGCTTCACTCCGCTGGAGCTGTACCAGTTCAGTCACCGTTTCGACGACGTCTACCGCCGGTTCCGCACGCTCTATTGTGCTGACTTGGCGGAAACGTGTCTTCGCGAGGTGCTAGCCGACTTCCGGCCGAACCTCGGCGCGCTGCGCCGCCATGTTGAGCGCTACGGACCTGAGGCTGCCCAAGACTTCACTGAGAAGCCGGTCACTGCGCAGTGGCGCATACAGCACGCCCTCGTTCCCACAGTCCTGAAGCTCGATGGCCCCTTGATCGATCTCACCGACGTGCCCACACGCCAGGAGATCGAGGATCGCCACGTCGAACTGCTGCTCGAGCACGACCTGCAGCACCTCGATCTGCGCGAGATCACCACCAGTCGCCGCGCCATCACGCAGACGATCGCCGCGGACCTTTTTGACCGAGGCGCCGGCGCCGTCCGGTTCCCGTCCCGCCTGGACGGCAACGCTTGCGTCGCACTCTTCGAGGGGCGCGGCACCGCGAGCTTGGCCGGAGACCCCATCGCGCTCACCGACCCGCCGCCCGAACCGCTCCTCAACGTCACCACGCCGTGGGGCCTAGTGCTTGAGCCAGCGCCGGTGAAACTGCTCTAGATTGGGATGCGCGCGGTGGTGCCCATCGGACCACACGCAAGCAAATTGGACTGCATCCAGCCTTTCAGTTGCGGTCGATAGTTCAGTTGGCGTCTCTATGAGATCCGCCGGGACCGCCGCGCTCTGTTCGGTAAGCGAAAACCATCGCACTAAGACTTCGCCCAAGTCCGCTTCTACCGACCAAGTAACCCGATCGGCTTGCCACGCAGATTGGGTTATCTCATGGGGCCAACATGGGGCCAACGAGCCAGACCGACTGATCCAACACGTCCGAATGCCGGTTGCGCTTCTGGTCTGACCGGCTGAAACACATTGGTGTAGGCCAGAACTCCGCCTGAAAAGCGGAAGGTCGGCGGTTCGATCCCGCCCCTGGCCACCGGATTGTTTACGCAGGTGAGAAGCGTATAAGAGTATGAACGTGGCGCCGGCGGGGCGGCCATGCGGTCCTTCTATGGGGCCAAATGGGGCCAGGTTGGGGCCGCACGACCTGGTTGCCGTCTGGCGGAAGGTCAACCAGCGAGTCAGACGCACGGCAATGCTGTCGAATTGCCCGTCGGCGCAGGTGTCGGCGGTCACCGTGATTCCCGCATGGCCCATCGCCCTGCAGCAACGGTTTGAGGTCGGCGCTGGCCCTGCCTGAAAGCGATGTGTGGGGACCCCATTGGTGTGGTGGATGCCAACGTGAGCGTCCGGCACCGATACACCGCGCCCGTTTGCCGCGACGGCGTGCCTCTGCGGGCTGCTGCTGCTCCTCGTCGCCTCCGCCGCGCGGCGCCGCCGCGAGAACTCGTTCAAGCCACGCTATGGCGCAGATCCAGACTGGGCAGAATTGTGCTCGGTTGAATCGTGCCGAGATTCAGGCTGAGCCGAGATCCGGCCAGTGCCAGGGAATTACGTGACGGACAACGGCTCAAACCTGGAATAGGCGTTGGTCATCCGTTGTGGAGCTGTTTTTCATGGATAACAGCGGTATTCCATGATCCATATCTAACTGGACTTGCCGGATTAATCGCTCACTCACCCGGCAGAATGGTGACATGACTACTCCGCAGGTGTGGGTGTCGACCACTTTCGCGCGAATCGAGTATGACGGCCAATCCCCAGGCGAACACTGGGAACTCGTCGGCACGATCAACACCAATCAGGAGCGCGACTTCTACACGTACATCCAAATTCTCCTCGGGCTCAGGCAAACCACTCGCGGACGGCCCGAGTTTTACCTGGACGGAGATCCGGTCAGCAGTTGGGTTCAAGCCACGCATCGAATGCCCTTCTGGGTCGCAATCGACCCTTGGGGCGAAATGCGCCCACATATCCACGGCGCTCGACCCACCTACTTCGTGAGCACCGGGCAAGCTGTTGTCACACAATTGACTCGGCGGGCACCTGAACCCCATCCCGGCCTCGCCGTCAAACCGGTCAAGGTTCCGATTCGCTTGAAGCGAACGAACGGCGAAGTCTTCGCAAAATGGGAGAAGACGGACGCCTGACCGGCGCCCACGACAGACCGCCAGCGCGCAGAGAATCGCGAGGAACTCTTGACGTTTTCGATGCTATAGCTCGGTGGGCGTTTACCCGAATCGGCTTGCTCTGTCGGCTCGGGTGGGATGGTAACCGCCACCGGTCCATTCGCCTGTGGCAAGCCAGATTTCATAGTGGAGTAGCCATTCGGCTGTCCATGGCACGATAGTGGTAGCGAGGAGCATGCCGTGCTGCCATTCGCCAGGAAAGTAGAGGCAGAGTTCGTTGCCCGAATAGACGTGGGGCAGGTGGGTCGCGCCGGGATGGAGTGCGAGAGTCGGTTCTACGATATGGACGTGGGGCGGTGTCCAGTGCGTGTATTGCATTCGTGCACTGTAGGTTTGGCTCGCCGGGGTGGGCTGGATCGGCACGATGCAGTCGAGTTGACCGCGCTTGATCCGTCCGCGGGCGTCGGGGATTGCTAATCGTACAGCGACGAGGTGTTGCGCCAGGTTAATGGCTCGGGTCGGGGTGCTGGCCATAGAAGTTGTGGGGAGGGACGGCGATCCCCGTCGCACTGGGTGCCAGCAGTCCGGTGGTGCCGAGGCGGAGTGATCGGTTTGTGGTGTGGCCGCGCATCCGCTGGCCGTATTTCAGGGTCGACTGCCGTATGGGCTCAGCGCCGAAGCTCTGCGCGAGCTGGGAGGCGACGGTCTGCAATCCCTTGCCCCGCAGGCTCAGTGCGTCGTCCAGGGTGTCGGCGAGGTCGCGTTGCCAGGCGTAATACGCCTTTCGGCGTTCCGGGTACTCCTTCCATTTGTCGACGAAGTTTTCTTCCTCGTGGGCGGGGTTGGCGACCCAGTTGACGCCGTTGCGGTCCTCGATGTAGCGGTTCATGCCGGCCAGCGCGTTACGTGTGGCAGTGAATAGGTCCGTTTCCCCGCGGTAGGCCTTGGCGGCCAGTGTAGTGATGAGGATCGAGGGAGGACGGTTGTCGGGATCGTCGGCAAAGTAGAGCATGCAGTGCCACTTGAGGACCTGTACGACGCGCTGCAAGGTGGTGCGGAATTCCCAGATGGGGACGTCCTCCACGTCGACGCCGCGTTGGGCTGCTGCGGTGATCACCTTGTTCTGCAGCTCCTGTGACCGTCTCCGGAACCAGTTGGCGTAGCCGATCGGGTCGCTGTGCTGCCAGTGGAACAGCTCTTTGTCGGTCAGCAGGATGCCGGTGGGCAGGTACTCGAGATCGGGGATTGCGGGCAGGACGTCGAGGTGGAACCCGTTGACGGGGTCATCGAGTGTCCAGCAGCGCCGTCGGGATTCGCAGGTCTTCAGCCCGCCAGGGTGCCCGTTGCGTTCTTTCCAGTCCAGGTAGCTGTGTAGGAGGTCGCCGACGTCTTGTTTGAGGCGCGCCTGGGTGGTGGCTTCCTTCGCGAGGAGCATCAAGAAGACCAGGTCGATGTCGAAGTCGCCGGTGAGGCTGTGCGGCCGCACGACTGTGCCGAGGCGGAATGAGCCTTGCGGGTATACCCGGCAGCGGTGTTCGCCATGCTCGGCCAGCCAGTTCCCGACCTCTTCATAGCTGGCGATGGCGAGGGCCTGGAGATGCGGTGGTATGTCGAGGGTTTCGACGGCGCCGCTGAGCAGCATCGACAGCATCTGTTCCATGGTGTCCATGTTTATTTCTCCTTGGGGGAGTGGTACGGGATGTATTGGGGGGCTGCGTGGTCGGCGAAGGTTCGGGTGAATTCCGGTGATGTGAGGCGGCTTTCGTGTCCGGCTCGGCCAATTAGGCCGTCCGCGTCGACCGAATCGAGCTTGACGAGCCCGGTCGGCACGGTGGAGTTGACCCGCAGTACATGATCCTGTCCCAGGAAGTGGCGGATCTGCTTGGTGGCGCAGTCGCTTTGGGCACGCATGAGTACATCGACGGCGTCGAGGGCCCACGGGATGAGTCCGCCTCGGTCGAGCCGCCGGCTGCGGTGGGGCAGGTCGGTCGTCGTGCCCACGCTGAAGATGCGCACAGCCTCAAGGGGTAAGCCGAGCGGGCCAATGGCCTCAGTGAGAGCCACCATGGATGGGTTATTCGCCCAGATACCGCCGTCGATCAGCCGCGCGCCGGCGAGCGCCTTGCCGGGGAAGTACGTAGGGGCAGCCGTGGTGGCCATGGCGACATCGACGGCCTTCTCACGCCAGTCGCGGACCAGCGTTGTCAAATGTGGCGTGCGGAACAGATGGACGTCATCGACACCGATGTCGTACGAAGTGATGAGCAATCGCTTCGTGCTGTGCCCGAACAGGCGATCGCCGAGAACCTCTCCAAGGGCGGCGCGCAGCGGCGCGGCGGAGTATTTCGTGCGCGAAATCCGTCTCAGCGACCGCAGCCGGGTCCGGTCCCGGAAGATCCGTGGACCATGTGCGACGTAGAACTCCAGGATGTCGCGCGGTGTCATACCCAGGCCCAAGCCCAGCGCGATGATGCCACCCGTGGAGGTTCCGGCGATCAGATCGAAGTGGTCAACGATGCGGATCCCGAGGTCCTCTTCAAGGCGCGCCAGCACCGCGGCCGTGTACATGCCGCGCAGGCCTCCACCATCCAGCGACAGGATCTGGAAGCGGCCAGGGGTCATCGGGGGGTCAGGCATCGGTGTCGTCAATGCTGCCTCCCCAGGGCGCTTGGTATATCCTGCACTTAATTTTAGCACATATTATTCTGTATCGAGTTCTGAGGGCGAATCCGCGAATCGCGACGAACCTGCAGCTAGGATGTACTCATGCGAGGCTCAGTAGCCTTCACGCAGTGAAGTGCAGGACTAATGGATGCATCGACGTTCGAACCGATCCGGCTCCGCGTCGGCCGCGAGCTGATCGGACTCAGTCAGAACCAGTTAGCTACCAAGGTCGGCTTGTCCCCGGCGGCGATTAGCCAGTTCGAGAGTGGGGCAACTCGGCCCAGCCCGGAAACCCTTGGTGCACTGGGTGCCGCCTTGGCCGTGCCGGTGGGATTCTTCGCTCGCCCTCTCGCCGAAACACACGAAGGCTTTTTCAGGGCGCTACGCCGTACCAACGTGACGGATCGTCGCCGGGCACGTGCTGTCGCCCATGTCGCGCATGATCTGGCCACCGCCGCGGCAGCAGCCGGCAGATTTCCATCGCTCGACGTTCCCAAGCTTCGGGTAACGGCCCTAGATGCTCCGATCGAGGACATTGAAGCCATCGCGCACCGCGTTCGCATTTCATGGGATCTGCCACGCGGTCCCATTGATGACGTGGTGCGACTTCTGGAAGCGCATGGCATCGTCGTCACACGGCTTCCGCTCGACAGCGCCGACGTCGATGCATTTTCGCTGCCTTTTCCCGATCATCCGGTGGTGGTGCTGGGTAGCGACAAGGCTGATCGGGCGCGATCCCGTTTTGATGGCTCCCACGAGCTTGGCCACCTCGTCATGCACGGTGAACAGATCTGGGGCATGAAGCAAGTCGAGACCCAGGCACATCAGTTCGCCGCGGCTTTTCTGATGCCCGCCAATGAGATTCGCGATCAACTACCAACAACCGTCGATTGGCCACGACTGTTCGCTCTCAAGCAGTGCTGGCAGGTGTCCCTCGCAGCACTGCTGATGCGAGCGCGCACTCTTGGCCGTATGAATGAGCGCACCTACTTGACTGCCGTCAAAACGGTGTCAGCTCGGGGCTGGCGTCGCCTCGAACCGGTACCACTCGGCGCCCCGGAACGTCCCGATTTGCTCACGAGTTTTCTTTCCACAGCCGAGGGCCGGAGAATCCGCAACGACCTTCCCGGCCGCGTGGTTGACAGCATTGCGATCGCTAACAATGTTGCCTAGCAATGAAAACGGCTCGGTAGTGGGAGAGTTTGCTTGCAAGCCCCGCAGTGAATGGGCGATGCCGGAAGCGGTAGCTCGTGATCGAATAACAATAGGATATCTATCTAATTTCGCGAAACATGATGCCACACAGCAGGATTGACCGTACATAAGCGTCACAGTGACGTATCGACTGCCTACCGGGCCCTCCGGAGCATCGCAGTTGATTCTTGTCACCGGTCGGCCCGTGCATCTTCGTGGGCATTGGCTGCGCGGAGCGCCTCAAGATACTGCGCGGGTGAACGCCAAGGATTGTTGGACTCGGCCAGCGCCTGATGTATCGAGGGGTCCGGGGTGGACGCGGAGTGGGATAGGTCAGGCATCAAACGCTAGAAGGCCAAGCGGCACAGCGGCTTTCTACTCACATTGGCGCGAGTGCTAGCCGCCTACGGCGTCGGCAGACCGGCAAGCCAGTCCATCAGATCCCCTGGGCGCCGAGGAAGGAAAGTCTCGAAGAACTTGAGCTCGCGGCTGCTCACCAGCTGGTTTCGGGCGGCCTTATCGATGAAGGCCGCATCGCAATAGGGCATCGCGATCGCGAGGGCGTCGATGTCCTGAAGGTCGTTCGTCGTCCATGCGTGGCGACGATCGCTGTGGTATCGCTCCTTTACCGACGCGGCGACGCGGGTTGAGGGCATCCCGTCGTTGAAATTCCTTATCTTGGCGAGGCATTCAGACTTCGGGGGATCCTGGATCTCGAGAATCTGGGACAGCGCCAGTCCCGTGGCTGTCTGGGCCCGGTCGACCAGGTGTCCGAGCTCGACGTACAGCTCGTTGGCGTTGATCACGTCGCGCAACTTAGTCTGCCGAAGCGCTGGATCCGCATCCAGCTTGCTGACGAGGTCGTTCTCCCGCTTGGCCCGCTGCTTGAGCATGTCGCGCCAGCCGTCGAGGCTGTATCCGGCCCGGAGCAGGGCGGGGTCATCGTGGTCGTCGGGTCCGGTGACCAACTGGCGCATCGCCCACCGATTCAGGCTCGCCATTGGGTCAGCGCCTGTGTCTATACCCATGTCGTGACAGATCTTTTCGGCCCACCACGATGCTTCCTCTGCGGTGGTTCCGTCGAAGACGATGCCGCCCTTCTTGCCGAATGCATGCAGCATGTGCGTTCCGACAAGCGGGATGTGGCCCTGCGGGGCGATCGTCATGGTCGGCAGATCGTTGAGCGCGGCTTCGAACTCGAGCTCCATGATCTGGGGGCGTCCGAGGAGGAAGTTGAACTCGGACAATTCCTCCATCACCGCTACGACGTCCCGGCGCTGCGCGACGCTGGCGATTTTGTAGATCTCCAGGACGTGCGTCGACGACAGCGGGAACATCGCGCGGCCGTCGGCCAGCGCCTGCCGACAGGCCGCGAAGAGGTCCTTGTAGCCGGGTGGAGCGGTCCCCACCGCGACTTTCGCCAGGTTGATGTAGGCGAATGTGTCCAGGTACACGAGAGCTGGCGGCCTGGACGGCAGGGCCAGATCGCTGGGCCAGACGACGCCGGCGCGGACTCCGTAGGCAGTGGGCAACAGCCCCATCCCCTCTTGCGCATGGCTGAACGTCGACAATGATCCTCCGTAAAGGAGGGACGGCGCAAACTATTTTCGCGGTGGTCACCGCGATGTTCTAGAACGGCACCCGCATGATGTCCCGGCGGTCCCGGTTCGTGATCGGCCGCCGCCGACCGCAAGCGGCGGAAGCGGTTTCCCTGGGGCTTCCAGGTGGGTGGAACGCCAACAGCGCCCAGTGGCTGAGGGTCGCGGCCATCAATTCCGCGATCGATGCCCCGCGGTGGCTTGTCCCAGGCGAATCTCCTAGTCAGGTAGCGGTTTTGAGCAGAGGCCACCGACTCGTTGAACTATTGCTGGCCGCAGTGACTGATCTGGCCGGCCACCGCGACTTCCAGGAAACCCCCGCAGGCCGCGAGTTCGGCGATGTTGGTCATCACCGGCTCGAGGCTGCGCGCGGGTACCGACAAGCTGTGTGCCGCGGCGCATTTCGCCCCGCTGATCAGATGTGCTACACCACCGGGAAGGCGTATGCCGGACGAATCCCTGGGACTCCGGCCCATCCTTTGCACTCGATCCAGACCCAGCAGTAGTCGGGCGGTTCAGCCTCGTCGCAGTAGAAGTCGCTGACGATGCCTGCTCTGCACGCACGAAACCGTCGTGGTTGCTCTTCACGACCGTGCCGCAGCTCGGCGCGGCCTCACGGTCAGGGCCGCTCATGCAGAGCATCAAACTTTGGGTTTCCTCAGTGGCGCGCGGTGCGCCCGAATATTTCCGACACCCAACACGCTGACACCGTTAGGCTTAGCGGCTATGCATGATCTCGACGCGATCGATGAGGAACGCCGGCTGTCGAAGGCGTTGCGCTGGTCGGTCCGCGAGCACGGCGGTGAACCTACGAGCGTAAATGGGCTACTCGACGAGCGACTTTCTTGGTCTCGGGGTGCACAGTGACGACGCCACCGGCACCGCAGTCAACACCAGTAGCGTCATCACCGTCGCCGACACGGACGATATGGCCCGGCATCGGGCGCGGGCTAGCCCATGAGGATCTCCCGAAGCATTTGTTCACCGTGGCGGCTATGCACGCCCGACGCGCGCTGGCCGCCGCTGAGGAACCGCTCGATCAGCTCGACCGAGCCGCCTCGATAGGCACCTCCGTTGAACTGTTGGCGAAGGCGGCACTCACACTAATCTCACCGACGCTGATCGCTGAAAAGGATCCCAGGACTCTCCTGATGTACTCGGGCGTGCAGGTGCCGGGTATGTCGGCGCACGAAGCGAAGACGAAACTGGTTGGGGACTGTTTGCTGATCTTGAAGCACTCACATTCAGTGAACTTCAACCCTCAAGCGGACCAAAAGGTGCTCACCGTAAGAAATCTCGCGCTGCATAGCGGTCAGGTCGATAACACGGCGTTCAATGAAGCGCTCACGATCATGACCCGGTTGAACGAGGAAATTCTCGGAGTCATCGCGGCCCATGACGCCACTCTCGACCGAGCCACCTTCTGGGGCGCAGACTTGCTCGCTCAGGTCGACGAGAGACTCAAAGAGGTGCAGCAGGCTAGAATGCTTGCGCTAGAAGAGCTTAAAGCCGCCGCCAGGCGCATCTTCGATCGTCTAACACAGATGGGCTTCAGCGACGACGCACTCCTAGAACTCGCCGACCGAGACCCCGGGATCGACGATCCGGCCATGAGTAGCGCACCAGACTACGATCCTGAGCGACGTGAATGTCCAGCGTGCGGATACAACGGATGGCTCGGCTACGGTGTGACACACCGGGGCACGATGTACACTGAAACTGACGACATCGGTCATGATGCCTGGCACCTCGTCGATGTGACTATCGAGGCCCGCCAATTTGCTTGCGGGGTATGCCGTTTGGCACTACCTGCCGACTTACTCGATCTTGAGGGTATGGACGATGTTCGTGACATCACTCTCGAGGCCACGCAGGAAGAAATCGACGCGCGCGAGCAATACGAAATCGACAGCTATCTCGAGGACGAGTATCGGCGAAGGCAAGAAGAGGGCTGGCACGGTTGAAGCACCAGACCGCGACAACCTCGAACTAAGGCCGTCCGCGTTGCCTGGGCGATGAGGTGTGAATCATGGCGAACTTTAAGATGACGAATGAGCGCCTGTTAGTCGACGAACTCAATCTGCAGCTTCAGTACGACAAACCGATCACAAGCACGGGTGCCACCATGACGTTGCCGGCCGCATCGGCAGACCTCACCGACTGGATAACCGATAGCCGTCAGTTCGTATCACAGCAGTATGCCGACTGGAAACAGGTGATGGCTGACTTCAGCGCCAGCGTCAAAGAGACGGGACCAAAGTTGACCAGGCATGTCGAGACGATTACGGCTCAGATCGAACTACTGTTTCCAATGCTCATAACGTCGACTCCTCCCGCAACGCCAGCATCGCCCATCGCGACCTTCCTACGAAAGCTACTACCGCACAACGTCTCTGATGGCATCGCTCAATCGGTCACTTCACGCCTGGAGAAGTTGATCCCCCATCCGCCTACGACAAAAGTAGAAGTTCACTTTACTCTCGACGTCAATGTGCGCGAAGCTATCCGTCTAGGCCTCGAACAGCTCAGCGTCGAATTAGCCTCCCATGGAGCTATTCTCGCTGCATGGCACGACCTTTGGACGTCCGCTGACAATGTGAAGCGTCCCGTGGACCAGATAGCATTCCGCCGGGACACGCTTGCCGCAATTGCCCAGCGCAGAAACCTAGATGTATTTGGGCCGTTCGGCCTATTCGCAGACTTGCGCGGCCTCGTTGGGAACTCCTTCGACAGGGTCCAGGAGGAGCTCGACACGGAGGCTGGGGTCCAGCATGCTCCGACACTCACCAAAGACAAAAGCAAGGAACCGCTTTGGCGACGATTGCAGCTTTGTGGCAACGTTCTCACTCGCGAGCCTGAACGCGCCGACTGCATCGTCTGGTTACGACTCGAACCTGCGACGTTGCCGCAGAATGAGGTTAGCCATGGCCAAGTCACGTTCTACAACGCTGCATTTCTAACTTCTGCGATCGGAGATCCGTCAACGGCTGGCAATTTCAAGGTCTCGCCGGTGGAGCTGCTCAACCTCCCCCCAGCCGAGGCGGCCCCATTGCGCAAAGGCGACCAGGCCTGGGAGTCAGACTGGCGCCAGGCGTATGCGCGAGTCGTATTGCCTAACATTGAGATCCACGCAGCAGAATCCCGAGCCAGGTCGCTCGTTGAGGCGCTCAAGGTGGCAAACCGAACCGAGAAGGGCTCTTGGCAGACCATGAACGGAGCGATTCTCTTTGTCGGCAGAAGTCCTTCTACCCTCCTTGATTGGGGCCCAAAGGAAGACATTCCGGACATGTACTACCCGGATCACGATCGCTTCGGCTACGACGTCGAGCAGATGGCGCCGAACAAGCGGACGCTTGATGCGGGCTCTCTCCATGATCTTGAGGATGTCATTGCGATGGACAGGACGTTGTCGCTGGCGGTACGCGAAGGTCCTCAGGCTACGGTCATGGCCGCGGTGCGCGCTATTGAGCACATGAACACCTGGACAACCGGTGGGAAGACGTACTGGTCCGACTTCGTGTCTGACTACTTCAAGAAGGCCCAAAGTCGCAGTCGTGTAATTCATTTCATAAATAACTTCTCAATACTCGCAATCAAGTGGTGCGTGAATGACATCAAGCCAGATGCTGCCCTGAGGCAGCGCATCAACCAAATTCGTTCCGCGATAGAGAGTTCTATGGGACCGCACACGGCATACGACCGCGTCGCGGCGGCTGGCCATGTCGTCGAACTGCACAAGATCTATGCCGACGCCGACCACAGGCTAGCGAGAGGACTGGGAGAGCTCGAAAGCATACTGGAAACTCCGACTTCGATGTCCAGGCACCTAGATGCAGAAGGCGAGACGTTCGACCGCCAGCTGCGTCGACTGAAGCGGTTGCGCAACTGTGCGATTCACGGAGGGCCTGTCTCAGAAGCCGGTTGCCAATCGGTATCGATTTTTGCGCAGACGCTGGCGTACCGGTGCCTCAATGAGGCGTTGAAAGCACTGTTAATGGGTGCGACGATACCGACGCACATGGAAGACTACCGCGAGGATAGCCTGGCTCGGTACGACCGGATTCAACGCAACGGTGTCATCAACGACTTCTTCTTGAGCCAACCCGCCTCACCCTCCGGGAAAACGGCAGCCTTGAATCACGCTACACCCCTGCGCATCTTACGCAGCACCGTTTTCGGAGTCACCGTTTTCAGAGTGACCGGCGCGCCTGCCCTACGTAGCCCCTTCGTGATCGATGCGTACTCCCGCTCCCGTGCCGAATAGTGTTCGGGTGACTCGAATTCCACACCGCCGCGGACCGGCATTCCTGGCCAAGTTCTCGTGTCTAATCGCGCTGCTGACTGCCGCGGCTGCGGCATGGAAGTAGACGTTGGGGATGTTGGTGCCCCAGCAGGCGGCGCTCGACGCGGACGAAGCGGAGAAGGCGGCTGCCGCGGTGCGCGCCGACCAACAACACGAATGGGTGCGAGCACGCGACGAGCGTGGCTGTACGGCGAATACCCTCCCGCGACGTAGGCTCGGACTCTGTGCTTGATCCCAGTAGCGGCACGTCCGTCGCCGCGCTCATCGTCTCGATTTGCAGCGCAGCAGTCGCGCTCCTCGGTTTCCTGGCCAATCTCGCACTCTACAAGCTCTCCGGAGCGCGGCTCAAGGTCCAGCTGGTGTTCTGCTACGCCGATGAGGGCGGGCGACAAACGTGGAGCACAATGGCACGTGGACGGCCCGCCTTCACAGACATCGCCCGATCCGGGATGGACCGCATGTCTTCGTTCGGCATCGAGTATGGCCGAATAAGAGTCACCAACGTTGGCCGCACAGCGGTCTCGGTCGAGAACATCTCCTACGAGGTCCGGCGCCGCTATCGCTGGACCCCAAGGCGACGGCGCTCAACACTCCAGCCCTGGCAGTTTCTTCAGAAAGAAACCGATCCGAAGGATCTGAAGCTCGACCTGTCGAACCCCATCCGCCTCGAGCCCGGCGGCCATGTCACTGCGGAGCTCTACCTGTGGCCAACTCTCGCCGCCCACAACCACGGCACCGGCGCCATCTCCGTGCGCGGATCAGCCCACGCGGTAGGCCGCAAATGGGCCACACGATCGAAGCGGCGTTCGGCCTGGAAGATCCCCGCCGGCTCCTCCACCTACTTCACCGACGTCGACGTCACGCCTGAACTCAGAGCATTCCGCGAACTCTGGTTCCACAGACACCGCGCACGAATTAGTGCCTCATGGGCGCTGATGATGTACCGCGAGATCAACAAGCGCCTCGCCGAAGGAGCGACCGGCGAAGAAATCCACGAATACCTCGATGAGGGAATGAGGGGCCTCGACGACGACAGCAAGTTCATGGGCAACGTCATGGTGGCCTTCAATGTGTATCGCGAGTACCACACGGAGACGCCGCCACCGGCGCTCGGCCGCCTACAGCGAGCACTGTACGGCCAGACAGGCATACCACCCTGGCGGAAATCATCTCTGCAACGTTGATAGCGGCTCGAAAGACCGCCTACGCTCGAACCCGTGCCCGCACCTGACATTTTCAACTTCGACGACAGCAACCTCGCTACCTACGACCCGAAGAAAATCAACAGGGTCCTCAGCGAGCAGCCCGCGCTGTACATCAACCATCTGCGCATAGCGCGCAGCATCGCAGGATGGGCCGACCGGCTCGACGCGGACGCGACAACCTCAGGTGCAGAGTTCCAGAGAGGCTACGCCAAGGCGCTCCGCGAAATCGCCGCGCATCTGCGCCAGGCGGACTACGTCGAGGGCGGCCCGATGATCGTCGAGCACTAGCGCAGCTTGAAATCCCCGTCTGCTGGAAGTGTACGGAACGGCGGCGCCCAAAAACGAAGGCGTTTTGCAGGCACGGTAAGGCGTCACTGATAAGGGACCGGGAACCGGTGCGGCTTGTAGATGCTGTGGTCGACCCGCTGTCATTTCCCGGACTGGCTCCTTCGCAGCAGCTCCGCGAGGGTAGCGACATCGACGGCTGAGAGGCCCACCGGCATCACCTGCCCCGGACGACGAGATGCCGCCGGGTTTATGAGTACCTTCCCGCTCGAGGCCCAACGCTGTATAGAAAAATGGCCGCCGCGACGGCTGGGCTGGCATGATCACCGAACTTGTCGGTGTCGGCGAATAGTGTTGCCGACATGTGGGATGACCGCACCATCGGCTGCGACCTTGCCCTACGGCGCGAAATCCGCCAAATCAGGATCGCCCGGGTGTCGGGGTGACGCTCATCCAGACCCTGATCACCGACGACCTGATCATCCAGGTCGCTGATCGTCGGTTAACGAATGCCGCCACTGGCATGCTGGTCGATGACCAGTACACGAAGCTCGTCTGCTGGAACTTCAACTTCTCGATCGGCTTCACCGGCCTTGCCCGGATTGATCGCGCGCAGAGGAGGTCGACGTCGGAATGGATTGCCGAAACGATTTGTGATTACGGCCTATTCGAAGATGGAGTTGCGGCGCTAGCCCGCGTCGCTTCGGAACGGGTCGGCAAGCTGCCCAAGGCATGGCCCGATAAGCGGCTCGGCATCCTGGTCGCGGGTTTCGACGGCCGCACCGACCCGTTGGTCGCCGAGATCGCCAACTTTGAGGCTGGCGGCCCCATGCCCGGGGACCCCACGAATTTCACCGTCAAGCGAGTTAGCAGGCTACAGGGGAGGGCTGTGGGTTACCGGATCACCGGAGCTGGATTAACCGAGAAGTGGCAGCATCAGATGCTGATCCAACGTGTACCGCGCGCGCTTCGGAAGCCGAAACCCGAAGGTGTGACCTACGCGGTTAAGCTGATGGTCGCGGTGCAGCGCAGCATCGCCAAGACAAACTCCAGGGTTGGTACCGACGCGATGGCCGTCACGATTCCCCGCACAACCTTCGGTGAGCGGATCTTGGCGCACCTCAACGGCGGCAGGATCATGACGAAAGTCGATAGCAACATCATTGGCGGGACTGGGGGACCTGAGTTCACCTACTTCGATACCGAGGGCTTCGACTACCGCCAATTCGGCCCCCACACCGCGGGAAACGGGATGGCTGTCGCCGACCTCATGAGCACGGCGGATCCCGACAACCCCGACTACCAGTCAGTCAGCATCCGAATCCTCAAGTGGCCGAAGCCTCCTGCGCAATCGGGAGCCCGCACACAGCCTGGGTAAATTGACGGCAGTCGTAGTTCGGTAGTGCTTTCGCTCGCGTTGGCCACGATCCGCAGGTCCGTATCCGACACGCCGACGTACGGTGCAGAGGCCAATCGCGGTGAGCGCTCTACGCGACTGTGAGTCAGGTGCTGTTCGCGACTTTCGCAACTTTGCCCCGACCTTGTACCGTTCCTGGGACGACACTTTGATCAGCGGGTCAGCGCAGCAGGCGCTGAGTGAATGCCGCGATCGCGAGCTGACCGTCGGTCGCCACGGTCTCAGCGTCTTCGTCGGGGTGGTTCTCGATGAACTGCTTGACGTACGCGAGAGAGCCCTGGGCGGACGAATCGGCGAAATTCGCTTGCAGGTCTAGCAATTGGGTGCGCACCTCTCCTGTCGGCAGACCAAAAACCTCCAAGACGCGTTCAGCCGCTGCGGTAGCGTCCCCGTGGTTGTTGTGCAATAACACGAATGCGATGTCGTACCAGTCCTTTTCTTTGCGGCGGCCGTGAGCCGCAGCCACCTTCGCGAGGAGGAAACCGGCCAATCCGGTGACCTTGATTTCAGCCTCGCGCCGCGTCCCGTGGTCGATTGCCTGGATCTTCTGAATCACGACGTCTCTTGCGGCGTATCCAGTTCCGCGCAGGTTCGCTGCCCCGAGCTGTTTGCAGCCGGTGAACTCGACAGTCGCGTTGTTCGGCTCATCGTCGAGATCAGCCAGCAGCTCGAACTTGATCGTAGCGCGCACGCCCTCGGGGTCGTTTAGCTCCCATCGCCACACCCGTTCGTCATCAGGCTCAAACCCCGCATTGAGCAACGCCTCTTCCAAGCGCGCCGCTTGAACTGAGCCACCGGCAATTTCCAGGTTGACCTGAACGTCGACATCGGACGTCCCCGCGTGACGCTTCGACGAGTTCGAGCACAGCAGGGCGGGCACCAATCCCCCGAGAAGCACGAATTCTGGGCGTCCCCCGTAGTGATGCACCACGCGCACCAGTGCGAGTTCAGCTGCTCGCCTGGCCGCGGCGGTCCGAACCTGTCCTACGTCGGCATTCATAGTGTCGTCATCTCCTCACGCAAGTGCTCGGCCGCGTCTTCGCCGCGCACCCCACTGATTCGGAGGTCGGCGTACGCGCGAGGCCACAGCACCGAGCGAAAGCCGTCGGCGATCGTCTCGGTGAGTTTCGCACCGGCCGGTGTGGGGAACGGGCGCAGCACCAGGCGGCCACCATCCATCTCTTGGAGGCCAGCGGCCGACGCGGCTCGGCGAACATCACTCCACGTCTTGCCCGCCACATAGATCTCCAAGGGCGCTACCTCGGTCTGCATCGGCGCAAGTATGCTCGCCGAAAGTGCGCTTGTGGCAGCCCAATCTATATCAGCAGCTTCCAAGAGCTGACCGGTCTGGATCGCCCCGGCGGCGGGATCTCGCCACAGCACACCGACGCGGATGGAAATCGCGGAGCGCAGCCGCTCGGCCGCCGTCGCGTAAGCGTCGAGAAACTCGTCGCGATCCGCGACGCGCCGCGCCGCACTGGGACCACGCGCAGCCGAGCTGACCAGATGCCCGTCCTTCTCGAGGAATTTCAGCGCAGTCACCGCGCTGCCCATTGATATCCCGGTGGCGTCTATAACCGAGTTCGCGGTCGGGCTTGCCTGTCCCGAGAGGATGGCCTCGCAAACGGCGAGCGTGGCTGGCCTCCACCCGATGCGCGAGTCCAGGGGCACCGGGGGCTTGCCCTTTGTGTCGATGATGATCGTCGTCCCCGAGGAATCCCTGATGACGATGTCAGCTGCACCGGATTCATCGACCCAGCCGATGCCGGCTTTCATGGCGACAGCGCGCGCTCCCGGTGACATCCGCGGCGCGGCGATCACGTCCGGCCTGGGCTTATCGTGCAGGGCCGCTTCGACCTGCTGCGGCCAGCCGACCGTTAGCCAGCGGACCCGAAGATCCTTATTGTCCAGCGTCACGATCAGATCCCGGTTCGGACCTTCAGCGCTACGCGCGCGCAGCGCGGTATGAAGCACGCCTTCCAGCGCGCTGACCGCCCTGTCCTGGTGCGCCATGACTACCACCATACCTCAATAAAAGCCAGTACCTCACTGATATAGTGATGTACGTTAGGCCGTTGAGGTACACGCTAGGGTCAGACCCATCTAAAGGCGTAAACACGTTCGCCAACCATGAGCGACGGGCGTCCGGGCTTAGTCGGGAAGCTGGTTCCATGGGGCCAAGATGGGGCCAGCGAGCCAGACCGACTGATCTGACACGTCCGAATACCGGTCGCACATCCGGTCTGACCGGCTGAAACACATCGGTGTAGGCCGCACCACCGCCTGAAAAGCGGAAGGTCGGCGGTTCGATCCCGCCCCTGGCCACCGGTTTGACCTGCATAGACACGGTTCTTTGCACTCGGTTGTCAGTTTTCTTTGTCCGGTTCTTGTCCGGTCTTGGGTGTTTGCGTCTCGGCCTCGTGAAGCTGATCCAGATTTGTTGCCACCTGGTCCAGTTCGTCGGCGTAGAGATCGCTGTAAATATTCGCGGTGACGGTGGGCGTGGAATGACCCATGGTCTTCTGGACGTAGCGAAGGTCAGCCCCAGATTTACGGGCCAGGCTGGCGTACGTGTGACGTAGATCATGGATAGTGAGCGGGGCCAGGTCAGTCTTCTTCAGGGCTTTGTTCCAGTGCGTATGACGGCGCCAGTTGTTGGAGCGCAGTAGTTTTCCGTTGGGGGAAGTTACAGCGGGATCGTCCTGCATTCGGTTTTCGATGCGTCGGGCGAAGATGTCCGCCACCACTTGTCGGAGTGGAACTGTTCGGATGCCGGCGCGGGTCTTGGGTGGCCCGATGACAATGCGGCCCTCGACCTCGGGTGCGGCACGTCGGACGTAGAGCCGACGGGCAGCCAGGTCGATGTCCTTGACGCGGAGGCCGACGAGTTCGGACCAACGCAAGCCGGTGTAGGCGAGGATGGTCACGACGTCGCCCTGGTCTCCGCATGCGGTAGCCAGGGTCTGGATTTCTTGTGCGGACAGGTAGCGATGGCGATCCCGCTCGGGAATGCGGCCCGCTGAGACACCAAGGGCGGGGTTGCGGTGGATGCGCCCGTCTTGGTGGGCGACATCGAGAATTGAGCGCATGAGCCGCAGCGTGGAAACCTTTGCCCACGGGCCAACCGTCAGGCCGTCAACGAACGCCTGAACGTCGGCGCGGGTGATTTCGTCGACGGGGATGTGACCAAACCGGGGCGCGATGCGCAGTTCCCAGTGTTGGACGTATCCGCTCCAGGTCTTCGGTGACACCGCGGGCTTTTTGGAATCGGAGAACTGCGTCCAGATCCGGTTCAGCGGTGTGCGTCCGAGGCGTGGGTCGAATCGACGTGCACCGAGCGCGGCTTCGTTGTCACGTTCGGATTTGAACGCCTTCGCCTCGCGCAGGGTCGGAAAGGTGGCCGACGTTTCAACCCAGCCCGATGGAGCGTCCGGATCTCGGATCAGGTATCGGACTTGGTAGCGGGGTTGGCCGGCTGCGTTGAGGCGCTTTCGAATGCCGCGAGGGGTGTTGCCGCCGCGCGGACTCCGACGAGCACTACGTCCTCGACCTGTGCGACGAGGTCTTCGGGATTCAGGGACAGCGCCAGCAACGGTTCGACTGGCTCCGCGGAGATCCGTCACCGTCGCGACCGCGCGGTACGGAGCTCCCCGTCGACGGGTACTGGCCCAGCCTGGGGCTCGTCGTGGAGGTCCAAGAGCAGCAGCATTCAGAAGCGGTGGAGTTCTTCGACCGGCGCCAGACCGTCTCCGGGGTCGGCCGCGCCGAGCAACGCCGCCGCTACGACGAACGCAAGCGCACCGATATCACCGCACACGGGATGCGGCTCATCGTGATCGAGAAGTCCGCGTTCACCGTGAAGTCGAAGCGAATCGCCCGTGATCGCGCACGGGACCTCGCGGTTGTCCGTGAGCACCTCGGACCGGGTTGAGTTTGAGTTTGTACCGCTTCGATCCCGGCCCCGACCACCAACGTTCTAGCTGCATAGACACGGGTCATCATGCACTCGGTGGATAGTTTGATTCGTCCGGTTCTTGTCCGGTCTTTGGTGTGTGGATAGCAGTCGCGTTATCTTCATCCAGGTTGGTCAGCAGCGTCCCCGGGGGTCTTCCGCCACCAGCGGCAGCAGGATCTCAGCGACCTCGGTCATGTTGTGCCGTCTCACCAGCAGCTCGAGGATTTGTTTGGGGTTCTGCGGCGGGTTGGTTCGGCGATTCGACATCTCTCGCAATGCGCGCACTCCTGCATGCGGGTGCGCTGACACCGTGTTGGCGGCGAACTGATCTGGGTGCACGGTCTCGATATCGGCCTCCACGAGCACGCGTGCTGTGCTGAACCCGGCCCGGCGATCGTCAGTGACGATGGCGTCGGCCTTGCCGATGATCGCTGCGTGGGCGACGTGGCCGTCAGCGGGATCATTGAGGGCGTAGCTGTAGTCGCGGTCTTTGGGTGCGTGAACCTCAGAGCCAGGAAATGCAGCCTTCAGCTGGTCGAAAAGGTGCTGACGGCGCCTGGCGCTATCAGTGATCCCGCGCTTGTCGTGCAAGCCGGCGAGTACATAGTCCAGCTCGACGAGGATCCCGGACCCCCACACGGGTGCGTAGGCCTCCTCGGTGGCTAGCTGCAGCAGGAAGTCGCGCTGAAAGCTCGGCACGAGGGCGCAAGTGTCGAGGACGGCGCGATACACGCGGCGAAGCTTTCAGACGTCGCGGACGGTCAATGCTTGCGTTTCGCCTCGGCGAGTAACTCGGCGACCTCGTCGGCGTCGGCATCCGCGAACTCTGCAGAGCTCTCGGTGATGAACCGGTTGCGTCGGGCGCGAAGCTCCTCGCGGTAAGCAAGAACATCGGCAAGCCGCAGCTTGCGACGCACAGCGCCGGGCACGTGCGCGTGCAACTCGCCGTTCTCGATCAGGCGAACTACCGTGGGGCGGCTCAGGCCGAGGATCTCGGCGGCCTGCTGGGTGGAGATTTCTCGGTCGCGAGTCAAGATACTTATGGACTGGCCGTGGCTAAGGGCGTGGGCGACACGCTTGAGGACTTCGTAAAGCTGCTCGGTCAGTTCGACACGATCGTGCACGCCCGCGCCGGACAAGAAGAAGGCAGGCTCGGGAGATGTCCCGTGACGGGCCTCGTGCGCCTCCATGAAGCTGAGGACATCGGCAAGCCCATCGGCATCGGCCGGAACCGGGCTCACAATCTCCGCGGAGGCGTTGCTCATGGGTCTCACTTCCTCTCATCTCACCGTCGGAACCCAACCAACTGTAGCAAATTTGCGAAAGTTACGAAAAGGCGGCGGGCGTTGACTTTGCGTCGCAACGTCGATTTCCCGAAGCTAATCTCAGGTAACACGGTTGGCGCTAGCGGCTTTGAGCAGCCGGTCCCGTGCTTCGCACAGGTTGTCGAGAGCGGAATTCAAGTCGGGGGCGGCGTCGGCCAGTTAGTGGCGCGCTGCAGGATCGCCGTGTGAAGCAAGTATTGCGGTGGCCGAGCGGAGCCTGTTCACGTAGAGCAGCGCATCGACCGTGTAGCGAGCCGTCTGCATTGGGGTGGCACCACCAGATCGTCGGAGGTGATTGTCCATGAGCGCCTCGCGACTTACCTTGCGTATCAAGGTGTCTCCGACCCTAGAACTGTAGCCACCCCGAGCCGCGTGGTGACAACACGAAGGCCCGCCCTTGAGGATCTCTGCAAGCAGTGGTCTGGGCGTCGTCCACGCCGCAGATCACTCCGTCGACCGTAAGGGTGTGGAAGGGCGGCAGCGTCTTGAAGGACGGTCCGTTTGCAGTAGCAATCGGAGTGTTGGTTTGCCGCAGACCGATATCGGTCCTGATCGAGTTGACGCCTTCCGATGGGTTCGAGGCCGCAGGAGGGATACCGGGAAAGTTATTGCCGGTGCACCCCGCAGCGGCTGGTCCGTTGCTGAACTTGCAGCTGATCCCGTCGGGTGTGAGGAAGTAGAACATTGGAACGGGGGGGTGCCCAGGGGTGGTGAAGGGTATCTCGTAGTCCTGTGGGTTGGCCGGGGTGTACTTGCTGAGGTCGGGAAATGTAAGTGGGTCGGCGTGGGATGCCTGTCGGCATCCGCCAGCGGCCAGTCCAGCCGTTGCAACAATGAGGGTCACTGCTGCGCGTAGTGCGTTAATGGCTCTCACCGCACCTCTTTCGCTGCAAGTCGACGCTGCTGCTGTGCGCACCCTTCTTCATCGGTTGACGTTAACCGCGAATTCCTGAACGTTGTATGTTCCGGGTCCCGTGGGCTGATTATCGAGCCCCATCGGTACATACCATTGGCTAACCAGGATGCGGAGATCGTCGAGGGACGATCCGGGCACGATGTAGCCACCGTAGTTGTTCGGCACAAAATTTGGTGCGCCCGGATTTCCCGCCTGCGCAACAGTTGTAGGCCTGACGCCGGCGTTGAAGAGCTTGCTCGGGTCTTCGGCCACCCGGACCTCCACAGCCCCGTCGGGGCCATGGTTGGCATTGAATCCTGACCGATGAGAACGGCCCCGCTCGGCGTGGCCGAGTTCACGCGGTCGTCGCAACACTCTCGATTTGAGAGGTTGCGACGACCGTGTCGATTTCGGAGGACTGTGTTCTGTTTGGGGATCGGTTAGCAAAGCTTGTTGACGACGCGATGACTGGTCCCGAAGGCGGCGGTCAGTGCACCGCCAGTCCGGCGGGACGTGCGGTTGCCGCCATCATGGCCACGCTCGCCGAACTCGAAAAAAACGGACTACGGCGTCGGGATGCGCGGATCCACCGTGTAGGGGCCGCCCGGATCCTGGCAGTAGAACAGCCCGCAGTTGACTGCTGGGCGGGACAGGTTCGCCAACGGGATACCCGGCGGCGGCAGCTCACCTTCCCAGACATTTGGGGCCACATTCCCCAAACCGCCGGACACCGACCAATAGGTGTGGCAGACGTTCCAGTCCCAGTTGGGCGGGTTGATTTGAGAGACGGAGGCCGGGTTCTGGCCGGGGCACCAGGTAAAGGGGCCTTTGGCGAACCCGTCGGCGTGCGCGATTGCCGGGGTGAGGACGAGTCCAGCGATGGCGACGCCTGCCGACATCAGCGACCCGGCAAAGAATCTGCTGCGGCCCCGTGTGGTCTTCATGGCGGTCTTTCTGCGCATCTCCGCTCCTCTTCTCAGACGTTACGTCTGTATCAGCAGCTATCTCATAGCTTGCAAGCGAGAGCGTACTGCGGTCATCTTGGGAATTTCTTGCGCTGACCTTCCGCTTTTCGGGGGTCGATCCCGCCCCTGGCCACCGGTTGTGATCGGCGATCGACCATTACCGCCGCGGTCCAATCATTGGACGACGATGTCGTCCGTTGCCGCCACGTCGTGGGCAGTGCAGCTAATCGATGACTATCTCGTGGGCCGCGTCCGGGCACCAGTCATCTGGCAGCGAGATCGGGACCTAAGCCCCTTCTGGCGGCCAGTCGATGCTGCGAACCTGAGAAAGCCACATGCGGCCACTTGCTCGACCGCTTGACGACGGCGATCGGGGTGACGGCATGACGCGAGGATATGCAGCGTTCAACGGCCATGACAAGCGCTCGTCTGGATGCCAAAGACGTTATCCCGCAAGATCTTCCGCTACAGCCTGGCAGAGCCGCAGATGACGTCGCAACAGCTGGACGGCCAAGCCGCGGTCCACGACGCCGGTTCCGAACCGCCGCCGAAAGTGCCGGAACGGCGGCGCCTACCGCGGCCGATGACGATGGCACTGGGCGCGCTGGCCCTGCTGGGTCTCCTGCTGATCGCCGCGCTCGCCCCGGCCGCGCACCTCGCCGCCGAGAAGCTGCCCCTGCGCCCTGATGACCTCACTCCGTCAGTCGACGGGTCCTTCACAACCGGCACCACCGCACTTCGCCAGCTACCCATCGGATTGCCGAGCGGTCAGCGGATAACAACCATCCAAGACGTCTATCCCTTCGCGGTGGCCGCGCTGGGTGAGCCGGGCGCGCGAGTGCTCACAGGTGTGTTGACGTCACCGGAGTGGCTGGTGCCGTTGTCAGCACCCGATTCGCATAACTTCGCCTATCCGTACCACTACGCAGTACTGGAGCCGATCCTGGCCAGTGCCCCGGCCGACCAACTTCGACGCAACGCAACGGCGCTGGCGGCGGCCCTGATCCAACTCGACGGGCGCAAGGAACTCGAGCATTCCCAGGCGGCGCCGGTGGCCTTTGCATTACTCGACCGGATCCGCGGGTCGGGTGGCTGCGACGCGCAGCTCGACCTGCTGCTGCTGGTCGCCGGCGACTACCGGACGTCCATGGAAGCGCTGCTCAACGAGTACCAGAACAGCTCCGTCGCCTGCCCGAACGACCCGACGCCGGGCTGGATTACGGGACAGGCGCAAATGCGACGACTCTACGGCGACATGGAGCCCCGCCCCGCCCGCGTCGACAGCTATACCCGCACCAGCATCGGGATGGCCTTGGGGACGTTCCAGGTCTTGGCCGGTCGATTCCCCCGCGACACCGCTGTGATCACCGGCCTTGGCGATGCCTACCTGCGTGCGGGACTGTTACTGCTCTACAGCAATCCGTTCACCGCGCGTGACGACCTCCAGCAGGCCGTGGGGCAGTACAACCGGGCTGCAGAGCTGGGTGACCGCCACAACGCCGATCTTGGTCGCGCCCGTGCGTTCATCGGGCTCGGTGAACCCGAGCGGGCGATAAAGCTGGCGACCCGCGCGGTCGACGATTCGCCGCACCATCCGGGTGTCGCGCTCGAAGTCTTGTTGGCCGCGCAGCAGGCTGCCCACCACTTCGACTCCGCACAGCATGTCGCCCAGCGCCTGGAGCGCTCCGCCTCGACCGCCTATCCCGACGCCGTGGCGCTCTATCCCGCCCCGACGTCATTCGACCGGGGCCTGCCGTTCGACGCGGCACTGCCTCTGTCGACGGGAGCGGAGACGCTAGCTCCGCTGCAGGACGACCTGACGCCGTCGGGCGGCCGTGGTGGCGGGATTGTCGAGGACCTGGGTTTCATCCCTGCTTACCGAGACAACGATCCTATGACCGACACGCTCACCGACTGCCCGTCATTGGCCTGGCGGCGCGATGCCATCGTCTCCGGACATGCCGCGTCGGCGCTGGCCGACTGGCCGGCCGAGTTCACGACCAGCGGGCCGAAGATCATCAGCCACGGCTGCGGGTGGGGCTCGACAGATGACCTCCGTTCGATCGCCGAATTGGCCGCGCAGCAATCCCTGACCGAAAAATCCTCTCTCACCCCCGATCAGCTCAAGCTCATCGACGAATGGCAGAACATGCTGCGCTGGGCGGGAGACCTGCCCGGTGCGAGGAATTTGACCGGCCATTGGGAACAGCTCGACACCGGAAACCCAACGCCCGCATTACGTTACGGTGAGGTGGCTTTCCTCCAGAATGACTTCAACGAGGCCGCTGCCCAGTTCGGCGAAGCCGCCCGACGGGCCCGTCTGCAGCGCTGGAACGACGACCTGGCCGTCGCGCGGGCCCAGCTCGGTCGCGGGGCGGCGCTGCTCAAGGCCCAACGCGATGCGGAGGCGGTCGCGTTGCTGCGTCCGCTCGAATCGCTTGGTACGCAGGGCTACGCATACCACCGCGCGAAAGAAAAATCCGCGGAATCCTTTGACGCCAGCCTGCAATACGCGCTCGTGTCCTACAACGCCGCCGTGCAGCTCGGCAACTACGAAAGCGCCTCCGGCAACCTGCGCGGCGCGATCGACGATTACAACGTGGCGGCGAGCTGGACGGACGTCTTCACCGAACACAGCTTCCGGCCGGAGGTCGTGTACAACAACGTCGCGCTGGCCTACCTCGGCGTAGGAGCAACCGGACCGGCAAAAGCAAACGTGGACAGGGCAATTCAAGCCGACCCGAGCAATCCCGTGTTCCTGATGACTGCGGGGTTCGTCGCCGAACGGGCGGGCGACAGCGAACGGGCCATCGACTTCAACCGACGTGCCCTGCGCAGTGATCCCGGCGCGTTCGCAGCCGCCAATGACCTGGGCGTCGAACTCGCCCGCAGGCACGACTACGCCGCCGCCGAAAGCGCGCTTCGCCGAGCGGTGGGAGCCAATCCGGACTACGCGCTCGGGTGGTTCAACCTCGGCGTCCTCGAAAGTCGCAGAGGCCCAGGATATCTGCTCGCATCCCAGGGCGCGTTCGGCAAAGCGTTCGCGCTCGACGGGACGCTGAAGGATCGCCGTCAGGAATTGACCATCGATGGCAAGGTGTACCGGACCGCCCTGGACCTGTCCAAGCCGATACCACCACGCTGGAGCTTCGCTCAGACACAGAAGGCTGCGCCTGGGACCACGGCGGGCCTGCTGACCGTCGTAGCGCTGGGCGCCGGGTTGGCCCGGGCGTCGAGTAACCGCGGCGGCGAGTTCGCCAAGCGCTGGCTCGAACCAATTGACAAGCGACTGAGCAGTATTCGCGGTCCCGCCTGGTTGCAGCCACCCATCTGGGCGCTCGCCGCGACGGTGGTCTCGTTCTGCGTAGCCTATCTGCGCCACGTCGGCGGCCTGATCGAGATTCTCGCCTACTGCCTTGGGATCACGGTTCTGGCCGGCGCAGCGATGTTCGCGCGCGTCGCTATCACGGCGCGCGCCAGAGTGTCAGCGGAGCAGACATCCTGGCTTCCAGGGATGATATTCGGGTTGGCCACGGGGGCGGTCGGCATCACATGGGCACCGTTGCCGGTGACCAAGGCTGATGAAGACTTTCAACCGCTGCACCTCGCCGCGCCGCTGACCGCTGCGCTGATCGCCGTCATGCTGTTCATCGAATCAGCCTGGGTGAATGTGCCCCTCACCCAGGCATTTGCGGTGGCGGCCCTCATCATGGCCGGATCGCTGCTGGTTCCGGTGAAACCGCTCGACGGCGCGAACCTGGGCAAGGCGGGTGCCTTCGCGGCCGCCGGCGTGGTGGGCGGCGCGATCCTGGTGATCCTCGGAGTCGTCTGATCGCCGCATCCCATCGACGGACTGTCAGCGCGGCACTTGCCCCGGATCCTCGCGCGTGAGGTACGCGTCCAGGGACCAGGCGCCCGCCCCGGCAAGAAGCAAAAACAGACTCCCGCACAACTGGGCCAGATCCACCCGTGATTCGTGGATGAAATCCCACCAGCCGTGCTGGCCGCGGAACAGGGGTGCCTGGCCCCAGATGATCGGCAGCTTGGTGATCAGCAGCGCGCCCAGCATGTCGATGATCATCGGTACGGCTGCCAGCCGCGTCAGCAGACCGATCAAAATCAGCACGCCACAGCCGATTTCGAATACGCCGTCGAGGTTGGCGAAGAACGACGGCGCAGGGATCCCGGCCTTGTGGAACCGGCCGGCGCCCAGCGAGTTGGCTCGCGCGAACTTCAACCAGCCTTCGCACGCGAACACCAGGCCCACGTACAGCCGGATCAGCACCGCCGCGGCCGGCGCGCGGGTGAAGAGCGCCGATTTCAGCATCTGCTCTCCTGACTCGAAACAATCTCAGGGCTGTTCACCAAAGCGGGGTTTGGCACACCCAGCAGAATACGTATCAACCGCAGTTGATGTAATTTGGGTCGATGCATTCCGGCACGGTAGCGGCAGACGCCTCCCCGCCCGCCTTCTTGCGGCTGGCCGGTGAGCCGGTGCGCTGGCGATTACTGTCTGAGCTGGCGCGCAGTGACCGGCGCGTAGGCGAGCTGACCGAACTGCTCGGACAACCGCAGAACGCGGTGTCCTACCACCTGGGCCGGCTGCGTGCCGGCGGGTTGGTATCCGCACGACGCAGCTCGGCCGACGGTCGCGACAGCTATTACCGCATCGACTTGGTCCAGTGCGCACAACTGCTCGCCGCGACGGGTGCTGCCTTGCACCCCGGCCTGGGGACGGACAACCCGTCGCCCGTTGCTCGCGGGTCCACGCCGGTACGGGTGTTGTTCGTGTGCTCGGGAAACAGCAGCCGGTCGCAGATAGCCGAGGCATTCCTGCGGCAGGCCGCCGGCCCGCGGGTGCGGGTGGCCAGTGCCGGGGCCAGCCCGAAACCGGTGCACCCCAACACACTTCGGGTGCTGCGGGAGTACGGCATCGACGCGACCGGACTGCGCAGTAAGCACCTCGACGAGCTGCGCAGGCGGCGATTCGACTGCGTCGTCACGGTATGCGACAAGGTCCGCGAAATCTGCCCTGAGTTTTCCGGCGGTGCACAAGCCATCCATTGGAGCGTTCCGGACCCGGCCGCCGCCGGTGCCGGGCGGGCCACTCAGGCGGCTTTCCGCGCGGTAGCCGCCGACCTGCACACGCGCGTGCGCTACCTCGCTCAATCCCTGACGCCAACGCAGAGAAGGTGAAACCCGTGATGACTGACCTCGACGACAGCATCGTCAGCGTCCGTTACCTCGTCGACGATGTGTCGGCCGCGATCGACTTCTACACCAGCCACCTCGGCTTCAACGTGCGCAGCGCGCACCTGCCGGCGTTCGCCGACGTCACCCGCGGCAATCTGCGGCTGCTGCTGGCAGGACCCACGAGTTCGGCGGGCCGGCCCATGGCCGACGGCACAAAACCCGGCCCGGGCGGGTGGAACCGCATCCATCTGATCGTTGCCGACGTCGACGCCGAGGTGGCGCGGCTGCGCGGCGCGGGGGTCACCTTCCGCAGTGACGTCATCACCGGGCCCGGAGGTCGCCAGATCGTGCTCGACGACCCGTCCGGTAATCCAGTGGAACTGTTCACCCCAGCCGAGCCCCGATGAGCGGCGCCAGTCGGCGGGACTTCCTGAAGTTCAGCGGCGCCGCGACCCTGCTCACCGCGGGTGGCGCGGCCGGCGCGGCGGCGGGCTGTTCGCGAACCGCGCCCCCGTCCCCGCCTGGCGGCAAGCCGGACTACACACTGCGAATCGGAAAAGGCACCGTTGAGTTGGCCCCCGATCAGATCGTGTCGACCGTGTTGTATAACGGTCAGTTCCCCGGACCGCTGGTGCGATTGAAAGAGGGCCAGCGAACCTGGGTGGACATCTACAACGACACCGACACCCCCGAACAGCTGCACTGGCACGGCCAGCACGTCGGCGTCGACGTCGACGGCGCTGCCGAGGAGGGCACCCCCTACATTCCGCCGCACGGAATGCGGAGCATCTCCTTCGTCCCCGGGCCGGCGGGCTTCCGCTTCTATCACACCCATGTGGTGCCGCGCGCGGACCTCTCCGGCGGCCAGTACAGCGGACAGGTAGGTCCCGTCTACATCGAACCCAAGCAGAACCCGGGCCGTTACGACCAAGAAATCTTCTTGACGCTCAAGGAGTTTGAGCCGGTCTTCAGTCGCGGCGGTGACATGGCCAGCGACTTTCTGGCCGGCGAAGAAGACCCCGACCTGAAGCGCACAGGCGAATCCGCCATGGACGCGTCGCTGGCCCGCGGCGAGCCGCACGGATACGAGGTCAGCTACGGCGCATTCGCCGTCAACGGACGGATGCTCGGTCACGGCGAACCGATCCGGGTCCAGACCGGGCAGCGGGTGCTGCTGCATGTGCTCAACGGCAGCGCCACCGAGACCCGCAGCCTGGCCCTGCCCGGGCACGCCTTCGAAGTGATCGCCCTCGATGGCAACCCGGTGCCCAATCCGGCGACGGTGCCGGTGCTGTGGCTGGGCGCCGCCGAGCGGATCTCGGCGGTCGTGACGATGACAACACCGGGCGTGTGGGTCCTCGGCGACCTTTCCGACGACGACCGCAGCCACGGTATGGGCATCGTCGTGGAATACGCCGGGCAGAGCGGGGAGCCGCGATGGGCACCGCCGCCCGCGTTCACCTGGGATTACCGCTTGTTCGCCCAGCCCCACCCGGCGCCGGCGGCCCCGCCGGACCGCACCATCGACCTGCTGATCGAGAAACGCAACGCCGCCGACAGCGGCTTCAACCTATGGACGTTCAACGGCACACCCTTTTCCATGGACCGACCGATGCTCGACCTGTCGTTGAACAAGCGCTACCGACTGCGCTTCCGTAACGCGACGGACGACATGCATCCCATGCACCTGCACCGTCACACTTTCGAGATCACCCGCTTCGCCGGGACACCCACCAGCGTACGCAAGGACGTCGCCATGCTCGGCGGCTACCAGAGCATGGAGGTCGATTTCGTCGCGGATCAGCCGGGTATGTCGCTGCTGCACTGCCACCAGCAGATTCACATGGACTACGGGCTCATGACGCTGCTCAACACCAAGTGAACGGAGGTGCCGTCGTTGGGAGCCGAGCGTGTCCTGTTCGCTTTCGAGGGCGTTGAGGTGGAGCGGGACGGCGTGCGCGCCCTGGACGGGTTCGACGCCGCGGTCCCCGAAGGGGGAGTGACCGCGGTGTTCGGGCCTTCCGGGTCGGGCAAGTCGACGATGCTGAGACTGTGCAATCGGCTGGAGGTGCCCACCGGTGGCCGGGTGCTGTTCCGGGGCGCCGACATCGCCGAACTAGACCCGTTGCGGCTGCGCCGCCAGGTGGGGATGTGCTTTCAGCGCCCGACCCCGTTTCCCGGCACCGTGGCCGAGAACCTGCGCGTCGCCGATCCGGACGCCAGCGAGGCGCAGATGGAAGAAGTGCTCGCCCGGGTGGCGTTGACGGGGTCGTGGTTGGACCGCGATGCGACCGCTTTGTCGGGCGGGGAGGCGCAGCGAATGTGTATGGCGCGCACCCTGATTGCCCGCCCTGAAGTGTTGCTGCTGGACGAGCCCACGTCCTCGGAGGACGCCGTGGCGGCGCGCGTGATCGAGCGGGCGGTGCGGGAACTGGCCGACGCAGGGCTGTCGGCGCTGTGGGTCAGCCACGATGCCGAACAGGTGACGCGCATCGCCGACCGGGTGCTGCGCATCGACGGTGGGCGCTGCCTGGGCATCGCACCGGTTCCCGCCGGCCCCGGGCAGGTGGCGCAGTGAACGGTCCGGTCTCGTGGGTCGGGTTGGCCATGTCACTGGCGCTCGTCGCCTTCGCCGCCGGGATCTCGCTGTGGCAACGGCTCGGATTGGAGCGGCAGGTGCTGTGGGCGGCGGCGCGTGCCCTGGTCCAATTGCTGATTGTCGGAGTGGCGCTGGCGTGGCTCCTGCAGCCGGGCCGCTCGCTATGGTGGTCGTGGGCCTGGACCGCGGGCATGGTTCTCTACGCCGGCGACGTCGCGCGCCGGCGCGTCCCGGAGGTGCCCCGGCTCGGCCGCCTGGCCGTCGTCGCGTTCGCCGTCGCCGCTGTTGTCACCCTGGCAGTGGTGTTCGGGCTGAGGGTCTTCCCGCTGCAGAGCCGCACCCTGGTGCCGATTGTCGGCATGATGATCGGCAACTCGATGACCGCCGTCGTGCTGGTGGCCCGCCGGCTGGTCGACGAGCTCCGGGACAAGCGCGACGAGGTCGAGGCGCGGCTCTCGCTCGGACAGCCGTCTCGCCAGGCCGCCACGCCTTACGTCCGGACGGCCCTGCGCTCGGCGCTCACCCCGCAGATCGAATCGACCAAGGCCACCGGGCTGGTCTTCCTGCCCGGCGCCATGACCGGTCTCATCCTCGCCGGCGTGCCACCGCTGCAGGCTGTCCTCGTGCAGGCCGTGGTCATGTTCCTGGTGCTCGGCTCGACGGCGACCACCACCGTCGTCATCGCCCTCGGACTACTACGCCAGATCTTCACGTCCGACCATCGGCTGCGGCCGCTGCCCCGCCCCCCGGAGCCCGCCCCGACGCGCAGGCGCAACAACCGTTCGTCGGCGTGATGCCGGCGGCCGGTTGCGGATGCGGACGCGTGACGGTATCGGGAAGTGCGTGCCCCACAAGGGAGCTGCCGACGCCGAAATCGGTTTCGCCGATTCGGCTTCGACGGGTCGTCCCGGCAAGGGCTGCCTGCTGGAATCCATTGAGCAGGGCCGGCCCGAGGGCGGTGGTGGCCTCAGGAGGCGACAGAAACCCGAACGGCGTGGGCAGTCGACCGGCGATTACTTAACAGCCGTGCGGCCGATTCTCAGCCGGGACGCCGATTCTCAGCCGGGACAACGCAATACGCGGCGGCCGCGCCGCTGTTTACATCGCTGTCAGCTGGCCAGCGGCCCCGGCCAAATTCGGGCGCGCGCAGCGGCGGAGTACGAGTACGAGTCCGAATCCTTGAGCTGCAACCATGCCGATTCGCGAAGCGGCCGTGCCTGGAACGAACGTGCCTGAAACGACGCCGGCGCGAGTCCCTGATTGCCGGCGCGCACCTCGCCGGGACAGCAGAACGCGCACAGCGCCGCGTCCAGCGTGGGGTAACCGCACGCGGGGCAGATGTTGGTGATCATTTGCTGTGACTCCCAGTGGACGTTTGCCGGACAGTCTGGCGACTACCCTCGGTCGGAACAAGGTAAACGCTTCTGTGGCAGGGCTATCCATTTGGCCGACTGCCAGCCGGCGGCTAATTGCCCGGTTCGGCGGGGTGACGGGGCCAGGTGGGGCTGCGCTCGGGGTCGGAATCCCGCAGCACGTCCGCGCGGGCCAGATCGCGGGCGTTGGAAGGAAACGAACTGTCGACACACCACCACGCGTCGCAAATTTTTGCCCACCACTGCGGAACCGGCAGTGGCGAGTTGCCGCAGGACAGCACGCCGTAGGACTCCGGTTCGCCATTGCCTGGCCTGGACGCGACAAATTGATCGACCATCGTCTCGACCTTGCCGTCGACGTTTATCTCGCAATGCACGTTGGCCGAATACGGCGGTGGGATACTCACCTGCACACCCGCTTTGGCCGAGTCGGCCAGCATGGTGGTGGTCGTGAATTCCCGGCCAGTCGCGCTCAGCGGCGCCGTCGCCGTATACCTGTCGTTGACCATGTAGATCACCCGGGCGCTGGAAACCGGAGCGTCGACCTTGACTGTGTAGGTGATGTCGTGCGGACGATGCGGGTCAGCCAGCGCCGACCCGGGAGTCACCAGTGTGCCGGAGGCTGCGCAGGCGACGATGGCGGGCAGCGCCCATCGGTGAGTCTGGGAACTCATGACGGCGGATACTACGCTCCCGCCTTTTGCGCGGCCAGACCTTTCCGTTGGCTTCGGATCCGTTATCGAGTCGCTCAGAAATTCAACTGAATCGTCGTCTTGATGACACTTACGGCACCTGCCCGAGAACGAAAGTAAATTCCCCTGTTCCACGTCCTCAGGCCGGGTTAGGCTCTGCGCGAAGTTTTCAGACAACCGAGGATTCGCAATGGATTCTGCCTTTCTGCGGCGCCGCCCGTGGGAAAGTCCGGTGGACCGCAGGACATTCCTGGCGTTGGCAGCCGCGGCGGCCGGCGCCGGCGTCATACGCAGTGCGGCTCCGGCACGGGCTGGAGGCGAAGAACTTCGGGATCTGGCACAGGTGTCCAGCCAGGACGGTGTCTTGGACTACACGCTGGAAGTGGTGACTAATCCGGTGGACCTCGGTGGCCGCCAGGTGACGCTGGAGACCTACAACGGGCAGTTTCCCGGCCCGATCCTGCGGATCCGGCAGGGAGACAATTTGCGGCTGCTGCTCAAGAACCGCATCGTCCCGGTAGGGATTCCGACCAACAACGTGTTCATGGTGCCCTACTGCGCCTCGAAGTCCAACGACCCGCGTTTCGATACCCGGCGGGCCTGCGTTCACGATTTCTGGAACCGTTGGGAGAGAAGGGCAACCATCCTGCAGGAGTTGGTGGACACCAACCTGCACACGCACGGGTTACAGGTTTCTCCGGACGATCCCGGCGACAACGTCGGACTGCAGCTGGGTCCCCTGCAGGATCACCAGTACAGCTATGACATCGCCGCCAACCAACCGACGGGCCTGCACTGGTATCACCCCCACTTCCACACGGCGACAGCGCATCAGCTGTGGAACGGGCTGTGCGGCCCGATCATCGTCGAGGGCGACATCGACGCGGTGCCCGAGATAGCCGAGATGCGGGAACGCACCATCGTCATCAACGAGATGTGGATCGCCGACGACAGCGCTGAGGTGCCTTTCGCCGTGGTGGTTCCGATGGCCGGTCACGCTCCGTTCGAATCCATTCCGGCGGTGCCGTCGTCGATGTACTTCCCCCTCAATGGCCAAGTGCTGCCCGACATCAGCATCAAGCCGGGCGAGGCGCAACGCTGGCGGGTTCTCAATGCCTGCCCGCACCGCTCGATCTGGTTGCACGTCGAAGGGCACACGCTGCACCAGATCGGCACGGACGGAACGCCCTATCCCGCGCCCAGACCACGAGCAAACATCATGCTGGCGGCGGGTAATCGGGCCGAGTTCATCATCAAAGGTGGCGAGACGGGCCGGTACCGGGTCTACGCCGCGGCCTACGATCAGGGTCACCCAGGCGGGCCCCGTCCGGCAATGCCACTGGGCACGTTGGTGGTGCGCGGCGCCGCCGTCACCAGTCGCATGCCCACGAGGTTGGTGGAGCCGCCGCGCATGCCGAACCTGCCGGTGGCCCGACGCCGCACCATGGTGTTCTCCGGTGACATCACCGGCCGCACGGGCATGGGCGTCCAATTCCTGATCGACGGCCAGGAATTCGATCACCACCGGATCGACGTCGAGGTGGAGGCCGGCACGATCGAAGAGTGGACACTCATCAACGAGGACGTCTTCCAGCACCCAATTCATATTCATGTCAACCCATTTCAAGTCGTCGACATCCACGGCATTCCGGACGGCGACACGAGTTGGCAAACCGAACCCGACGTTTGGTGGGACACCTTCCGGTTACCGCCGTTCGGCCGCTACACCCTGCGCATGTATTTCCGCCCGGACGTCACGGGCACGACCGTCTACCACTGCCACATCCTGCCGCACGAGGACAGAGGAATGATGGGCCTGCTGAAGATCGACCCGCCGGGGCAGCACGAACAGCATGAACAGCACGAACACCACACGATGGGGTGACGATGCGCCGTCCATTGTTCGTAGCCTTCACGCTGGCGGCGTTGTCGGCCATCGGCATTGCCACCGCTGAGCCGTCGCAGCAACCCATGCAAAATCAGGGCCGCTACAGCTTCAACCAACAGCATCGCGACAACCTGAGCTGGTGGAACCGCACCTGGGTCCCCCAGCTGATCCCCAAAGGTGCGCTGCTGGAGGTGCAGCTGCCCAGTGATCCGGTCCACTGGATTCCCTACGGCGAACCGCAGTGCCAGCCGAGTCCCGGCTGGGATTGGGCCGAACTGAGCGGGTCGTGGTACCCCGACGGCCCCTCCAGGCATCAGCGGGTGGCCGTGGAACTCGAAGGACAGCGCACCGTCCCCAACCAGAACCGTTACCGGGAGTCGGCTAACCCTTACGAACTCCCCGGCGTCTACGTCCCGTTCGACAAGCGGGTGATCGGCAGCTCGACCATCACGATCTTCGACTACCGGCTCCTGCCGGGACCGCCCGACGACTACTGGGCGGGCCGGGGTCTGGCGACGATCTGCCTGCGCCCCGACCCGGTGCCCGAAGACGTACGCGTGCTGGGCTTTCCGCCCGACACCCCGCCTACCTTCGTTCTGACGCTGGTCGTCGGCGTGCGACAGGCTTCCTTCGGCGGTGGCCTGCCGCCCACGCCACTGCCCCTGCCGCCGGAAGTGCACCTCGAACCGGACCCGCCGCCTCCGCCCGGCTGATCGGCGTGCGGCCCGGCATCGGCCGGCGAAAACTATTGTGCGAGAGCCGCTAAGGCGTCGCGGTCGACGATGTCGATGACGGCGTAGCCGACCTTGATCACGTTGTTGCGCTCGAAGTCCTTGATCACCTTGTTGATTGACGGCCGCCGGACGCCGAGCATCGCTGCGATGGTGCGTTGGGCGAGTTCGACGCGCGACTCCACCGCCTCGTCGAGCAGCAACTGCGCCAGCTGCGCGCCCAGTGGCCGGCCCAGCAATCCGATCAATCTGGCCTGACTGGCCGACACTCGTTGCGCCACACTGGACAGCCAGCGCCGCGCGATCGCCGGATGGCCCGCGAGCAGTCGATCGAAGGCTTGGCGGTCCAGCAAGAGGCAACTCGATTCGGTCAACGTCCGCGCGGTGTAGGGCGGTGGGACGTCGAGCAGCAGGTGGATGTCACCGTCGATATCACCGGGCCGCAGTACGTCGACGACAGCGCGCCGCCGACCGGAACCGACTGCAAGCTCAATGCGTCCCTGCCGGACAATGCATACGCCAGTGGCCGCCTGGTCCGCGCGGAACACCACGGCCCCTGGCGGATATGTCCGGGGTTGCAGATTCTCAGCCAGGGCCGACACGTCGTTCGGGTGCAATGGCGCCGATGCCCCCCGGCCGACACAGCGCGCCACCCAGGCAGCGTGCCTCAACTGGAGATCGCCGACCTCCTGTCCGCCCCCGAGCGACTGCGCAAGATCTCTGAGCGGATCCGCCGGTTGGTTCGACATCTGCCTCCTCGATTGCGCCGACGATCATGTCACCGGGGTGGCCCCGAGGCTTGCCGAATCCGCGGAAAACCGCGTCCATCATGCCGGAGAGAACACCACGTCACATCCGTGCACCGTCAACAACTGTCATCGGCACGACACTTCGCGTGCGCGCCGCTTCCGGATAGCCTGCTATTGCACAAAGGCGATTACCGAAGGTTGGCGAAAATGATTCGTGCTGTCTGGAATGGAGCTGTACTGGCCGAGGCGCCGGAAACCGTTCGGCTTGAGGGAAACCATTACTTCCCACCCGATTCGGTGCGCCGTGAGCACCTGACCACTAGTTCGACCACCTCCGTCTGCCCGTGGAAAGGCACGGCTCACTACTACTCCGTCTCCGTCGACGGCGAAGTGAACCCGGATGCCGCCTGGTACTACCCGTCCCCGAGTGAGCAGGCCCAGCAGATCAAAGACCACGTCGCATTCTGGAAGGGCGTGCGGATTGAGAGCTAGCGACAAGGAACATCTAGCGCTCGCGGTGCCGGCTGAAAGCAGCCGGCTGCCAGTCTGGCGCATCGGGATCACCGGGGGTGTGGTCGGCATCCTGTGCTGCGTCGGTCCCACTGTGCTCGCGGCCTTCGGCATCATCAGCGGCGCAACGGCATTGGCGTGGGCGAACAATCTGTACGGCAACTACGCATGGTGGTTTCGGCTGAGCGGCCTCGGCATACTCGCACTGCTGGCCGTGGTCGCGTTGCGGCGACGCAATCAGTGCAGCCTGGGCGGGGTCCGCCGACTGCGCTGGCGGCTGGCGACGATGGTGGCGATCGCCGTCGCCACCTATGCCGTCTTGTACGCGGTGACGACCTGGCTGGAGAGATTCGCCTAGCCGCTGCGGCGTTTCAAAGACATTGCCTCAGGCCATCTTTGGGGTAGTCGATGGTCAATGCCGGTAGGCCGGGAGGTTCTCCGCGAGTTCGTTGAACAACGCCTGGTTGAGGTTGAACGCCACGCGCACCTCGTCGACCGCGCGGTCGATGTCGGCATCCTCGAGGTCGAGCTCGTCGAGCCTGGCCCGATAGGCATCCTTATACGGCTTGGCGCGCACCGGGAAGTCATAGAAGGCCAGGCCGGCTCCGTCCAGCCCGAAGGTGCGGTCGAGGATCTTGCCGATGGCCTGTCCGCCCGAGAGGTCACCGAGATAGCGGGTGTAGTGGTGCGCCACCAGGGCGCCGCCCCACGAGGCGCCGGCTAGCCGGTCCCGGTACACCTGGGCGGCCGGGGACTCGATCTGACGCGTGGTGCCGGGCGCCCAGTAGTCCAGGTCGGCGTCGATGGCCGGTAGTCGCTCCAGCGACGGGTCGTAGACGGCGGCCACCAGCGGGTCGTCGCGGCGAGCGCGCACCGCGGCCTCGAGTGCTTCGTAGATCATGCGCAGCCGCAGCAGGTAGTCGGCGTAGCCGCGGCGGTTGACCCGACCGGACAGCAGTTCCGACACATAGGGTGAGTGCTCGGCCGCTTCGTGCTCGGCCGTCGACCCTTCCTTCATCGCTACGGAGAAGGGGCGGACGGCCTCGGCGGTCCTCCGTCGCATCTCGGCTCCACATCCCGGCACCGGCCGGTCAAAGATTTTGACAATCTGTCAGAAACGTACCACAGTCCCGCCCGACCCGCTCGTCCTACGGTGTCCTACCCAGTGCGCGCAGCACAAATCGCTCGATCGCCGCCGCGGGCAGGTCCCGCGGGCCCAGGCAGGCATGAATCAGCGAGATGGTGGCGGCCTGGTCCTCGACGACGAACTGCCCGCGGGCCACACCGTCGCGCAGAATCTCGCGCAGCACGTCCTCGATGGCGCACACGTGCTCCCGGATGGCGTGCATGGTCTCGTGCGACAGCGCACCGTACAGCTGGGGGCCCAAGCCCATGTGGAACTGCTCGCCGGCATCGAGCTGGTGCCTGATGTAGATGACCAGGCGCTGCACCGGGTCGTCGATATCGGCCAGGTCGGCCCGCAGGCCGTCGATGTAGCGGCTCGTCTCGTGCGAGGCGAACGCGACGACCACCGCTTCCTTGTCGGCGAAGTGGTGATAGATCGCGGTGCGGCCGATCTCTGCCGCCGCGGCGAGTTTGGCCATGGTGATGGCGTCGAAGCTGTGCTCGACCATCAGGTTGGCGAAGGCTTCGAACACACGTCGTTGTACCTGTTCGCGGTGCTCCTCTACCGACGCGGCGCTGATCTTGGGCACGCGGCGACTCTAACCCCAACGTAGGATGGCGAGCGGGCAATAAAGAACAGGGGACAGGGGCGAGTGCGCTCGCCCGGGGAAACGTCGCAGCGAATGCGTCGCTGACCGCGGACTGCCGTCCGCAGAGAACGGCTTGTCATGACGTCACGGGTGATGAGGCCAATACGCGGCCTGCTTGCCGGCTGCGTGCTGCTGACGGTCGCGGCCTGTTCGGACGGCGGCACCTCGGCTCACCCCAGCGCCCCTGCCGGCTCCCGCGCCGACGCGCTGATCGTCAGCATCGAAGAGGTCCGCCGTATCGCCAATTACGAGGAGCTGACCGCGCACTCGCATGCGGATCTGCGGCAGCCGCCGCCCGGCGACACCAATGCGCCAGCACCCTGCCGTGCCGCCGGAATTAGCGACGTCACGTTCGGCACCGGTTGGTCGGAATTCCGCAGTGCGGGCTATCACGGCATCACCGACGACCTGAAACCCGGCGGGCCCGCCATGATCCAGACGGTCAGCCAGGCAGTCGCCGTCTACCCCGATTCGAGCACCGCCCGCGGCGTACTGCACCAGCTGGACACGACGTTGCAGGCGTGCGCGGCGTTGGGAGACCCCCGCTACGATTTCACCCTCGACCGGCCGGATTCGGCCACCCTGCGCATCAACGCGCGGGCGTGGAGCCATGTGTACCGGGAGAAATCGTCGGTGTTGATGTCCGTCGGCGTGTTGGGGCTCGAACCGGCCGACCAGATCGCCCGGGCCATCCTGCAGATGGCCACCGAGCGCATCGACTAGTTCAAGTTGGTCGCGACCCGCCGCGACCGGCTACGCCGCTCTTGCGATCGCTAGGGTGCCGGTGGTCGCGACCCGCCGCGACCGGCTACGCCGCTCTTGCGATCGCTAGGGTGCCGATGGTCGCGACCCGCCGCGACCGGCTACGCCGCTCTTGCGATCGCTAGGCGATCACCGGAAGCAGCAACCGCGACGACGAACGGACGGTGTTGCGGCTACTGGTGCCGACACTGGCATGGCGGAAGCTCATGATGGCGGGAGTCGACGGGTCCTGGTCGTCGCTGGTGAGCACCAACCGGATGCGATGACCGGCCAGGAAGCGTCGAGCGTTGGCCACCAACGGGATTCGGTATTCGACGTCCTCGCCGATCGGCACGGCCTGCGGGTTGCGGCACGGCAGCACCGGAGCGCCGGGCCGACTGGCCGACTCGTCGACCTCCCGTAGGCTGGCGCGCAGCCAACCGGCTGTGACCTCGGCGATGCTGCCGTCAGGTGCCACGTCCTGCAGGGTCACGATCCAGGCGGTGTCGATAGCCGTTGCCGACGCGACCAGGTGCAACTCGATGTCGCCAACCACATCGAGCTGCTCGGTGAGCGGGGCGCTTGTCCAGGTCAACACCGATGGTGGGTCGATCTTGCTGGGCTTGTCGCGACCCAGTCCGGCGCCCAGCACCAGGTAATCGAGGGAGCCGGGGTCGCCTTCGTCCTCGCTCAGGGTGCCGTCGGCGCGCAGGGCGAGTTCACGGTGCGGCGCCTGCGACGGCGGCCACGACTCGGCGGTGCGCCATTCGTCGGCCCCGGGTAGGAAATAGCGGATCGGCGGGCCTTCCAAAATGCCGGTGTCGCGGCCCTTCAGCCAATGGTCGTACCAGGCCAGTGCTTCGGTGTGCATGCTTTCCCACGGCCAGGTGAGGCCGAACTCGCCCAACATGCCCATCCGCACACAAGCGTTGTCCGACAACCCTTTCCATGCGGTGAACGTGGATGGCAGGTGCAGCGGCACGTTCTCCCAGTCGCAGCCGAGGTACACCGGAATGTCGACTTCCTTGAGCAGGGGCAACAGGTTTCGCTCGTCCCACCACTCATCATGGGCGGGGTGGTTGACCGCCGCGTCGAGCCAGAGTTCGTCCCACGGGTGCGGGTCGTGGGGCAGCTTGATCAGTTGGCGCAGCATGGTGACCGCCGCTTCGCCGTTCATGGTCGCGAATTTCGTGTGCAGCCGGGGCGTGTGTAGCACCCGGCGAACCAGCGAGACGGGCAGACTGCGCCAGAGCCTGTCGCTGCGCTCGGAAGTCAGCCCGGTCATCGCCAGGAAGGGGGTGACGAAAGACGAGCTGAACAGGCCGTGGTGGCTGGCGGCTTCGTAAAGGTCTGCGGTCACGGCAAGGGGGAAGATCGCCTTGAGGTGCGGCGGTCGCTCGACGGCAGCCTCGAGTTGGGCTATCGCGAAGTAGCTGATGCCGATCATGCCGACGTTGCCGTCACACCAGGGCTGGGCGGCCACCCACTCGACGAGGTCATACATGTCCCGGCGTTCCTGGGCATCGGCGAAGCCGAACGTGCCCTCGGATCCGCAGGTGCCACGCACGTTGGCGATCACGTGGGCGTAGCCGCGCGGCACCCAGAAGTCGGTCACGCCGGCTTCGATGAACCCGGCCGGAGCGCCGAAGTCCTGCATCTGACGCGGATATGGCGACGCCGCCAGCAGTGCGGGGAAGCGCCCTTGTCCGTCTGGGCGGTGGACGTCGGCCAGCAGTCTGGTGCCATCCCGCATTGCGACCGCCACATTGTTCTCCCGCCGGCGGCGGTATTGCGGCTCACTGAGGTTGCGGTATTCCCGGCCGGTGGTCTGGGGACCGTTGAGCGCTTTCGTCATAGTTTCACGCTACGTTGAAACTAATCTCAACGCAAGGGGAATTCGGAGCATGGTGGTTCCATTGGCGTGGCGCTGCCGAGGAGCGCTCAACGGGTCGGGACAATATTTCGGTGCGCTGTCTCAGAGCTCTGCTGATGGCTACCCTGCTGGCGGCGTCGGCCGCCTGCGAGGTGGCGCCCGGCACCCGGTCGGATTCCCCCTCGGCCACGTTGGTGCTCGTCCGGCCCGTCGGTACCACCGCCCCGTCTGGTCCCGGCCTGCCGCCGCTGAGCCAGGAGGCGCATGCCGCGCAGTTCGTCGACATCCGATCGGTGGTGCCCGACGCGATCATCGACCTGCGATATGCGACGACCAACAACTTCACCAAGACGCAGTTGTATCCCGCCGACGCGAGGTGCCTGGTGCACCAATCCATGGCGCCCGGGTTGGCTGCGGCGGCCGACGCACTGCGCCCGCAGGGCCACGTCCTCGTCTTCTGGGACTGCTATCGGCCGCACGACGTCCAGGTCAAGATGTTCCAGATCGTTCCCAATCCGGCCTGGGTGGCACGGCCCGGCCCGTACGCGACCAGCCACGAGGCGGGGCGTTCGGTTGACGTCACCTATGCCGGCGGGCGAGCGCAATGCCCGGCGCAGCAACTGGTCAGCGGGATCTGCCTGGCAGACATGGGCACCGACTTCGACGACTTCACCTCGCGCGCGAATGCCTTTGCCACCCAAGACGTCAGCGTCGAGGCGCAGGCAAACCGTAAGCGACTGCGGGACGCGATGAACCACGGGGGACTGGCCGTCTATTCGGGTGAGTGGTGGCATTTCGACGGGCCCGGTGCCGCCGTACAACGTCCGATTCTGAACGTGCCGGTCGACTAGACGTCTCATATATTGAGATTGTTGTCTTAAATAGTGAGTTACGGCGCTAAGCTGGTCGGCTATGAGCGAGCAACACGTCTACACCCACGGGCATCACGAGTCGGTCCTGCGCAGTCACCGGCGACGGACTGCTGAGGACTCGGCCGCTTACTTGTTGCCGCATCTTCGGCCGGGCCTGTCGTTACTCGACATCGGTTGCGGACCGGGAACGATCACGCTCGACCTGGCTGCCCGGGTCGCGCCCGGGGCGGTGACCGCCGTCGAACCCACCGACGACGCGCTGGATCTGGCGCGCGCCGAAGCGCAGCGCCGTAACGCATCGAATCTCGCGTTCGTCACCTCCGATGTGCACGCGCTCGGCTTCCCCGACGACACCTTCGACGTCGTCCATGCCCATCAGGTGCTGCAGCACGTGGCCGATCCGGTATGCGCGCTAAGAGAGATGCGCCGGGTCTGCGTGCCGGGCGGGGTGGTCGCCGTTCGAGACGCCGACTACGCCGGGTTCGTCTGGTTTCCGCGCATTCCGTTGCTGGACCGGTGGCTCGAGTTGTACGACACGGCGGCACGCGCCAATGGCGGCGAACCCGACGCGGGCCGACGTCTGTTGTCATGGGCTCAGCAGGCGGGTTTCGACGACATCACCCCCACCGCCGGCATGTGGTGCTACGCCACGCCCGACACCCGGGAATGGTGGGGCGGCATGTGGGCCGATCGAATCCTGCAATCGGATCTGGCGCGCCAGTTGGTGACCTCAGGTCTGTCCAACAGCGATGAGCTGGAAGCGATTTCGGCGGCCTGGCGGGACTGGGCGGCGACCCCCGACGGTTGGCTGGGGATCCCGCATGGCGAAATCCTCTGCCGCGCCTAGGTTTACCGCGGTTTTACCGCGACAGCCGGCTGCGGGTGAAGTCCGCGGCCTGGTTGGCCATCCCGTTGTCCCGGTAGGAGCTGTGCGCGGCGCGGTCGCGGCCGCCGGGTGCGCACACCGGATCCCCATCGGCGCACAGTTGCAGGGTCTTGGCGGCGTACAGAGGGCCGATATTGATCGGCGGCGCGCTGCGGTCAACCAGGTTCAGGAACCCGTCCGACGGCGGCGCGAAGAGCACCACGGCCGCGACCTTCGGCGCCACGCCGGGCGGCATGGGCCCGATCCCGTCGGGCAGGGCAACGCCGTCCGGGACTGAATCGGTGGTGGTGTAGGCCGCGACGGCCGCACCCTGGGAATAGCCACCCAGGACGATCTTCGTGTTCGGGCAGTTGGCCGCCGCGGCCTCGACCTTGCTGCTGGCATCGGCGACACCGTCGACCGCCCGGCCGAAGTCGAGCGACGCCGGGTAGTTGACCGGGTCGACCGCAACGGTCTTGCCGGCCAGGCGCGCGTTGAGAGCATCGACGAACGCCTGACCGGTCGCGCCGACTCCGGGAGCCTCGAAAGTGCCGCGCGCGAACACCACGTCGACGTCGGGACAGCCGGGGTCGGCGGCCGCTCGTGGCGCGGCGCTCAGCGGTCCGATCAGGGCCACTACGGACATCACCACCGCGGCCAGCAAGGGCGCCACCCGGGGTGACGACAGGGCGGGCAGTCTGCTGCAGCTCAAGGTCGGCTCTTTTCGTCGGGCGAGGGGGGTTCCGCCGATTACGAACCTGCGGCGGGTGCGGTTTGTTCCGGTTCGGTGGGCCCGTCTTCTTCGGGCGCACGCTGAGAATAAATCACCTCCCGCACTGCCGCAGTGCGCGCGCGAGGGGTGCCCGATCGGCCTCCGGCTGGTCGGGTGGCCGCGTTTGCGCACTTGATCGGTGGTGGCGCCGGCGTGACGACGGTCCCCGGGAAACCGGCCGGTGTGCTCATGCTCACACGCTCCGCCGACGTGCCAATACCGTGCTCAATGGGCCCTCGGCGGGCGTGTTGACGTGTCCGGATATGACGTTTAGCCAGCTCAACCCTATGGTATTGGCATTCTCTTTTTTTGCAAGTACGTTATGCACTGATGGATAACGCAGCCCAGACCCCATCGGGCATTCCGCTCGCGCCGGTGTACGGCCCGGCGGATCGGAGCACCGAGCCGCCGCCCCCGGGGGAGTACCCCTTCACCCGGGGCAACTTCGCGTCCGGATACCGCGGCAAGTTGTGGACGTTTCGCCAATACTCGGGTTTCGGCACGGCCGAAGAGTCCAATCGCCGTTACCGCTACCTACTGGATCAGGGCGGTACCGGCTTGTCGGTCGCGCTCGATCTGCCCACCCAGTGCGGGTACGACTCCGACGACCCCGACTTCGGTGAGGAAGTCGGCCGGGTCGGCGTCGCGGTGGACACCCTGGCCGACTTTGAGATCCTGTTTGACGGCATCGCGCTGGACAAGCTCAGCACCAGCATGACCATCAACGGCACGGCGGCCATCCTGCTGGCGTTCTACGTCGCCGCCGCGGAGCGGAAGGGAATACCGAGGGCCAAGCTCACCGGGACAATCCAGAACGACATTCTCAAGGAGTACGCCTCGCGCGGGACCTGGATCTGGCCGCCCGAGCCGTCGCTGCGGCTGATCGCCGACACCATCGAGTTCTGCGCGGCGGAGGTGCCTCGGTTCAACGCAATCTCGGTGGCCGGGGCGCACTTTCGGGACGCCGGCGCCACCGCGGTGCAGGAGATGGCGTTCACCCTGGCCGACGGCGTCACCTATTGCGACACCGTGGTGGAACGCGGCCGGATGAGCATCGACGAATTCGCGCCGCAGATCTCGTTCTTCTTCTACACCCACGGCGACTTCTTCGAAGAGGTCGCCAAATACCGTGCGGGGCGGCGCCGTTGGGCCACCATCGTGCGGGAACGCTACGGCTCCAGCATGGACAAGGCGTCGATGTTCCGGTTCGGCTGCGTCTGCGGGGGCGCATCGCTGTACGGGCCGCAGGCGCAGAACAATGTGGTGCGGGTGGCTTACGAGGCAATGGCGGCGGTTCTGGGCGGCGTCCAGTCGATGTTCACCGCAGCCTGGGACGAGCCGTTTGCGCTGCCGTCGGAGGAGTCCACCACCCTGGCGCTGCGCACCCAGCAGATCCTTGCCTACGAAACCGGCGTCGCCGCCGTCGCCGACCCGCTGGGCGGCTCTTACTTCGTCGAGGCGCTCACCGACGCCACCGAGGCCCGCATCGTCGAGATCATGACCGACCTCGAGCAGCACGGTGGGATGGTCAGCGCGATCGAAGACGGTTATCTGCAAGGCCTGATCGCCGACGAGGCCTACAAGATTCACCAGAACATCGAGTCGGGTGCCCGTCCGGTGGTCGGGGTCAACCGGTTCGTGTCGCAGGAACCGGAGCCCGACGTCGTGAGCTACGAACTCGACGCCGAGGGGCGAGACCTCCAGCTCAAGCGGCTTTCCAAGGTGAAGGCCGAACGGGACAGTGCCGCAGTGCAATCCACCTTGACCGCACTGGCCCGCAGCGCCGAAGGATCGGACAACCTGATGCACAAGCTGATCGACTGCGCCAACGCGTACTGCACGGTGGGTGAGATGGTCTCCGCGCTCAAGGCGGTCTGGGGCGAATTCCAGCAGCCGGTGGTGTTCTAGGTGGCGGCCCGGATTCTGGTCGCCAAGCCCGGTCTGGACGGACATGACCGGGGTGCCAAGATCGTCGCCCGCACCCTGCGCGACGCCGGCTTCGAGGTCATCTACACCGGCATCCGGCAGCGCATCGAGGACATCGCGTCGATCGCGGTTCAGGAAGACGTCGCCGTGGTGGGTCTGAGCATCCTGTCCGGCGCGCACCTGGCCCTCACCGCACGCACCGTCGAGGCACTGCGCGCGGCCGATGCGGCGGACATCGCGGTCGTGGTCGGCGGCACCATCCCGCACGCCGACGTGCCCAAGCTGCTGTCGGTCGGCGCGGCCGCGGTGTTTCCCACCGGAACGGCACTGGACGTCCTGGTACGCGACATCCGCGCGCTCACCGGAACGCCGGACCCCGCCTCCCAACACGCACAGGAGGAACCGTGCGCGTCGGAGTGATGATCGGCGCCGAGCGTGGCGACATGGCCCGCAAGGTCGCCAAGCTGGTCGCGGACATCGAGTGGGCCGAATCCGCGGGGCTGGACACCGCCTGGATGCCGCAGGTGCCCGACGACTTCGACTGCCTGACTATGGTGTCGCTAATGGCGGCACGCAGTTCCCGCATCGAGCTGGGCACCGCCGTGGTGCCGCTGCAAGCTCAGCACCCGATCGCTCTTGCGCGCCAAGCACTCTCGACGCACGCGGTGGCGGGTGGCCGGTTGGCGCTGGGCGTCGGGCCGTCGCATCACTGGATCATCCGTGACATGCTCGGCCTGCCGTACGAGAAGCCGGCCGCCTACACCCGCGACTACCTGCAGGTGCTCAACGCCGCCGTCGCCGGACCCGGACCGGTTGACGTCGAGAACGATTCGTTCACCGTGCACAATCCGACCGTGCTGGCCGCCGACTCACCGATGCCGGTACTGATCGCCGCGCTGGGACCGGTGATGCTGCAACTGGCCGGCGAACTGGCCGACGGGACGGTGTTGTGGATGGCCGATGAGCGCGCGATCGGCGATCACATCGCGCCGAAGATCACCAAGGCCGCCGCCGATGCCGGCCGTCCCGCGCCGCGAATCGTCGCGGGTATCCCGGTATGCCTCTGTGCGCCTTCGGAAGTCGAGGCGGCCAAGGAACGGGCCAACCGCGTCCTGGGCGAGGCGGAGGTGTCGCCGAACTACCAGCGGCTACTCGAACGCGGCGACGCCCGGGACGTCGGTGATCTGTGCGCGGCCGGTGACCCGGAGCAGATCCTGGCCCGGATGCGCCGTTTCGCCGACGCCGGCGTGACCGATCTGTCGGTGCGGCTGTTGCCGATCGGCGACAACCGTGACGAGCTCGTCGCGTCCAAACGCCGGACGCGGGAGATGATCGCCGAGCTGGCTGCGGAGCTACGGTGAGCAGACGTGAAAGCCCCTTGGAGCATGCGCTCCCAGGGGCTTTTGCGACTGCTCGCGAGGGAACGGGACCGCTGGCCGGCATCCGGATCCTGGAAGTCGGGACCATGCTGGCCGGGCCGTATGCCACCATGCTGCTCGCGGACCTGGGCGCCGACGTCACCAAGATCGAGCCGGCCGGCGGCGAGATCTCCCGCACCGTCGGCGACAGCTATTTCGCCAGCCTCAATCGCAACAAGTCCAGCGTCTGTCTGGACCTCAACTCGCCGAACGGCCAGCAGCGGCTGGGTGCTCTGGCTGCGAAATCCCATGCGCTGCTGGTCAATTTGAAGCCGTCTGCCATTCGACGGCTGGGCCTCACCTACGACACGTTGCGTCGGTACAACGACAAGATCGTGTGTGTCGCCGTCACCGGCTTCGGGCTCAACGGGGGCGACGATCCGGCGTTCGACTACGTCGTGCAGGCCGGAGTCGGTACCGCCGCGTTGACCGGTGATCCGGATGGTCCCCCGACCCTGCCGGGCTACTCGTCGGCCGACAACTCCACCGGAATGTGTGCGGCGCTGGGCCTTTTGGCCAAGATCGTCTCCGGCAGCGGTGGCCAGGTGGATGTGTCACTGCGCGACGTGATGTTCTCTCAGCTGAATTATCACGCGGCCGCGTATCTCAACGACGGCACCGAGCCGCAGCGCCGCCCGTATGGCGCCCACTCCTATTATGTTCCGGCTCAACTTTTTCCGACAGCCGATGGATACCTGGCACTGTTCATCACGCACGACGGATTCTGGAAATCCTTCGCCACCGAGGCCGGTGTCGACGGCTTCGAGACGATGACGCAACGGGTCACCCGGCGTGACGAGGTGCTGGCCGTGGTGACTGCGGCACTGGCGGCCGACACCGCGGCAAGCTGGGAACGGCGGCTGCGCCCGCTCGGGGTGCCGGCGGCAGCGGTTCGCACGCTGCCCGAGGCTTTGCAGGCGACCGCGGAAGTCGTGGTGCTTGCGGGCGATATGCGGCTGGTCGGCAGTCCGATCCACGTCGCGGGCTACCAGCCCGAGTATCGCCCGCCGCCCCGGCTGCAGGCCTAGCGACGGCAACGCCGCGGAATACTTCCTGCTCTGTTGCAGTTGTCTGCTGAACAACGAGGGAGCTGGTCCATTTGGCAGACGATCATCGAGCGGCCGCGGTCGGCTTCCATGCCGGCGAACTCGCCGTGCAACGACAGGCCGGTGTGCAGTCGGCGGCGGCGCGGCTGGCGCCGATGGTGGCCGGTGGTGAGTTGCGCGGCGGGGCCGGCGCCTTTTTCGCCAAGGCGACCTTCGCCGCGCTGAGCGCCCGTGACGGCGCGGGCCGGCTCTGGGTATCGCCGTTGTTCGGTGATCCGGGCTTCCTGCACGTCGCCTCGCCCACCCGCCTGCTGGTCGCGGCGACACCGCCGGCGACGGATCCCTTGCGCGGGTTGCTCCCCGCCCAGCCGGTCGGCCTGGTCGTGATGGATTTCCCGACCCGCCGTCGCCTGCGCATCAACGGGATGTTGTCCGCCGCGGATTCCGATGAGCTGGTGATCGAGGTGGACCAGGCCTACGGCAACTGCCCGCAATACATCCAGCCGCGACAGGTCCGCGGACCGTCCGCTGACACTCGCTTGAATGTGTTCCGGGGCAACGAATTACGGCCACAGGACGTCGATCTCGTGCGCGCCGCCGACACATTCTTCCTGGGCACCACCCACCCTGAGTCCGGCAACGACGCGTCGCACCGCGGCGGTCCGCCCGGTTTCGTCGGCGTAGATTCCGGTCGCCTGTTATGGCCGGATTACCCGGGCAACAACATGTTCAACAGTTTCGGGAACCTGTTCGCCGACCCCACCGCTGCTCTGCTGTTCGTCGACTTCCGCAGCGGCGCAACGCTTCAGCTGTCGGGCACCGCCGCGGTGCGCTGGGACGCCGACGCGTCGGTCACCGGGCGGTGCGTGGTGTTCGCACCCCAACAGGTGGTCGCCATAGGACCGCCGGCCTAGCCCTTCGCGCCACACTCGGCGACCACCTCGAGCAGCCGCGGGATCGGCGGCGGATCCAGTTGCAGCGCACTGGACATGGTCAGCTTGGCCCCGCTCATGCCCGCCAGCACGGCCTGCAGATCGTCACCCTCGATCTCGTAGAGCGCGATGTAGGGTCCGTCGCCGTTGACCGGCCGCAGCCGGCGTGCCGCGACGATCCCGTCGAGGTTCACCAGTTCCGGCAGGTGGACTTCGTCGTACCAGGTGTTGTACTCCTGTTCGCGGTCCGGCGAACTGGGATAGGTCTCGACGTAGATGATGCCTCTCGCCATGCGCGCCAGCCTTTCGTGACTACTCGTAATGGACGGTGATCGGCGTCGTGTCCGGAATGCCCTGGCACGTCAGAATGTAGCCGTCGGCTACCTCGTCGTCGTCGAGGGCGTCGTTGACGCGCATGGTCGCGCTGCCCTCGGTGAGCCGCGCCATGCAGGTGCCGCAGTTGCCGGCCTCGCAGTTGAAAGGGGGGTCCAGCCCCGCCCGCCGCGCGGTTTCCAGCAACGTCTCGCCGGGGACCAGTGGCACCGACACCTTCCTGCGGTCCAGGTGAATCGTCACCACGGCGGCCTCCGTCATACGCACCTTCCACGCACTTGTATTCTTCACTTTAGAGAATACTATTCTCACTAGACGATAGGATCTTCTCAAGACCGCCGGAGGGATCGAGACGTGACCGAACCGGCCGCGCTCGTGTTCGAGGATCGGCATTTCACCCTGCCCGAACTTGACGCGCTGACCGACAGTCTGGTCGCGACGCTACGCAAGCGAGGGGCCGTCGCCGGGCAGCGGGTCGCGCTCATGGCATCCAACCGGCCGGAGTTCATCGCCGCCGTGCACGCGATCTGGCGGATCGGCGCGGCCGCCGTGCTGATCAGCCCAGCGTGGAAACGCGACGAGGTCGAGCACGCCCTGGCCCTCACCGACCCGGACGACGCGATCGGTGACCATCCGGTGCTGGCCGGCGTGATGCCCATGCTGCACCTTGACGAACCGGTAGTCCCGGCCGAATCCGGAATCACCGCGGCGCGGCCGCGTGGCGACGCGGTGTTGGTCTTCAGCTCCGGCACTACCGGCCTGCCGAAGGCGGTGCGGCACACCCACGCATCGTTGGACGCGGCGGTTGGGCACTGGCGCGGCGCCCTGGAACTGACCAACCGCGATCGGCTCCAGGTCACCACCCCGCCGTCGCACATTCTCGGCTTGCTCAACATCCTCACCGCGCTGCGTACGGGGGCGTCGGTCAGGTTGCATCCGCGGTTCAACGTCGAACAGATGCTGCGACACATCGAAACCGACCGCATCACAGTCGAAATGGCCGTCGCGCCGATCGCGTTGGCCATCGCGTCGCACCCCGGCCTGGAGTCCTACGACCTGTCATCGCTGCGGTACATCATGTGGGGCGCCACGCCGGTCACCGCCAGCATCGCCGAGACCGTGACCCGGCGCACCGGCATCGGCTGGGTTCCGGCCTACGGCACCACCGAACTGCCGGTGATCGCCTGTAATCCGGTACGCGGTGCGCGCCTGGACTCCGTCGGGCGCGCAGTGCCGGGCGTGCAGTTGCGGGTGGTCTCGCTGGGCACCGGCGAGCCGGCCGGTCCCGGCGAGGTGGGTGAGATCCAGGCGCGGGCTGATTCGCTGATGGCGGGCTACCTGCCGGCGGCGGCGACCACCGACGTCCTCGACGGCGGCTGGTACCGAACCGGAGACGTCGGGTCGCTGGACGCCGACGGCTGGTTGCGGATCACCGACCGCATCAAGGAAATGATCAAGGTGCGGGGTTTCCAGGTGGCGCCCGCCGAAATCGAAACCGTGCTACACGGACATCCCGCGGTGCGAGACTGCGCGGTCTTCGGTGTACCGGATGGCGCCAACGGTGAAGCCGTCATCGCTGCCGTGGTCACCCACACCCCGGTCGATTCTTGCGAACTCGCTGCCCGGGTCGAGGCGAAACTCGCGTCCTACAAGCGCCTGAGCCGGGTGGTGTTCGTGACCGAGATCCCGCGCCTGCCGTCGGGCAAGGTGCTGCGCAGAGTGCTCAAGGAGAGCTATGGATGTACGTCTGAACGCTGAACAACAGCAATTGCGCGATGCCGCGGCGAAGATGGCTGACGACCTCGGGCTCACCGCGGTGCAGGAGCTGGCCGACCAGACCCGGATCGCGCGTCTGGACAGGCAGATCGAGCAGACGGGCTGGCGTTCGCTGCGGTCGGACGGAGCCTCGGGGGTCGAAGTCGCGCTGGTTGCCGAGGAATTCGGGCGCCGGCTGGTCGACGCTCCATTTCTCGGGCCGGTGCTGGGCGACGATCTGGGCCGCCACCTCGGTTCGGCTGTCGGCGCCGCGACGGTGGCGGTCGGCGGTATCGCCTTCGACACCCGCGGCTATCGACGGGCGTTGCAGCTCTCGGGCACCGCGGTGCTTGCTGCTGAACTCGGGGACGACGACGGTGGTGCGGACCTGACCCGCAGCTGTATCGGAGTGGCCGATGCGGCAACGCAATTGGGCGAGGTGCCTGCCGACGCTGCCGACAGGTGGCTGGCCCTCGCCTTGGTCGGCACGGCCGCAGACCTTCTCGGCTGCGCGCGCGGCGCCCACGCGCTCGCGTGCGACTACGCCAAAATTCGTGAGCAATATGGAAAGTCGATCGGGTCCTACCAGGCCGTCGCTCACCTGCTCGCCGAGAGCCTGGCATTGATCGAGGGCTCGGTGAGCATTCTGCGCCATGCCGCCTGGGCCGTGGACGAACTCGGGCCGGCCGCCGCGATCCAGGCTGCGCGGGTGGCGAAGGTCTATTGCGCCCGCGCCACCCGCACCGTGTGCGAAACGTCGATCCAGGTGCATGGCGGGATCGGCAACACCTGGGAGTGCCTGGCGCATGTATATCTGCGCCGCGCGCTGACATCGACCGAGCTGTGGCCGGTCAACCTGAAGGAGGTCGGCCGTGGACTTTCGTGACTCACCGCAGGAGGCCGAGTTCCGGCATCGGTTACGCGAGTGGCTTTCCCTGCACGCCAAAGAGTTCGGCGGTTCCGGAGACGAATACTGGGCCCGCCAGGCGGACTGGCACCGTGCGCTTTACCACGAGGGCTTCTTCGGCCTGTCCTGGCCGCGCGACTACGGAGGGTTCGAGCTACCGCCGGTCTACGACGTCATCGTCGACGAAGAAATTGCCCGCGCCGGTGCTCCGCCGCGTCCCAGCGTCGGCTATCTGGTCATGGGTATCGGCCGCCACGGCAGCGACGCGCTGCGGCGGCGTTTCCTGCCCGGCATCATCAACGGATCCGACCGCTGGTGTCAGGGGTTCAGCGAGCCTGGGGCTGGTTCGGATCTCGCGTCGCTGACCACCAGTGCGACCCGGGACGGCGACAACTACGTGATCCACGGCCACAAGATCTGGACCAGCTACTCCGACGTCGCCGACTGGTGCCTGCTGCTAGCCCGCACCGACCCCGGTGCCAAACGGCACCGCGGCCTGTCGGCTTTCGTGCTGTCAATGAAACAGCCTGGCGTGCAACAGCGTCCGCTGCAGATGATCAACGGCGTTACCAACGAGTTCGGCCAGGTGTTCTTCGACGGCGCCACCGTCCCGGCGGACCGCATGGTCGGCGCGCCCGGTGACGGGTGGGCCGTCGCCATGACGGTCGTCGGGCACGAGCGGGAACCGTCCACCCTGGGCTACGCGGCCCGCTACAACAAGCTGGTCGCCGAGTTGGTGGCCCGCAGTGACGGAGAGGTCGACGATGACCTGGCGTGGGCGGCGGTGCAGGCCGAGATGCTGACACACCACGTGCGGCGCCGGTTGTCCGAGCAACTCGACGGGGTGTCCCACGGTCCGGAGGGCTCGCTGGACAAGCTACTGATGACGTGGGTGGAGCAGTCCGTCGGGCACGCGGCCCTGGCCGTCGGCGGGACCCGCGACCCCGGGCTGTTCAACGCCTACCTGTACAGCCGTGCGCAGAGCGTGATGGGCGGGACCTCACAGATACAGAAGAACATCATCGCCTCGCGAATCTTGGGATTGGGAGTCTGACATGTACGACATGCCAAGCGAAATCGACGTTCGCGCCGACGGGCCGCTGCGGATCATCACGCTGAACCGGCCCGACGACCTCAACGCGGTCAACGACAGTCTGCACGTCGGACTCGCCCGGTTGTGGCAGCGACTCACCGACGACGCATCGGCCCGGGCCGCGGTGCTCACCGGTAGCGGCAAGGCCTTCTCCGCCGGCGGGGATTTCGCGTATCTGGCCGAACTGGCCGAAGACGCCGCCTTGCGCGCCAAGACGATTCGGGACGGACGCGAGATTGTGCTGGGCATGGCGCGGTGCCGGATCCCGGTGATCGCGGCCGTCAACGGTCCGGCCGTCGGGCTGGGCTGCAGCCTGGTGGCGCTCAGCGACATCGTCTACATTGCCCCGGACGCGTTTCTCGCCGACCCGCATGTGCAGGTGGGGTTGGTGGCCGCCGACGGTGGGCCACTGACCTGGCCACTGCACATCAGCCTGCTGCTGGCCAAGGAATATGCGTTGACCGGCACCAGGATTCGCGCCCAACGAGCGGTCGAGCTGGGGCTGGCCAACCACGTGGCCGACGATCCGTTCGCCGCGGCGGTGGAGTGCGCCCAGAAGATCATGGAACTGCCGCAGCAGGCGGTGGAGAGCACCAAACGGGTGCTCAACATTCACCTGGAACGCGCGGTGCTGGCCAGCCTGGACTACGCGCTGTCGGCCGAACACCAGTCGTTCGTGACCGAGGACTTCCGGGCGATCGTCAGCAAGCTCAACGCCGGAAAGAACTGAAGCCTCGCGAGCAGACGCAAAAGCGCCCCAAAATGCCCAATTTTGGGCGCTTTTGCGTCTGCTCGCGCCAGGTAACTCAGCCTAGCGCGACCAGGTCTTCCACTGAGTCGCGGGGCAGCGGGTCGACGGTCACCGCGGTGATCACCGATTCGGTCAGCTCGATCGAACCGCGGTGGTTGTCCAAGAAGGCGGTGTCGGCGGCGTCGCGTCCGGTGGCGATCCGTAGCATCGTCTGCCGGGGCGCCAGACAGGTCGCGTCCACCACCTGCCACTGTCCGTCGATCAGCGCTTCGGCGACCGCATGGAAGTCCATCGGGTCGCAACCCGGGGCGTACACCGCGACCAGCCGGGCCGGCACATTGACCGCGCGCAGCAATGCCACCACCAGGTGTGCGTAGTCGCGGCACACACCGGCGCCGGCCAGCAGGGTGTCCGTCGCACCGTCGATCGGATCACTAGACCCCGGAACGTATTTCAACCTGGTCCCCACCCAGGAGGACACCTTCTCCAGCAGCGTCACGGAGTTGGTGAACTGACCGAACTCGGTGGCCGCGAAGCCGAAGAACTTGTCGGCCTCGGCGTAGCGGCTGGGGCGCAGATAAGTCGAGACGTCGAGATCTCGGACCGCGATCGGTTCGGCCCGCCCGGTCACCGTGGCCTCATAGGTGACCTGCAGATCACCCACCCCGACATCGGCGGTGTGGATCCTCGTGCCGTGTTCGCCGGCGATCTCACGCACTGCGACCGGCTTGCCGTCCAGGTTCACCGTCAGCGACTCGTCGATCTGCAGCCCGGGTAGCGCCGCGACCGCGATCTGGAACTCGAGAGCCGTGGGGTCGGTGACGGTGACCCGCAGGCTCGCCCCGACCTGACGCTTCATCACCGAGTCCCCCTTATTGCGATCACGCCGCAGCTTCATCATGTGTAGCCAACCACAGCTGGCCTGTACCCGCATTCGCTGGCGATCAAGCTCGGTCGTGTCGGCGCAGGAAGTCGCGCATCACGCCGTCGAAACGCTCGGGCTCCTCGATGAACGGCAGATGCGCCGTCTTCTCGAAGAACTCGAAACGCGAGCCCTTGATGAGCTCGTGCATTTCCCGCATGTGCTCCGGTGAGCATTCGTCGAACCTGCCGGCGAGCAGCAGGGTCGGCAGCGTGATCTCGCCGAGCCGGTCCACCACATCCCAGTCCCGGATGGTGCCGACGATGTGAAAGTCGCTGGGCCCGAACATCGTCTGGAAAATCTCGGCGCCCATGTTTTGGAAGGCCCGGTAAAGATCGCTCGGCCAGGGCAACGACCGGCACAGGTAGGTTTCGTTCCAGGTGGTGATTGCGGCCTGGTATTCCCCAGAATCGGTGGTACCGGCGGCTTCGTGGCGATCGATCGCGTCCTGGGTGGCTGCGTCCAGTTCGGACTTCAGCCGGATCACGTTCTCGGCGAACACGGGGATCGATGCGGCGCTGTTGGAGATGGTGAGGCTGACCGCGCCCGAGGGCACGTCGAGCACGTACTGCTGTGCCAGCATGCCACCCCACGAGTTGCCGAAGATGTGGAAAGCGCTGAGCCCCAACGCCCGGACCACGGCGTCCATTTCGCCCACCGAGCGCCGCATGGTCCACAGGTCCGGGTCGGACGGACGTTCGGAGTTACCGCAGCCGAGCTGGTCCCAGAAGATGACCTCGCGCTCGTCGGCCAGGCGTTCCAGTGAGCTGAGGTAGTAGTGCGGCAAGCCGGGCCCGCCGTGCACGACCAGGAGGGGCAGGCCGTCGCCCGTGCCCACCCGTTTGAACCACACCCGGCCGCCGGGCACCTCAATCATGTTCACGCTGCCATTATGGGTGCGCGAGCAGACGCAGAAGCACCCGGGAGCGAGCGCTCCCCGGGGCTTTTGCGTCTGCTCGCGAGAAACTGCGAGAATGGGGTTCTCGCCACCACCCGCCCTGCCGAACGGACCCGATCCTGGACGTCTCCGAGCTGATCATCAAGGCGCGCAACGGTTCTCCGCGTGCCGCCGGACGGTTGCTCAGCCTCGTCGAGGGCGAGCGCCGAGACGAGGTGCTGACCGCCATCGGCCCGGCGGCGCCGGTGCGCGTAATCGGCATCACCGGCCCGCCCGGCGCCGGCAAGTCGACAACGATCGGCGCGCTCGTCGGCGCTTATCGCGAGCAGGATCAACGGGTCGCGGTGCTGGCGGTGGACCCGTCGTCGCCCTTCAGCGGCGGCGCTCTGCTAGGCGACCGCATCCGAATGACCGCGCACATCAACGACTCCGACGTGCTCATCCGGTCGGTGGCCAGCCGGGGCCATCTCGGTGGCCTCGCCGCCGCCGTTCCTGCCGCCATCCGGCTGCTCGGATCCCTCGGCTATCACGTCGTGCTGCTGGAAACCGTGGGCGTAGGCCAGTCCGAGATCGAGATCGCCGCCGTCGCCGATCCCACCGTCGTGATCCTCAACCCGGGAGCGGGTGACGCGGTGCAGGCCGCCAAGGCGGGTCTGCTGGAAGTCGCCGACATCGTGGTGGTGAATAAGGCCGACCGCGACGGAGCCGAGCAGACCGTGCGCGACCTGCGGGCCGAAACCGCCGCCCCGATCGTCAGCTTGATCGCCGCCCGGGGTGAGGGACTCGCCGATCTGGTGGCCGTCATCGACGCCCATCACCGCTCCGACAGCCGCGCCCGGCGACTGGCCCGGGCCCGCGCGCAGATCCTGTCGCTGGCGCAAACACGGCTGCGGGCACGCACCGATCTGGATGCGCTCGCCGAGGCGGTGGTCGACGGACGCGAGGACCCGTATACCGCCGCCGAACGACTGCTGTCTCCGCGTTAGCGGTGAAGGAGTCGGCCCCATTACGTTCCCGACGCGGCGCCACTGTCGATCAAGCGCCCGTCCGCGGCATCCCCGCTGACAGCGCGGACATAACTGCGCCGCAACTGTTCCGTGGCTGACGTCCAGCTCCACTGCTCGGCTTCCTGCCGCGCCGACCTGCGCATCGCTTGGCGCAGAGCGCTATTGGTCAGTAGCCGCTTGCTCTGCGCGAGCAGGTCACCAGGACGGTCGGGTTCGTACAGAAACCCCGTCACGCCATCGCGCACGACGTCAGGAATGCCGCCGCGATTGGCAGCGATCACGGGGCAGCCCGCGGCCATCGCCTCCAGCAGGACCAGGCCCAGAGTCTCGGTACGGGAGGTCAGCAAGAAGGCGTCGGCACTGGCATAGGCCGCTGCCAGCTGTTCACCACTGAGGTACCCCAGAAACGTGGTTGCGGTGCCGGCGAAATATTTCTCCAACTGTCTTCGGTGTGGGCCGTCACCAATGAGGGCCAACCGGGCGTCGGGCAACGCATCGAGCACCACGCGCATCTGTTCGATCTCTTTCTCCACGGCCAGACGGCCGACGTAGAGGAGCAGGGCGCCGTTGTCACTATGGTTTCCCAGCAATCGATTGCGCGACTCCGACGACGCCCGGTGGGGGTGAAACAATTCGGTGTCCACACCGCGCTGCCACTTTGCGACGCGCTGGACGCCTCTGTTGCGAAGGTCGGCTTCCAGCGGCGACGACGTGCAAAGCGTCAGCTTCGCCTGATTGTGTGCGGTCTTGACGAGTTTCCAACTGGCTCGCTTCACCGGCCCGGGCCACCCATAGAAGTCGGCATAGTTGAGCAGATCGACGTGATAGCTGGCAACCAGCGGTATTTTCCTGCGCTTGGCGGACCAGATTCCCCCCACGCCTAACATGCCGAACGCATTGACAATGTGGATTACATCCGGCTGAAACCGTCCCAGTGCAACGGAAACGGTGCGCGTGGGCAGCCCCAATTTCACTTCCGGATACGACGGCAACCGGACTGACGGCAGACCTATGATCTCGGCTCCGTGGTAGTCGGCAGGCGCACCTCTGGGACAGAAAACCTGTACCTGATCCCCACCGGCGGTGAGGTTCTGCACCGTCATGGTGAGCCTGGTGACGATGCCGTCAACTTTCGGCAGGAAATTGTCGGTGAAGATGGAAATGCGCATCGAGTCAACCTTGCGTTGGGGGATTAGAGACCGGTTTTCGCGTCACCAGCACGGCACCATCCGTGGCAGTGGCGGGCGTTATCTCACAGTTCAGCGGTGAGCGCGCCCAACGGAATCATCGAAGTGGCGCTCATGGCCTCCTCCTCGCCGCCACGCGCCTTGTCGAGCCAGGCGCTTGTACATGGCACCCGAGTGGGATCGCAGCGGTAGGCGAAGCGTTTCGCGACGTCCACAAGTTCGGTCATCAAGCCTTCGGTGAGGGTTGTGGGCTTGAGTCCAAGGTTGAGCAGGTGTTGATTCTCGACCTGCAATTCATTTTCCGCCGCTTCATTGCGTGGATTGGGGAGATAGGAGATCTCCGCACCGGTGAGGGCGGCCACCTTTGTCGCCAGATCCCGGATCTTGTGGACTTCCGTCATCTGATTGAAAATGTTTACCTTTTCCTGATTATTCGGCGGATTCTCCAGCGCAAGCTGGACACAGCGAACGGAATCGGTTATGTGGATAAAGGCGCGGGTTTGGCCGCCGGTACCGTGCACCGTCAGCGGGTATCCGATCGCCGATTGCATCAGGAAGCGGTTGAGCACTGTTCCGTAGTCACCGTCGTAGTCGAAACGATTGATGAGTTTCGGATGACGCTTGGTCTGCACCGTGTTCGTGCCCCATACAATTCCCTGGTGCAGGTCGGTAACCCGAACTCGATCGTTTTTGTTGTAGAAGTAGAACAGCAGCTGATCGAGGGACTTCGTCATGTGATAAACGCTGCCCGGGTCGGCCGGGTAGAGAATCTGCTTGCGGGATGTGCCGTTATCGCCGTCGGGTATCTCGACCTCCAGATATCCCTCAGGGATCGAGCCGCGTTGTAATCCGCCGTATCCGTAGACGCCCATGGTGCCGAAGTGCACCACATGGATATCCAGCCCCGTTTCGACGATGGCGCAGAGCAAGTTGTGCGTGCCGTTGATGTTGTTGTGAACGGTATAGCGTTTGGTGGCCGAGTTTTTCATCGAGTACGGTGCTGCGCGTTGTTCGGCGCAGTGCACGATCGAATCTGGACGCTCCTGGGCGAGTAGATCGCGGAGCCGCTCATACTCGGTGGCGATGTCGAGTTGTACAAACCCGATGGGGCTGCCGCCCGTTTGTTCCCATGACTGGAGGCGCTCGAAAATATTCGCAATCGGAGAAAGGGACTTGACCCCCAAATCTATATCTGTCTTTCGGCGCACCAGACTGTCCACGATCATCACCTCGTGACCAGCGTCAGCTAAGTTCAAGGCGCATGGCCATCCGCAGAAGCCGTCGCCGCCTACGACGAATACTTTAATGATCGAACTCCTTATCTAGTGGTTGATACGCCGAGCGTTGTGGATGCTATTGCTACATATCCAGGCAGAACCGCCGCGATATGGAGTGAAGTAGGGTAGCCCGCCGCTGCTCGCAACACGTGCGGCAGGAATTTCCGGTCAGTGGGCATCGCGGGCCGCTCTATTAACCGTGGCTGCCATCGATGCATTTCTGAGATCAAACAGCGGTAGTGCGTGCTGCAAAGTGTCGCCACGTGGGGCACGGAGATGCCTTGCAGCGCCCGCCCTTGTTGATGCCGCCTTTGATCGGTGAAGCAATAGTGGGGACTTATCGCCACAGCCGAACAGAGGGAGCGCATGGATGCCCAGGTGCCGCTCCGGCATGCCTCTGTGAGGGATGGACTCGCCGGGCTTCTCTCGCTTCGCCCGCGATGTGATGCTTGCTGCTGTGGCTGGCAAATTCGCGGACCGGAAGCGACTGCGGAAGTATGTGGGGACAATGCGAGAGAAACGACCCTGAGGGTTCGGCGTCATCAGCCTGCCGACGTGTCTCAGGTATCGAAATTCGGCGCCAAGGGGCCACCAACTTGCGCGACCGATGAGTGCGACCAACGCCGGCACCGTAGCCGTGCGGACCAGGAAAGTATCGAGAAGTATTCCGATACCGATCGTGAAACCAGCCTGCACCATCGTGGTGATGCTGGCTGTCACCAGACTGAACATCGACGCTGCGAATATCATCCCCGCCGATGTGATAACGCCGCCGGTGGCGCCGACGGTTCGGATGACTCCGGCGCGAACGCCATGCTCTGATTCCTCGCGGATTCTGGATATCAGCAACATGTTGTAGTCGGCGCCGACCGCGACCAAACAGACGAAAGACAAGCCCGGCAGGCTCCAGTGCAAGTCCTGTCCCAAGAGCAGTTGGAACGCTATAACGCTCAGTCCCAACGCTGACAGATAAGAGATGAGAACCGAAACAATCAGATACAGCGGAGCCACGAGTGCTCTCAACAGCGCGGCCAAGATGAGGAACACGATGATGACGGTCGCGATGAAGATGAACTCCATGTCGCTTCGGTAGTAGTCATGCGTGTCTTTGAGGCCGGCGGTAATGCCGGTCATCGCGATCGAGGCATCCACCAGCTCGGTGTTCGGCTGGGTGGACTTTGCGGCGTCGATGATTTTGCCGATTTGGTCCATCGCTTGCGCGGTAAAGGGATTGAGTGCGCTTTGTACAAAGTACCGAGCCGAGTGGCCGTCGTCGGAGAGAAAGAATTTCGTGCCACTTCTGTATTCGTCGGTGTCCATGAACTGCGCCGGGATGTAGAAGCCGGTCATCGACCGACGGTGCGCGTCGTGCTTGATGTCCAGCAGGAAAGTGGACGCATCGCTCAGTCCCGTCCCCAGCTGCTTGGTCCTCTCGACCAACTGCTGCACTCCGTCGGCCACCGCCGCTCCACCGTCGGCCAGAGCGCTGGCTCCCTGCGTCATCTGCGCCATCCGGGAACGTAGGCCGCCGGCGGTTTTCAAGAAGTTGATGGCCTGGCTCAGTTGCTGCGCGAGCTTGTTCGTCGTCAGGGTGACGGTCGCGGGATCCCGCATCTCGCGAAAACTCGCGGCTAGCGCAGCAATCGATCCGAGAGTGCCATCGTTCTCGGCGGCGACAAGTGACGCCAATTCGTCGCGCGAGCGGATGCAGGCGGAGTCTGCGCTGCACACGGGGCTGGATGAGAGCGCAGCCACTATGGGGCCTGCCCAACCCGCAACTTGTCGCGCACCTGACACTGTGGCGCTCAAGTTGCCGCTGAGCGCGGTCATGCGGCCGAGTATCTGCGCCGCACCGGCGAGCTGTTGGCTGGTAGGGCTGGCGGTCAGAACTCCCTGCAGTTCTTCTAAAGCGGTGAGGAGCTTGTCGGCACCGGACATTGCGTCCATGACCCGTTCGCGTATCCGTGCCAGTTCGCCAGCCATATGTCTACTGCTCCCGGCGAGCGTGTCAAGGTCCCCGGTGCGATCTGAGATGGCCGCTGAAACTTGATTGAGCTTGCCACCCACTTCGCCGGTTTGAAACGACGCCGTCATCTGCTCGACGGGCTCGCCGAAAGGCCGGGTCAGACCCCGAACCATGGCGACCTCCGGCAGTTCGCTGATTCTGTTGGCCATTGCTTCCAGGTCGGCTAGCGCGGCAGGAGTACGCATGTCGCGTGGTGATTGCACGAGCAGGACGGCCGGCGTCATCGCATTCATCGGAAAATGACGATTGATCTGCTCGTATCCGGCTACGCTGCCCACCTCGCGCGGCAGGAACCTGACGTCGTCGAAGCTTAAGTGGGCAAGGCCGGCAGTTCCGGCGAGTGCCAGCAGCGCCGCGAGGCTACCGATGAGGAATCTGGCGGGCCGTCGCGCGATCATGGACCCCGATCGGCGCCAGAACCGGGTTGTCAGTTCTCGGCGAGGGTTTATCCAGCCCCGCCGACCCGTCAGGACAAGGATTGCCGGCAACAGGGTCACAGCCGCCAGCAGTGACACCGCGATCGAGACCGCTGTCGCCGGGCCCACCGCGGAGAACACCTTCAATCGGGTGAACACCATCGCCAAGAATGTGACGGCGACGGTAGCGGCCGATGCAAAGATGACCTTGCCGATTGACAGCATCGCCCGTTTGACCGCTTGGTCACTGTCGAGGCCTTGCCGGAGGCAGTCGTGATAGCGGCTGATGAGAAAAACCGCGTAGTCGGTGCCCGCGCCGATCATCACCGCGCTGATGAATCCGATGACCTGCATGTTCAGCGCCAGGCCCAGCTCGGCGAGGGCCGACAAAGTGCCTTGGGCGAACAGAACGGATACGCCGATGGTGGCAATCGGAATCAGCATCGTGACGAAATTGCGATACACGACGAAAAGTATTGCCAGAACGCTGATTACAGTGCCGATTTCGATGACGCGAGAATCTTCTGCACCCAGCCGTTGAAAGTCGGCTATCGTGGCAACCGGACCAGTGAGGCTGGCAGTCAGGCTGGTTCCCGTGACAGACGTCTTGACAATTTCCGCGACACGCCGATACGCCTCTTGGGTTGCCGCGGACGGACCATCGCCGGGAAGATTAATCGGCAAATTCCACGCTTTGTTGTCTTTGCTTTCGAAAACCTTGCGAAGAGCGGGTGTGCTGAGGAAATCCTGCACCAAGATTCTGTCCTGAGTGTCGTGCCGCAAGTTGTCGATCAACCTGCGATAGACATTTTCGTCGCTGGGGCTCAAGCCATGGTCATCGGTCAACACCACGAACAGCAGGGAACCGCCCTCTATTTCGTGAAAAGTCCGGCCTAGCTGCCTGTTAACGGCAATCGATGGAGCCGTGTCGGGCAGTGGGGATTGCTGCCCCTTGGCGGCCTGGGAATGCAAAGAAGGCAGTGTCATTACCATTGCAGCCGATGCCGCGAGCCAAAGCCCGACAACCAGCAACGGCCAGCGGATTACAATCTTACTGAGGCCGTCGAAAAGGCCACCGGGCTTCGCATGATCGCGTGTTGTGGAGTGTCCCGGCATCGGCCAATACTACGATCCGGCCTTCTTCTCGTGAAGGGGATATTCACGGCCAATGTTGATGAATAATTGATTGTTTTGAGCGAATTCAGTCGCACGTTCCGCTGTTTTGCGACAATTGAAACGAATTAATCTCCGTTGCGACATTTTCGTTGGATGGATTGGTGGTATCGGTGCAGCTCTTACGCGGCAACGTCTTTGAAGACCACAGCGAATCGATGTCAGAAGGGTTCGTCGAGGACGATGGCGGTGGCTTCGTCAAGGGACTGGGATCGACCTTCGTATGAGGCCGCTCGGAAGTCGGCAGGCGAAAGCTGCTCACGTATTTGACGTTCGCAAGCCTCGTGGAACGGCCCTATATACGCCGAGACGGCGCCGGTGGCGCCGGCGGCGCGGCCGATGGCGCCGGCGGCGGCCATCAGTACGGCGGCGCGCCATGGTTCCTGTCTTGCCGCGGCGATCCAGGATGCCGTCTCCAGAAAAGTCGCGCAGGTGACGCTGTCGTTGATCATCCGCGACAGTTGCAGCCCTTCGCGGACAGCGTATGCCGCCTGGTCGAGCTCGCCCAGCGCCAGGCGGCTGAGCGCCAGGGCCGCCAAGAGGTAGGTGCGCAGAACGATGTCCTGGCCGTGGGCTTCGGATAGCGCAAGGCCTTCCTCGGCATGGGCCACCGCGGTGAGGGCGTCGCCGCCGGCCGCGGACGCCCCGATCATCAACAGCAGCGCATATATCTTCACCGGAACGTAATCGGTGCTCTCCAGTGATTGCTGAGCCAAGGCGCGTGCCGACTGTGGCTGCCCCTCCAGGAGAGCCAGAGCGGCCTCATTAGCAGTGAAATGGGCAAGGGCCCGTGATTCGGTCACGCTGGTGAGCAGTTGGCGAGCTTCGGCCTGCCTGGCTTTCAGGGTCGGCACATCCACTTGCAAGACTGCCACTTCTGCGACGGAGATAACCGCCTGCAGTCGTAGTAAAGACGGTTCGCTGGGGCATTCGTCCAGGGCCTTCTCGATCCACCGGCGCCCTTGTTGCATCATGCCGATCGCGGTCCACAGCCCACGAAGGGTGGTGGCCATTTCCAGGGCGACCGAGGGTTCGGTTGCCAGTGCGAATCGCATCGCTTGGCGCAGGTTGGGTGTTTCCCGCCGGAGGCGGTGTAGCCAGTCGAGTTGGTGTTGGCCGTACCACTCAAAGCCGGCTTGCTCAGCGGCGAGTTGGCGGTACCAGTCGAGGTGGCGGTGGCGCAGTTCGGTTTGTTCGTGTGAGCTGAGTTGGTGGTGGCCG
>NZ_LQOY01000215.1 GCF_002101675.1 Mycobacterium gordonae | reverse complement strand
CGACCGTCGCTTACGCATGGTGTCCCACCACTTCTTCTTGGGCACGAACAGTGTTCAGTCATACATAAGCCGAAACCTCCAAGGACGCCTGGCGCAGGCCCGCGCACGGGTACGGCCCTCGCGTCGGCAGCGCGGACTACCTGCGGTGGCTGGCCTCCAACGACTACCCACTGGCAGCGGTCGAGGAAATCATCACCGGCACAACCGATGCCGAGACCGTCTACAGCGAGTATCTGTCCGACGCCGGGAAGCAGTAACTTCGGCGGCTGGTGGGGGTCAGGGCTTCGGCGCTGGCCCCCACTCCCATCTGACCGGCCCAACCCCGTTGTGCAACAAGCACACCGCATCTTGCCTTCTGGCTTGTCGATCGTGACCGGCCGGATCGGCTGCACGCAAGGCACCGGCCTGCGCGTTGCTCCGGGCCGTGGCGGGCTCGCGAACTTTTCCCCGAGCCGCTCGCCCACACAACGGGCTCCCTGGCAAAACTTCGCGCCCGGGCCTTGCGCTCCACCGCCCGTAACCCGGTCTAGATCGTGCTGCCAGAAGGGCAAAAAGAATAGATGTCACAGACGGACGGGAATCAAATGAAGTGTGCAGGAGGGGAACGCATCAGCCAATAAATTACGACAATCAATCTTGGTTACTGGATGGGCGGAATCCGTCAGAGAATGCATTTCTTCGCCGGGTCACTCCGCGCGAGAATCAGGGCGACACCGCCGCGCTGCACAGTGACCAGACAAGGAGACCCGTCACAAGCGAAATGCGCTGTCAAACAACTGGACTGACTAGTGTCGGCCTGCGGTGAAGAGCAGTGATTCCGGCGTCCGATACGCACAGGGAATCCGTGACAAAAGATCAACAAATTTGTTTCTCACCGATGTAGCGCCAGCCTAATTGGCGCAGTAATATTGAATTATCAATAACCCATCCCGCATTTACTATCAGGAGGCTACCAATGTCTACTCTCACCGTCTACACCAAACCCGCATGCGTGCAATGCACCGCCACATTCCGCGCCCTCGATAAAGCAGGCGTGCACTACCAGACAATCGACATCACCACCGACGCCGAGGCCCGCGACTACGTGATCGCGCTGGGCTACCTGTTCTCTTGCCGGTTTGAAAATGTCTCATCGATGCTCGGCGACGGACAACAACGACCTCGCCGCGACACTCCCATTCTTGACACGGCTACGCCGCGCCGCAGTTTCTCCGCCCCGCCCCAGAGGGACCGGCGTCGCGTAGTTATGTCGTTGCAGTCACTCTGCCGGGCTTTACCCAGCGAGTCGCACGCGGCGGGATGAGTCGGAGGTGAATACCTGTTCTGGGTCGACGGGGTTGCGTCTGCTTCGCCTTTCGTCCGACCGTGGGTACATGCGCTCGATCATCTCCGCGCGGCGGCCACACGGTCCTCGAGCTCGAAGAACTGGTTGATTCTGGGTGCCATCGGGGAAGTCGAGGCTGAGCATGAATCCCGGACGCGACCACGACAGCTGTGCCGGGGTTGCCGCACCCATACGTGGCCAATTCCCTATTGAGTCTTGCGTGTTGCCAGCGGCCTTGCTGTGAGGGGGGCTCGACGTCAGCCTGGACACGTTCGACTTCGAGCAGTGGAGGACTATCGAGAGGTTGAGCAGCCCTGATCGGGGCTCATAACGGTCCGATATTCCGTTGAGGCCAGGGGTTGACGGGCGCCGACATCAGCCACCCCGTCGGCTCTGGTCGGCGATGAACGGGCGGGTGGTTAGCACGTAGAGTGCCACCACCGTGACTGGCGCCAACAGCGGCAACCAAGGTAACTGCAGTGGAAGCGACGCCGCAACGAATGTGGTCAGCGTGAAGCCGGTGGCAGCGATCATCGTCGGCTGGGTGGCAGTGACGAGCCCGCGGGGCGCGGCTACCGCATGTCGCAGCACCAGGTAGGCAGTAGCGGACGCGCCGGACAGCGTGGCCAGCAGGGGTGAGGGATCGGCGAGCACGATCGCGATCACGGTGAGCACCACCGCCAGGGTTGCGGCCGGGCGGAATAACGTCCCGGCCAGTACCGCAAGCACGGCAAGTATCACTGCGACAAAGCCGAGACCGTGGGCCGCGACGCCGGTTGCCGCGGTCGCCAGGATCCCACATGCGGTCGAAATGACGAGGGCCGCTGGTGGCGTGGATAGTGTCATGTCATCGCCGTGCCCGCCGCGGACGGCGATGATCGGGTACCAGGTGCATGCACTGATCCAGCGTGCTGTCAGCTCGCCAGGACACCACGTCGACACCGACGGTGGCCATGTCGCGATACATGCCAGCGCGCTGCAACGCCCACATCCGATTGACCAGAGGGTCGCTCTGATCGTCGAGCGGGGAACCTTCCAGCACATCGACGGCGACCACGTGGTGGCCACGTTGGCGCAGATCGATCAGGGCCAGCGCGAACTCGGTATCGAGCAGCGTGGAGAACGCAACGACGATCGCGCCGCAGGGAATGGCCGCGCGAGGCGCCAGTGTTCCGGTGGTGGTTTCGAAGTCGTCGCCGACACCGAGCACGGTATCAAGTACCCGGTAGAACTGCCGCCTGCCGATGTCGGCGCCGAGCCACCGGGGGCGGCGGCTTCCGAGTGCGACGATTCCGGCGCGATCGCCTTGTCGCAGCGCGCTTTGCACCACTTGCACGGCTCCGCGCGCGGTTCGTTCAGTGGCTTCGGTCGCCGGGCCTGGGGGTTGGGGATAGGTGTCGATCAGCACCACCACGTCGGCGGCGCGGTCGGTCAATCGCTGGGTCACGTGCAGCCGGCCGCGGCGGGCACTGACCGGCCAGTTGACGGTACGCAGCGGGTCGCCGGGGACGTAGGCACGAATGTCGGCGTATTCCACTCCGGGGCCGATGTGGCGCGTGAGGTGGGTGCCCAGGCGATCGGGCAACTCGGTGCGCGGGATCCCCGTCGATTGCGGCGGGGCTAACGGGAACACGTTGATCTCGGCGGCGTCGATCGTCGCTGTGCCGATCAGCAACCCGCCGCCGGCGAGAACGTCGACCTGCGCCCGGATCGGGTATCGGCCCCAGCGCGGGGCGGCGGCGGCAATTGCTTTCCGCTGGCGAGAACTGCTGTCAAGAGCATCGAGTCGCATTCCTGCCACCGTCGCGGCCGTGAGTTCTACGGCCGCCTCAGCCGATTCCGTTGTCGCCCATACGTTCAGCTGGGCGTGCTCGTTTTCGAAGCATCGCTGCAAACCGGGCTGCGCGTGCACCTGGACCTGGGGTACCGGCCGCTGCCAGCCGATCGAACACAGCACGCCGAGCATGGGGGCCGCGAACGCGATCAGCTGCCAGCGCGTTCCCATCACCGCTGCGGCCAGGGCCACGCCCGCGCAGGTGGCGATCGCCCGCGTCAGCGGTGACGCGCGCCAGCGCAGCTGCACGTCGGTACGGCGGGTTTCGATCACGCTGCACCGACGCTCATTGCGTTGCGCCCTGCGCCCGTGGGACCGGCAAGCGCCGCAACAGTTCTTCCATGACGTCGGAACCCTGAATTTTTCGCACCCACATCTCGGGCCGCAAGGTGATCCGGTGTGCGACCGCCGTAGTGGCAAGCGCCTTGACGTCCTCGGGGATCACATAGTCTCGGCCGAGCAGCAACGCACGCGCCCGGGCGAGCTGGACCAGGTCGAGTTCGGCTCGCGGGCTGGCACCAACCGCGACTTGCGGATGGTGTCGGGTAGCGGTGGCCAGCGACACAACATAGTGCAGGACATCCTCATGCACGCTCACCTGTTCGACCGATTCGCGCATGGCAAGCAGCTCGTGGGTGTCCACGACTTGATTGACCGTCAGTTCGGCCGACCCTCGGTCGAGGCGGCGGCGCAGCATCGAGGTCTCGTCCTGCTCGGACAGGTACTTGAGTTCGAGGCGCATCGCGAAGCGGTCCAGCTGGGCTTCGGGTAGCGGATAGGTGCCCTCGTATTCGATCGGGTTGTCGGTGGCCAAAACGATGAAGGGAGCTGGCAGCGGGTGGGTTTGGCCGTCGATGCTGACCTGGCCCTCGGCCATCGCTTCCAGCAGCGCCGCTTGGGTTTTGGGTGGCGTCCGGTTGATTTCGTCGGCGAGCAGCAGGTTAGTGAAGATCGGACCTCGACGGAACTCGAAGCGACCCGATTGCATGTCGTAGATGGTCGAGCCGAGTAAGTCCGCGGGCAACAGGTCGGGCGTGAACTGCACACGGGTGAACTGCAGCCCCAATGCTGCGGCGAAGGATCGCGCGATCAGCGTCTTGCCCAGGCCGGGAAGATCCTCGATGAGCACGTGGCCGCGTGCGAGCACCACGGTGAGGATGCGCGTGAGTGCGGGCCGCTTGCCGACCACGACCCGTTCGATTTCGTCGAGCACCGCCTCGGCGTGGGCGGAGGTGGTGGTTGTTGCCGGAATCGTCATACCTGCTCCAATCGCTGCAGAATTTCCTCGAGTGCGCCGCGGCCTGGCCCGGGCTCGCGACCACCGGTTTGCGCGATGTTTTCCTGATCGACCCATCCCCACAGTTCCTGGCCGAATAGCATCCGGCCGGTGGCGTCAAATGCTGCCGGATCTTTGGCGCGTCGTTGGCCGGTTGCCATTTCGAAGCGCCGCGCCAACATCGGGCGCAGGTGCCGGTCCCAGTCCGATCGGGTGGATTCCGACCAATGGATCAACGTCTCGGTTCCCGACTGCCAGCGGCGCAACAACTCGCCGGCATCGTCGGAATCCGAGCCAGCGGGCAGGGGTTCGGTTTCGGGCACCAGGAATCGGCGAACACCAAACAGCACCAGAGCCACCGCGGCTCCAGAAATGCACAGCACGAACCGGCGATCGGGCAGCAACAGTGCCAGCAGCTCGGCTGTCACCACGACGCACACACCGCCGGCCACCCGCTTTGTCATGCCGCGCTTCGCAGTTCGGCGAGGACCAGCTCAAGCATGCGTACCGCGACCTCGCGATGTGACTCGTTCATCACATGCGGACTGAACCGCGCCTCGGCGAACAACTCCACCAACTGGGTCGCACTATCGGTGTGGAGCGCGTGGTATTGCACAGCTCGGGACAGCACCTCCGATGGAGTGTCACAATCCTGCGGAACCGTTCCCGGAGAAGCCGCGAGCGCGTGTTCCATCGCCACATAGCACGCGATGATCGCCTTGCGTGGCTCGCGGCTGACATCCCCGATCTCGACCAATCCGCGTTCGGCGGCCCGCACCAACGAATCCGACGCCCGCGCGCGGGCGGGGGGGTCGGAATGATCGTCAACGATTGCGTCGGTTCTCGCCGCGCGCCGCTGCCGGCGCGTTGCCACACGCGTTCCCACGGCAAGCATCAGCAGAAAAATCACCGCGCTCGTACCGAGGTAGCCGAGGACATTCCCGCCGCTGTCCCCCGGGTCCCGCGGCGGTGGCGGGCCGCTGTTGTCGCCCGGTGCGGCGGTGCTCGATCCGGTTCCAGAAGGAGCCTGCGGACCCTGACCGAAAACGTGCTGCGAGACCTGTGGTATCAGCAACATCAAGCTCAGCGCCAGCAGCACCACGATGAGCAGCCCCGCGACAATCACGCCAAGCGTGATCAGCAACGCCCGCGGCGTCGGTCGGCCCCCGCCGTCGCGTGATCGACGTGATCTGCCGTCGGCGCCGGCCGAACCGGCGGACACCACGTGCGGCTCCCTCACCCGCACGATGACCGCCACCGCAATGATCCCGAGCGACACAACGAGCATCGCGACCACCACAGTCAGTGCTGCGGGACTGCTGGTCGATTCCTCGCGGGTAGGGCGCTGGGTGCCCGGAAGATATCCGTGCAGGGCGATGGCAGCGAGCACCAAGAGTGCCAGCAGCGCGATCATCCGTCCAGCCGACGTGTCGATACCGGGCATCGGCACACCACTTGCCTGGTTGCTGCCCGCGGCTGCCGCAGTGTGCTCGCCTTCCTGAGGCAGGCCGGTGGGGCCATGCTCGCTCATTTAACCGGTGGGCTTTCACGTTCGACTTCAAGGCGCTCAGCCGAGAGGGCAACGTTCGGCGACGAGCGGTGAAAGATCATCGGGACATTGAGCGGCCCGCGGATTGCCGGGGTGTCGCGCCACGTAGGTGGCCCGGCCAATGCGGGGTTGCGCGCCAGGACCCGGCGCAACGCCACCGTGGTTTCCAGTCGCGCCAACGCCGCGCCGAGGCAGTAGTGCGCCCCGTAGCCGAAGGCCAGCGGCGCGGGCCCGCGGCGGCCCAGCCGCAGCTGGTCAGGTTCGGCGAAGACGGCTGGGTCACGGTTGGCGGCGGCCACGACCACGAGAACTGTTTGGCCGTAGGTTATTTCGACGTCGCCGACGAGCTGGTCCTGGGTCGCCGTGCGCGCGGTGGCCTGCACCGGACCGTCGAGCCGGAGCAGTTCGGTGATCAGCGCTGGATCGGACGGGTCGACGCCATCAACAATGCGGGTCCCGTCTGGCCTGACCGTCAGGAGTCGGATCATGGCCGCGCCCAGCAGATTCGCCGTGGTTTCGTGACCCGCGACGGCGATCAGGATTGCGGTGATGACGACGTCGTCGAGAAGCAGGTCCGGGTCGGAGGCGATGAAACTGAGCAGATCGTCTCCGGGATGGGTGCGCCGGTCGGCGGCCAGCGGAAGGAACTCGGTTAGAAGCGAGGCGAATGCTGCGGCGCCACACGCTATTGCCTCGGCGTCGGCGAACGCACCGAGCAGCTGACTGATCGCCGGCGATTCTTCGCGCAGCAGTCGTGAGCTCTCGGCGTCCAGGCCCAGCCACTCCCCGACGACCGCGATCGGCAGGGGCAGGGCGACGTCCGTCATGAAGTCGAACGACACCCCTGCAGGCGGGTGGTCGACGGCGCCCGCCCCGATTGCTTCGACCCCTGCGGTGAGGCCGGTGATGAAGGACGGTGTGAACACGTCTCGCACCGAACCCCGTAGCCGCAGGTGGTTGTGACCGTCGGTGGACAGCATGTTCCGATTGGCCAACTCCGGACCGAAGGCATCCATCGCCGCTCGCGCAGTGGGGTTGGCCCGTGGATCGCTCGTCCACCCCGATCCGCCGAGTACAATTTGTGCGGCGTCGTAGCTGAGAACGAGCCACGCTTGGGCGGTGTCGTCCCAGACCACGTCCCCGTCGCGGCGACGCCACGCGTAGAACGGATAGGGATCTGCTGCGTCCCAGGGCAGGCGTGGTGCTGCGGTGCTAGGGGTGGTCATGAGGCTGGCACCCGTACGGTAAGCCGCGGTGGCGCACCCACGCATCGTGCTGCTTGCCCAGCGCGGTGGTGGGTTCGGCGACTCCGTCCATGTCGTCTGCGATGGAGCGGCCATACACGGTGGCACCTAGGGTGGCCAGTATCGCGTTGCTGGACAGATTGATCCGCGAGAAAAACAGCAGATCGCCGGGAATCGTCAAGCGACGCACGGGGTGGTCGGAGCAGCGGCCGACGTCGAGCAGGGCTCCAACGGCGCGCCGGCAAGTGTCCTGGTTGTAGGTCACCGGCTGAGCGGCGAGCACTTCGTGGTGGATTTGAGCCTGCCACTTATATGCCTCATCTGCAGAGAGGGTGAAACCGTTTGCGAAATAACCCAACTCGGCCATCAGGTTGCGCATGTCGTGCTTGCGTCCGTCGATGACAGCCCGACTCAACCCGATCAGTCGGCGACGCTGACGTTCGGGGATCACCTTGACGCAGCCGAAGTCGACGAAGCCGATCCGGCCGTCGGTTCCGAAGCGATAGTTCGCCGGATGCGGGTCAGCGTGGAACAGATTGGCGTGCCGTTGCGAGCCCCCGCTGAACCGCCATAGCACCTCCGCCCAGGTGTTTTTCAGGTCTTGGTCAGCTTGTTGTGCAGCAGCCCAGTCCAGCCCGTCCAAATAGGTCATGGTCAGTACCCGATCACCGCAGGCCGCAGCGATGAGCTGCGGTATCCGGATGAAGGGATGATCACGGTAGAGCTCTCTGAACACGGTGATGTTGGCCGCCTCGCGGCGGTAGTCGATTTCCTCGGAGATGCGGGCGGTGATCTCCTGCGTGGCTTGCCGCAGATCGGGCATCGTGGTACCTGAGGCCGAGCACAGGATCCGAAAGAACGTCGCCAGCAGTTCGGTGTTGGTTAAATCGGCGCGAATCGCCTGAGCCGCACCCGGATACTGGATCTTGACGGCTACCTGCTTGCCGTCATGCAGCACCGCGCGGTGGACTTGTCCGATGGACGCGGCCGCCATCGGTTCGTCGCTGAACTCGGCGAACAACTCCTCAACGGATCGGCCCAAATCGGCCTGCACGACTTCCCGGGCCAGCGCCGGATCCATCGGCGGCGCATCAGCCTGTAGCCGCGAAAGCGCCTTCTGATACGGCGAAAACCCGCCGCTGCCAACACCACTGGTGTCCACCATGGACAAGATCTGCCCGGCTTTCATCAGCACGCCCTTGGAGTGACCCAGCAACTCCGAGTAGCGCTCGGCGGTCTTCTCGTGAAAGCGCGCAACCGCACCGGCGTCACCGGTCTTTTCTCGCAGCGACGCCACCATCCGTCCACCAGCGGCGCGCGCAGTGAACCCGGCCAACGGCATGGTGCGCCGGACCCTTCCCTGGGGCAGCGGTTTCTCCTGGCCCGCCATCGCTGACCTCCTAGCGGCGCTTCTACCGAGGCGCTAAAGTGTGTACTTGTTTATACTAAGTGTTTACTTAGGAGATGGTCAATGCAGGAAGCATCCACCCGCGAACGGCTCGTCACCGAAGCGATGCGCCTGTTCGGCGAGCAGGGCTACCAAGCCACCAGCGTCGCCCAGATTGAAGCCGCCGCCGGCCTGGCACCGGGCTCCGGCGCGCTCTACCACCATTTCAAATCCAAAGAAGCGCTCTTAGACGCCGGCATCGACCGGCAATTGGACCGCCGTCACGCGATGCGTGATATCCGCGCGTTATTCGCAGGGCTCGGTGACCTGCGAATCGAACTGACCATGATGGGCCGCTACGTGCTCGCCGTCCTCGACGAAGAAACCCAGCTGCTGCAAATCGCTTCTCACATCCCGTCGAGCCGCTCCACGCGACTGCGCGACGCCTACGCGGCGCTGTTCGACGGTCTGTACGCCGAATTGGCCGACTGGATACAGAGCTGGGCCCCAGCGATGAGCCCGCACGACGCCACCACCCTCGCCACCGTCGGGGTCAATGCACTGCTCGGGAGATGGGCGACCAGCACCGTATTCCACGCACCCAAACCCGATATCGCCGCCGACGAGCATTACATCGCCGAATGGACCACAACACTTACCAGCCGGATCGAAAGTCAACCGTGAGACCCTTGTCTGGCCAGCAAGGTCGCTGCCCTTGATGCACTTTCTTAATGGTTGGTGGAGGTACCCATCACGCTCGTGGCCGGAAGCATGTCGGACCTCATCGGCGGCGTGCGTCGTCCTGCGCCGTCGGGAGTCTTGACGGGTTCCTGTCGGTGCAGCCCGACACAATGTTTGCGTTGTCCGCTGCTGCTTCCTGGGAGTGCCATTGTTCCTGTCGTTCGTGGACCCGTCCTTGGTACGCAAGCACCTCGGTGGACAGGTCTTGGACCCGGCCGAAGTTGTGCGGTTGTTGGAGGATCGGGCGATCCCGACGGGCACACCGGTATTTCTCGACGAGATGACGATGCTGCCGATCGAGCCGTTGTGTTCGTGGTTTCGCCACCTGGCGTACGACGATAAGGACGCCAAGACGTTGCATGAGTACGCCTACATCGTGCGGCGCTTTGTCCACTTCCTTGAGTCCCGCGGCCGCGGCCTGCTTGATCCGACCGAATCAGACTTCTCGGCATACCGCGTTCTGCGGACCCAGACGCAGGACAAGCCGGTCGGTGATACGACGTGGGCGAAGGAAGCCCAACTGCTCAACCAGCTCTACCGATGGCTGGTCGAACACGGCCATTTGGGGCACCGACCGCTGCGGATGACCCGCAAGGGCGGCAATCCGCTGGCGCCCCGCCTGCAGCGCGGCATGGACATCCGGCACATGACCCTGGCACAGTACCGGTACTTCCGCGACGTCGGTCTCGGCGGCCAACTACCGAATTCTCAGGTCAGCCCGGTGTTCCGGGGCCTGGCGCCGCTGCGTAACCGGGCCGCCGCCGATTTAGCGCTCAGCACGGGGATGCGCCCGCAAGAGTGGTCGACAGTGTTACTGCCCGAACTCGGCGCCGGACAGCGCCGGCCCGGCGAGCCGGTTGACTTTGCGGTGCAGGCATGCGCGAAGTACGGCAAGTACCGCGAGATCTACGTTCCCACTGCGGCGGTGGATGCTGTGGACAACTTCCTGCTGATCGAGCGCCCGGAGCTCGTCGCCGCCTCGGCGAGGTCGTTGGCGCGGCGACGCCGGGAATTGTTTGTGGTCGACCGCGTTGATCACGAGGCGGGAAAGCTGCGTGGTGTCCTTGACGGTCAGCGCCGGACGTTCACCATGTCCGCGATGGAACCGGACCTGCGGCGGATCACGATGCAGGAGAACGACAATGGTGTCGAGCCGCTGGCGGTTTTCATCGGCCACGGCGGTCAGATGCTCGGCCCGTCCTCCTGGTACCGGATCCGCTGCGACGCCTGGGAGCGGATGCAGGTTCACGCCGGTCACCCCGAGGCGCCGGTGCTGCCCCGGCGGCGGTGGAGATGGCACGACACCAGGCACACCTTCGCATTGCAACTGCTGTCCTATCTAGAACGGCAGATGGACGGCCACGAGCTGGACGCGGTGGCGCGGCGCCGACGCCACCTGGCTTATCTGGGCGGTCACATCAAGCACAACCCGTTGCTGATCGTCAGCCGCAGACTCGGACACTCCAGCCCAGCGAGCACGTACGCCTACCTGGAGTACACCGACGACCCGATGAACGCGGTGGACGCCGCGTTCTCAGCGTGGACGGTGCAGGAAGGTGACACCTACGCCGATATCGCCCGCCGCATGCTCACCGAGGCCGGTGACCGCTGATGCCGCGCCGCGGAGATCACCAGCGTGAATTCCCACCGGTCCCCGAGCAGCCGGCGCCGGCGGCCCGCATCGGCATTCGGATGGCGCGAGCTACAAACCGTAGCGGGACGTTGCGGGAAGTCACGTTCGACCCCAACGAGTTCCGGTGCGCTCGGTTGGCCGGTGAGCTGGCCGACGAATGGGCCGACTACGCCGAGACCAGCAAAATCTCGCACGATTCGGTCGCTCACGGTCAACGATCGATCCGACACTTCTGCACGAAAGTCGACCTGCTACTCGGCGAGGACGCCCACCGGGCCAGTTTGAACGGCCAGCACCCCGACGTGGCGGCCGTATTGGACGAATGGGAGCGATCCCTTCCCACCGGCTACCCAGCGGGCTCGACGACACCGGCCGGATTCGCCAGGAGTGTGCGAGCGCTGATCGCGCGCCGCGCACAGCACGAACAGCGACCCGTCACCCCGAATCTGCGTCGCCTGGTCGACGGCGCGATCGGAGTGCCCGCAGGCAGCAGCCAGGAACTCGACGAGTTCTCCCGCACGGACAAACGTGCCGTGGTCCGCGCAGCATGGGCGTGGGCACACCAGCTGGATACCCGACTTGCCGACGGTTGGGCATCGGCCGCCCGGGGGCGGCACCCCGCCGAGCACGGGTGGACCGACGTCACAAACCTGCTCTGGGGCCTCGCCCGTCAGCAGATCACGCCGACACAGATCCGCGAGAACCTGCCCGTCTTTGCGCGGTGGCCAGCGGAGTTGCGGGCCTGCATCGAACAGTCTGGTCGGCCCATCTATCCAGGACTCGCGAAGATGCTCCTGGTGCGTTGGCTGGTGAGCCAGCTCTACCCCGCTCACCTCGACCTACACCCCTACCGGGTTCTGCTCGTGGCGGCCACCGGGCACGCACCCGAGGAGGTCACCGCGCTGACCGACACCGATGTCGAGTTCCTTCCCTCGGGCGTCCGGCTGACTCTGATCAAGCGGCGGGCCCAACAGGTCCGGCACCGCACCTTCGGCACCGAGGCATGTCCGGACACGGTCGGTGAGCCGGTCGACTTCACCGACCGGCCCCACCGGGAAGTCAGCGCGATCATCCGGCGCCTCATGCACGTCACCGAGCAGGCCCGGCTGCGGGCGCCAGGGACAGCTGGTCGATTGTTTGTGGCGGCATCGGTCACGCAGGCCTACGAGTTGCGCATCGCGTGGTGGGCCGCCAACAAAGAGCGGTCCGGATTCCTGGACTGGCTGGCCGGAGCAGGCGTGACGGTCGAGGGAGCACCCGACATCCGCCGGCTGCGCAAGTCGACGAAGGTCGAAAAGGCCATCGCCTTCGGCGGTCGGATCGCCGACGCGGCCAACGACCACCACGTGGAAGTGTTCCGGGGGCACTATGCCCAGGGCACCACCTTGCGCGTGATGTCTGGCCAGGTGATCTCTACAGCCCAGGACCACTGGTTCTCCACGGCGCTGCAAGGGCCGACGGTGCTCACCAGCTCCACCGACGTACTGGACGCACCAGATCCGGCGGCGACGTTGGGCCTGACCAGACAGCAGGCCGAGGACATCCGCCGCGGCGCACTCGACATGGGACTGACCCAATGCTCTGATCCGCACAACTCCCCCTATGGGCGGTCAGGAGAGTTGTGCCCGGTAGCGCCGCTGCGATGTCTGGAATGCCGCAACGCGTGGATCCTGCCCAGCGATCTACCTCAGCTTTTGTTGTTCGCTGAGCACCTCGATCGGCTCCGGCTGCGGTTGTCCCCGCAGCACTTCGCCGAGCTGTGGGGACAAAGCCACGCCAACCTGCAAGCAGTTCTGGCCGAACGCACGGATGAGGAGAAAGCGTTGGCCGGCAAGCACATCGAGGCCGGTGAGGCCGATCTGCATCTGCCCCTGGCCGCGGACGTGGAGTTCGACCGTTGAGCCAGCAGCAACCAATCCCTCAGCCCAGTAGCGTCTTCGACGCCGACGAACCTGTCATCGGCTCCCATCCGCTGCTGCCCGACGCTCGGGTGCCGCAGTTCGGGAACACCGAGGCATGGAACCTCAACGGCGTCATCCGCCGACCGGCCAACCTCGCCGCGGCTGCCTGGACATTGGTGTTCTCCGACGAACTGACTGAGCCGTCGTGGAATCTGCTGGCGCGGGAGTTGAGCATGATCATGTTCAACCCACGGCACCCGGCAGTCACCGCCGCGGGCCTCTACCTCAAACCCGCACCGGCCAACCCAGCCACGGTGCTCAGCAGGTTGAGCCACCTGCGGCGATTAGCCAGGTGGGGTCACATGAACGGACTGCCGCCGCAGCTGAGGGACTGGCACGAAACCGACCTGCGGCGCCCGATCCGGGACTTGCGCGGACAGCTGGCGACCAACACGATCCGGAACTACCTCACGACCCTGAAAACATTGCACCAATACGGGCCCGCCCTGACCGGTCACGGACTGCGAAGTGACCCCTGGGCCGGCAAAAGCGCCCGCAAAGCGTCACACACTGCCAAGGGTGCGGTTGTGTCCACGCCCGCCATACCGCCCGAACAATGGTTCCCGTTGATCCGCTCCGCCTGGACCTACGTGCACACCTTCGCTCCCGACATCCTGCGAGCCCAACAGCGATACCAAGAGCTCGTCGACAAGGCAACGCTGGTGGGCGACCACGACGTGCGACTGGACCGGTACCTCGCCGACCCCACGAACCCCATCCCGGTTCATGCCGAAGCCGGCCACAATCCAGGCAGGGTGCACTGGTCCCTGCTGACATTGATGATCGGCTCGGACCACAGCCGTCGGAGTAACGTCTTCCGCCGCAACATGTCTACCGGCGGCCAACGAATCACCCGAGTCAAGAAGGCGGTCGCACAAGGACATCCGACCACGACCGGCATCATCGACGACCTCGTTCTTGTCGAACACAGCAACGGTACGAGTGCCTCCTGGCATCCCGGGCTCGACCCTCGCGCTCTAGGGTTCGAGCGCTGCATGCTGCGTAACGCCTGCTACGTGCTGGTCGTGGGCCTGTCGATGATGCGTGACTCGGAGATCCATGAGATCGCCCCCGGCTCGATCGTCGACTACTACGGAACACCAGCTATTAAATCCACGAAGAGAAAACACGACCCCGGCCTGCCGATCAAGCACTGGTGGATCACCGCTCCGGTCGCCGAAGCCGTGGTCGTCGCGGAGCAGCTGTCCACCCGACCCGACCGGCTCTTTCCACCCCTGCTCCGACACCATGCCGCTGTCTCCCGCAGCGATCAGATGCTTGACGCCTTCACCGCACACGTCAACGCCACCAGCGCCCGGACCGGACTGCAGCAGATCCCGCCCGGCCAGATACGACCGCACATGTTTCGACGAACAATGGCGATGTTGACCGACCAGTTCCCCGGCAGCGAGATCGCCTTAGGCATCCAGCTCAAACACATCGCTTCCAGAGCGCTGGCCAACCATTCGACCCAGGGCTACGCCAACGCCGACGGTTCTTGGGCCGGGCATTTGGAGTCCGCGATCGAAGTAGCCCGGTTCCGACGCCTCGAGGACCTCTACCAAGAACACAAAGCCGGGAAACCGATCGGCTACGGCCCCGGCGCCGAACAGATGACGCAAATCTTTGACGACCTTCAGCACAGCGTCCGAGCTCGAGCCGGCGACGCGAGCGTCGAACGAGCCCTGCTCCGAAAAGCCCGCATCTCCATACGGTTCGGCGTCCTCAACCACTGCGTCATGGATGAGAACAACCCAGCCGGCGCAGCCTGTCTGGAAAACGCCGTCGTTCCTCAAGGCCACAAGGGACCGCTACACGATCGGTGTCGCCCGGACCGATGCCCCAACAGCGTCATCGGCCCCGAGCACGTCCCCATTTGGGCCTCGGAGCGACGTAACCTGCTCACCCTCATCGCCACGCCAGGAGTGTCGACCTGCCGCAGGGAAGCGCTGCAACGTGAATTGAGCGCCGTCGAATCTGTCCTCGACAAGACCGAAGGCGAAAAGGAGCAGCCGTGAGCAGCCGTCCCGAGGTCTCCGATGATGATGAGCACGACGAGGGAGTGTCGCCTCGTGCTGCGAAACGCTTACGCGAGGCCATGGATCGACTGCTGGCCGGTCGCCCGCAACGCACCGACGGACGGCTGATCAAGGACAATCTCTGGAAAGAGGCCGGCGTCAGCCGCGCCACCATGAACCGAGCCACACGGATACTGGCTGAATGGGACACCCGCATCAACGCCTCCGACGCATTCACTCCGCGCGAGGCACGCAAGAACGACGAACTATGCACTCTGCGAGGAAAACTCGCAGACAAGACACGCGAATGCACGGACCTGCACCGTCAACTCGACGCGGCTGCCACCGCGATCGCCGCCCTGCACCACGACAACACCCTGCTACGTCAAGAACTTGACCAGCACGGCCGGCTCGTCGCCATGAAGGTTCACCGCTGAGGCCAAATTGCCCAGCCGACTCGCGTTGTCGCACCAAGATCGATCACGGCCAGAGCCAAGCCAGTCCAGTGTTGTAGGGCCTGATACGTTCCGCGGCCGACTGGTCGTGTGATGCACGGGTCATGCCTGCGATGCTTCCTGACGCCAGACATCGAGGATGTCGGAACGCAATGGGTACCCGCCCTGCAGCCGCGGGCGCTTGCCTGCCTCGAAATCGGCTGCGAGGGAACGGAGCCGCTCAGCAGCCCGTGCGGGCCACCCGTTGGCGATTGCCCAGGAGCAGACCGAGTCTGCCGGAAGCCGGTAACCGCCGTCTTTGAGACGTGCGCAGTACAGCGAAGGCGTCGCGGCGGTCCAGTGACCAGCCAGGTCGTTCGCCATGTTGACCGAGTGCGTGAGCGTCTTCAATCCTTCAACCACAATCGGATCGAGCCCTGAGCTCGGCTCCAGACGAACTGCGGGCCCGAGCAGTTTGGGTTGTGCGGCGGCCGCCGCCCATGCGTCGACTTCGCCACTACCCCAAGGGACCACGCAAAGCGCTCGCGTTCGTGGGTCGTCGGCGATCTCACCCAGCTTCTCGCGAGTAGGCCACGCTGCGAGTACAGGACCGCCGATATCTCTAGGTGAGCGGCGTGTGGAGTCGACGTCTACGACGGGGCCGCGGCTTGGCGTAGGTCCGTCGTCGTGG
>NZ_LQOY01000214.1 GCF_002101675.1 Mycobacterium gordonae | reverse complement strand
TCGCCAGATTCATGTCTCTGTTCCTACAGCACGCCACCGACAACTACCGACCACTCAGACCGCAACAGCTGGCAGCCCTTCGGCGTACACATGGTTGGTCTCGTGGAATGTGGACATCTCGCCGATCGCGCCTTCAACCGCGTCTGCTTTACGTCGGTCGAGATCGCTGAGGAACGCAATGTCGGCCTCCATCGACATCAACACCGCAGCGGGAAGTTCATCGTCGTCATAGGCGCCGAGGATCGCCTGAGAACCGAGAACCAACACTTGATTGTCCTGGGCAATCTGGCATGATGCCCGCAGGATGTGGGCAAGCTGCTGGCGCCTCACCGCGCCAATCCCGCCAGACGGCGTTGCCGCCACGCCTCCTTAATCGCGCGAACCTCATCCTGAGGCAAAATCCCAGCGAATGGAGAGCTGGACCGCAGCGTCGCGGCATGCTCGCAGGGGTCTAACAGCGCAGCGATGGTGCATCCCACGCCCCCATCCAGGATTGCCTCCCATTCACGGGCATACGGCTCGCTGTGAACGTCGATAGCTCCAGACGCCCGTCCCTGCGCCAGATTCGCACGAGCTTTCCCGACCACCGCGTCGGGGTCTTTGAGCAGGCGCGGGATCAATGCGGCATGCAGCCAGAGGGACTGCTCCGACCCGCCGGCAACTAACGCACGCCCACTAACGGATGCGAGCTTGGCCGTGACGGCGCCTTCGGGAATTCTGCGGTGGCTGCCCACCATGACACTGGGCAGCGCCCCTTGATCGCACAGGTCGACGATGTGTTGCCGAGACACGCCAAGTCGCCTGGCGGCCTCGCCAGTACGAAGGAGAATCTCGGCACTCATACGATCAAAGTAAGCAGTATCCACCAAAAACACAACACGATTCCCAAGGGTGCACGAAGCATCCAAATCGTTGGGAACATGCTTGCTCTCGCGCATGAAGGCTTCGTCTACCTCAAGCCAAATCTCTTTACTGCTAAGACGATTCGACCGCAGCCAGTTTTTCGACACGCTTTAGTTTAGTAGTCACTGACGGGTACGGGGGCATGGGCGATGTCGAACACCGCGTCTCGGATGCCTACTGCCACAGCACCACTCATCCATGCAACACCGATCAGGCACAGGGTCAGGGCGATGCGCACGAGGTGCAGGGGCTGTTGGGATTGTGAAATCTGGTTGGTGGGGGTCATGTCGACCACCTCTGCGGGTTCGAATGTCTCGAACACCGATGGTGCGGTGAGGTCGTCGGGTCCCAGGGGCAGGGTAAGTTCTACCGGCAGCGGGGGCGGGGTCAGGGGCCACCAACTCGCCGAGCCCTCAACGGCCAACCAGCCGTTGAGGATTCCGTAGATGCCCGCGGCCGCGAAGGTGGCCGGGATTTGGGCCAGCACGTAGGGCGCGGTTACCGTCCCGGCCAGGGTGCCATCAGGGCTGTAGAGCAGTGCGGTGATGGTTCCGATGCCCACCGCAGTGCACAACAATGCCGGAATCGGGTATGCCCGCAGGCGCTCAGGAATGAACCGCACCGTGTACTCGTAGAGCAGCCGACCGGCGAGCCAGCCAAGGGGAGCTAGCAGCGCGCAGACCCCGATCACGATGCGCTCGATGACGATCTCGATCGTTGAGCCTCGCCGGGCCCACAGCGGGTGCATCACGTTGTCGTCGTAGGGGCTTGGCCGTGCACCCGCCGCCATGCGGATGCGCTTGCGGATTTGGCGGTTGAGCAGCTCGGCGCGGCGTTTCTGGACGTTCCAGATGCTGGCGTGTTCGGAGATCCATTCGCGGCGAAGCTCGTCGTACCGATCAGGCATTACGTGACCCATTGTGTGTTCCTTTATTGTTGTTTGTGCTTTTATCTGCCAGACTCGACAGCAATGGGACGAGCGTAGCCGCTGCTGCGCACAATGTCGCCAGTCGGTTGAAGGGAGAGGCTCACACCATGGCTCTACTCGCGTTGGGCGGCATATTTATGCTGTTCATGGTACTTTTGGCAGCGGTACTATGTCTGGGCAGTGCTAGCTCCTCGCGGCGGTCGGCGCCGCCTGTAACGATCCCATTCGGCGTCACCGCCGCCACTGAAAGTAAGCAGTTCGCGAACACCCCTGTCTCGGCTACGGGTGTTTACCAGGTGATGTCTGCGGCTGGGTGCTGGCCGGGTGTGTGGGTGGGTTTTCCGCCGGTGGTCCACGCCCGTCCCGTGGTGTCGCCCGTCCCGGAACGGATGCAACGCCGCCACCCGAGCGCAATCGTGGCGCGGGCGACCTCGCACGGGGCGCTGCGATGAGTGCCGACGAGCTGATTTCTGACGATGAGTGGGTCCGCGGGCTGAACGGATCCGGCGCCGACGCCTTCCCATACGACTCCGAGGGCGACCCCGGCGATGTCGGGGAACTGGATGTGGCCGCGCTGATGGCCGACGATGACGATCCCTCGACCGGTCCGGTGAATCTCGATTCCGAGCTCGACGGTGACCAGAGACCTGCCCGGTTCGACCACAAGCTTCTGTGGGGCTTTGGTGGCGTGGTGGCCGCAGCTGTGGTCGCCGCACTGGTGGGTTCCGTGGCGTTCTATTCCCACGACACACCGGAGCCGACCAGAGCGGCCGGATCGTTGAGTGAGCCGCAGGCGGTAGCGGTCGCGAAGGCATCGTCATCGCCTGCCCCTGCCGCCGGTCCGGGCGTGGACCGCCCGTTGCCCTATACCGCCGATGCCCAGAACAGCTGCGCTGAAGGGTCGACGCCGGCGCAGACGATGTCGGGGATGGATCCCCATAACGCGTTCGTGTGTGTGCGGGCAGGCGGTGACGGGCAGGTCATCACTATCGACCTGGGGCGAACCTACGTGCTGACGGCTTTCTCGTTGACCCCCGGCTGGGTAGGGCAAGACGCCAGTGGGGTCTCGCAGTGGTCGCAGCACCGTGTGGTGAGCATCGTTCAGTGGAGCTTTCCCGATGATCCGAGCATCCCACCGGTGATGCAGAACACCCAGAACGTTCACGGTGAAGCGGTGCAACCGATCAAACGTGTTCTCGCATCACGTATTCAGATGCTGATCCGGTATACCTCACGTCCCCCTGCCGATCCGGTCGCACCACCGACATCGGCCCCTGGCAATGGGTTGACCAGCGTGTTCGGCGACTCCGCTCCCAGCGTCGCCCCGCAACCGTCGGCGGCGTACCCGACGGGTGCGGCGACGGCTGCCAGCAGCAGTGATGGCTCCGATCCGGTCGACGCCACCTTCGCCATCAGCGCGTTGAAGATCATCGGACACGAGGCGGTGTGACGCAGATGAGTGACAGCTCCTACGGAAACCTCAACGACCTGGTTATGTGGTCGGACGCCGATGTGCGGCGGCGGCAGATCAGCCAGCTCCTGCATGCCCTCACCCCGGCAGCGGCGATGTGTGTCGTCCTCACCGCCGGTCCAGAGGTGACGGTCACAAGCCCGGCCACCTGGCCTAGCAGCCCGTGGAACCTGCTGCTCGCCATGGGCTTTGGCGTGCTCGTCTGGGATGTGCGGGCGCTGTGGCTGCGTCGCCGTGGACGGCGCACGCCGTTGACCGTCCCGGTGGATTCGATCGATCACGCGTGGCGCTTCGCAGAGGACGCCTTGGGCGTCAACGCATGGCCCTCGGGTCGAGGCGGCTATGTGGGCCTCCGGAGCGTCGCGGCGATCGACCGCGACACCACGATGGTGTGGAAGTCCTTTGCGGTGCAGCCGCTCGCGGCGTTGGCATACGCGGCGTCTGAGCTTCAAAACGACAACGCCATGGGATGGCTGGTGCGCACGGTGACCCGACTGTCCTGCGCTGCCTCCGACGATGCCTGGGCGGAGGCAGCGCACGCCGTCGCCGCGACGACGCCTCCGACGATGCACTCGTCATTCGTCCGCGCGATGAACATGGAGCACCGTCAGCGCGGCTCCGTCGCCGTGGTGATGCGTGATGCCGTGCTCGGCGCGAGCGTGGCGGTCCAGTGATGAAACTGAATCGGACATGGACCGGGCGGGTGTCCACAACATCGTCGGCCCTGCGGCGCTACGGGACCACCGCCCTGATCGTACTGGCGGCTCTGAGCGGTCTGCATACCTTGTGGGACTTCATATTCGACAAGCCCACTGACGTTGTTACTCCGGCCCGCACTGTGGTGAACAAGTCCGCGGTGGTGTCCTCGTTCGCCGAAGATTTCGTGACGACCTGGCTCACCGCGACCGCGTCCAGCGCGGCCTCACTGAATCAATTCGTTTCGGTGACCACCGCCGACTTGAACCTCCCCACGACTCCGGCCGTTGTCCTGGGATCACCGTCAGTGGTTGCTGTGACTTACGAAGGAAATGCTGGTAAAGACGCTGAGGCAGAAGTTTTTTCGGTCGTGGTGGGGGTCAACGAACGCCCGTACGAATCAGCCTCGCCCATCCGGTACCTGTACCGAGTTCCGGTCCTGTGGTCGCGTTTCGGGCCACGGGCGACCGGCCTGCCGTTTCAGGTCAGCGGGCCCGGACCCGGTGCCGATCTCGCTGTGGCATATCCGCGCACCCTCGCGAGCGCCGACAACGCCTACCAGGTGGTGTCGGGGTTCATTACCGCCTACCTGACCGGCACGGGAGATGTCGCCCGTTATGTGACAACCGATTCCATGCTGGTCAGCATCGGCGCACCCTATCTGGCACGCAAAGACGACAAGGGCAACCCCTTACCACTGGTCACCTCGGTCACCGCGACCGGTCAAGTGCCCGCCCAACCCGCCGACGGCCAAACCGCGCAGGTCTTGGCTCAGGTGACCGCCTTGACCTCGCAGTACGCGAACGTGGCAATGACCTACCCATTGACGTTGCGGGGCGTTGGCGGGCACTGGTCGGTGGCCGGTATTGACCGGGCGCCTGTGCTCTCCAGTGCCGACAACATCATTCCGGTGGCACCTATGAGCGCCCCACCGGCGAATTAGCCAGTCCATCAACACCTCTGAGAAAAGGAAGCACCACCATGATCACCACCATCGTCGCCGCCGGCGACTTGCTCACTGCGATCCCGAGTCTGTGGAACGATATGCGCTACCCGCTGGCGATCTGCTTGATCATCTCCGGCATTGTCGGCGGAATCGTCAGTCTTCACAAGGGGTTTGGTGCCGCAGCGGGCAAGCTCATCGGCGGAATCGCGCTGGCCGCCCTCGCGTTGGGCGCCGTCGGGCTGACCGTGTCAGTCGAGAACACCGTTAATCGGCACGGCGGCAACGTGCTCACCGGTCAATACGGCCAGTAGCTGCATCCACCGCCACGCATTTGTAGATGGGGAAGGACCACGATGGCAGAAGACAAGCAGGAGACGGCGAAGTCGTTCGCCGATGTGTTGAACTTCCCGAAGCGGCTCGGCTTCCTTGATGAGCACACCAGGATCCCACTCGGGCCATGGGGTCCGTGGGACGGTGCTGCGGCGATCCTGGGGCTGGGTCTTACCTGCTGGGGAATGTACGTCTGGTTTTATGACGGGTACGCCCGTTGGATCGCCATGTTCGGGCTGATGTTCACCGCGATGGCGACCTATGCGGCTCGCCAGATTCCCATGTGCCGACCCTCACCGCGGTATCGGATGTTGTGGGTGCTGAACTGCTTTATCGGTACCCAGTCCCGCGCCGCGGTGTCGGGTAAGCGTGACCTGTGGAAGTCACCCCCCAAAGCGGTCATTGACAATCTGGTGTTCACCAAGGGTGGCGTCTATGCCGATTTCATCCTCGCTGAACAGCCCAGCGGTATGCAGCGCTTCGCCGCTCGGCGCGCTATCGCCGCTGGCCACCGGCCACTAGTGCGCCAGCTGCCGTCGGGGATCGTGTTTTGGGGAGTATCGCCGCGCGTCGATACCAAGCGGTTGCAGCAGCGCATGATCGCCGGCCGCGAACACCAGCCGCGCTGGATCCGCGAGGTGCGTGAGTGGGAACCGTTTCTCGCCGAGAACCTCTTCTATGAGCAGGTCTTCGGTGTTCGTGTTCCCGTGGATGCGGGGATGGCGGGTCGCTCAGCGGCGGGGTCGGTGGCCAAACTGACCAGCGCGGTCATCGGTCGCGACCAAGACGCCCCTGACAGTCTCGATGCGTTGCGTGAGGTCGTCGCTCAAATTTTGGGGAAGATTCCGGCGACCTTCGCGCCGAGGCCGGCTACCCCGCAGCAGATCGTGTGGCTTTACGAACGGCACTGCACGCGCGGTGCGCTCAACCGGCCCTTTCCCCACGAACCGGGGGGGCCACGTCGCCTGGCGGGCAAGGATTTTGCATGGATGATGCCGGTCGAGTTCGATGAAGGCGACCAGCAGCGACGCAAACAGCACCGCTCCTGGTGGCGGCGGGTGTTCCCGTCCTTGCGCCCGTTGGTGGTGCTGCGCGGGCCATCTTGCGACAGTTACCAGAGCATGCTCGCCGTCGCCGAGCTGCCCCGTGGAGGCCTGCGTTTCCCGGGTGCAGAGATTCTGCAGTCGGCCTACGACGTCGACATCACCGCCGATGTCGACTGGTACCAGCACGTCAGCATCACTACCCGAGAACAGGAATTGAGCACCGTCGACCGCGCACAACGCAACCTCGATGACCAGTCTTTCCAGATGTCGGGCACCCGTGACGCGGACCTGGCCCGGCGCTACGCCGCTGGCGAGGAATACGAGAATGCGCTCAACGCCAGCCAACTGGAACGCGGTGTGCACGCCACGACGGTGTTAGCGGTTGGCGCCGCGACCGCAACGGACCTGACCGACGCCGTACAGCAGCTCAGGACCCATTTCGCCGAGGAGCTTGGCACCGCGCTGTCGGCTCGTCACGGTGCACAGGCTTCGCTGTGGCAACTTGGCCAGCCGGGGAGCGAAGGCAACACGCCACGAAGCCAATTCAAGCAGCCCACCACCACCGAGCACTGGGCCCGGTATGCGCCGCTGGTGGGCTCCCCGCTGGGCCACGACACCGGCATCCTGTTCGCAGCCAATCTGGCCACCAGACGGCCCCGCCCTGTGCTGCTGGATTTCGAGGGTTTCAAGGAGCGCCGGGGCGCGCCGGGCATGCTGTGGATCGGTCCTCCTGGGGGCGGAAAGTCGCTGTCCTGCAAGCGTGTTACTGATGCGCTCATCAAACGCGGGCACCAAGTGTCCATTATCGACCCGGGCACGCTGGGTGAGTGGATTCCTGCGCTGGCGCACCACGGCGACCGCGTCCTGACCATCAACCCCTACACCAGTCGGTGGTCGTTGGACGGTCTGCGGATCTTTCCGCGCGAACACGCCGTCGAGCACACCCTCGATCACCTGTTGCCGATGATGGGCATGGACGCTGTGTCGGCGCCGGCCCGCCAGTTGGGACGGCTGCTTCGTCCTGATGACCGAGTGGCCGAATCCCTTGGCGGGCTGGTGCGTTACTTCAAAAGTCTCGACCGGACGGCCTACTCCGAGTACGAGGAGCTGGCCGACAGTCTGATCTATTTCTCCGAAAAGGATTATCTGCGTGCGATGTTCGACGAGTCGCTGCCGGTGCCGCCGATCGCCGACAAGGACGCGGTGATCTGGCAGATGGCCGGGCAAGAGTTGCCGACGACGTCCGAGACCGACGAAGTCCACCTTTACAAGCGTCAATCGCCCCGCGCCCGTGCGGGTTTGGCGATCTACGGAATGATCGCCTCCTTGACGCGACTGTCCTACACCGGGCCGAGCCGCCGCCCGGGCGCGTTCGGATTCTTGGTGACCGAGGAAGCCCGCGAGTACTTCGCTTCCCCGGTGGGTCGCAAGGACGCCGAGCGGATGGGCAATCAGGGCCGCAAGGAACGTTACGGCCTGCTAGGCATCTCGCAATACCTGGAGCATTTTGACGGCATCGGCATCCAGAACCTGCCGATGCGGGTGGTGACGCCGTTCAAGCCGACCGACCTCGAGTATGCGAAGTCGACATTCAAGCGGTTGGGGATCGACCCGGACGAATACCCCAATGTGCTGCAAACGCAGGTGCAGCCCGGCCGTGGGCTGGCCTACCTCTTCGACGATCTAGGGCGGGTCGGACTGGTGGACATGCTGCCCCCGGTCCAACCAGACCTGTTGGCTGCCTTCGATACGCGCGACATGGAAGTCCAAGGGCAGCAGTGGGCAGCATGACTGAACTGCTGGCCGCGTGGTTGTACACGCGGCCCCGAATCCGCCGCTTCTGGTTCATGGTCCAAGCCATCTGGGGGGCCTCGCTCTTGGCTGTTGTGACCGCGCCTAAGGCGACCGCCGACACCCTGGGCTCGGCATGGTCGTTTACCGGCCTGCACGACAGCTATGGCGTTCCGATCGGCCAGCACTTCGTGTCCTTGCCCCCGCTGATGGAGATGATCGGCTCCAACGGCCCGGAATTTGGCGTCGACCCGACCACCTGGGCGCCGGCCATCATGTCTTCACTGAACACCTCGCTGACCTACGCCCAACTCAACATGTTCCTGGCGGGGGAAACCGCGTTTCTAATTGGTGTGTGCTCGGTGGGGATCTGGCTCATCAAGTTCGCCCTGGGGGTGTTGTGGCTTTCCTGGCTGGGTGCGATCGCCTCCCCGATCGTGGACACCATGAAAGCGATGATCGAGCGGATGCACCTGTTCGAAGGTGGCATCTTGTTCTCCATCGTGGTCGGCGGAATCCTCTGTCTTACCACGGGTTTCAGCACGGGCATCGGGATCATCTTGGGCGGGTTCGTGGCGTTGCTGGTGTTCTGGCTGCTGCTACGCGACCCCACGGGTGAGCTGATCAGCGACAACGGACTGTTGGGTATCGGCCGCTCACTGGGCTTCTCCCTGGCCCAGGGGGTCGTCCACAATGGGCCGGTCGCCGCAGGCGGCACCAGCGCGCAATTGGACACTCTGACCTCTTGGATGGTCGACGTGCTCGTCCGCGACATGGTGCAGCTGGTGAACTTCGGCCAACTGATCGACGACGTTCCCGGGTGCGTGGGCATCTACAACAGCGCACTACTCAGTGGCACCGGCGCAGCTCAAGCCGTGAAGTCATGCGCTCCTAGCGCCTACGCCCACGCCCTACACCTCGACGCAACCACCGCCGGGTTGTTCTTCATCATCAATTGCCTTGTCCTACTGATTCTGTGGTCACTCGATTACATGGGAATCGAGGCGTTCCGGGTGGGCTTCAAGGCCTTCTGGAACTTGTTCATCGTCGTTCCCGCCGTGGCTATCGCAGCATTCCCCGGCCCGCCCCGCCAGTTCGCGAAGAAAGCCGCCGGGCGGATGCTGTTGCACGGCGCGGAGATGATGGCCGCAACCGCCGGACTGGGCATCCTTGTCCTCGTCATGGCCAGCGTCACCCGCGGAACGCTGCCCGGAACGATCGCAATGACCGCTCCGCTGGCCAAAGTGCTGGTGATGGTGATCTTGGCCGTGGTAGGCGCGCTGGCTTTCCGTCTTGCACTACTGCGGGCCTTCGGCGACCACGGCATTCCCGGCCCTGCGCGGTTGGTGCGGGGCGGATATCGCGCCGTTACCGCAACCGCCCGCACCGTCAACGAGGTCGAGTACAGCGGCCGGGTCCTCAACACCTGGCGCGGGCGTCTGAAAGACCGCAAACAGTCGGCGTCGGGGCAGGGCCAGGGCGAGCACGGCGGCCCGGGCGCGCAACCACCCGGCCGCCAAGCACACCCCACCCCAACCGCGCAGCCCAGACGCAACGGCCCGGACCCACACTTCGGTACCGCGCCGACCCCATCACGTCCCGGCGGCGGCGGTCCGGGAAGCGGCGGCGTTTCGGCACGCACACCTGCGGCCCCCGCTGCACGCGCGTCCAGCACCGCCGGTGGCCAGGCGGGCGGTCGTGTCGCCGCCCGCGGTGCCGCCGAGGTCGTAGCCCCAGAGGTCGCGATCCCCGTCGCTGCGGGCGCATCGCTAGCCCACCACGGCGCCGCGGCCCGCAGCCACCACCACGACACGCACGGCGGGAACGCGCCGGGCCGATCACAGGGCGGGGCGCCCCCGCCGAAGCGCGCAACCGGTTCCGACCGCGACCGCAACGAGCACAACGGCGCACCGACGACGCGGACAGAGACGTCAGATCATCCGGATCCCGGTAATCAACCACCGCCACCAGGGCGTTCAACACCCAGCCCCTAAGCGTGCCGCACCCTAGCCGTCTTTTGCCCCAACACACGAGTAGGACCAACCATGACCCTGGCCGTCTCTGAGCACCACCTCGACCTCTGGACACCGACGGTGGCCGGACCGCAACCGCGTATGCAGCGTGCGGGACTGCCGGTGCCGCGCGGTGCGGTATCGGTCGCGGCCGGCACTGCGTTCGCCAACACGTATGACACCCCGGCGCTGACCGATGAACAGCGTCTCGGGGCGATGGTGCGCTACGCGGTGACTCTCGCCGGCCAACCAGATCGACTGGCCGACATCGCCGCCCTGCGCGGGCGGGACTTGTCCTGCACCTGCGCTTTGGGAGACCCCGGATGCCATCGCGGGGTTGTACTGGACCTTGCTAACCCGCCGAGCTCGTTGTATACCGCGACCGGGCACGCGATGGGCATCACCTTGCGCCGACCGTGGGCCTCACTGCTGCTCGTCCCAGAACGATTGGGCGGCAAGACAATCGAGAATCGAACATGGTCCTGTGACTACCGCGGTCCGGTGCTCATATACGGCGGTACCCGCATCGACGAGGCCGGGGTGAGGGCGGCCAGCAACGCCGGCCTCAACGCCGGGTGGCACACCAGCCAGCAAGGGTGGCTGGGCGCGGCGGTCCTGGTCGACGTGCACCGCTCTCGCGGATGCTGCCGACCCTGGGGGCAACCCAAGGTACGTCCCGACGTTCCGGTCTATCACTGGGTTTTCACCCATCCCCAACGGCTGGCCGACCGCACCTGGGGCCGCGGCTTCGTCGGTCTGCGACCCACACCGTGGTCGGTTCTGGTCCGACGCAGTCTGCTCAACCCCACCACCAAGAAAGGAGGGCACTAGCGATGACTGCCCTGTTCGATCACGACATCTACGACCACGACAACACCGACCGAGAGGCACAAGACCGCCAAGCGCGGCGGGTCGAAGCTGAGAAGAAAGCGCAGGAGCGGGCGCGGGAGCGCCGCAATAAACTGGTGGGCCGAGTCGATGTTTTTGACGAGCTGCTCGACGGTCAGGTGGACTTTCTGGCCGGATCGCCTTCAATCGCGGACGTCGCCGCTTTCTTCGGCATCGCGGTCAGTGCCTTGAACCGGCTACTGCGCATGTTTCCCGATGAGTTCGCCTTGGACGGGTGGACCGCGCCGCGGTACCGCGGCGGCAAGGATCGGTGGACTGATCGGGCGATCGTGCGGGCGGCGCTGCTGCTCGATGAGGTGCCGTCAGCACCTGCCGCCGAGATTCGCTACCGTCTCGACGTAGCAGCACTTCCTGTGGCGTTTTCCAGCCGGGGCTTCCGAATCACGCAGTGCGAGAGGCTGTTCGCTCAAGCGATGACGGTGGTTGAAGACGTGCACGGGGATTCGTCTCCGGTGGATATCTGGCGCCGGCTTCAAGAGATGCCGCGCTATGAACTGCAAGCACTTACCGTAGCGCTGGCGGCGTTGGTGCCCGACGATGTCTCTGGCACAGGGTCTTTCCTGCGTGCGATCGGGGGGCGGCAGGGACGAGTCGCAGAGGGGCTTGCGCAGCTGATCCCGGTTCGGTCGAATCTGTATGAGCGTCGTCGTCGCGCCGGCCGCGAGCCACGTTCATCCGAGCCGGGCGGTGTGGCGGTCATAGCGCGCCGTGGGCGGCGGCGTTGACCACGGCCGACACCATCGCGCTGCGCGAAGGCCTGCTCGCAGAGCTTCGTCGCAGCCCCGTCCCGCTGTCAACAGCCGAACTGGCACAACGGATGCCGTGGAAGTGCGAGCGAACCCACGCTCCCTGCGCTCAGCTGTGTGACCTCAAACGGCTCGGTCCGGGAATCAAAATCGTTGAATGCCATACGGACTGGCACATTGTCGCCTACCGCCGCACCACTCACGGCTATACCGGCGTATACCGGCACCTGCGCAGCATGGAGAGCCATGGCCTGATCCGCAGGACAATTCGAGACGGCCGCAAACGGGTCTGCTGGACCGTTGTCGAGCCGACCGCGCTGCGCGTGGCGGCGGCCGGCGACACCGCCAGCCTCGACCAGGACGGGCCCGACGATGACCGCCCGCCCGAGGATCTCGACGCCAGCACCGCACACCTGGCGGCCTGCTGAACCGCCCAGCACAGCCACGCCTCACACGACGTCTCCACCCAGTATTTGCGAGAGGACAAAATGACGATGGAAGCGAGCATCCAGCGATACCCCTGGGCGGTTCTGGCTATCCGGGCCGCGGCCGTGAGCCTGGCCGTCTTCGTCGGTGTGGCCAGCTTCTTTTTGAGCTTCACCGCGCTGGCCGACGTAGCGGTACGGTCACACGTCCCGCCCAGCCAAGCCTGGCTGTGGCCTTGCACGGTGGACGGAGCCACACTGTTGGCCACCCTCGGTGCCGTAGTCTGCATGTCCGAACACGGCGCCCGACGGTTCTTCTGGGCCGTTCTGATCGGCGGACTGCTAGTCAGCGTCGGCGGCAACGACCTGCACGCGGTCTTGCCGCCTGAGCAGGAGTTGCCCTGGATGCTGCGGGCCGCGGTCGGGGCTGTCGCTCCGATCGCGGTCGTCGTCAGCATCCACGGTCTGACGATCCTGATGCGGGTGCGTCGACCCAGCTCGGCCGCCGATCAACGCGCAACCCCGGCCGATCAGCAACAGACGGTGCGCCCGCGCGACGTGCCCGCACCCGCACACTCGTCGTTGACCGCAGCGACTCGGCCAGACCCCGACCATGGCGTGGCCCCGGCGCCCGCGGCGACTCCGCCGATCCGCGACAACAAGGGGTCGGTGCTGCCGTACGTCGATTTGGCCGACAAGGTGCTGGAAATTATCACGGTCAAGGACATCGACCGCGAGGAGATCGCAGAGGTTTTGCGGATGAGCTACGAACACAATCTGCCCAACCGGGACATCGGTCGCCGCCTGACGCTGCGGCACCACACGGTCGGCAAGATCATCGACGCGAGCGCACAGGTCCTGCGCAATGAGCCGTTGGCCAAGGTTTCCTAACCCGGACTTTGCGTGACAGGTGGCGTGAGCTGACTCTGATTCCGAGTTATGTTGCTTGGTAATGCTTTTGACGTGATGGTGTGGTTGAACTGTCCCGTGTCGCCGGGCGGGGCGGGCCTTCCCAGGGCCGGTAGGTGTCCTTTGAATCGGTGGGCAGTCGCGTTGGGCGGTTATCCAAAGGCGGTGCGGATGGTCTGCCAGGGCGACCGCGATGGGGGTCGTCGTGGACCGGGGGGCCGGATCTTCGGTTCAGTCCGCGTTTCTTGGCGAAGATCGACCAGATGCGCTGCTGGGAGCAAAGCCGTGCGACGCGGTTCTCACCGGCGGTGATCCCGCGCCCGGGAAGCTCGTCGGCGATGAATGACGGGATCGTCGGCATGGATGTTCGGGCGCCGTCGATGAGGTGCGCGTCATCCCAATCGCGCTGTGTTAGAAGTTAATGAGTGGGCAGTCCGCTTATGGTTCAATCCCAGTATCGCGCACCACGTTCGACCTGCGGTTTCATCCGTGCGACCTGCGGTTTCATCCGTGAAATCGGCCCGCATGACCTACATATGACCTGACACGGCGCAAGACCCGAGAACCGTTCTGTCACGTAGCCGTTCGTCACTCGCCATCCACGCCCGACGGCCAGCGCGACCAGATCGCGCGATTCGTTGATCGGCGAACTGAGTTTGCTACGCCCCCCGTCCCCCGCGCCGCCAGCTCCACTGCCGTGGCTTGCGGCGCAGCGCGTCGATGGCAGCATTCGACGTCGAGCAGGCACGACGCGGCGGCGACATATGCCCGCGCCGCAACATATGCCCGACTCCGGCATGTGCGCTGGTAACGACATATGTCCGACTTTTGTTGCAGCCCTTGGCAATTCGCGATTTTCGGTATTAGCTTCTCGGCATGACAACCACAATTGACACCCCTGAAACCGCGGCGCTGGGTTACCTCGTTCGCATCGCCGAAGCTGTTCCCGGAGCGACGGCCCTGCACGCCGTGGTGCGCGACCTCGCGACCGCCTTGCACGTCGACGGCGCGCTGTCCGGCCTGACGACGACGGGTGACGCGCGTCTCGCCGCCGCGAGCATCGCCGAAGCTGCGGTCACGGCCGACGATCCCGTCGGCGCATTGCGGATCCGGGCCGCGGCGACGCGCGCCGGGTGCTGGGACTGTGCGAACCCCGAGGGTCTGGCCCTGGCGCTCGATGGCGCCGCGACTGTGCTGGACGTGATGTGAGCGGCGATGGGGTGATTCCGAATAAGGGCATCGTCGCGACGACGGGGCCTGACAAATCCGCATTTGAAATGCGGATTTCAAATCGGAGTTTGCAGAACCGTCGGCCGAGCGGCCCCGCGCCGCGAGCATTCCCGCCGGCGTGGGCCGGCCTGGTTGACAACTACCTCGCAGCGGAGGCCGGCGCGGGCCGGTCACCTGCCACCCTTGCGACCCGGCGCGGGCATCTAGCCTTCATGGCGCGCGGGCTCCGGTGCGCGCCGGCGCGGGTCACGTCGGCCGGCATCCTGGCGTGGTTCGGCCGGCAGACGTGGAGCATCGAAACGCGCCGCAGCCACCGCAACACGGCCGTGTCGTTCTTCGGGTGGGCGTACCGCGCCGGCCATCTTCCCGCGAATCCCGCGGCGGATCTACCGGTGATGCGGGCGGCGGCGCCGGCGCCGCGGCCAGCGCCTGACTCAGCATGGTTGGTAGCGATGACCGGCGCGGATCCGCGGGTGCGCCTGATGTTGAGACTTGCGGCCGAAGCCGGCCTGCGTCGAGCCGAGATAGCGCGCGTTCACCGGCGCGACCTCACCCGCGGACCGGTCGGCGCCGAACTGCTGGTCCACGGCAAAGGCGGGAAGCTGCGCGTCGTGCCGCTCGGCGACGACCTGGCCGCGGCGATCGCCAAAGGTGTCCATACAACGGACACCCTTGAGGGTATGAGTCTGACGCACACCCTTGCCGATGGGGTGAGACAGATTCACCCCATCGCCGAGCGCCTGGACGGTGGGGTATGCCAGACATATCCCACCGCGAAGGGTCCGATTTCGAATCCGACCCCCGGCGGCTACCTGTTTCCCGGCGCCGGAACTTGTCAAGGCGGATGAGTCCATCGGGTGTTAAGCGGCGGTCGTGTCGGCCTCCTGGGCTGGTGGGTTGATC
>NZ_LQOY01000213.1 GCF_002101675.1 Mycobacterium gordonae | reverse complement strand
CACGCGAGGGTGAGGTCGTGGATGTCGGTGTAGAAGGTGGTGGTCCAGCCGGAGACGTGGTGGACCTCGGTGTGGTAGGCCGGGGCGGTGCAGCCGGGGCGGGTGCAGCCACCTTCTTTGGCCAGCAGCATTATTCGCTGGGCGAGGTTGGCGAAGCGCTTGGTGTGGAACAGGGCCAGGGGCTTGGCCTGGTCGAAGACCGCCAGGTAGTGGTGTGAGGTGGCGGCCCAGCGGATGAGGTCTTTCATGGGGACTCGGGTGCCGCCGGCGGTGCGGGCCTTGCCGGCGCCGGCTTCGAGGTCTTTGAGTGTGGTGGTGACGATGATGGACACCGGCAGGCCGTGGTGGGTGCCGAGCTCACCGGTGGCGAACAGGTCCCGGATGGCGGTGACGATGGCGTCGTGGTGGCGTTGGGGTTGGCTGCGGGTGTCGGTGTCCTCGTCGGGGATGCCGGCGCCGGGGGCGGCGAGTTTGGCCCACGCCGCCTCGATTAGCGCGCGCAGTTCGGGGGTGATCTGGCCGCTGATGCGTGACATGCCGTCGTATTGCTGAGCACCCAGGCTCAGGCCGCGTTTGCGGGCGCGTTCGTCCTCGGTGTAGTCGCCGTCGGGATGCAGCAAGGCCATGAGTTCGCGGGCGTATGTGGCGACCTGGTCGGGGCGAAAGTCGCAGGCTTTGCCGGCGAGGTCCTTCTCGGCGGCTTCCCAGGTGCTTACGTCGATGCTGCTGGGTAGGTGGGCGATGAAGTTGCGGATCACCTTGACGTGCCCGTCGCCGATCAGGCCTTCGCGTTGGGCGGCGGCGGTCGCGGTCAACAGCGGCGCCAATGGTTCTCCGGTCAGGGCGCGGCGCTCGCCGAGATCCTCGGCTTCGACGATGCGGCGGTTGGCTTCGACTTTGGTGATGCGTAGCCGGTCGGCCAGTGCGGCGGAAAGTGTGTCGCCGAGCTCTTCTTCGGTGGCCTGGGCGGCGAGTTGGTTGATCAAGGCGTGGCGCACGGAGCGCTCCCGGCGTTCCCGGCGTTCCTCGCGCTCCA
>NZ_LQOY01000212.1 GCF_002101675.1 Mycobacterium gordonae | reverse complement strand
CGTCGGCAGCTGAGCCTCAAACCGTCGGATCGCAGGTCGCCTGAAACTCACCGATCCACAGGTCTTGACGATATCTCCACTCCCGATCCGTGTCTCCGGCACATCCACTCCTCGTAGTGTATGCCTCTACGGTTCAGGGCAGGTTCAGCATGTCGGCGCCGCCAGCCGCCCGAACTGGGAAAGCGACCGCTTAATTTGCCTCGGCCGATGACTCTAGCTTCGTGTCAGGAGTGAGGTGCACCCCACGCACTTCCGCAATTGCCGAAAAGGCGCCCCACAAAAAAGCGGTCAACTCTTCGACAAGGGCATCCTTGCTGACGGTCGGGGAATTCAGCCAGCGCAGCACACCAAGTCCCACCGCTCCCAGAGCAGCATCCACAACATATTCAAAGTTGGCGCCCTCGCCACCACGCGCCTCGATAGCGGCTGACCAAACATCCACCGTGGCGTCCGAGAGCGGCCTGCCGCCCTCGATCAAATCCGCGGGCGAACGCCCGTCCCTGAAGTGGGAATTCACCAGGAAACGAAAAAGATTAGGCCGCTTATCCACGAGCCCGACGTAAGCGGCCACCGCGGAGCTGACCAGCTCCAGCGCCGTGGTGGCGGCATCAAACTGCGGCACGACTTGCTCGATGATCATCTCCTGCACCCGCTGGCCGACCGCGGCGAATAAGGCGTCCTTATCCGCGAAGAATCGATACAGCTTGGGCCTGGGGATCCCCGCGGTCTTTACGACATCGTCGATGGACAGGTCAGGCCCATACTCGTCGATCGCGCGAAGCGTCGCTTCTATCAGCTCCGCCCGCACAGCAGCTCGATGCTCGCGCCAACGATCGGCTCGGGCATCTCCGGTCAACTCCGGTAGCAGCCGCCCCACGGCACCCAGGTTCATCGACACCCCGAAATTCTAATCTAAAAGCTAAAGCTACTGCACAAGCCAACGGTGCGTCAGGCAACTCCTCACGCGTTGAGCCTCTCGGTGCCCGCCTGGAAGCGCCTGAACGTCGCGCCGCGCGTGACGATCCGTCTTCACCATCATGAACGCGATTCATCGTAGCGGCCGGCCGACCCACCACGAGGGAGATTCGAAATCCAATTCTATTGACGGGTTGTGACGGTGATGCCACCATCAACCCATGCGCACTGACTGCAGGGATCATTCTGTAGGCGATGCCACGGCGGAGTCTTTGGCCTGGGCTGGTGGCGCATGACGATGGTGTTCGCGTCTGGCACTCTAGAATTGCCGGCTGAGGCGGTTTTCGACTACGCTGTCGACTACCGCCGGATGCCGGAGTGGGTCTTTGGGTTGCGCACCATTACGCCAATCGGCGAACTATCAGACGGGGTCGGCGCCGAATTTCGAGGAACCGGCAAGATCGGCCCAATCGCGATGACCGGAACGAGTCGCATCACCGAGTGGGAGCCGTGCCGGCGCATCACAGAGGCCTTGGTGACCAACAACGGCATAGTTGCCTTGGCAGCCGTTGCCACGACGCCGATGGGATCAGCAGTGACCCGCGTTGACATAACTGCCGACTACAAGTTCCCCGGTGGGCTCGCGGGCAAAGTCCTCCAGCGCGCTATCGAGCCGTTGCTTGGTTCAGGTATCCGACACACTGAACGAGCACTGCGTCGGCAATGTCTACGCACCTGCTGAACAGCTCCCACACACTGAGCCGTCCCGGCGTTTCCGGAGACTCCCGATCTTGGGAGGATTCGAGTTATGGCACGCCCGAGCAAGTATCCCGACGAGCTTCGTGAGCGTGCAGTGCGCATGGTCGCTGAGGTGCATCCGCAGTACCCCTCGCAGTGGGCGGCGATCACCGCAGTAGTCGAAACCCGGAACGAGGGCCCCCATACGTCTGGACCAAGACCGTCGACCAAATCTTGATCAGCATCGTCGGCAACTACTGCACCAAAATTAATGACTCAGGGCACTAGTTCGTTTGGGTGGCGTCCGGAATCCGGTGTAAATCGGCCTGCGGAGGTTCTGGCTTCGGTGAGTGATGCTACGCGGTGGCGCTGACGGTTTCGGTGGTGCTGCTAGCGAAGTCCGGGGTGTGCTGGGGCCACAGTTGCCGGGGTGGTTGCAGCAGGCTGCGGCGCAGGTCTTGGAGCTGGCGCAGCCCGGCGGGGGTCATGGTGAGTCCGCGCCAGCCGCGGGATGCGCGGTCGAGCACGGCCCAGGCGATGCTGTTACAACTGGTCTCGCCAGGGAAGCGGCCGATAACCTTTGCGCGGCGGCGGGTTTCTCCGAAGGTGCGTTCGATGAAGTTCGAGTGGCGGATGCGGTGATGATGTTCGGGCGGGAACCGCAGATAGGCGGTCAGGCCCTCGCGCTCGGTCAGCATGATCTTCATCGCTGCCGGGTAGGTGGTCGTGTAGCGGGTAGCGAACGCGGTCAGCCGGGCGTCGACCAGTTCGACCAGCCGCGGACCGGGCTCGGTTTTGAGGTCCTCAGTGTCGAAGCAGGCCCAGTAGCCGTCGCGGATCTCGGCCTGCATCCCGGCCGGGATCTTGGCCAGCACGTTGCGTAACCGCTGGATCAGGCAGCGTTGCCGCAGCGCGGTCGGGAAGACCTGCTCGATCGCGGCGATCAGGCCGCGGGCACCGTCGGAGATGACCAGCAGCGGGCACGCTAGCCCACGGTCGGTGAGATCGGTCAGGAAATCGGCCCAGGCCTCGGTCGACTCCACCACGCCGGGGGCCAGGCCAACAAAGACGGGCTTGCCGGCGGTGGTGACGCCCCACGCGGCCAGGATCGGCTCGGCCGGCGAGCCGGGATGCATCCGGAAGAAGGAGGCATCCAGGAACAGCTAATCGAGCACGACATCGCCCAGGGGCGCCGCGCCCAGGTGTTGTACTCGGTTTTTATCGCTTGGCATACCTGCGAGACAGTCGATTTCGAGATCGCGGCCTGATCACCGAGCGCATCGGCAAGGGTGGCCTCGACATCACGCACCGACAGTCCGCGCACGAACGAGGCGATCACCAGCGATTCCAGCGCATTGGTTTTGGTGACGTGCTTGCCGAACAGGCGTGAGACGAACGCGGCGGTCGTGCCGCGCAGCTTGGGCCGCTCCAGGGTGACTGGGCCGACGGTGGTCTTGACCGTCGCTGGCCGATAACCATTGCGCGCCCCGGGGCTGCGCATCCGGCGCGGCCGCGGCGCGTTGGTAGCGGTCACGGCCGAGGAACTCGGTCACCTCGGCCTCCAGCGCGGCCTGCATCAGCAACTGTGCGCCGAGCCGGGCCACCTCCTCCAGAATCTCGGGCAGCTCACGATCGGATGCGAACAGCTCGTCGATCTTGGCGCGAACACGATCAGTCGGCGATACTCGTGCAGGCACGGGCATAGGTCCTTTCTTCGATGACTTGGTAGGTCTCGAAGCAGAACCTATGCCCGGCCCATTTACACCGGCTTTAGGACGCGACCGTTCGTTTGCCTTTTCTTCCCAGACTGCGCCGGACGCCGAGGCGACGCCGCCCTCCCGCCGCCTTGACGACAAGTGCTAGTGTGGCCGTGCCCAGCACAAGGTAACGGCGCCACCCCAGCGCCTCCACGACCATTGCTACCGAGGCCGTGGCCAAGACAAGCACTACAACGCCCGAACGGCGAATCGAATCTAATCTCATGGCCAATAACTATAGCGTTCGTCGCGACCGTCTGGAATGCAGGCCATGGCCTTTAAGAGCTCCACACTGAATCGCCCCGGCATGTCCGGAGACTCCACTTCTTGGGAAGGTTGGAGTCATGTCAGGTGGTTCATTGAGGAGGTATCCGCCGGAGCTGCGTGATGAATCGCCCTGGTTCTGTCGGAGGCTCGGGTTATTGGATTCCGATCAGGGGTTGGTCGGTCCGTTGTGCATCGTAGAAGGTGGCTTCGAACTCGGTCGGAGGAACGTCGGCGAGGTAGCTGTGTAGGCGGCTGGTGTTGTGCCAGTACACCCAGGCCAGGGTCGCCAGCTCGACGTCCTCGACGGTCTTCCAGGGCCCGGTGTGAGCCGGCCCGTAGATCAGCTCGGCCTTGTAGTAACCGTTGACGGTCTCGGCCAGAGCGTTGTCGTAGCTGTCCCCGATGGTGCCGATCGAGGGCACCGCACCGACCTCGGCGAGACGTTCACCGTAGCGGATGGAAGTGAACTGGGACCCGGCATCGGAGTGACATGTCAAGCCCGGCAATGTGTTTCCACGTGACCAGCGGGCCATCTCGATCGCGTCGAGCACCATGGTTGTGCGCATGTGGGAGGCCACCCGCCAGCCCACGATCATCCGGGAGTAGGCATCGACGATGAAGCACACATACGCCACCCCAGCCCAGGTCGGCACGAATGTTAGATCCGTGACCCACAGTTGGTTCGGCGTAGTCGCCGTGAACTTCCGCTTGACCAGATCGGGGTGGCGAGGCGCTGTCAGGTCGGGTTTGGTGGTGCGGACCCGTTTGCCGCGCCGCGCTCCTTGGATGCCGGCTGCGCGCATCAGTCGGGCGACCTGGTCTCGCCCGACGTCGTGGCCGGCACGGCGGGCGGCTTTCCACAGCTTGCGGGCGCCGTAGACCCGGTAGTTGTCCCACAGCGCCACCAGGGCGGGCGCCAGCTCGGCGTCTCGACGGGCCCGTGCCGACAGCGGCCGTGCCTTGGTGTCGTAGTAAGTACTCGGGGCCACCGACACCCCTGCGGTGCGCAGGACGGTGCAGATGGGCTCGACCCCGAATTCCCCACGGTGGGTGTCGATGAAGTCGACTACTTCTTGTGTTGGCGGTCGAGCTCCGCGCCGAAGAAACTGGCCGCTCGTTTCAGAATCTCGTTGGCCCGCTTCAGTTCTCGTATCTCTTGCTCGAGCTCTTTGACCCGCTGTGACTCCGCAGTGGACACCCCAGGTGCATACCCGTCGTCGATATCGGCCTGACGCACCCAGGAGCGCACCGACTCGACCCCGTAGCCGAGCTGGCGGGCTACCCGTGACACCGTTCCCTGCTCGGTGCCCAACTCGGCACGCAGTGCCCGCACCATCCGCACTGCAGCGGCCTTCTCCTCCGGGCTGTAACGACGCGCCGTGGGCTTCCCAGACGACTGTTCCTTCGGCATACCTGCATCCTCGTTTCCAAGGTCAGGAGCCTCCGGGATTTCCAGGGCGATTCACACCTCGGCAGTCTTGCCGGAGAATCCCGGAATGCTCATCAGCAGTTCCCGGGTGAGGCGAAAGGGCGCCATCGCTTCCTCGATGCGCTCATCGAGGCGACCGATATCGGCGGTGTGAGCATCGATGCGGTCAAGGAACAACCGGGACATAAACGCGTGATGCTCACTGAACCGGCCGATCAACGCCTCGGTCAACGCCGGGATCTTGCGGCGCAGCGTCCGCTTGGCCAGATCGGCAATCATGGCTGGATCGTTCTGGCCGGCGATCAGCGCCTCGAGCATCGCTCGTCCGGACACTCCGGTGATGTCGGTGGCCACCGAGGTGAGTTTGATCCCGGCGTCTTCGAGCAGCTTCTCCAACCGCATTACCTCGCGCGAGCATTCCCGGGTGATGTGCGTGCGTGCGTGGGTCAGATCCCGCAGCGCGCGAATTGTCAACGGCAATCGAAAACTGATCAGGAGTCGGCAAGCACTGGTCAGTATTCACTTGCCGCCGACACGAATCGGCGGCGGCGGCACCAACGACGCCGTCACCAGCCCGTGAGCCCCGAGATCGGCCAGCCACGCAGCATCAGACACATCGGTCTTGCGGCCGGGCACATTGCGCACCCGCGACGCATTGATCAGCATCATGTTCAGCTCATCGTCGAGCAGGTAGTAGAACGGTTTCCAGTAGTCGCTGGTGGACTCGATCACCACACACGTGACCTTCTGCGCGATAAGATGCTCACGCAACGCCAGGATCTGTGATGTCATGGCACCCCATGTCGTCACTGTCGACGACGCTCCTCTGCGTCCATGGCCCTGAATCCGCACACAGACCTTCGCGTCTTTCTTCGAGCAATCGATTCCCGCGCACCGCGGGTGCACCACATCCATCGAACTCACCGCCTCCCAACAGGATTGACAAAGGGGCGTGTTCCGGGGAGATGTCGGCGTCGTCTGAAAACTGACCCCGTGTCGCCGTTGACAGGAGAGCGGGATGAAACAGAATTCTGACACTCGTGCTCGACGGCAACATTCCACGGTCCCCGTGGATGGGGGGCTCTCCACCCTCAGGCTAATTTGCGGGCTCACAGGCAACATAGTGCAACCGGGGTCAACCGAAACACCTTCCAGCATGAACCGTCGGCCGCCTGGACGCTGAACCCAGCGCAGGCCCCGTTCGGAACCGCAACTGGCTCGCGGAATTTTCGATCACCACGGTGAGAGCGAAGCGCGCCCGAGAAGCTAGTTTGATAAAGTCGGGTCGACCGCTCCGGCCGTGGTGAGCACGGTTTTGCGGCCGCGCCCGTTGCGGGAGTTGCCCGAGCCATAACCAGCCGGATCGCCGTACTCATAGCCCAGGTGATCAGCGATCTCGACATCCAAAGCGCGTTGGAGCACCGCCTTGGTCATCTGCGCCAACAGCCCCTCAGGTGGAGGCGTGGTGGTCGAACGAGCTGGCCACCGCACGGCGGATCGACTGGTTCAACCACCGCCGCCTGTATGAATACTGCGGCGATGTTCCGCCAGCCGAACTCGAGGCCGCCTATTACGCTCAACGCGAGAGAGCAGCCGCCAGCTGAGCTCTCACATCAGAAAGTCTCCGGACTCACCGAGACAGTCCCCGTTGGATTATCCGGCGATGAGCGGATTTGTGCGGTGCTCACCGTTTCCTCGGTTTGAGCCAGAAGCCATTTCGGAAGTGCTTTGGTGTGATGTCGAGGCCGGCAGAGTTGCCGGCCGGGATGCTTTGGTCGTGAAGCGCAGACCGTCATCGATCTTGCCGCGGCGTATTTGACGGACATCGAAGAGGTAATTCTGCTTTGCTTTCCATGGACCGCGGGATCCAGACTTAGGGAGTTGATCCATCGCGCGTTGGAAGTAGCCGGGCGCAAAATCCGTGAACGGCAGTTCCTCGACATCCTCGCCAGGGTGGGGAGCTACGACGGTGTCGTAGCCGTGCGCATCCATGTAGTTGAGTAAGCGACAGACGTATTCAGACACCAGGTCTGCTTTCAGTGTCCAGGACGCGTTGATGTAACCGATAGTGAACGCCATGCTCGGGACGTCGGATAGCATCATGGCCTTATAGGTCATCGACTTCGCGACGTCGACGACCTGGCCGTTACGGGTAATCTTGGCGCCGCCGAACAGCCGCATGTTCAAACCGGTCGCGGCGACAATGATGTCGGCCGTCAACTCCTGACCCGAGGAAAGCTTGATCCCGGTCCTGGTGATGTGGTCGATAGTATCGGTGACTACATCGGCCTTGCCGTCCCGAATGGCCTTAAAAAGGTCGCCGTTAGGGGCCAGGCATATCCGTTCATCCCACGGGTTGTACTTCGGCCCGAAATGCTTATCCACGTCATAGCCTGCGGGCAGCTGGTGCTTAGCCCAAGCGATCAGCGCTTTTCGCATGGAACGGGGAAAGCGACGCGCCAGTCTGTACTGCGCCACAGCTAACAGGATGTTCTTCCAGCGGTTGACGAAGTCCGCGCTCCTTGTCGGTAACCACTTGATGAGCTGCACGGCAATGGGGTCGATGTTTGGCAGCGATCCGATGTAAGTCGGTGAACGCTGCAGCATCGTTACCTGGCCAGCGCCTGAATCCACGAGGGACGGAATAAGGGTCACTGCGGTAGCACCGCTGCCGATGACGATGACGTTCTTACCCGCATAATCGAGGTCTTCGGGCCAGTTCTGCGGGTGAACAATAATTCCTTCGAAATCCTTCTCGCCCCGGAATTCTGGACGATACCCCTGGTCGTAGTCGTAGTAGCCGCTGCACGCAAACAGGAACGCGGCCGTGATCTCGGTCGTCTTTTGGCGGTCCCCAGCCACCTTGATCGTCCAGCGCCTGTCGGCGTCCGACCAGTCCGCAGACAATACCTGGCTACCAAACCGGATGTGGTTGTCGATGCCGCTCTCGGCGGCAGCTTCCCAGAGATAATCCTTGATCGTGGCGCCATCAACGGTAAAGCGCGGCGAGTGCCACGGCTTGAAACGGAACCCGAAGGTGCACATGTCGGAGTCCGATCGGATGCCCGGATACTTGAACAGGTCCCATGTACCACCCAGATCAGCTCTGCGCTCTAGAACTACATAACTCTTGTTGGGACAGCGCTCCTGCAGATGCCAGGCAGCGCTGATACCGGAAATACCCGCACCCACAATCACAACGTCAAAGGATTCGGACATAAAACTGCTTGCTCCCTTCTTGGCGACGGTCTCGGTGAAATTCGGTCACTTCAGGTAGCCGACCAGGGCCCCCTTGGTGCCGAAGAGTTCCTCCTGCCATTGCTCGAGCAACGCGTTGGTGTCGATGTCGTCGGGATGAAATCCCGGTCGCAAGTATTGCCTGAGCTCTGGGATCAAACCCCGAAATATCGGACCGCGGTAGACCCGATAGGTCTCACGCACCAGTCGCACTGGCTGACGGCACGCTTCGGGATCCCGCGCCACCGAATACGCCAGCGTGCCACTCATGAGGAGGAGCAGAAGGGGGATCATTACCGCCATCACACGTCGACGCACCCGCTCGGTACCCCCCACCGAGCGGAATACGTCAAAGGCAACCGACTTGTGCTCAAGTTCCTCCAGCGCATGCCACTTCAGGAGATTCCACACCTCCGCATCACCCGGGATCGCCCGGAAGTCCTCATCGCCGAGCAGCCGCTCAGCAAGTATCGCGGTGAAGTGTTCTGCGGCTGCTGTCACCGCCAGCGGAATCCGGGCCGGCAGCACCTCCTCGATGCGTTTCACCCAATCAACAAACTTTTCGGAATCCCACCACCCAATCGGATACCCCATGTCAACGAGCTTGTCATTGAGCGCCCGATGCTGCTGGCCATGCACCGATTCCTGACCGATAAACCCGGCCACCCGCTTCTTCAACCCAGGATCGGCGATCTCATCGGCAAACCGGCGCACCGACCGAATGAACAACTCCTCCCCCGGCGGGAACGACCCCGACAAGTTCGCCCACAGGTGGCTGAAGATGATGTCGTCATCGAAGAAATACTTGCTGCCCTCGCCAAAGGGGAAACGTATCCGCCGGGTTCTCGGATACCGAGACCCCACACTTGCCGCACTTGCAGTGGTCACTGCCCCTTGTCCTATGTCTCCGTCGACCATGACAGGCTGCCCTTCCTCGAACATCCAGTTTCGGATACCGATAGTATCGGGTGTAGACGTGGTGCTACAAGTCAAATGTCCCGCTCGCTCGCTTGGGGAGACGCGGGCGCAGAAAGCGCCATGCCCGGGGTACGCAGATGCGCCTGAAGCGGGTGTGGCTGTTGACTTCCATTTCGATGGCACCACTGACCGCCGCCAGATCAAAGATCGTCTCGATCATCGACGAACACACCCGCAAATGCGTCGACGGTCGGGTGGCGCGCGGCATCACCGGCGAGGACCTGGTCCTCGAATTTGACCGCCTGGCCAGACAGCGTGATACCCGCCCGACGGCGCTGCGGTGGAGCAATGATCAGGAACCTAATAGCTTTGTAGGGCACTGGACGATTCCTGATCAGAACTCGGGGCTAGACCCCCTTCCACAGGCGGGAACGCCGGCTGCTCTGCGACCTTCCGAGTGAGCGGTCGGCCAGCGAGTGTCGACGGAACGCCTGACCGATACCGGGGTCGGCTAGACCTGCCGGGAGAACGGCGAGGTCGGCGTGTCGTGACCGGCTGCTCCTCGGAAGGGGTTGGGGTGGGGAACGTGGTTCGAGCCCGCCTGCACGATCGACACCTCATCGACGGGGAGCCGTTGAGCTCTGACAAAGACTGGGGGTCGTGCGGGTTGCTGGGGTCGCGAACGGCTCAATCGGAGGTCAGGCCATCAGAGCCTTGCTATTAGGGCGCCGCGCGTTCTCACAAAGGGTCACGCACCCAACACATTTCGACAACCAAGGAGGTAAATTTGTCCATGGTCACGTGTGGGATCGACTGGGCCCAGGATCATCATGACGTCGCGCTGGTGGATGCCGACGGTCGGCTGGTCGCCAGACGGCGCATCCCCGAGTCGGTCGCCGGATTCGCCGAACTGACCGCCATGCTGGCCGATGCCGACGACGACCCTGAGGATCCGATCCCGGTCGCGATCGAGACCCCGCGCGGGTTGCTGGTCGCCGTGTTGCGGGCCAGCGGTCGACCGATCTACCCGATCAACCCGATGTCGGTGGCCCGCTATCGGGAACGGACGTCGATGTCGGGCAAGAAGTCTGACCACGGCGATGCGGTCACGCTGGCCAACATCCTGCGTACCGACATCGACCAGCATCGTCGGTTACCCGCCGACACCGAACTGGCGCAATCGATCACCGTGCTGGCCCGTGCCCACCAGGACGCCACCTGGCGGCGTAACCGGGCCGGCAACGAACTGCGGTCGCTGCTGCGGGAATATTTCCCGGGTTTCCTGCACGCCTTCGCCGACCGTCCCGGCGGAATCACCGCACCCGAAGCTCGTGCGGTGCTCGCCATCGCTGCCACCCCGGCCAAGGCGGCGCGGCTGTCAAAGCCGCAGATCACCGCCGCCCTGCGCCGCGCCGGACGCCAACGCGGCCTGACCACGCTCGCGGCGACAATCCACCAGCAGCTGCGGCTGCCGCAGCTGCGACACCCCGCCCCGGTCGAAGACGCCTTCGGTATCCAAGCAGTCGCATTGCTGGCCACCCTCGACGCTGAGTGCGCCAACGTCGACCGGCTGGGCGAGGCCACCGCCGCCACCTTTGCCCAGCACGCCGACCACAGGATCATCACCTCATTTGTGGGGGTCGGCGACCTTACCGGTGCCCGCCTGCTCGCCGAAATCGGCGACGACCGAACACGATTCGCCGACGCCCGAGCATTGAAGGCGTTCGCCGGGTCGGCGCCCGTCACCAAAGCCTCTGGGCGCAGCATCCGCATCACTCACCGGCACGTGAAGAACAACCGACTTGCCGCCGTCGGATTCGTCTGGGCGTTCATCGCGGCCGGCTGCGAAGGACCCACCCGCGCTCACTACCTGACACGCCGCGACCACGGCGACCGCCACCCCGCAGCCCTGCGCCACCTCTACAACCGCATGCTCGGCCAGCTCTACCACTGCCTGCAAACCAGCCAAACCTACGACCCAATCAAGGCATACCGACCACCCCCGACGCACCCCACACGAGCCGCCGCTTGACTGTTAACAAGATCGGAGGTCTGTGGGTGCGACGCGATGTCGCGCATGTGAGTGAGCTCGTGGAGTGGAGGTCGGCGATGCCGGTCGCGTAGTTCTCGGTTGGTGTTCGTGACCGATCCCCGCCCTGACGTGCGTCGACGGGTCCTGCCCGTGGGCGTGCGAAGCTCAGGGAAGAAGCCCAAGGGCCCCCGTTCCGTCTGGGGGAACGACCGGGCGAGGGAAGGCCGGACGGGCGAATGCGAATGAACCCTTGATGACGCCTCGTTATTTGAAGCCCGGGAAGACGGGTTGAGAACCCGGGTGATAGGACCCGGCCGCTGGCAGTGGCGGCAAGCGGCGACCGGAGGCCACAGGCCGGTCGTGCGAACACCGCTGGTCTCGGGGTATAGAGGGCGCCCTCCCCGGCCGTATCTCGTATGCGCGGAACGTGGAAACCCCGTCGGGTCCGGCCTTCGGGCCGGTAGGCCGATCGTGAGAGGGGCGGAATCCCTCGGCGGGAACAGGATGCTCAAGAAGCGAATGCCGATGGCCGAAAGGCAGCGGGACCTGTGGTCGTGGTGCCGCCGCTCCTCCTGGGCGGCGATCATGGGGAACCGGTCGGATACCAGCGTGGTGGCTGGGCTCGAAAGGGCGCTGACGTGGGCAGGTGAGCCTTTGAAATACCGAGACCGAGGGCCTTGCGAACCGGAAGGGCAAGTTGGACACCGTAGAGGTGAACGGACCGGAGGGCGTTTTCGATTGGACCGTCGTGGATTGGCGTGTCCATGAGGAAAACGTAGCGAGGTTGCGGCGCAGGATCTTCAAGGCGACGCGGGAGCAGGACTGGGCCTCGGTCCGGTCGCTGCAGAAACTGATGCTGGGTTCCTGGTCGAACACGTTGGTCAGTGTGCGACAGGTGACTCAGCGCAATGCTGGGCGTCGAACGGCCGGGATCGATGGGGAGGTTGCCCTGTCGCCCGAGGCGAGAGCGAATATTGCGGTGCGAGTGCATGATTCGCGGTCGTCGTGGGAGCCCTTGCCGGTTCGGCGTGTGTATATTCCGAAGGCCAACGGAAATCAGCGTCCGCTCGGTATCCCCGTGGTGATGGACCGCTGTCATCAGGCGCGGGTACGCAACGCGCTGGAGCCCGAGTGGGAGGCTCGGTTCGAGGCCCGTTCCTACGGGTTTCGCCCGGGCCGTAGCTGTGCCGATGCGATCCAGTCCCTTTTCCTCACGCTCAAAGGGCCACGAGCCCAACGGGCATGGATTCTGGACGCCGATTTGTCGGCCGCGTTCGACAGAATCGACCATCCTCGGCTACTCGACAAGCTGGGGTCGTTCCCGGCCAAGGAAATGATCCGAAAGTGGCTGAAAGCCGGGGTGATCGAGAACGGCGGGTTCGCGCCGACCGAGGAGGGTTCTCCGCAGGGCGGGGTGATCAGCCCGTTGCTGATGAACGTGGCACTGCATGGCCTGGAGGAGGCCGCGGGAGTTCGTTACCGCAGTTCGACCGGTGTTTACGCCGGCGCGGCGATAGCGGGCAACCCGGTTCTGGTGAGATATGCCGACGATATGGTCGCCTGCTGCCATTCACGTGAGCAGGCCGAACACGTCAAGGCGCAGCTTGCCCGGTGGCTGGCTCCGAGGGGTCTGGTCTTCAACGAGGATAAGACGCGCATCGTCCACCTCGAAGAGGGATTCAGCTTCCTCGGATTCAACATCCGCTGCTACCGCCACGGTAGACGGCCGGGCAAGTTGTTGATCAAGCCGAGCCCGGAGGCGATCGAGCGTATCCGCAAACGGTTGGCCGAGGAGATGCGCAGGCTGCGCGGCTCCAACGCCAGGGCGGTGATCGCCCGGATGAACCCGATTATCCGGGGATGGTCCGCCTACTATCGAGGTGCGGTGTCCAGCAAGGTTTTCAGCTCGCTGGACCACTATATGTGGCGGCTCACCTCCGGGCGGGCGCGCCGACCGCATCCGAAGAAGCCGAAAAAGTGGATCGCACGCCGCCACTGGGGTCGGTTCAACAAGTTCAGGAACGATCAGTGGGTGTTCGGCGATCCCGAACGGCCGTTGGATGACCGCCGTGAAAACATCGCGTGTCTGGTCAAATTCTCCTGGACTCACATCGTCCGACACACGCTAGTCGCGGGCCGGGCGTCTCCCGACGCCCCGGAATTGGCCAGCTACTGGGCCGAACGACGGCGCAAGGTCAAACCCGCGCTGGACAGCTACAACCTGCGCCTGCTCGCCAAGCAGGACGGACGGTGCCCGCTGTGTGGCGATCATTTGTTGACCGTCGATCAACCCCCGCAGTCGCCCTCCGAATGGGAACGGTGGTGGTTAGGAGTTGTCAAGCGAGCCATCGCCGCCGAGCATCTCACCCACCACGGGCGGCTGGCCCGGTTGGACGAGACCCACCTGGTACACGCCTCCTGCCATCGCAGCCTTCGGGCTAAGTTGCGCGGGAGCCCAACGAATTACGCAGTTCCCGCAACGTCCTCGGGGCTTGCTTGAGCCGTATGCCGGGACGACTGGCACGTACGGTTCTGAGGGGGGACCGCCGCAGCAATGCGGCGGTCCTACCCGACATGAGCCTCGGTGAGGCAGCCTGAAGGGGCGCCGCCTTCCCGAGGGTGCTCTGAATTCGGTTTGTCTGATCAAGGACCGGCGTTGGCGCGCTGGTTGGGAAGGTACGCCCATGCTCACGGTAGTTCACGACGTCGACGAGTCCAACGACAACACCGGTTCGGGTCGCTCGTTACTCGATGAGGTCGTCCGCGATGGCGCCCGGCAAATGCTTGCGGCGGCGCTGGAGGCCGAAGTCGGCCTATATCGCGCAGTTCACCGATCAGGTTGACGAGAATGGGCATCGCCTAGTGGTGCGCAACGGCTACCACGAGGAGCGGACCGTGTTGACGGCCGCTGGGGCGGTGCCGGTCAAGGCCCCGCGGGTCAACGACAAGCGCATCGACGCTGACACCGGTGAGCGGTGCCGGTTTTCCTCCCCGATTTTGCCGGCGTGGGCGCGCAAGTCGCCGCAGATGACCGAGGTGTTGCCGCTGCTGTGCCTGCACGGGCTGTCCAGCGGGGATTTCGGCCCGGCGCCGGAGCATTTCCTCGGCACGGGCGCGGCGCTCTCGGCGACCGAGATTACTCGGCTGACCGCGCAGCGGCAGGACGAGGCCAAAGCCTTCGGCAAGCGTGACTTATCCAGCACCGATTACCTGTATTTGTGGGTGGATGGCATCCACCTCAAGGTGCGCCTTGAGGTGGAGAAACTCTGTTTGCTGGTAATGATCGGGGTCCGTGCTGATGGCCGCATGGAGCTCGTCGGGCTGGCTGACGGCTTCCGGGGATCGACTGAGTTCTGGGCTGAT
>NZ_LQOY01000211.1 GCF_002101675.1 Mycobacterium gordonae | reverse complement strand
GCGCACCCCCGCCGAAGAACTCCACCGACTACTCTCAGACCCGTCCGCATTCGTTGCAGCGACGGCCTGAATCCAAGGCCGCTGGAGCGTCGTGGACTTCACACTCGGCGGGCCGGCGCCGCCCACCAGTGCCGGTGCACCTCACGGCAACCGTCGGCCAGCAGCTGCCCAGGCTGGTCGAAGGCGGAGCGCACCGCGGCCGCACCGGTGAAGTCCTGATCGACGGTGTAGCCGTTGGTCACCACCAAGGTCGCCAGCCCCGCCGTTCGTGCCGCCCGCAGCCCGATAGCTGAATCCTCAATCGCCAGTATGTCTTCGGGCGGCAATCCGAGCCGTTGTAAAGCCGTCAGATACGCCTCGGGGTCGGGCTTGAGCCGTTGCACGTCGTCACCGGTGACGATCACCTCCGCAACACCATCCCCGACCACGTGCCGAACCAGTGGTTCCACCCAACGCCGGCGGCCGGTCGTCGCGATGGCCACGCGGACACCGGACCGGTGCAGGTCGGCGATCAGCCTCGACAGACCCGGACGGCCGCAGATCGCACCGTTGAGGACCCGCATGGTGAACAGGGCCGTCTTGGTACGGTGCACGTCCTCGGCCAACCGGCCGGCGCGAGTGCCGTACCCCCGCGCCCGCAGATCATGCGTGATGCGGCGACGCCCACCAGCGATCGCCAGCAGCCGACCGTAGGTCTCGGGCGTCCAGACGATATCCAGGCCGTGTTTGGCGAAGGCGTCGTTGAAGGCCAGCCGATGACCGTTGCGCTCGGTATCGGCCAGCGTCCCGTCGACGTCGAAGATGACCGCTCGCAGCACCATTCGTCAACCAGACGCGCGCGCGATGCTGTGCAGCGCCGCTTCGGCGACGGCGGAGGCGGTCAGCCCCAGGTGAGCGGCCACCTCCGGGCCGGGCCCGCTGGCGCCGAAGCGGTCGATGCCGATCACCGTGTCACACGGTCTGGCCAGCGCCCGCCAGCCGGTGCTCACTCCGGCCTCGATCCACACCACCGGCAGATCAGGCAACGCTGCGATGCGTTCCCGCCACATCACCGACACCACGATCGCGGCGATTCCGCGCTCGCTCAACAATTCTGCGGCCTGCATCGCCAGCGCAACTTCGGAGCCGCTGGCCGCCAGCATGACGTGCGGAGTGTCCGCGACCGGCCGCACCACCCGCATGCCGTAGTGGCGGACATCGTCCAACCCGAAGCCGCCGAGCTCCGGAAGATCCTGCCGGCTGAGCACCAGAACCGTTGGGCCGTCAGTGTTGTCGGCGGCGAGCTGCCAGGCCAGTGCGGTCTCGGCGGCATCGGCCGGCCGCAGCACGGTCAGGCCGGGGATGATCCGCAACGACTCCAGCTGCTCGATGGGCTGATGTGTCGGACCGTCCTCCCCGACGTGCACGGAGTCGTGGGTGAACACATAGATCACCGGCAGCTTCATCAGCGCCGAAAGCCGCAGGGCCGGCCGCAGATAGTCGGCGAACACCAGGAAGGTGCTGCCGAATGGGCGCAGCCCGCCGTGCAGGGCGATGCCGTTCATCACCGCCGCCATGGCATGCTCGCGGATTCCGAAATGGATTGTGCGACCGATGAAGTCGTCCGGCGCCACATCGCCGCCGGGGATGGCGGTGTTGGTCGAGGCGGCCAGGTCCGCCGACCCGCCGACCAGGCCGGGGTACACCGCGGCCAGCGCTTGCAGCGCCTTGCCGGAAGCCTTACGAGTAGCCGACTTTCCGCCCGCGGCGGCCCCGTCGGCCAGAGGTGTCAGCACCGACAGGTCGTCGGCGACCGGAATGCAGTCCAGCGGGAAGTCCGCGGACAGCTGCGGGTGGTCCACCTGCCACGCGGCGTGCGTCCGGGCCCACTGCGCATGCGACGCGGCGCCGCGGGCGGCCACCACCGCGGCGGCCGCGCCCACCGCGAGCGGCACGTGGAACTGCTCGTCGGGCCAGTCCAGGCGGGTGCGCATGGCCTGCAGCACCGCCGAACCCAATGGACTGCCATGGGCTTTCGGTGTTCCCTCGACTCCGGGAGCCCCGAAGCCGATGGTGGTGCGCACCCGGATGAAGGTGGGCCTTCCATCACCGTGGGATGCTTCGGTGAACGCACGGTCCAGGGCAGGGACGTCGTTGCCGTCGGCGACGCTGAGCACCCGCCAGCCGTAGGCGGCGAACCGGCCCTCGACGTCGTCGGCGCAGCTCTGCGAGGCCGGCCCGTCGATGGTGATGTCGTTGTCGTCGAAGATCAGGATCAGCTTGCCCAGCCGCAACCGTCCGGCCAGTGAAGCAGCCTCGTGGCTGATGCCCTCCATCAGGTCGCCGTCGCCGGCGAGCACCCAGGTGCGGTGGTCGACGACGGTGTGTTCCTCGGTATTGCACCGGGCGGCCAGCATCCGTTCGGCCAGCGCCATGCCGACCGCGTTCGCAATGCCTTGTCCCAGTGGCCCTGTCGTGGTTTCGACGCCGGGTGTGTGACCGTATTCGGGGTGCCCGGGGGTCGAGGAGCCGAGCTGACGGAACTTGCGCAGCTGGCTGACCGGCAGGTCGTATCCGAAGACATGCAGTAGGGCGTACAGCAGCATTGAGCCGTGACCGGCGGACAGCACGAACCGGTCCCGGTCCGGCCAGCGTGGGTCGGCCGGGTCGTGGCGCAGGTGGCGCGACCACAGGGTCCAGGCGATGGCGCTGGTGCCCAACGGCAGCCCGGGGTGGCCGCTGTTCGCTGCCTGCACGCCGTCGGCGGCCAGGAAGCGCAGGGTGTTGATCGCCAGTTGATCCAATTCGTCGGTGCGGTGCGATGTTTCGTTGACAAGCGGTGCGATGGTCATCGGGTCACCAATCTCTCGTTGGTTTGGCGGGCGGCCGCACGGAGCGCCTCGGCGCGATCCGGCATGGAGGCGGCGAACAGTGCGGAGCCGGCGCAGAATACGTCGGCGCCCGCTGCCGCGGCCCGCCCGATGGTGGACGGTCCGATGCCGCCGTCGACTTCGAGTTCGATCTCCAGTCCGCGGCCGTCGATTTCGGCCCGGGCGGCCGCAATCTTGGGCTCCATGCTGGCCAGATACCGCTGCCCGCCGAACCCCGGGTTGACTGTCATGATCAGCAGTAGGTCGGTAATGTCGAGAACGTCGACCACCGCGGCCAGGGGAGTGGCCGGATTGACCGCCACACCCGCGCGGGCGCCAAGGTCGCGGATGCTCGACAGGGTGCGGTGCAAGTGCCGGCACGCCTCGGCGTGCACGATGACGATCTCACAGCCCGCCTCCACCCACCGCGGCAACATCGGGTCGGGGTCCTCCACCATCAGGTGTGCCTCGAAGCCGATCGTCACCAGGTCGCGGCAGGCGGCAATCACGTCAGGGCCGAACGTCAGGTTCGGCACGAACCGGCCGTCCATGACGTCCCACTGAATGCGGTCCACGCCGGCGTGCTCGATCTCGGCGACATCGCGGCCGAGTTCGGCGAAGTCGGCCGGCAACACCGACGCGACCAGGACTGGGCTCGTCACCTCACACCACCTCCTTCACGCCGCCAACTTAAGGCGACCGCCGTCGAGACGAATCCCCCATCGCGGGGGGAATTGGGGGGTAATGCCGCGGCTCTCGCTGCACAGTCATAATCGGCACGAATATAGAGATGACGGCATTCGCATTCACCTTTATCGTTTATGCATGACGGTGATAACCGCGGCACCCGTTCGCGTCGTATTGGTAGACGACCATGAAATGGTCATCGAGGGTCTCAAGGCCATGCTCGCCTCGTTCAAGAATCGGGTACGCGTGGTGGGGGAGGCCGTCGGCGCCGAGAACGCGGTCGGCGTCATCGAGAGCCTGCGCCCCGACATCGTGCTGTGCGACGTGCGGATGCAGGGCGCCAGCGGGCTGGATCTGTGCCGAACCATCCGAGAGCGCAATCCGGCCTCCAAGGTGATTCTGCTGTCGGTTTACGAAGACGAGCAGTACCTTTTCCAGGCGCTGCGGGTCGGGGCGTCCGGCTACCTGCTCAAGGGCATTAGCAGCGACGAACTGGTGCGCCAACTCGAGTACGTGCAAGGCGGTTCGACGGCCATCGACGCCGGCCTGGCCGCCCGCGCCGCGGACACCGCCGCGCGGTTGCAGCGTGACGAATTCTGGCCGGGAGCGCGCCAGGGCCTGAGCCAACGCGAAAGCGAGATCCTCTCGTTCGTGGTGGCCGGCCTGTCCAATCGGGGCATCGCCAGCAAACTCGTCATCGGCGACGAGACGGTGAAGAGCCATCTGCGGTCCATCTACCGCAAGCTCGGCGTCAACGACCGCACCGCGGCGGTGGCAGTCGCGCTGCGCGAGGGCATTTACCAGTGAACGTGCGCGGGCTGGTGGACTCCGACCGGGAGGTGGCGCTGCTGCTCGACATCGTCGCCGCCACCGGCAGCGGCCCGGCGGTCGAACCGGTGGCTGCCGCAGTCGCCCGGCTGATCACCGCCGCCACGGCATCGGACGTGTGCTTCGTGCACGTGCTCGACGACTCCGGCGGCTCGCTGACGTTGGCCGGCGCGACGCCCCCGTTCGACGAGTACATCGGGCAGGTGCAGCTGCGGTTGGGCGAGGGCGTCTCGGGCTGGGTGGCCCAGCACCGCGAGCCCGTCGTCATCACCAGCGGCAAGGACGAAGACCCGCGCTATGTGCCGATCGCGGCCCTGCGCGGCTCGGACTTCACCTCAATGGCGTCGGTACCGATGGAGACCGGGCTGGGCCGGCTCGTCGGTGTCCTGAACGTGCATACCGTGGCCCGCCGCGACTTCACCGAGCGTGACATTCAGCTGCTGCTGGCGATCGGTCGGCTCACCGCCGGCGCCCTGGACCAGGCCCGGGTGCACCGGCAGCTGGCCGCCAAGGAACGGGTGCACGGAAACTTCGCCGAACAGGTGATCGCCGCCCAGGAATCCGAGCGCAGGCGACTGGCCGGCGACATCCACGACGGCATCAGCCAGCGACTGGTCAGCCTGAGCTACCGGCTCGACGCCGCCGCCCGGGCCGTGGAGATCGACGACTCCGCCGAGGCCACCGAACAGCTGGAGAAGGCCCGCGACCTGGTCGACCTCACCCTGGCGGAGGCCCGCTCGGCGATCGGCGGCCTGCGGCCACCCGTACTCGACGACCTCGGCCTGGCCGGCGGGCTGGCCAGCCTCGCCTCGACCATCCCGGAGGTCGACCTCGATCTCGAACTGGCCGACACGCGGCTCTCCGAACATGTCGAGGTGGCGCTGTACCGCATCGCGCAGGAGTGTCTGCAGAATGTCGTCAAGCACTCGAAGGCGATGACGGCCACTGTGCGTTTCACGGTCTCTGACGGTGAGGCCCGCCTGCAAGTCGCCGACGACGGCGTCGGCTTCACGCCGTCTCCAGGCCGCGCGCCCACCAGCTACGGGATGCTGTCGATGACAGAACGCGCGGAGCTGGTGGGCGGACGGCTGGCGGTGCGGTCCACACCCGGATCGGGAACCACGGTCACGGTGACGGTGCCGCTGCCGGCTCAGGCCGGCTGAAGCTCACCGCGCAGCCGCAGCGCCGCGGCGTTGGCGTTCACGTGGCTGGACAGCGCGTCCTGCGCGGCACCGATCTTCAGCTCGTCGCCGCGCCACGCCGTCAGCGCGGGCGACACCAACGCCCGGCCGAACGAGAAGGTTAGTGGCCACGGCGTGCGATGGGCTTGCAGCGCGGTGAGGTTTGCTGTGGCACGCTGCGGCGACTGTCCCCCGGACAGGAAAGCCACGCCGGCCAGCTCACCGGGCCAGGCCCGCAGCACCGAGACTGTCGCCTCGGCCACTTGTTCCGCGCTGGCCTGAACTGGGTGGTCCTCGCCCTCGATCACCATGTTCGGTTTGAGGACGATGCCGGCCAGGTCCACTCGCAGCAAACCGAGCTGCTGACGGACGGCCGCGTGCACGCTGGCGGTCACCTCGGCACACCGCTCGATGCCGTGGTCACCGGTCATCAGCACCTCGGGTTCGACGATCGGCACGATTCCGGCTTCCTGGCAGGCGGCCGCGTAGCGGGCCAGCGCGTTGGCGTTGCAGGCGATCGCGCCCCAGCTTGGGGTGTTGTCGCTGATGGTGAAGACCGCGCGCCATTTGGCGAACACGGCGCCCATCTCCGCGTACCGCGCCAGGCGGGCAGGCAAGCCGTCGAGTCCTTCGGTCACGGTTTCCCCGGGGAGGCCGGGACACGGCCTGGCGCCGGTGTCGACCTTGATCCCGGGCAGCATGCCGAGTTCGCGGACCGCTTGGGCGAACGGTCGGCCGTCGCTGAAGACCTGGGCGAGCGTCTCCTCGCAGAAGATGATCCCGGAGACTCCGTCAGCCAGGCCCGGCGTGCTGGTCAGGATCTCGCGGTAGATGCGTCGACTGTCCGCGGTGGCGGTGACGCCTGCCTGCTCCAGCCGGCTGGACATGGTGGCGATGCTCTCGTCGGCGGCCAGGATTCCTTTGCCGGGTGCGGTCATGGCCTGGGCGATCTTCCTGCATGTGTTCATGGCCCAGACCGTAGAAAGACCCCGGACACTGGTCTTCACCCGAACGGTGGAACTGGTGGGGGTACGGCAAACACTTAACTATTTACTTCAGATTTGATGGACTATTATCGATAGACAGCTTCAGTATTGCGCTGACACGATTCGAGCCATGACACAGAGATGGAACGCGGGAGTCATCCCGTACGCAGAAATGGGATATTGGCAGCCGGACTACGTTCCGAAGGACACCGACGTGTTGTGCGCCTTCCGGATCACGCCGCAAGAAGGGGTCCCCCCCGAAGAGGCCGGCGCCGCCGTCGCCGGCGAATCGAGCACCGCGACCTGGACGGTGGTGTGGACCGACCGGCTCACCACATTCGAGCACTACCAGGCCAAGTGCTACCGCGTCGATGCGGTGCCGAACACGCCCGGGCAGTGGATCGCCTGGATCGCTTATGACCTCGACCTGTTCGAGGAGGGCTCGATCGCCAACCTGACCAGCTCGATCATCGGCAACGTGTTCGGGTTCAAGCCGCTCAAGGCGCTGCGCCTGGAAGACATGCGGATCCCGACCCACTACGTCAAGACCTTCCAGGGCCCCGCACACGGCATCGTGATGGAACGCGAGCACCTCGGCAAGTTCGGCCGTCCGCTGCTGGGCGCCACCACCAAGCCCAAGCTGGGACTCTCCGCCCGCAACTACGGCCGAGTCGTCTACGAGGCCCTGCGCGGCGGGCTGGACTTCACCAAGGACGACGAGAACATCAACTCCCAGCCGTTCATGCGGTGGCGCGACCGCTTCCTGTTCTGCATGGAAGCCGTCAACCGGGCGCAGGCCGCGACCGGTGAGATCAAGGGCCACTACCTCAACATCACCGCCGGAACGATGGAGGAGATGTACGAGCGGGCTGAGTTCGCCGCCGAACTGGGCTCGGTGATCGTGATGATCGACCTGACCATCGGCTACACCGCGATTCAGTCGATGGCCAAGTGGGCCCGCGACAACGGGGTCATCCTGCACCTACACCGCGCCGGTCACGGCACCTACACCCGGCAGAAGAACCACGGCGTCAGCTTCCGCGTCATCTCCAAGTGGATGCGGCTGGCCGGGGTCGACCACATCCATGCCGGCACCGTCGTCGGCAAGCTGGAAGGCGACCCCAACACCACCGCCGGCTTCTACGACACTCTGCGGCTGGACAGCATCAAAGCCGACCCGGTCAAGGGCCTGTACTTCGACCAGGAGTGGGCCTCGATGCCCGGCGTCATGCCGGTCGCCTCCGGCGGTATCCACGCAGGTCAGATGCACCAGCTCATCCACTATCTCGGTGAGGACGTGGTGCTGCAGTTCGGCGGCGGCACGATCGGCCACCCGATGGGCATCGCCGCCGGCGCCGAGGCCAACCGGGTCGCACTGGAAGCCATGATCAAGGCCCGCAACGAGGGCCGCGATTACTACCACGAGGGCCCCGAGATCCTGAAGAAGGCCGCTTCCCGCAACCGGGCGCTGGACACCGCGTTGGCCACCTGGGGCGACATCACCTTCAACTACGAATCCACCGACACCCCGGACGTCGTCGCGACGCCGACCCGGGTCTGACCCAAGGAGCGCAACCATGCGAATCACCCAGGGCACTTTCTCCTATCTGCCCGACTTCACCGACGAGGAGATCACCGCCCAGATCAACTACGCGCTCGACCACGACTGGCCGTTGTCGGTGGAATTCACCGACGACCCGCACCCGCGCAACATCTACTGGGAGATGTGGGGGCTGCCGATGTTCGACCTCAAGGACGCGGCCGGCGTGCTGCTCGAGGTCAACGCCTGCCGGGCGGCCAACCCGAACAGCTACATCCGCCTCAACGCCTACGACGCGAGCCTGGGCCGGCAGACGACGGCGCTGTCGTTCATCGTCAACCGGCCCGCCGAAGAGCCGGGCTTCCGGCTCGACCGCGCCGAGCGGGCCAACCGGCAGATCGGCTACAGCACGTTCGCCTACGCCACCGAACGGCCGAGCGGGCAGCGGTACGAGTCGTCATGACCGCCTTCGGCTACCGGCCCGCGGCCACGGTCGCGGAGCCCGAACCCGAGCCCTTGGACCCGGACGCCGTCGTCGACCTGGCGGCGGCCCGGGCCACCTCGGGGGTCGACGAGGTGCTGGCCGGATTGGACCGCGAATTGGTCGGCCTGGAGCCGGTGAAGACGCGCATCGCCGAGATCGCGGCGCTGCTGCTGGTCGACCGCATGCGGGAGCGGTTCGGCGTCAAGGCCGCCCAGCCCACCCTGCACATGTGCTTCACCGGCAACCCGGGCACCGGCAAGACCACCGTCGCAACCAGGATGGCCGACCTGCTGCACCGGCTCGGCTACCTGCGTCGCGGCCATCTCGTCAGTGTCACGCGCGACGACCTGGTCGGCGAATACGTCGGCCACACCGCGCCCAAGACCAAAGACGTCATCAAGCGGGCGATGGGCGGGGTGCTGTTCATCGACGAGGCGTACTACCTGTACAAGGTCGAGAACGAACGCGACTACGGCGGCGAAGCCATCGAGATCCTGCTGCAGGTGATGGAGAACAACCGCGACGACCTGGTGGTGATCCTGGCCGGCTACGCCGACAAGATGGACCAGTTCTTCTCGGCCAACCCCGGCATGCAGAGCCGCATCGCCCACCACATCACCTTCCCCGACTACACGGTCGGCGAACTCGAGCAGATCGCGGGGCTGATGATCGACGGGTTGGGCTATCGGTTCTCCGACGAAGCCCGTTCGGTGCTGCATCAGTATCTGCACCGGCGCCGCGACCAGCCCTGGTTCGCCAACGCGCGCAGTGTGCGCAACGCGCTGGAACGGGCCCGGCTCCGCCACGCGCGCCGACTGCTGGCCGCTGCGGACACGCCGGTGGGTTTGGCGGAGCTGACCACGATCGAGGCGGTAGATCTGTTGGCCAGTCGGGTGTTCGAGACACGGGAGAGCGCATGACTACCAATGCAAGGTTGCGGGCCCTCGTCGAGGTGGCCGACACCGGTTCGGTCCGGGGAGCCGCCGAACGTCTGGTGGTCACCGAGTCGTCAATCTCGTCGGCGCTGCGGGCGCTGAGCCAGGACATCGGCATCACGCTGGTCGACCGGCACGGCCGGGGAGTGCGGCTGACGCCGGCGGGTCTGCGTTACGTGGAGTACGCGCGCCGGATCCTGGGTCTGCACGACGAGGCGATCCTGGCCGCGCGCGGCGAGGCGGACCCGGAGAACGGTTCCATCCGGTTGGCCGCGGTGACATCGGCGGGGGAGTTGCTGATCCCGGCGGCACTGGCGTCGTTTCGAGCCGAACATCCCGGGGTGGTACTGCACGTGGAGGTGGCCGCCCGCAGCGCGCTGTGGCCGATGCTGTCCCGGCATGAGGTTGACCTGGTTTTCGCCGGACGCCCGCCCGAGGAGCTGCGCAAGAAGGTCCGGGTGCGGGCGATCAGCCCCAACACGCTGATCGTGGTGGGCTGCCCGTCGGTGGCCGACGGGTTCGTTCCCGCGGCGGCCACCTGGCTGCTGCGTGAGCACGGGTCTGGCACCCGCTCGACGCTGATGACGCTGCTGGAGGATCTGGACGTCGCGCCACCGCAGCTGGTGCTGGGGTCCCACGGCGCGGTGGTGTCGGCGGCGGTCGCCGGCCTGGGCGTGACCCTGGTCTCGCGGCAGGCGGTGCAGCGCGAGCTGGACTCCGGCGCGCTCGTCGAGCTGTCGGTGCCGGGCACACCGATCAAGCGGCCCTGGCATGTTGTCAGCCAGCCGACCCCGCCGATGGCCACCGAGCTGCTGATCAACCACTTGGTGTCGCACCCGGAACTGGGCTGGCGGCAGGTCAGCGCGGTGCGGCGCGCGTCGTGACCGTCCCCGCGACACTGACACCACGCACACGACACGCCGCGGCGGGTGTGCGTGGTTTCAATCTCGTCGCCCTCGGTCAGCGCCGCAGCGTCTCCGACGGCGCCTCACCCCACCTCTTGCGGTATTCGACGGCGAAACTGCCCAGGTGGTTGAAACCCCACCGCTCGGCGACCGCCGTGACCGTCACGCCGTCCGACGGCATGGCGTCCATCAGCTCCTCGTGCACCCGCTCCAGCCGGCGTTCCCGAACGTAGGTCATCGGGGTCATGTTGAGCTCTTCGCGAAAGCCCTGCTGAATCGACCGGACGCTCATGTGCACCGCCTTTGCCAGGCCGTCCATCGTGATGCGCTCGGCCAGGTGGTCGTCGATGTAGTTCATCGCGTCGTGCACCACCGCGCGGCGCGGATCCGGCTGGATCGGTTGTAGAAACTCTTCGTAGTAGTTGGACGGCTGCAGCTGCAACAGCGTGCTCATGACGAGCTCCTCGATGGCACCGATGCCCTGTCCGCGCTGAATCAGCGAACCCGGGTGAAACACCTCGCTGTGGATCAGTTGCACCACGGTGTGCCAGCGCATCGCGGCTTCGGTCGCCAGGTCGAATTCCGGGTCGAACTCCAGCGGCTTGGTCAGGCTGCGGCCCAGCAGCCGGGTGAGGTGTGCGGCCATCGCTCGCTGCTCGATCCGGATCAGCAGCTGAGGCGAGTCGTGGTCGAACTGGATTCTCAGGGCTTCGCCAGGGCTGGTCACCAGCGCCCGGATGGTGTTGGACTCGAAGCTGTGCCCCCGATGGTCGACCAGGGCGCGGCCGTTCATCGGCATGTGCACGCCGAAGTACTGACCCAGTGCGGGGATGTCGACGGTCGCGGCCACATGCACGTCGAGGTACAGCATGCTGACGTTGCGCAGCCGCACCCCGTGCATCGTCGCAGCAAACCCCTCGACGTCCTCCGGGCCGACGTGTAACGACAGCGGGGCCAACGCCTTGGCCATCAGCCGAACGGCCTCCGTCGGATTCTCGGTGTAGAAGATCTCGTTGTCGGCCAGCGCCGGCGGGACACCGCGCGAGCGCACTTTTCGGCGCACCGGATGCGCGGTCCGGCGGACGTCGATGTACCCGAGCCGGGTCAGCCGCGACATCGCCTCGAACCCCGGTAACCAGCAGGTAAACCCCCTGGCAGCGGCCACCGCGAACGTGAACCGCTCACTAAAGAATCGGTGGCGATCATGCAAGCCTCTCGGTCGGCCAGCGCGCGCCAACGCGCTTAACTGTTCGCAATCCTGACAGCTCCTGCGCGAATGCGATAGGCACAGTCCGAAGCGGCGGCTAGTTTGTGATCGAGGCCACAGTCCCTTCCGAGTCGGGACCCCAGCCCGCCCGATTCGACTAGAGGAGGTTTCTATGTCGGCAAACGGTCAGGTCGTCGCGCTGTCGCCGGGCGACCAGCTACGCGACCGGCTCGACGACCCCGCGATCGCCGCGTCGCTCAACAGTTTGCTCGACCATGCTGACCTGCTGGCGATCCTGGTGACCGGCCTCGACGGCTTCGTGCGACGCGGCGACCAGATCAGCGAGTCGCTGGCCTCGGCTGTCGGCGAAATCCGCGGTGCCTCGCTGACGGTGCCCGGCCTCGAGGGGGTCAAGGCCGAGTTGGGGTCGGTGGACGTACAGGCGCTGGCGGCGACGCTGGCGTCGCTGGCATCGGCGCTGGTGGCCGCGGCGCCCACCTTGAACAAGATCCTCAACTCGCCCCTCGTCGATCCGCAGGCCGCCGACGTCCTCGCCGATCTGGGCGAGGCGCTCGTCGAAGGCAAGGCGGCCGCCGCGGCGGACCCGGGTGGGCCCAAGGGCCTGTTCGGCCTGTGGCGGGTAAGCAAGGACAAAGACATCAACCGTGGCCTGGGATTCCTGGTTCAGGTAGCCCGGGCATTCGGAAGACAACTGCCAAAATAACAAAAACATTCAGCCCAAATTGACAACCGTGGTCGCGCCCTCGGCCGCAATTCGAGAGGAGTTCCTATGGCTTCCGTTTTATGGTTTCAGGGCGGGGCATGTAGCGGTAATACCATGTCTTTTCTCAATGCCGAAGAGCCCAATGTCGTCGATTTGATCGTCGATTTCGGGCTCGATCTCTTGTGGCACCCGTCCCTGGGCCTCGAACTCGGGAAGAACGCCCAGAAGGTGTTCTGGGACTGCGCCAAGGGCGAGCGGCCGCTGGACATCTTCGTCTTCGAGGGCACCGTCATCGAGGCGCCCAACGGCACCGGCCGGATGGACATGTTCGCCGACCGTGCGATGAAGGACTGGGTCACCGACCTGGCCGCCGCGGCCCAGATCGTGGTGGCCATCGGCGACTGTGCCTGCTTCGGCGGTATCCCGGCGATGGAGCCCAACCCGTCAGCGTCGACGGGACTGCAGTTCCACAAGCGGGAAAAGGGTGGATTCCTGGGGCCGGACTTCAGGTCCAAGATGGGTCTGCCGGTGATCAACATTCCGGGTTGCCCCGCCCATCCGGACTGGATCACCCAGATCATCGTCGCGCTGGCCACCGGCCGGGCCGGTGACATCACCCTCGATGAGCTGCACCGGCCCGAGACGTTCTTCAAGACGTTCACCCAAACCGGTTGCACCCGAGTGCAATTCTTCGAGTACAAGCAGTCGACGATGTCGTTCGGCGAGGGCACCCGCACCGGTTGCCTGTTCTACGAGTTCGGTTGCCGCGGGCCGATGACCCACTCGCCGTGCAACCGCATCCTGTGGAACCGCCAGTCCTCGAAGACCCGTGCCGGCATGCCCTGCCTGGGCTGCACCGAACCGGAATTCCCGCACTTCGATCTGGCGCCAGGAACCGTGTTCAAGACCCAGAAGGTCAGCGGCATGATCCCCAAGGAAGTGCCCGAGGGCTCGGACCACCTCACCTATATGGCACACGCCGCGGCCGCCCGGATCGCGGCCCCGCAATGGTCCAAAGAAGACATGTTCGTGGTCTGAGGACCAGCACGCCACAGCCCTGGTAGTGCACGAAATTCATTGGGAGGATTCATGACCGCGCTCGACCTGTATGTCAGCCCGCTGGGCCGTGTCGAGGGAGACCTCGACGTCCGCGTCACCGTCGACGACGGTGTCGTCACCTCGGCCTGGACCGAGGCGGCGATGTTCCGCGGCTTCGAAATCATTCTGCGGGGCAAGGACCCGCAGGCCGGCCTCATCGTGTGTCCGCGCATCTGCGGCATCTGCGGTGGCAGCCACCTGTACAAGTCCGCGTACGCGCTGGACACCGCCTGGCGGACGCACATGCCGCCCAACGCAACCCTGGTGCGCAACATCTGCCAGGCCTGCGAGACGCTGCAGTCGATTCCGCGCTACTTCTACGCGCTGTTCGCCATCGACCTGACCAACAAGAACTACGCCAAGTCCAAGCTGTACGACGAGGCGGTGCGCCGCTTCGCGCCCTACGTGGGCACGAGTTATCAACCGGGCGTAGTGCTTTCGAACAAGCCCGTCGAGGTGTACGCGATCTTCGGCGGCCAGTGGCCGCACTCGAGCTTCATGGTGCCGGGCGGCGTGATGTGCGCGCCAACGCTTTCCGATGTCACCCGCTCCATCTCGATCCTCGAACACTGGAAGGACAACTGGCTGGAGGCCCGCTGGCTGGGCTGCAGCATCGATCGCTGGCTGGAGAACAAGACCTGGGAAGACGTGCTGGCCTGGGTGGACGAGAACGAGTCGCAGTACAACAGCGACTGCGGCTTCTTCATCCGCTACTGCCTGGACGTCGGTCTGGACAAATACGGCGCCGGGGTGGGCAACTACATCTCCACCGGTACCTACTTCGACCCCACGCTGTACGAGAACCCCACCATCGCCGGGCGCAATGCCGCGCTGATCGGCCGCTCCGGGGTGTACGCCAAAGGTCAGTGGTACGAATTCGACCAGGCCAACGTGCGCGAGGACGTCACGCACTCGTTCTACGAGGGCAGCCGGCCACTGCACCCCTTCGAAGGCGAAACCATCCCGATCGACCCCGAACAGGGCCGCAAGCAGGGCAAGTACAGCTGGGCCAAGTCGCCGCGCTACGCCGTCGGCGACTTGGGCAACATCCCGCTGGAAGCCGGGCCGCTCGCGCGCCGGATGGCCGCCGGCGGCCCCAACGCGGCCGCGCACCAGGACAACGACCCGCTGTTCGTGGACATCCTCAACAAGATCGGTCCGAGCGTCCTGACCCGCCAACTTGCCCGCATGCACGAAGGGCCGAAGTACTACAAGTGGACCCGCGAGTGGCTGGACCAGCTCAACCTCAAGGAGAGCTTCTACTCCAAGCCCGTCGAGCACGCCGAGGGCATGGGGTTCGGCTCCACCGAGGCCGCCCGCGGCGCGCTCTCGGACTGGATTGTGCTGGAAGACAACAAGATCAAAAACTACCAGGTGGTCACACCGACGGCCTGGAACATCGGGCCTCGGGACAGCTCCCAGGTGCTCGGCCCCATCGAAGCCGCTCTGGTCGGTTCGCCGATCGTCGACCCCGAGGACCCGGTGGAACTGGGGCACGTGGCGCGTAGCTTCGACTCGTGCCTGGTGTGCACCGTGCACGCCTACGACGGCAAGACGGGACGCGAACTGTCGAAGTTCGTCATCAACGGGATGGTGTGATCCTGACTGCGTACGACTGCTCGTTGGGGCCCAGCGACCTCGCACCCCCCGGGTGCGAGGTGCTCGTGGTCGGCTGCGGCAACCTGCTGCGCGGTGACGACGGTGTCGGGCCGGTCTTGGTCCGGCATCTCTGGGAGCGGGGCGTCCCGGAGGGAGCGCGCCTGGTCGACGGCGGCACCGCGGGCATGGATGTGGCATTCCAGATGCGCGGCGCGCAGCGGGTGGTGATCATCGACGCCGCCGCGACCGGCTCGGCGCCGGGCACCGTCTTCAAGGTGCCGGGCGAGGAACTCGCGGACTTGCCGCCCCTGCAGGGCCTGCACACCCACTCGTTCCGGTGGGATCACGCCATCGCCTTTGCTCGCTGGGCGCTCGGCGAGGACTGCCCGACCGACATCGCCGTCTACCTGATCGAGGTCGCCGGCGTGGAACTCGGCGCCGATCTGTCCGAACCCGTAGAGGCCGCAATGGAACTCGTCATCGACCGGATCGAAGCCGAGTACCTCGCCGACCTGCGCCCGGCGCCGGAAACCGAAGTCACCGTCGAATTCACCGCCGACGGCTACCTGCGCCTCGACGCGGCACTGGCCGCCAGCCGGTTCCCGTCCGACGCGGTCGTCGCCGTAGTCCGCGACGGGGACCTCTGGCTCATCCCACTGCGGGGGCCCCGCAGCGGCGGTCTGCTGTTGAAACAACGCAACCCCGCCGGCGACCGCTCACTGCTCATCCGCGAGGTGATCGAAGGCAGGGTCGGCGTGACTGGTGCATTCTGGGACGATGCACAAAAGTCGCTGCGCATCCCGCTGCGTGAAGGGCCGCACGACGCGCCGGAGCCGCCGGGGTGATTCTGATGGCTGAGCGTCCGACCGTCGGGGGGCAACAGGAGGAGCCGGAGCGCCCGCCGACGGTTGTCCGCGCCGACAGCTCAGCCGACGAAGCACTGGACGTTCAGACCGTAGTCGTGGAGGAAAGCGGCCGTTGGGCCGTGGAGATCGTCGTGGTGTTCGCCGACGGAGTCGTCCGCCGGCGCATCGACACCCACCACACCAAACGGCGCGCCGAAATCTCGGCCGCCCTGATCAAGCGCGCCGCCGAGCGCAATATCCGAGGACCGATCAATGGGTGAATCGTCATGACCACAGCGCCTGAGCTAGCCCGAGCGGCGAGCGTCGCGGCCAGGCCGCAACCGCTAGGTGCCTTCCCGCTACCGCTGGGCTATCTGCTCATCCCACCGGGTACCGAGAACGTGCGAGCGGCCCTGCTCGACGGCAACGAGCCGGACGAATGGCCGGAAGAGCTTCGGGGGCTTGAACTTGCACACCAAGGCGACGTCGGCGCGGCGCTGGAGCACCTGACGGGTGACGATCCCGTCACCCGCTACAACCGGTTCGTGCTGGAACCCGAAGGCGTGGATACCGACTCGTTGCGCGCCGATCTGGGCGAGTTCGGCGTGCTGGTCGACCTGGTGCTATTCACCCTCGGACGGCGGGACACTGCGCCCGACGCCGACGGTGTCAGCGGTGAACTGGCCGCCGTCGTCCTGTCCGCGCAAGCGAGTCAGGCGCTGGCAGAGGGAAATCCGCTCAAGGCCCGGGCGCTGCTGGAGCGTGCCGCCGAGGCGGGGGCGTCGGTGTCTCGGTGTCTCGAGGGAACGATGGTGGCGGCAGCCGGTTCCATCTGCCGCGACCTCGACGACCCGTCGACCCAACAGCTCCTCGAGCGCGCGCTGCGCCTCCTCGACGGCGCCGAGGGCCTGCGCATCGCGCGCGCCGAACTGCACCTCACCATTGCCGGGATGATTCACGAACGCGCGCAGGACAATCCGGGCCTGCTCGCGCAGGCCATCCCGCACTACCACTCCACCCTGCAATTGGTGCTGCGCAAAGAGGCTCCGCTGTTGTGGGCCTCCGCGCACGCCAACCTCGCGACCGCCTACCTGACCATGCCGATGGTCGAGGCCTCCGGCCAGCTGCGGCTGGGTGTGGCGGCGCAGTCGCTGCGCTCCGCGCTGAAGGTCTACACGCCTGAGCAGTATCCCGAGCAGTGGGCGAGTGTCCAACTCAACCTGGCCAACTCCCTGGTTTACACGCCGTCGAAGCATCAGGCCGACAACCTGATCGAGGCGGTGGAACTCTACGAGGGAGTGCTGGCGGCGCGGGGCCGTGACACCGACCCGCTGGGTCGGGCCAGGGTGCTGGCCAACCAGGGCAACGCGCTGGCGCACCTCGGCATTTTCGATCAGGCGAAGGCCAAGCTGTACGAAGCCCGGTTCCTGTTCGAGGAGCAACAGGATGACGATTCGGTGCGCGCCGTGCGCGGCGTGCTCGACGAAATCGCCCGCCAGCTAGCACTTTCCCGGACCGGGGACGACCGATGACCACCGTGTTCGAGCCCGGCCTGGAGGAGTTGGCCAAGCGGGTCGACGACGCGGTCGCCGCCTTGGCTGACCTAGACCCCAAAGCTCGGGCCGTCGCCGAGGAACTCAAGTCCGCGCTGGAAGCCGTGCACCGCGCCGGGCTGGTCACCATCGTGCGCCGGATGCGCGAAGACGACGGGGCGCGGGCGGTTCTCTTCGAGCTGGTGGACGACCCGGTGGTGCACCTGCTGCTGTCCCTGCACGAGATCATCCGGCCGGACCCGGTCACTCACGCCAACCGCGTGCTGGTCACGGTACGACCTCAATTGCAAAGCCACGGAGGCGATGTCACCCTGGTCCGGGTCGAGGACGGTATCGCCTATGTGCGGCTGGAAGGCGCATGCAACGGTTGCTCGATGTCATCGGTGACGTTGCGGAACCTGGTCCAGGAGGCGCTGGTCGAGGGAGTTCCCTCGATCACCGCCGTCGAAGTGCTGCCCAACGAGCCGTCGCCGACACTGATCCCGCTGGAAGCGTTGCGGATCGGCCCGTCCCGCGACGGCTGGGCCAGGATGGGACCCGCCGCCGACGTTGCCGACGGTGACGTCACGGTCCGTAGCCTCACCACCGACGCCGGCGAGAGCGCCGAAGTGCTGGTGATCAGCGTCGACCGGCGGCTGTCGGCGTACCGCAACGAATGTGCCCATGAGGCAATGCCGTTGGACAATGCGATTCTCGACCTGGGCAACGGCACCCTGACCTGCCCGTGGCACGGCTTCTGCTACGACGCATCCTCGGGCGAATGCCTCAGTGCGCCAGGGGCGCAGCTCGAACAACTGCCGCTGCGGGTCGACAACGGAGACGTCTGGGTCCGAGTGCGCGGATGAGCCGCTACACCGTCCGGCACAACATCGCCTCGTTGCCGCCGCGCGCCGACCCGGTCGCCACCACCGACCTCACCGATGGCTGGTCCCCGGAGGTTTGGTTGGGTGCGCCGGCCCCCGGCGGCCTGAGCTTGCCGGCGGCCAAACCCACCATGGCGTGGATGTATTCGCCGCGCGGTGTGTTCCTGGGCGACGAGCATCTGGTGGTCGCCGACTCCGGCAATCACCGGGTCCTGATATGGCACGGAATTCCGTCCGACGACGAGCAACCGGCCGACGTCGTGCTAGGACAGCCGGACGGTGAGACCGAAGGCCGCGCCGCCGGCGGCCGTGGACCTGAGCGCGGCATGAACCTGCCCACCGGCGTGCTGGTGCACGGCGGGCGGCTCATCGTCGCCGACGCCTGGCACCACCGCATCCTGATCTGGGACACCGTGCCGCGGACCAGCGACGTCGCACCGGACGTCATCCTCGGACAGGATGGCGCATCCGCGGTGGAACCCAACGCCGGCGCCGAATGTTGCGCCTCGTCCTTCTACTGGCCGTTCGGCCTAGCGGTCGTCGGTGACACCTTCTGGGTGGCCGACACCGGCAACCGTCGAGTCCTTGGCTGGCGCAACGGGATTCCCGCTCCGGGCCGGCCGGCCGACGTGGTGCTGGGCCAGCCGAGTCCCGCACACCGGGAGGAAAACAGGGGACAGGCGGCCGGTCCCGCCAGCTTCCGCTGGCCACACGACATCGCCGGACACGAAGATCTGTTGTTGATCGCGGACGCCGGAAACCACCGCATCCTGGGCTGGTCGCCGGCGCCGGACGCCGACCGACCCGCCGATGTCCTGCTCGGCCAACCGGATTTCGCCAGCGCGGAGGAGTGGCCGTACGGCCCCCACACCGGCGACCGGTTCCGGTTCCCCTACGCGATCGGCATGACCGAGGGTCGACTGGCCGTCGCCGACACCGCCAACAACCGAATCCTGCTGTGGGACAACGTTCCGACCGAGGGACGAGCGGCCGATCATGTCCTGGCGCAACCGGGCTTCGGCGCCAACGGTGAGAACCGCTGGACGTCGGTGCAGCGCGACACGTTGTGCTGGCCGTACGGCCTGTCACTGCACGGTGACCGGCTGGCCGTCGCGGACTCCGGCAACAACCGGGTTGTCATCTGGCGGCGGCGGTGAGACCGCGAATCGTCCAATCCGACGGCCAGATCGGTTTCTTCTGGGCGACCCCGGGCGGAAGGCGAACCTCGTTGCAGGCGTTGGTTTCTGTCGACGAGGAGGCCGACAGGTTGGTGGCCACCCACCTCGAAGCCCTCGACGACGCGTTGATCATCGCCGCGGAGCGGTTCGGCGAGATCTTGGGCGGGGGAAGGGGTCCCGCGAACGCCGAGGAGCGCGACGATCTCCTCGACCTGCACCGCACCCTGGACCGGCTCTGCTTCGAGTACGCCGCGGCCGCCGAATCGGCCGGTGTCAAACCGGATCTGCGCGCCGGCAAGATCATTGGGACCGCCGCGCTGTTCTCCATTCGTGCCCGCCAGCCGCTCGGCCTGTTGGGACCCGCGCCCCTGGACGATCAGCTCGACGAGCCCAGCCTCGGCGTGGTGGGCGGATTCGGGGAGATGGTTCAGGTGGATCCGGCGCGACCGTGGCTGGGTGGCCGCTGGGTGGTGCGAACGGAAGCGGGACAACGCTTTCCGCTCACACTGTCGATGCTGATGTTCGACAGCTCGGGGGTTAACAAGGAGGCCGCCCGCGCCGAACATGTGCAAGCCCTGCGGTCCGTCATCGCCGGTGCACAGAGCGCGGACGCTGACCCACTGGCCGTCACCTGTGCGATCGACTGGCTGCTGTATGACTGGCTGATGGCCCACCGCGACGGACCCGACAGCGCCGAAATCGTCTTCCCGAAGGGCCACGAGGCCGACGCCGGAGTCGTCGTCGCCGCGGCCGCGACATCGGTGACGGCCAGGGCGACCTTCGATCCGGGCCTGGTGGGCCTGGGCTGATTGCCAGGCCTGAATCACTATGGCTTTCCCCCGATTCGGGGTTAAGCCGACCGGCGTCCAACGCGCATGCTGGCAGCTGTGAACTTCTCCATTCTGATCATGGTTGTGGTGGCGATCGCCGGCGCGTATGGGTGCGAGGTGTTGGTTGAGCTGGCCATCGCCGTCGTCGCCAAACTGAGGCAGTGAGCACCGTGGCCGTGTTGTTGCTCATCGCGCTGCCGCTGATGGGTGCGGCGGTGTTGTTGCTCGGCGGTAGACGTACCGACCCGTGGGGCCATCTGATGGCATGTGGGGCGGTTGTGGTCTCCTTCGGTTTAGGCGTCATGCTTTTCGTGGGGTTATTGCGGCGCCCGGCGTCGGATCGCCTCATCCACGAAACGCTGTTCACTTGGGTGCCTTCGCTGAAGGTCGATTTCGGCCTGCAGCTGGATGCGCTGAGCATCTGCTTTGTGCTGCTGATCACGGGTGTGGGTGCGTTGATTCACGTGTATTCGATCGGCTATTTGCGCGAGGACCCCGGCCGCCGCCGGTTCTTCGGTTACCTGAACCTGTTCGTGGCCGCCATGCTGCTGCTGGTGCTGGCCGACAACTACCTCGGGCTGTATTTCGGCTGGGAGGGAGTCGGTTTGGCGTCCTACCTGCTGATCGGCTTCTGGTCACACAAGCCCGCCGCCGCCACCGCGGCCAAAAAAGCGTTTATCGTCAACCGGGTCGGCGACGTGGGACTGGCGCTGGCATTGATGATCATGTTCACCCAGCTCGGAACACTCTCGTACGCAGCGGCTTTCGCGCAGGCGCCGGCAACATCTGAGGCCACCGTGACCGCTATCGGGTTGGCACTTCTGCTGGCCGCCTGCGGCAAGAGTGCTCAAGTCCCATTGCAGTCCTGGCTCGGCGACGCCATGGAGGGCCCGACGCCGGTGAGCGCGCTGATCCACGCGGCGACCATGGTCACCGCCGGGGTGTATCTGATCGTGCGCTCGGGCCCGGTGTTCGACCTGGCGCCCGCGGCGCGAACCGCGGTGGTGATCGTCGGCTCGGTTACCCTGCTGTTTGGCGCGGTCATCGGATGCGCCAAGGACGACATCAAGAAGGCCCTGGCTGCCTCGACAATGTCGCAGATCGGCTACATGGTCCTGGCGGCCGGTCTCGGGCCGGCGGGCTATGCAGTTGCGATCATGCACCTACTCACCCATGGGTTCTTCAAGGCCGGCCTGTTCCTGGGGGCTGGATCGGTCATGCACGCCATGGACGACGAGACCGACATGCGTCGCTACGGGGCTCTACGCGCCCAACTGCCGATCACGTTCGCCACCTTCGGACTTGGCTATCTGGCGATCATCGGAGTGCCCCCGTTCGCCGGATTCTTCTCCAAGGACGCCATCCTCGAAGCGGCCTTCTCGACGCACTGGCTACTCGGCGTCGTGACGTTGCTCGGCGCCGGGATCACGGCGTTCTACATGACCCGCGTCATGGTCATGACCTTCTTCGGCGAAAAGCGTTGGCAGCCAGATGCTCATCCGCACGAGTCGCCGCCCGTGATGACCGCGCCGATGGTAATTCTGGCACTCGGTTCGCTCGGCGGCGGGGCGGCGCTCGCCGTCGGAGGGACCCTGCAACGGTGGCTGCAACCGGTGACCAACCCAGCCGACAGCCTAGAGCCACATCAGGCCGTCCCCGTCGGGGTGCTCACGGCGCTCACCTTGACCGTGGTCGCTGTCGGCATCCTGGTCGCGGTCGCCAAGTATGTCACCCGGCCGGTGCGCACGATCGCCTCGGAGTGGGCATCGGTGGCGGTAATCGCCGCACGCCAGGACCTGTTCGGGGACAGCATGAACGAGGCGGCGTTCATGCGGACGGGTCTCCGATTGTCGCGGGCGATGGTCGACGTTGAGCGGGCTGGCATCGACGGCGCCGTCGAAGGCGTAGCCCGGCTGATCCGTCGAACGTCGGCGGGTGTTCGTCGCCTGCAGACCGGGTTCGCCCGCTCGTATGCGTTGACCGTCTTCTTCGGCGCCACCGCCCTATTGCTCAGCGTTGCAGTGGGGAGTTCGCCATGATCTTGAGCGCTTTGTGGCTGGGGCCGCTGGCCGGAGCGGTGCTTGTCGCGACGGTCCCCGCCGGCCGGCCGATGGTGGGCAAATACACGGCCCTAGGCGTCTCAGTAGCTGTCCTGGTGATCGTAGGCGCGCTGGTGGCGGGATTCGACCCGGCGAACCCACAGTACCAATTCGTCGAAAGCCAATCCTGGATAAGGTCCTTCGGCGCCAGCTACATCGTCGGCATCGACGGTGTAGCGATGGTGTTGATCGTGTTGACGACCGTGTTGATGCCGCTGCTGTTGCTGGCCGGGTGGAACGACGCCGAACGACCCAGCGTCTATCTGGCGCTGATGCTGGTGATCGAGTCGATGATGCTGGTCGCGCTGGTGGCCTTGGATGTGTTGCTATTCTTCGTCTTCTTCGAGGCACTGCTGATTCCCATGTACTTCCTCATCGGCCGGTACGGGGGAGTCGGCGCGCCGCGGGCGGCGCTGAAGTTCTTGCTCTACAGCCTGTTCGGTGGGCTGCTCATGCTGGCGGCGCTCATCGGCCTGAACCTGGTGACGGCAACCTTCGATTCGCGCGCCATCGTGGCCGGGATCACGTCGGGGGAGATCACGGCCGATCCGGACGTCATGCACGTGGTGTTTCTCGGTTTCCTGCTCGCCTTCGCCGTCAAAGCTCCACTGTGGCCATTGCACACCTGGCTACCGGGGGTTGCCACAGAGGCGACGCCGGTGACCGCGGTGCTGATGATGGCCGTGGTCGACAAGATCGGCACCTTTGGAATGCTGCGTTATTGTTTGCGGCTTTTCCCCGACAGTGCTGTGCTGTTCCGGCCATTCGTGATCGCGCTCGCCGTCATTGGGATCATCTACGGAGCCTTGGTCGCGATCGGTCAGAGCGACATCATGCGTGTGATCGCCTACTCGTCGATCAGCCACTTCGGGTTCATCGTGCTGGGCGTCTTCGCCATGACCAGCCAGGGACAGTCCGGCGCAACGCTGTACATGGTCAATCACGGCCTGGCCACCGCCGCCCTCTTCCTGCTCGCCGGGTTTCTGGTCTCCCGCAGAGGGTCTCGGCTCATCGCCGACTACGGCGGGGTGCAGCAGGTGGCGCCGGTGCTGGCGGGGACATTTCTGGTCGCCGGCATGGCGTCACTCGCGCTTCCCGGTCTGGCTCCCTTCGTCAGCGAATTGCTGGTTCTGGTTGGTACTTTCAGCCGGTATCCCTTGTTCGCCGTCTTGGCGGCGACCGGCCTGGTCCTTTCGGCCGTCTACATCCTGTGGCTCTATCAGCGGATCATGACGGGCCCGCGCAAGGAAGCGATGTGTGATCTGGTGCCAAGGGAACTGACGGTCGTGATGCCGTTGCTGGCGATGCTGATCGTGTTAGGCGTGTACCCCAAGCCGGCGTTGGACGTGATTAACCCGGCGATCGAACACATCGTAGCCGGCCGCCCGTAACGAATCAGACTGGGCGACCGATTCCTGACTGAAACTCGTCTATCTCATGGTTACGAGAGGACCGAGGCGGCCTTTCCGCGATGTTGGATTGGGCAGATCCCGCTCGGTTTACGGATGATGGAAACGGTCGGGCGCGGCGAGGTCGGAGAGTGATGCCGCAATGACGTCGATGAGAAACCGCAGTCTGGTGTCCTCATCGTGCTTCTGCAGGAGCGCAGAACTGCCTACGTCTCCGCTACCCGCACCCGCTCGAATGGTTTGCACCTCAGCATTTTCGGTAGTCGCTGTCTGGATGGCAGTGCGCAGTTCTGCCAAGTATCCGAAGGTGATGTGGGGATCGATGATCAAGCTCCCGGTACGCAGGCTGTTCTCGGAAAGGAAACCGGTAAGTTCGTAGAGTTCTTCCATAAGCAAGGAAAAGCGTTGTGCGTCCACGCCGTATCGCCGATCGAGGATAGCTGCGACCATGTCGCGTGCGCCGCCGATTACGTCGATGGTTTCATCGGGTTGTGGGTAGACATTGGTGCGTTCCACAGGGATCGTATCCCCGGGCGCGAGCGCGCCGTTCCCGAGCGAGTGCAGTGTCAAAGCAGCGGTATGGGCGGGAGTGTCGGCAGTAATATGCGCTGCAGTGCGCGATCCGAGGCGCTGGTGGGCATTGATCTTGAAGGTGATGACTATGTTCCCCACGGATAGCGAGATCGCTGACACCGATCCTATTCGGGCACCGTGAAGCATCACGCTGCCTCCCACGTCGAGATCACTGACGTCGCGGAAGACCGCTTTATAGTGGTCTTCTGCTGGGAGCGGCGTGTGTTCAGTGGCCGAAAATGTGAAGACAATCGCCGTAAGCACCACCGTCAGTGCACCGATCCCGCGTACCAGAGTCTGCGTACTGTTCATAAGGCAACCTCGCCGCTAGGCGTTTGGACAACCGGCAGCGCGCCATCCGCGTGCTCGCGGGGGCGCGAAATGCAATGTCGGGCCGTTTTTTTGGAATTCCTGGTCTGTCGGAGGATCTTCAGCCGCATGCGGTTGCGCCCTGGCGTGCGTGTGGTTGGTGATGGGCTCGCGTCTTGGTGCGCCAGATATGTGTCCATCAGCAGCGTCGATCAGTAGCGGGAAGTGACTTGCACTGGAAGGGAGTCGATTCCGATGCCCACGTTGTGGACTGGCCCGGCTCCGGTCCACACCGCGGGTCCGGCCAGCTCGACGTCGTAGCCGGCCGCGATGGACTCCAGTACCACCCGGATCTCCTTATGGGCAAGATTGGCGCCCAAACAGTAGTGGACGCCCCCTCCGCCGAAGGCGAGGTGAGGGTTAGGGGAGCGGTGAATGTCGAACCGAAATGGATCGTCGAAGACCAATTCGTCTCTATTTCCCGAAGGGTGCCAGAACACCACCCGATCACCCGACCTGACGTCCTGCCCTCCGATTGTGGTGTCCCGGGTTGCCGTCCGCCCGAAAATCAGGACCGGACTCGACCAGCGCAAGATCTCGTCGGCGGCCGTCCGAGAAAGATCCGGGTTACCGCGCAACTCGGCCAATTGATGTGGGTTGTCAAGCAATGCGATGAGCCCCATCGTCAGCGCGTTACGCGTAGTTTCGCTGCCGGCGATCGACAGGATAAGGAAGAACATCTCGAGTTCGAAGCCGTCGAGTTGATTCGCGAGCTTTGTCCACACGTCATCGGCAGGATTCGCTCGTTTGTCAGCTGTGATGCGCTGGGCGTACTCGAACAGCTCAGCTTGGAACCCGAGCCGGTCCTCTTCGGAGTAGATGCCGTACGGATCGCCAGATTTGAGGAGGTGGTCAGTGCGTTCGAAAACCCAACTCCGGTCATCCTCGGGAATGCCGATGATGTCAGCGATCAGGTTCATCGGCACTTGGTAGGCGATGTCGCGCACGAAATCGCAGTTGCTTCCCACTACCGATTCGAGGATTCGGGCAGTGCGGTCGGTGAGGCGCTGCTCGAGGGTGCCGATCATGCGTGGGGTGAACTCCGAGGAGATGATTCGACGCATCACCGTCTGTTCGGGCGGATCCAACGTCAGCAACGTGCGCCCCGTAGACATCAGAGGATCGGGCGCGATCATCGGACCATCACACGCGGCGAAGGTCTTCCAGTCGCGGTTGGCTTGTTGAATTTCGGCGTGCGTCACGATTGACCAGAAGGGAATCGGCGCGATACCCAGACGCCCCTCGATCGGGGGGTGAAGGTGCACCGGACCGCGCTGGCGCAGTTCGGTGAAGACGCCGTGCGGGAATCCTTCCGTATAGAGCTCGGGGTCGGTGAGGTCGACGTCAAGAGTTCGCGTCACGAATCCCCCTCGCTGGCGGTTACTGTGGAGCAGTTCTGAACGGCCTGGCGAACCAGGGCACGGACTGCCGTCGCATCGCTCACCTCGCCGAGTAGCAGCCGCCTATACACCATCGCCCCGGCGAGCATGTCCACGAGTGTCTCGGGGTTCGTTGACTGCAAGATGTCGCCACGTCGACGAGCCCGTTCGACAGCGTCGATCGCTTGCCGACGTGACTGCGCCACGAAGGTGCGCAAAGTCTGGCGGATCGATGCGTCGTTCGCGGCTTCGACCAACAGCGAGGGGAGCAACGCAGCGAGTTCCGGTTGGGTCAGCATGTCCGCGATTGGCAGTACGGCCGCGTACAGGTCGTCAACGAATGAGCCGGTTTCCTGCACCTCGACAGGACGTGTTACCGCCGTTGCGGCGTACTGAAATAACTCCGTCTTGCTCGGCCAGCGTCGGTAGATGGTGCCTCGTCCCACGCCGGCTCGTGCGGCGATCCCCTCGATCGTCGAGCCGCCCCACCCCTTCGCGCCGACCTCGGCGATTGTTGCCTCAACGATCACCGCGTCCAACCGGTCGTCGCGCGGCCTACCGCGCCGGGGGGCTGTCAAAGCGGCGAGCGTGGGCGGTTTCGTCGCGCCGGTCGACATTCACCGATACTGGACCAGACAGTTCCGGAAATCAAGAGTTCCGTAATGAGACCAGGCAGGCAGGTCGGAGCCCAGCGACTTGCAACGCCGTCATCCAGCGTGTGTCGCCTTGCGGCCAGGGGCTAGTGGATTCAGCCATGCTGTTCGTGTTAATCGCGACGCTGAAACGAGCTTGCAGGAAATTGCGAGCTCCTGCTCGCTAGCGCGACGCCGCCAAGTGCGCCCGGCGGCGTTCCAGCAGCCGCAGCACCATCGGGGTGAAGATCAACTGCATGGCCAGATCCATCTTCCCGCCGGGGCACACGATCGTGTTCGGCCGTGACATAAACGAATCATGCAGCATGGCAAGCAGATAGGGGAAGTCGATGCCGTGCGGGTCGCGGAATCGGATGATCAGCATCGACTCGTCGGCGGTCGGGATGGACCTGGCGATGAACGGGTTGGAGGTGTCGACCACCGGCACCCGCTGGAAGTTGACGTCGGTGTGCGAGAACTGGGTGCACATGTAGTTCACGTAGTCCGGCATCCGCCGCAAAATGGTGTCGGTCACCGCCTCGGAGGTGTAACCGCGAGAAACCCTGTCGCGGTGCAGCTTCTGAATCCACTCCAAGTTGATCACCGGCACCACGCCGATCCGCAGGTCGGCGTGGGCGGCGACGTCGACGCCATCGGTGACGATCGCGCCGTGCAGCCCCTCGTAGAACAACATGTCGGTGTCCTCGGGGATCTCCTCCCACGGCGTGAAGGTTCCCGGCTGCTGTCCGAACGGCTCGGCTTCTTTGTCGTCATGAAGGTAGCGGCGGATTTTTCCGGTCCCGGTCTCCCCGTAGGTCTTGAAGAGATCCTGCAGTTCCTCGAAGAGATTCGCCTCCGGCCCGAAGTGGCTGAAGGTGTGGTCGCCGCGGGCGTGCGCCTCGGCGATCGCCGCCTTCATCGCCACCCGGTCATACCGGTGGAAGCTGTCGCCCTCGACGAACGCCACGTTGATGTCCTCGCGGCGGAAGATCTGATCGAAGGTCTTCATCACGGAAGTCGTTCCGGCCCCTGACGAGCCGGTGACGGAGATGATCGGGTGCAGGCGTGACATTGATATTCCCTATCTGCGCTCAGCCGGCCACGACGCGATACAAGCCCCGTACGCCGTACAACGGCGAGCTGGATGGCCGGACATAGTCCTTGCGGTGGTATTCCTCGATCAGTTCCACCTCGTCGGCGGCTCCGAAGATCAGCGGCACCCGTTGATGCAATTCGGTTGGCACCAGGTCCATCAGCCGACCGCGGCCCGTGCTGGCCAGACCGCCGGCCTGCTCGACCAGGAAGGCGATGGGGCTGGCCTCGTACAGCAGCCGCAGTCGTCCGGGTTTGGCCGGATCCTTGGCGTCGCGCGGGTAGAGGAACACACCGCCGCGGGTCAGGATTCGGTGCGTCTCGGCGACCAGCGATGCGACCCAGCGCATATTGAAGTCCTTGCCTCGCGGTCCGGTTCGGCCCGCCAGGCATTCGTCGATGTAGCGCTGCACGGCCGGTTCCCAGAATCGGCGGTTCGACGCATTGATCGCGAATTCGCCCGTGGAACGGGGAATCTGGATGTTGGGTCGGGTGAGCACGAATTCGCCCAGTGCGGGATCCAGCGTAAAAGCGTGCACTCCGGTGCCCACGGTGAGCACCAGCATGGTCGACGGGCCGTAGATCGCGTAGCCCGCGCACACCTGCTGTGACCCGGGCTGCAGGAAGTCCTCGGGCGCCGGGTCGGTGCCCGGTTCGGCGGCACGCAAGATCGAAAAGATGCTGCCGACTGAGACATTCACGTCGATGTTCGAGGACCCGTCGAGCGGATCGAAGATCAGCAGGTACTTTCCGCGCGGGTACTGCGTGGGCAGCAAGTAGGGCTCAGCGAGCTCCTCGGAGGCCATCGCCGCCACCTGTCCGCCCCATTCGGTGGCGCGCAAGAAGTAGTCGTTGGCCAGCACGTCGAGTTTCTGCTGCACTTCGCCCTGCACGTTGACGGCGTCGGCGGCACCCAGCACGCCGCCGAGCTCACCTTGTGCCACCCGGGTGGAGATGGCCTTGCAGGCAAGGGCGACATCGAGAATCAGCGAGTTCAGTTCGCCAGACGCCTCGGGGTGGCGACGCCTTTCCTCGATGAGGAACTTCACCAGCGTGGTGTGGCGGGTGAGCATGCGCGGGTACCTCCAATGGGCAGCAGAAGACCTCGTCATATGGTCTGATCGGGGCGCCCACGGCTCATCCCCCGGTTGGGTGGTCCACTGGGGGTATCCGCGCGCGCCGACTGTCCAGCGCGCCGGGGCTGCCCTAATGTCGCGGCATGACAGTGCGTGCCGTGGTGTACAGCGACGACAACAGCCTGCGCCGGTATGTCGTCGCTTCACTCGGTAGCACTACTCGGCTGGCGTTTGTGGAGTCGTATCCGGCGGTGCTGGCATCCATGGTCATCGGCGGCGTCGACCTGGTGATCCTCGACGGCGATGCCACCCCGGCCGGCTCAGTGGATGTCGCCCGTCACCTCAAGGACCACTTTGAGGCCTGCCCGCCGATCCTGTTGATCGTCGCCCGAGCCGCCGACGCGTGGTTGGCTCTGATGTCGAAGGCAGACGCGACCGTGGGCCCGGGACGTCAGCCGCAGGCGCTGGCTGCGACGGTCAGCCGGCTGATGACACGCTCAGGCCCTCGACCCGCAGCGAGTCGCTGTCGGCCCTGATTCCGCTGAGGTCCGGGGCGACGAAGGTGGGCCGCTGCGCTGGTGGTGCGGCCAGAGCCTCGGCCGCCGTAGTCACTCCGCTGAGCACCAGCAGGCTGGGCAGCCCGGCGGAGTTAGCGCCGGCGATGTCGGTATCCAGCCGGTCGCCGACCACCAACGGCCGGTGAAAATCGCCGCGGGACAACGCAGCTCGAAAGATCGGCGCATACGGCTTGCCGACGATGCGCGGCGAGCGGCCGGTAGCCGCTTGTAATGCGGCGACCATCGACCCGTTCCCGGGAACCAGTCCCCGCTCGGAGGGCAACGTCGGATCCGGATTGGTCGCCACCCAGGGTGTGCCCGCGCGGATCGCCAGCGCCGCCTCGGCAAGGTCATTCCAGCCGATATCCGGAGAGAATCCCTGCACGACGGCGACCGGGTTGTCGGCCCACCGTCGCACCGGTCGCAGGCCGACTCCGGCGACCTCGGCGGCCAACGCCTCCGACCCGACGACCAGAACCGCTGCACCAGAGCCTAATTCGTTACTCAAAGCCTGTGCGGCGCACTGACCACTGGTGACGACGTCGTCCGGGTCCGCTTGGAATCCCAGCTCGCGCAGATGCGTTGCTACCTGCACTGCGCTGCGGGACGCGTTGTTCGTCAGAAACAACGTGCGACAGGATGTACCGGAGAGTGCCTCAACCGCGCCGGCGATCGGTCGCGAACCCCGGAACAGCGTGCCGTCGAGATCCAGTAGCAGGCAGTCATGCAGCGATGCCAGGTCAGCCATTGATGTTCTCGTGTTGCTCCCAGTCGTGGTGCGCCGAAATGGCAGGCGCCCGGATGATCTCGAGACCATACGGCGGGTCCGCGTTGGGGCAGACCCCCGAATGGGGGGAACGGCCGGGGACTCGATGACTTGAGCCGGTGCGAAATCGCATCAACCGTCGGGGGTCGCCGTGCGACGAGCTGCTGCTCCCGAAGGACGTCTAGCACATAACCGGGGGCGACAGGGAAGTGCAGAAGCTACTCCGGCAGGAGTTCCGGCCTCAGCAGCAGGCGGGCCAGGGCGTCGGCCAGCCACTTCTCGTAGTGGTCTGGCGACCGTCCCAGATCAACGGTGACCAGGGAAAACAGGTAGGGCGCCATGATGGTGACCAGGATGTCGGCAGCTTCGTCTTTGGTCAGGCTCGGGCGCAGTGCCGGCCCCAGTTGCTCCACCCATGACGCACAGTCAGCGCGTATCTCGTGAGTCAACCTCCTGCGCAGGTCGTCCAGGCCCGCCTGCAGCATCACCTGTATCAACGGTGCCACCCGTTCGTGCAACTCGCGGGCGAAGTGCGCGGCGGTCGCAAAGAACGTGTGCTGCGGTTCGCTGGACATATCGGGGAGCGGCGGCATTCGATCAACCAACGTTTCGGGCCCGTAATCACCCAGGACTGCGACGTCGATTGCCTTGGAGAGCACACCGGCCTTCGACCCGAATGCGGCGTAGACCGTTTGGGATGAGACGCCTGCAGCTTGCGCGATCTGGTCGATCGACGTCGCGGCGAAACCCGTTTCCACGAAAAGAGCTGTCGCCGCCGTGACGATCCGGCGTTGACGAGCCTCGGCATCGGCCTGCCGACGGCTGTTGTCATACGTTCGCCGCGATTCGCGTTCAGACGTTGACACCCGCATCCCACCTTCAATATAGTCAACTCTATTCAATGTAGTTAACTCTGGCTAAATATTACTACAGGAGGTTGAGCGCCATGCAACCTACGCGCGTACCACCGGTTCGGTTGGTGAAACTGGTTGACCGCCTGCGGTACAGCCTCTCCCGCTTTCATCAGCGACTCGCTCCTGCGCCGGTCGTGATGACCGAACTCATCCTGGCGGGCTGGATCTCACAGGCGATAGAAGCAGCCGCCGAACTGGGTGTCGCGGACGCGCTCGCAGCGGGGCCGCTGCAGCCCGACGATCTTGCTGCAAAGGTCGGTGCCGACCCCGACGCGGTCAGCCGACTTCTGCGTGCGCTGGAAAGTCGTGGCATATTTCGTCGGGACCCCAGTGGCGCTTATGGCCTCACGCCGCTCGCGGACACACTGCGGACAGACGCCAAGGGTTCGATGGCTGCGGCAGCGAAGTTCTACGGGTCGCCGCAGCATCGCGAGCATTGGAGCATGCTTGCGGAGTCCATCAGAACCGGCAGGGCCAGCATTCCACGTCTTCGCGGCAAGGAATTCTTCGACTACCTCGGCGACGATCCCTACCTGGCAGAGCTTTTCAACGGTGCCATGACGAGTATTTCGGAGATGGCGGAGTTCCCGGTGGTTGCCGCCTACGACTTCACCCGATACCAAACGATCATGGATGTGGGCGGCGGACACGGCCGCTTGCTGGCCGCAATCCTGGGGGCGGCGCCGACCGCTCGCGGTGTGCTGCTGGAAATCCCCGATGTTGCGGCCGGGGCGCTACCACTGTTGCGAAAACTGGGTGTGGCAGAGCGGGTTCGCATCGAGACAGGGTCGTTCTTCGATGGCATCCCCGCAGGGGCCGACCTGTACGTCCTGAAGAACATCATCCACGACTGGCCCGATGAGAAGGCTGAGGCTATCTTGCGCAACGTGCGTACCACGGGTGGAGCGGACTGCACGGTGGTCCTGGTCGAACTCGTAATACCGGAGCACAACCGCGAATTCGTCGGCAAGTGGGTTGATCTCGAGATGCTCTTGGGAATGGATGGCAGCCGCGAACGTACTGCGGAGGAGTACAGGACGTTGCTCGCGCGCGCTGGGTTCCGGATGACGCGGGTGATTCCGACCGCTTCGCCGTTCAGTCTCGTGGAAGCCAAAGCTTGCTGACAAACCGGAAGGCCGGCAGTCGTTTTCGCGTGCGAGCCGGAGTAGCGGCCGGCCACGCTGACCGCGAGTTGCCGCTCGGTCACACGTGGCCGCCCGACCGGATCGTCAGCCCCCGCCGCACCGGACGCAGGACCACGGGCGTCACCTCGGTGGCCAAGGCCTGCGAGCCGACAGTTCAGAATGGCTGCACCAGAATTCGTTGCCCAAGGCCTCTGCGGCGCAGTCGCTCTCCACTCATCCCCCCGGCGGGGGAGTCTCAGCGGAAGACCGTCTCAGTCAGCATGCGCCGGCACCAGGTGCGGTAGCGCTCAACGGACCACCCGTCGTCGCGGGTGATGCGCAGATATGTGTCGACATTGGCGATTACCGCGACCGTCTCGACCAGATCGTCGAAGGGTACGTCGTCACGCAACCATCCTCGGTCGTTCGCGACGGTGAGTATGCGGCGGAACTGTTTGCCGATGCTCGCTTTCAGGTCCCCGAGATACCGCCCGAGCTCCGGGTCTATCGAGGCGCCGCCATACAACGCGGGAGCCAGGGGCGCGGTCCGTTGGTGGATTTTGACCTGCGCGGTGAGTAGATAGTCGAGTGCCTCCCTGCCGTCTTGGATCGCGAGCAGGCCGCGGCCGACGTCGAGGTTGAGGATGTCGCCCTCTCCCGCCACGCCGAATCCGGCGTACTCGACGGCGGCGATCATCAGCGCGGCTTTAGGACCGTGCAGTTGCACAGTCTCGGGCGAAACACCGGCCGCCTGAGCGATTTTCGCCAGGGTTGTACGGGCGTAACCATGTTCGGTGAACAGCTCGGCGGCCGCGGCCAGTACCCGGGTCCGGGTTTGCTCGGCCTGGCGCTGACGCAGTTCGGACCGGTAGGACCGCGAGCCCGTCCTCGATATTGACTGCTGTGCCATAGTAATGAATACTACTACATCGTAGCGGAACGTGACCCGAGGGGGGCCACCATGGCATCGATCATCATCGCCAGCATTCCCGCCCACGGCCATGTCACGCCGATGCTCGCGATCGCGCGCGGCTTTGTGGAGCGCGGCGACCAGGTGCGCTTCGTCACCGGCGCACGATTCGCCGATCGGGTGCACGCGACGGGAGCTGCCCACATTCCGTTGCCGGCCGAGGCAGACTACGACGAGAGCATCCTGCAGAGCTTCCCCGAGCGCGCAAAGCTCAAGGGAATCAAGGCCGCGGCCCATGACATCGAGCATCTGTTCGCCCGGCCGGCTCATGCGCAGTACCAGACTGTCATGGCGGCCCATGCGGCGCATGCAGCCGACGTCGTGTGTCAATGGACATCGGAAACTGCCCGTGGGCGGACATGAGAACTGCCTGTAGGTGGCCAATAAGAACTGCCCAGTGG